>JANOQX010000119.1:0-2394 GCA_031415035.1 Cyanobacteria bacterium VAR_4_metabat_243
CACCAACCCCAAACTCATCAACAGCATGACGATCGCGCTATGCGTCCCCGATCGTCCCCCAATCAAAGGCCCACCCTCCAACTTACACTCCGGACACCAAGCCACAAACTCCTCCGGTCGAATCGCCATTGGCCACAGATCCACCCTCGGCAGCAACGGCATTCCACCCCAGCCCAAACTTGCTGCCGTCTCCACCTCCGCCAACTGCCACCGCCGCGATCGGCATTCACTCACGACAATCGGCAAACGGGAATATCCATCCTCCCGATCGCGCCACAACAACTCCGGCGTAAACGTCAATCCATCTAACCCCCGATACCCCCCATCCGCATCCACAAACTGCTCCTCATAGTCATCGATCGACCAGCGCCAAAATCGCACCTGTTGCGTCAGCGGATTAACTGTCCAGTAATGCAGTACCCGATGCTGCTGATAATATTGCCATCGCACATCTTCATCGATCGCCGTCCACTCCGGCAACATCACCTCCACTACCAATGTCGCCGCCGCCCGTACAAACCGATCGTAACAAGGGTTCTCCGCCAGTTGCACATCCGTCAACATGAAAATGTCTGGCGTGAAAACCTGCTCCCCGATCCACATCCCATAACGCGGCCCAAAACATTTGCCCATATTACTTTGGCTCACCGCCATTCCCAAGGCTTGCCGCAGCTGATCGCACACCCACTCATGTTTTCCACCATACTGCGATCCCAACGGCAGACACCGCTCCCGTCGATCGTCCGGCAACGGCAACGACTCCGCCCAAATCAACCATTCCTCCGACGTTTGACAATCCACCCCATAAGCCCCTTGCAACGCCCGCCACCAAGACTCCAACGGCGCAAACCCGATCGCCGCTGCCAAACCCCACCCCTTCAGCGCTTCCTTCAGCAGCCACCGACTCCCCTCGATCGTCCCACCCACCAAAAACTGCCCATCCACCAGCTCCAACCGAAACTCCGGATGCAGCAACTCCATCTGCTCAATCTGCCAACTGAAATACGCACAGCGCAAATCTTCCTGGGGGGTAATATCGGGGTTCAACATGATTAAATCACTACTCCATAAATTATTTTTGCTGACAATAAATCCGCGATCGCGATCTTCAGCAGTCCGCATGTGGATCATCTTCCAGCAATCTTGCACTCAATCCTCCGATACAATATAGTACGTAAAGACTATTATTTGCATCACTGAATGGATAATCACACCGCTCGCCCCCACTGTGCCATCCCAGGCAAACACCTGCCGATCGAACTCTGGCGGTTGTCCGACCAGGAGAACGATGAATTCGAGGAACGGAGTATTCGGATTAACGTCGATGACATGATTATGTTACGACTAGAGTTGAATGACCGTGGTAATCCCGATCGACTTACCCTAGCCAAATTATTCGTCACCCTCGAAGCCCTTTTCGGCCCTAGCGCTAGCCTCCTTGATGCCCGCAAGCAGACCTTTACTATTCCCTGTTTGCTCCACATCCGCAAGCACGACCAAGATTTACCCTACCGACTCCAAATCCAAGACTATCGGGGTGATCCAGACTTTCGCCTCAGCCGCATCATTGACCATGAACGATTCCTCAACCTCGATCAACATTATTCGCATCCCCCGATCGCCGATGAACTCAGCGCCGAGGATATCGAGTATTGCATTTGCGCAATCTGGCATCATCTAACTATTTCCAGTAATAAAATCTGCGCTGAAAAAATCGCAAACCAGACATTGCCGACCTTCATTCATCACATTGATTCTCACCACATAATCTATGGTTTTGCCGATGGAAATTTCTTCGAGCACGAAATTGACGATTACGATGAATACCACAGCACCGTTGACGCACTACTTGCCCAATACGGCCCGCCAGCGCCCACTGCAACTCAACGCCTTCAAACGACCCAAGCAATGATTCAGACCATCATCACTTCCAATCCACAGACCAACGGAGAACATCATGATCGATGAATTTGTCAAAGACGTCACGCTATTCGATCGACAAGCAACAATTCGCCAAATCCTCGACATCCGGTACGGTAAGTTGGACGATCGGCAAGCCCTGTCGGAACAGCTAGCCGAAATGCCGTCGAATGAAATGCTGAGACTCCTACTCACCTGCACACCAGAAGAACTGGCTCAAACCTTGGCCAATCCCACCGCAGACTTAAGTGAAAATCATCATCCGACCGACCTTTTTACCGTCTCTGGCCCACTTGAAGGCTATTACCGCGACAAAGAGGTGGAAAGAAGAGCACTAGTAGACCAGGGCTTAAATAAGTCCACCATTTCAGGCCGCTAACGGCTTGCCTTTATAAGTCCATTTGAAGGGCTTGGCCATGGTGCGATTAAAGTAAGCAATGAATTGGAGAATCCGCTCTTTCAGTTGGTCGGTGG
>JANOQX010000120.1:0-5691 GCA_031415035.1 Cyanobacteria bacterium VAR_4_metabat_243
GGCGTTTTCCCGCACTCCGACGGGTATCAGCTAAATCGGAGAAGGCTTCGACAATCGCAAGTTGGGACATGAAACCCTCGGATTTAGGCCAGATTAGTTAACCAGCATATCACTGTCTAGATAAGAATGAAATAGCCCTGCACAGCAGACACTTTAGGCTAGGTGATCTTGTAAGGGCGTTAAGGGAAAAGGAGCATGGTTTTCTGGGAATACTTTGTTTGTGTTAATGCTCAAGTTATGGATCAGCATGGCTTGTCATTGGCTAATTCATTAGTTCTATCTTTGACTTCTTATGAAGATACACAATTTCCTCAAGGTTACGATTCTCGCGCTTTCGACCTGTATGTTCCCGCGTCCAGCCTTAGCGAATTGGCAATTCACCAAGTGGGGGATGACAAAAGCGGATTTACAGAAGGCCGCACCAACTACGCTCAAGAGTGGTAGCGAATGTCCGATCAACAATTCTAATAGTCCTGATGCCATTTATCAGGTTGAGTTTTCATCGTCCCTTAAGGTCGGTAGTATGAACTTTATCGCCTGTTACTTATTCTTAGATCGCAAACTGCATCGAGTTAATCTGTTTTCCCGCGATGCTGATGCAAAGTCTGTTCTGAAAGGGTTGGCGCAGAAATATGGTGTTCCGGAGATTAATAAGAATCTTCAGGAGGTTGGGATAATTGGATATAAATGGGACAAGCCTGACGAGAAAATCGAATTTTCGGATTATTCTCGTTCTCATGTCAAAATTTCGTATCCATATGTGATTGGGTATGAAAGTAAGAATGGTTCCGATGAATCTGCTGTGAGAGATCAACTATAGCTATACCAGCTATGGCGCTGTCCACGTCGAAGGCTGATGCTGATGCGATCCTCATACTGAGTTAGCTTTTGATGTGGATGTCTCGTGAATCGAACCTTTGGAGTAACACCATGCTCAAAGACATTGTTAGCGTCCAAGCGATTCAGCCACACCAACTCCAGCTGCGATTTGAAGACGTTGTGGAGGGGACGATCGACCTGAACCAAATCATTGAATTTTCCGGTGTGTTCGCGGTCTTACGTGATCCGGACTACTTTGCGACAGTTCAGGTTGACCCGGAGATTGGGACGATCGGTTGGCCGAATGGGGCCGATCTCGATCTGGATGTGCTGTACTCGATCGTCACCCAGCAACCGATTCCCGATTATGCTTCCTCAGAAAGGATATAAACCGTTGACTAACCCCAAAGACGAGGCGATCGCCCGCGCGATCGCGACCTACAATGCCGCTGCCGATACCTTTGATGCGGCACCCCTGTCATTCTGGAGTCGCTATGGCCAACGGACGATCGACCAGATGAATTTGCAACCGGGTGACCAGGTGTTGGATGTCTGCTGCGGGACGGGGGCTTCGGCAATTCCAGCGGCGATCGCGGTGGGTTCAACGGGTGCGGTGTTGGGCGTGGATGTGTCGGAGGGGTTGTTGGGATTGGCACGGGAGAAGGCGCAACACCTGGACAATATTGCGTTTCGGAATTACGACTGTATGGCGTTGGATTTGCCGGATGGGAGTTTTGACGCGATCGTTTGTGTGTTTGGGATTTTCTTTTTGCCGGATATGACGGCGGCGTTGCGGGAGCTGTGGCGAATGGTGAAACCGGGGGGCCAACTGGCGATTACGTCCTGGGGCAAAACGGTGTTTGAACCCGCTAGTCAAGTCTTCTGGGATACGTTGCAGGCCGAACGACCGGATTTGTGTAAGGTCGATCGGCCGTGGGATCGAATCAGCGAACCTGCTTCGCTCAAAGCCTTGATGGAATCAGCCGGGGCGACTTCGGTGGAAGTGATTGAGTCGATCGGGAAGCATGAAATCCAGACGCCGGAGGATTGGTGGACGATTTTGATGGGCGGTGGCTATCGGGGATTGATTGAGCAAATGGCTGCGGATACGCGCGATCGGATTCGCCAGGTGAACTTGGATTACTTGGTCACCTCGGAGGTGCGATCGCTCGATGTGGATGTCTTGTACGCGATCGCCCAAAAGCCGCGATCGGCAACCTGATAGAATTGCGAAACGGCAGCAGTGTGTTGTTGTGATTGATTTATTCCGAGCGCGATATGTTAACCGCCTTTACCGCCGCCTTGACCCTGATTACGTTCGCCGAGTTGGGGGACAAAACCTTCTTTATTTCGCTCTGTCTGGCGATGCGCTATCCCCGGCGCTGGGTGTTTATTGGGGCGATGACGGCATTGGCGGCGATGACGCTGATTTCGGTGCTGATGGGCAGTGTTTTGAGCTTGTTGCCACCGGATCTGACCCGGTGGAGTGTGATTGGCCTGTTTGTGTTTTTTGGCTTAAAGCTGCTTTACGATGCCTACAAAATGCCGCCGGGGCAGGGTCTCACCTGTGAAACGGAAGCGCAACAAGAGGCGATCGAAAGCGTCTCCGAAATGACCGCATCGCTGAAAAAAGCCACGGTCATGAGCATTCTCAGCAAAACTTTTGTGATGACGTTTCTGGCGGAGTGGGGCGATCGGACGCAGATTGCCACCGCGAGTTTGGCAGCGAAGTATGACCCGATCGGAGTGACGGCAGGCGCGATCGTTGGTCATGCGGTTTGTGCGTTGATCGCCGTGGTGGGCGGCAAATTCATCGCGGGTCGGCTGTCGGAACGGTTGGTGACGGCGGTGGGCGGGGTGTTGTTCTTGATCTTCGCAGTGGTGACGCTGTTGGAGAAAGGTTGAACGATTGAGTGGCGTATGTCGATCGGCTGATCCAACGTTCCACCAAGCGATAGATGCCATTGATAGGTCTTACGTATTAGTTTGGGGTTAGTTCTTTCCGGTTGATTCGGCATGACGCGCAACATTCACGATACGTTCGCCAAGGAATGGATGCAGGAGTTATTAGCGGATTTTGGCCAAGTTGAGGTCGAAAAGCCAGTTTCGGGGGAGGTGCGGACGATCGACATTGTGTTCTATCCCGATGTGGGCGCGATCGATGCGCTTCAGGCTTTGGGGTTAATGGGGCGGATGCTCTCGCAACCGTCTTTAGTCGAGGCTTTTCGCAACGCCACGCCGCAATGGGAAATCTTGAATTGTCGTGACAAATCCTTTGACGTGCGGGCCGAACTCCGTCGCCAAGCCAAGGCCCGCAAACAGCGCCTCCGGGAAGCGGATGAGCCAATGCTCTGGATTCTGTCGCCGACCATGTCCCCCGCCATGCAAAAACGATTTTGTGTGGTGGAGAAACCCCGTTGGGGCAAAGGAATTTATTTCCTGCCTGCGCCCGATCGGACGGCGGTCATCGCGATTCACCATTTACCCAAAACCTTGGATACGCTATGGTTGCGATTGTTTGGGCGTGACAAGATACAGGCCGAAGCGGTCAAAGAGCTGCTAGCGTTGCCCCCGGCCCATCCCTATCGCCAGGAGACCCTCCGGCATCTGATGGTATTGCAGGTAAATCTCAAAATCAGGCAAAATAAGACAAAGGACATCCGGGAGGTCATGATGAGTTTAGCGCCAGCCTACGAAAAGTGGCTCGAAGAAACCTTAGACCAAGGCCGCCAGGAAGGCCGCCAGGAAGGCCGTCAGGAGGGCCGCCAGGAAGGCCAGGTTGAGGTGGCGATGCGGTTGTTGCAGAAAAATATGCCGATCGTGGAAGTGGCCGAATGTACGGGGTTGTCGATCGCCCAAGTCAAGAAATTACGCCCATAGTCGAAACGCTAGGGTTGGGAGGCGATGTAGTCACCGGATTTGCCGCCGGTTTTGCGGAGGAGGGCGATCGATTCGATGACGATCGATTTCTCGATCGCTTTGGCCATGTCGTATAGCGTCAGCGCGGCGATGCTGGCAGCCGTCATTGCTTCCATTTCGACGCCAGTTTCGGCGTTGATCCGGACGGTGGCTTCGATCCGGTAGCCGGGGAGGGCGGGGTCGGCAATCAGATCGACGCTGACTTTCTGGATGGGCAGGGGATGGCAGAGGGGGATGAGATTGCTGGTTTGTTTGGCGGCCATGATGCCCGCGATGCGGGCGGTGGCGAGGACGTCGCCTTTGGGGGCATTGCCCGATTCGATCGCCGTGAGGGTGGCGGGTAGCATTTTGACTAGGGCGACGGCGGTGGCTTCGCGGACGGTGGCAACTTTGGCCGAAACGTCCACCATCTGGGCTTCGCCTTGGGCGTTGAGGTGGGAGAGGAGATTTGTTTCGGAACTGTTTTGCATATTGCCGATCGGTTGTGATAGTATTGAAAACGTCGAACACAAGGGCATGTAGCTCAGTGGACTAGAGCACCTGGCTACGGACCAGGGTGTCGGGGGTTCGAATCCCTCCTTGCCCGTTTAATTCGCTGATTTGATTTTAGATCGATTTGAAGACCGAGTGAAACCCTGTTGTTTCGCTCGGTTTTTGTTTGGGGATGTCGGCGGTGATGCGGGAACTTTTCTGCCAGAAATGATTCAATCCGATAGGACCCTTGATATAATGCCAACCCTCACACAAACTTCCTTGCTAAACAGTATGAACGTTCGTCTTTCTCGGTTGTTCGCGCTTCTTTTGACGTTGCCCGTGGGATTGTTGGGGTTGGCGGCGGGGGCGATCGCGCAGCCGCAACGGCCATTGGTGAAGGTTTTGGCCCAGGCGGCGGATACGGGGAAGCTGTTGGAGGAGGCGAAGGCGAAGGTGAAGGCGGGGGATTATCGGGGGGCGTTGGCGCTGTATGAAAATGCGGCGCAGTTGGATGAGAAGAATGCCCGGATTTTTAGCGCCATTGGCTATATTAAGGCGCAGCAAGGGGAATTTTCGGCGTCGGTGACGGCTTATCAGAAGGCGATCGGGCTGGATCCGAAGAATGCCGATTTTCATTATGGATTAGGGTTTGGGTTGGCGCGGCAGGGGCGCGAGGGTGAGGCAATTAACGCTTATCAAGCGGCGGCGACGCAGAATCCGCGTCATGTGGAGGCGCTGTTGGGGTTGGCGGTGTTGCGATCGCGGAAGGGGGATTTGGATGGGGCGGAGAAAGCCTATGTGGCGGTGCTCCAGGTGGATGGGCGGAATGATGCGGCGCGGGAAGGTTTGGGGGCGACGTATATTGAGGCGGGGCGGTTTGAGGATGCGTTGAACGTGCTGAAGCGGGCGATCGAGAAGAATCCCCAGAATGCGCGGGCGCAGGTGTTGTTAGGGGTGGCGTTGATGAGTGCGGGGAAGCAGCAACCCGCGTTGGATGCATTTGAGGCGGCGGCGCGGTTGGATGGGCAGAATGCGGGGATTCGGGTGCAGATTGGCAAACTGCTGTTGGCGTTGGGGCAGGCCGATCGGGCGGAGCAGGCGGTGCAGCAGGCGTTGCGGATTGATGGGAATTTGCCGGATGGGCATACGGCGATGGGGGATATTTTGGCGAGTCGGCGGCAGTGGGATGGGGCGATCGAGGCCTATCGCCGATCGGTGAAGGCGGATGAGAAGGATGGCTATACGCAGTATCGGTTGGGCCTGGCGTTGGGCGAGAAGGGGGATAAGGATGGGGCGCAGAAGGCGTTGAAGCGGGCGGCGGAGTTGTTGAAGCAGCAGGACGATCGGGGTCAGTTGCAGTTGGTGGAGTCGGCGTTGGCGAAGTTGTAGTTAGATTGACTGCGCTGTCAAATCGCCCCGCGCGTCAACGGCGGGCTATGAGCGAAACCCCGCTGAAGCGGGCTAAGAAGCATTCCAGCC
>JANOQX010000121.1:0-11743 GCA_031415035.1 Cyanobacteria bacterium VAR_4_metabat_243
GGGCCTTTTTGCTGTGTGGTGGTGGTTTCGGTGGCCGCGGATGGTTGAAGAACGGTGGGCAGTGCCCACCCTACGATTGGACGGAACTCGTAGGGTGGGCACTGCCCACCATTGCTCCGCCGATCGCTTTCCGCAAGATGACTTTCTGGATCACAACCCCATCAAAAAGCTGCCCCAACTATAACGATCGGGGCAGCTTTTATCGAACCAAACCTCAGACTAGAAGCAATTTCTAGAAGGAGAACGTGGTGCGGACAGTACCGATGAAGATATCATCCGACTTGGATTGACCCGGATCCTTGACCCAGATCACGCCAGGCGTGATGGAGATCTTGTCATTCAACTGGTACTTGTAGAAGCCCTCAAGATGCAAGGGAACCACGCTACCTGCACCAGGAGCGCCGGGAGCATAAGGCTGAGCACCAGCAACGATGCCTAACAAGTTGCCCTTCTTACCGAAGTCCATCAGACCCAAGCTGGCACCGTAGCTCCAGATTTGGCTGTCTGCACCAGGTGCGACTTCGTTGGCATAACCGTACATTCCAAAGGCGTTCACAACGATGTTGGAACCCAACTTGAGCGTACCGGAAAGACCGTAGGCATCCAGTTTGGTGGCGTTACCGATACCAAGGAGCGTCTGATCGATATCGTTGGCGTTGGAAGTACCCATGATGCCTGAACCAGCACCAGCACCGCCGCCGAACAAAGCACCGCTCTTGCTGTAGGCACGAACATAAGTCGCTGCCAACTGGAAGGGAGCACCAGTAGGAGCGTAAGCAATCTGACCAAGAACGCTGTTGTCGCCATCGAACAACCCGTTACCGGAAGTCGGGATTGCTGCTTTACCAGCCAAATAGCCAGCACTGACCTTCAGGCCACCACCGATGTTGTAGGTCGCACCCACACCAGCACCGCCGCCGAGGCCGTAGATTGGGTTGCGCTGACCGAAGACAGAAAGCGTACCGTTGCCATCATCACCAGTGTCAAAGCCACTTGCAGTGGGCGCGTAGTCGTAGTGCAGACCATTGACAGCGGGAATGTAGAAGGCAAGCTTCTCATTCAAGTTGCCGTAGTAAGCCAACCAGTCGAGGGAAACGGCGTTGTTACCGCCGCCGCCGAAGTTAGCCGCTTGGCTACCTTCGCCGCCCTGCAAGGTTGCGGGTGTCGTGTCATTCGTTTTGAAGGCATTGTAGTTACCAGCAGCCAAGCGGGTGACCAACAAGTCCTTGCCAGTGAAGCTGGTGTTCAAGGCCAAACGTACACGGTTCTGAAGCACAGTCGTGTTGTCATTGCCAGTGCCGAACTCGTCGGACACGTTGAAGATCGCTTCGCCTTTCAACTTAGTCGTGGTGGAGAACTGTTGCTTCTCAAGGGTAGCAACTTTGGCTTCCACAGCATCGACACGACCACGCAGGGTGGCCAATTCAGCGGCGAACTCTTCTTGCAGTTTTTGCAGGGTGGCCAAGTCTTCCTTGGACGCCATGTCAGCCGTTGCAGCGGCGATCAATTCGTTAACGCGATCCATACAGGCGTTCAAACCAGCGGCAAACTCATAACGAGTCATGGCGCGGTTACCACGGTAGGTACGATCGGGGTAGCCCGCGATGCAACCGTAGCGCTCAACTAAGGACTGAAGTGCTTGGAAGGCCCAGTCAGTGGGACGCACGTCGGAGAGCTGGGAAACCGAAGTCACCTGACCCGCATTGGCGGTCTGGCCTTCTTGGCTGTACTGGCTCAACTGATCCATCGAGGTTACAGGCTCAGCGGCTTGGGCCACGCCAGCAACGAGAACAGCACTGAGAGCAGCAGAAGCGGCCAGCAATGAATTAAGTACTTTCGTCATTTTAAAAAATCCTCACACCCATTATCCGAAGCAGCGTTAACTAACTTCATCAATGGCTAAACAACTGTGCGGGGCACAAGGCCCCTCCTCACTTTCCTCACACAAGGTGAGTCGGTCAGGAAAACTATTTCAGTTTCTTGTCCTAGTTTAGCAGCAGGTTAACCGATCGTGCCAGGGTGAAATCCCCCAGTTGTGACTCAATGTGTCGATTTAACTCGATTGTGTTGAGCTTCAGTCACGGTGCCATGGACATCACAGCAATAAGTTGCGATGCTTTCTCCTAAACTAGGGAGACTTGCTGTACCGTCAATTTCTATCTAAAGATAGAACGAGATACCGCGATCGCACAAAGGCGACTGTGCCAAATTATTTTCTGTCCCACTCGATTTGGCGTCAGTAGATCTCACTAAATTTCGGCGATCGCATAAAAATTTGTGGTGGTGCCGCCACCTTTAAAACTACTCACCCCCAGAGTCCGACTCCGGGGGTGATATTGTAGCGGGTCATCAGCGGTAACCTTAACTGCCGGGAGGTTCACTCCACACCAGTGGCCAGTTGACAAGCATGATTGACTCATCAGGGCTTTCGCGGAAGAAAACCTATGCTGGATTGATGTTAGAGGACAGCCCCGGAACACAGCCGGACAACACCAAACTGAAGACCCAAAAATTTACTACCATCTTGCATGTACAGTTACCTCCACGATATTTAATAAAGGACAAATCGCAAAGTCGCTCTTGTGCCCGAAAGCACAAAGCGGCTAAGGCATGGGGATAAACCCCTGGAATTAAGCTAACACAGATTTTCGGGACTGGGGCAACCCACGAAAAATCCGCCGCGCCCCCAAAAACTTGCTGCCCGGATGGGACTGGATTTGCCATACTAGTAGCTGGCATTCTGCGATTATTGAGCTAAACGAGACGCTGTACCTATGTATATTTTGGAAATTACGTTGAAAGGCACCCCCGCTGGACTGATGGTTCAGAAGAAGGAAGAGGCGGATGCAACCGCTGCCTATCAGCAAGTGCTCGCGGCAATGCGATCGGCGGCAACCGAACAATTGCTGGAGCTGACGTGCGATCATCAAAGCGGCAAGAAAATCTCGGTGTTCAACACGGCAATCTGTGCGGTGCAAGTGTATGAGAAGAATGCAGGCGGCACTTCGGGCCGGACTCCCGGCTTCTTTTCTGCCGGAGAATAAGCCTGCGATTTTGAGATAACGCATGATGCCCTCCCCCAATCCACCCCGCCCAGCACCCGCCGCGATCGTCGCCGATCGATTGTCCTTCAGTTGGTCAGACGGTCGGCCAGTGCTGCATGACTGTTCGCTCTCGGTACCCCAGGGCGAATTCTGGATGCTGCTGGGCACCAATGGCTGTGGCAAATCGACTCTGCTGCGTTTGCTGGCGGGGTTATTGCCGCGTCGATCGGGGGAAGTGACCTTGCGTCCCCCGGTGGGATTCGTGTTCCAAAACCCGGATCATCAATTGGTGATGCCGACGGTGGGGGCGGATGTGGCTTTTGGATTGGTGGAGGAGCGGCTGTCCTACGCCCAAATCCGGCAGCGGGTGGATGAATCGCTGGCGGCAGTAAATTTGCTGCCACTGCTGCGACGACCAATCTACGCACTGTCCGGTGGACAGAAGCAACGAGTGGCGATCGCCGGGGCGATCGCCCGTCACTGCGAAGTTTTACTGTTGGATGAACCGACGGCCTTGTTGGATCCGGATAGCCAGATTGAACTGGTGGCCCAGGTGCAGAATTTGGTCAAAAGTCGGGGGATTACGGCGTTGTGGGTGACCCATCGGTTGAATGAGCTGGACTTTGCCGATGGGGCGATTTTGCTCGATCGGGGTCGGGTGATTGACCAAGGCGATCCGCAGCGGCTAAAGCAACGGCTCTTGGAGTTAGGTCGGGCCGAGGAATTGGCCAGTTGATGGGCAGATATTGGATTTTTTGGTGAGGGGTGGCTGATGAAGATTGCGACTTGGAATGTCAACTCGATTCGATCGCGCTTGGAACATGCGACGGACTGGTTGCAGACGAACCCGGATGTGGATCTGCTTTGTGTTCAAGAAACCAAAGTGGTGGATGAGCAGTTTCCCCTAGAAGCGTTTACCAGTGCGGGATATACCGCCGATTTTTACGGACAGAAGAGCTACAACGGTGTGGCCTTGATTGCCAAAGCGCCCCTAGAGAAAGTCCGTCGGGGATTTGCGGGCGTCTTGCCGGAATCGGAAGTGGGGGATTTGGATGCCCAGAAGCGGGTGATTAGTGCTGTCATTCAAGGCGTCCAGGTGGTGAATGTCTACGTCCCCAACGGCTCGGAAATCGGCAGTGAGAAGTACGAGTACAAGCTGGCTTGGCTGAAGCTACTGAAGAAATATCTGGCGGCTTTACTCGCCGACACCCCCGACCTACTAATCTGCGGCGATTTCAACATTGCCCTCGAAGATATCGATCTGCATAATCCGGAGAAGCGCACCACCCACATCATGTCTTCGGATGTGGAGCGCGAAGCGCTGCGTGACTTACTTAGTCTGGGACTACAAGACGCCTTCCGCAAATTCACCCCGGATCCGGGCCACTACAGCTGGTGGGATTATCGGGCGGCTTCGTTTCCGCGCGACAAGGGCTGGCGGATCGACCACCATTATTTGACGCCAACTGTGTACGATCGGGCCGTAAGCTGCGTCATCGACAAAGCCCCCCGCGAACTAGAGAAGCCCAGTGACCATACGCCGGTGATTGTGAAAATCTAGTACTCCTGCACGATTTGACGCAGGTTTTGCAGGATGGCAACCACCTGGTAAAGGTCATTGGTGGGCTGATACATCGAGAATAATCCCGATAATGAGTACTGATTCTTCTTACCCCGGAGCATTTTAACGAAGACAAAGTCAGTGCCGTTGGTGCAAAGACCGAAGATTGGACGATCGCTTTGCGGCATCGCCATCATGTATGTAAGCGCCTGTGGCAATGCCTGCATGACATTCGATTGGGCACGTTTCGTTTCAATGATGACTTGCCAGAGCTGTTCATGGGAAACAATGATGTCAATCCGGCCCCGGACTAGTTGGACTTCATCGTCTTCATCTTCATAGCTCAAGTCGATCTCGATAATGTGTTCGGCTTTGGGAATGAACGGATACTTGGCCAGTCCGGCAATTCGGAGCAAGGGGGACAACGAAAACATTTTGACGATTTCTTCATGGGGCGAATGCTCTTGCAGTTCGCAGAAATCAATCTGCAATTCATCAAGAACCTGTTGATCCGCCGCTCTGAGATTGGGTGTCAATCCTTGCCACTCAGGAAAGAAGGTGAGATCACGCACTTGCTCTAGCTGGAATCGCGCTTTAACCTCACCAATAGTGAGGGATTTAGCTTGGGTGACGGTCATAGGATTTCATTCAATCAAGTAAGTTCATACTAGCTCGATCGGATTAATCTGGCATCTCTCCTATGGCATATAGCCCACGATCGCCGCCAATCCTACCGCCACGATCGCGCCAATCAGCGTATTCAGAATATTCACCACATCATGGTTCAGACCCCAGACTTTGCCCTCGATCGTTGCCCCGATCAGACTTTCGATATTCGTCGCCACAAAGGCCGCAATCACCACCCAGAGAATCCCGATCGGCATTTGGTGCGGAATAATCCCCAAATACCAGGCGAGGATCGCCAGGAGCAGCGAACCAATGATGCCCGCGATCGTCCCTTCCAAACTCACGGCCCCTTCCGTTCCACGGGGTACAGGTTTGAGCGTGGTGATTAGATAAGTGGTTTTGCCGTAGGCTTTGCCGATTTCGGTGCCGCAGGTGTCGGATAGCTTGGTGGCGATTGCGGCGATATAGGCCAACAACAGCAACGGCATCACCTGGAAATACCAAGAATCAGCCTGATTGGTCAGCATCAGTTCTTGGGCCGATCGGACTTTCACGATCCAGAAGGCTAAGGCCGCGATCGCGCTAATCAGTGCCGAACCCCAGACATTTTCCGGGCCACGGGCACCCCCGCGCTGCTCCGCAATCCCCAGGGCTTCTTTTTCGGCGGCCCCCACCTTCGTCACCGCCGAACCCAGGACAAAATACACCACCATAATCACGTAGCCACCGGGGAGCCAATACCAAGGCACTGCCGGGGACTTGAAACTGCCCCAGAGGATCGTGCCGAGGATCCAGGCATGGAAGACACCCGCCGGAGTCAGTAATTTCTTCGGGATAAATAATAGTGGCGTCAGCAAGGCAGCATTGACGATCGCGCCAATCAGCCAAGGTTGAGCAAAGGAATCAGGAATTAGCACAGTCATTCCGGGCAAATTGCCATTTCTACATGATCAACTCTACATTCTCCATTCTCAACATTCTCAATTCCCGCAAGTCTCAATTCCCTAAGGCGGAAATCTAGTCTAATCTGGTATCTGGGAAATAGCAGCTTGGGAGAATATCCAGTGGAAAGAACGTTTATCGCAATTAAGCCCGACGGCGTCCAGCGCAAACTCGTCGGCGAAATCATCGGGCGGTTTGAAGCCAAGGGCTTTACCTTGGTCGGCCTGAAGCAAATGATGGTCTCGAAAGAATTGGCCTCCAAGCATTACGAATCCTTGAACGATAAGCCGTTCTTCAATGGTTTGATCGACTTCATCACTTCCGGCCCTGTGGTGGCCATGGTGTGGGAAGGCGATGGCGTAGTGGCATCAGCCCGTCTGCTGATCGGCGCAACCAATCCCTTGGCTTCGGATCCCGGCACGATTCGGGGCGACCTCGCAGTGAATGTGGGCCGCAACGTGATCCATGGTTCGGATGCCTTGGAAACCGCTCAGCGGGAGATTGGCCTGTGGTTCGCCGAAGGTGAATTGTCGAACTGGACGCCGACAACAATGCCCTGGATTCACGAATAAATCCACTGGGATGACGGGTTGAATCAAACCTCGCACAAAAAAGCACCTCGATTCGGGGTGCTTTTTTGCGGGAAATATGGTTGTGGGTGTTGGGTTATACGTTGTTTCACCCAACCTACACGCGCTCCGACTCCTCAACGATCGCCGCCGACGGTTCCAACACGATCGCTGCCGTGACTTCGGCCACCACAGCCTTACGCTTGGAAAAACCCCAGGCAAAACAGATGCCGACGAGGGTGACCATCAGCCATTCCGGGGGCACAAGACTGTCGTTGAATACTCGCACCAACAGCCGCAAGCCCACGAACGACACGGTGACATAGCCCGCATCCTCAAGGTGCTCGTACTCTTCCAGCCACTTGATGAAGAAGCCCGCCATGAATCGGAGGGTGATTACCCCGATCGTGCCGCCGATCAGGATCAGCCAGGTTTCCTTCGAGATGGCGATCGCCGTGGTCACACTATCCAGGGAAAAGGCCAAATCCGTAAAGGCAATCACGGGGATCGCCTGCCAGAGCGACGCAAACCTTGGGCCATGGTGATGTTCGCCGGTGCTGTCTTCATCATCCTTCGAGGTGAAATATTGGAATACCAGCCACAAGAGGTAAAGCGCCCCCGCCAGCTCAAACTGCCAAAAGTCGATCACCCAGGACGATGCCAGGATCAGCGCCATGCGTAGGAAATAGGCCCCGAGCAAGCCAATATTTAAGGCTTTCTGCTCCAGTTCTGGGTCTTCCAAACCGCGTGTGATCGCCGCTAGGGCGATCGCGTTATCGGCCGAAAGCACGGCTTCCAGAGCGATCAGGACGGGTAGCAGTAATAGCGTATGCCAATCAAAATTAGTCGGGAGATCGAGCATGGGTTGTCGCGTGGCAGCAGCAGTTGAACGTCTTATCTATTCAGCCTAACCTGGAATTGGGATGGGATCGATCGGCCCTCAAGTAGGGATTCCCGGTATCCACTGCGTTGCAAGTTGTAACAAGTTCGCCCCGATCGGCCCGCTTTCATCAACAATTAAACGCATTGTATGTCCTCATATCATGGAGATGTAGCGCATGTCTGACGCCCAAGTGTTCATGGCACTGTTTATTGCTTTGGTGCCTGGCATCCTAGCATTCAAGCTCTGTACCGAACTGTACCGAGCTTAAGTATGGATCAATGGTCATCTGACCATCCGTACAATTCCGGAATTCCCGGTTATGCCTGTCGCGCAATGGTTTAGTGCAGTTTTGTAAGATTTCTCGAAATTCTTCGAAATTTGGGTGATCGATTTACAACGACTGCGATAAACTATCGGGGCAGGTTTTTTGGTGCCTGGGGAGAGAATCTGGATCATCCAGTCCGCCCCCGATCGTCCTTGTGGGCAACGCATATCCGGTGAAAGCGAGTCAACCAAAGACTAAGTCGCAATTCCGTGAGATTACCGTTGAACATTCCTGACAGTTTTGCTTTCTTAGCAGCACAAAACATATGAACCATAGTCCATCCCAGCCTTGCCCTGGTTATCCGTCCTGGAATCATCATGAGTGCACTACGCCAACTGTCTAATCCCGTCCGCTCCAATCCACCGGCTCGCTCGCAGCCGACGGTCAAGCCCACCCGCCGGGCCAAGACCACGCCCCAACGGCGTCAACAGCAGCAACAGACCCAGAATCGCGTGCTGGCGATCGAGACCTCAATGAAGATTGCGATGAATGTCGTGATCGCCGGTGTGGCCTTGACCACGCTGTTCAACGTCGTACCCAATCGGATGGCCCAGCAGCAGAAATTGCAAGAGGTGAAGGCCGAAGTGCAAGTCACCGAGCACCGCGTCAACCAGCTCAAAACCGATTTCAACCGTGCCTTCGATCCCGGTCAAGAGCGGCAAATCGCCCAAGAGCAGACGCATTTCACCGATCCGAACCGGGTGCCCGTGGTGTGGCTCAACCGCAAAGGTCAAGCCACCGCCAACTTGCCCGATAACTAACGTTGCCGGATCGTTCGGTTGAGTTCAGCCAATGGGTTGAAACGATCGCAAATTGTATTTAAAAGGCTAAGACTAGAACGTTTGTTCTGCTAAACTAAATGTATCACGTTGTTGGGAGGTTGAAAAGCCTCCCACTCGTTTTTTGGGGGATCGGCCAAGATTCTTGTCGCTATCGGCGGAACTCTGGCTAGAATGGCCAACATGAGCCGATCCTAATCCGGTCAGTCGCGAGCGGGGGCTGGCCGGGTTGTGGTTCGAAGTCGTTGTGCGCGTAGGAGCGAGGCGGATGTATGGCGATTATTGCCCTAAAAGCTTGGTATATTCCGGAATATGAACCGCTAAAGGATTTAGAAAAGCGGCCCTACGACCTGCGGCTGAGTAAAAACAGTCTGCTCAAGTCCGGGCTGCGGGCGGATTTCTTGGACGATCGGGAGACGGTGAAGCAAGCCCAATGGTTTCAGCGCTATTTGACAGGCGATGCGGTGGAGTTTTACATCGAAGGCAGTGGCACCTACGCGATCGCCAATATCGATCTGAGCAGCCATGAGATCTATTTCACCAAGGTCGAGATCCTCTCGAATCTCGAACCCGTGATCTTCTTCTCCTATCAGCAGGAATATCCCGAAGCGAGTGAACTGCTGCGGGAAGAGCTGAAGTTGATCCTGGCCTCAGTGAATAAACGATCGCGGGTGCAAATCGGCCTGAAGGAATCCCACCGGATGTCTGATGGTGCGGTGAAACTCAGTGGCACCCAGATGCGATCGATCCGCCAAAGCTTGATCTATATTGCCGACGGGACGACGCTGGTCGAACTGCCGGGAAGTGACGCCCCCCAACCGATCCCCAGTCCGAAGGTCTGTGTGGAAGTGGGTTATGCGATCCAAGCGAAGCGGGTCGAGCAAATTCTCGTCGCCCAGATGGAGCGACCCGCGATGGCGGGCCATTTCCCGTTTGAGCTGCCGACCCAGAACCGTTTGGTGTTCAAACACAAAGCCCAACTGACGAAAGTGCTGAAGCCCGCGATCGAGGCCCAGTTGCAGCGCTTTAACCTGATTGCGCCGTAGTTTGGCCCCAGTTTGACCCCCATCCCGCAATTTTTATTGTGCCATTGGGCATAGTAGTGAAGATAATTGTGGAACCGAGCCGGGAGAGAAGTCTCCGCCTCATATCAGCGATCGAGTTAATCATGTAAGGGAATGCCAATGAAAGCGTTTATGTCACACCAGTTGCCACCCCACCAATCCGATGACGGCGCAGCGCCCGTCGCAGCGGGTTCGACCGAGCGCCGGAGTCGCCACACCCGCACCCCGAGCGAATATGCGGTGCATATCTTGCTCGATGGCGGCCACCGTGAGGAAGTCCGGTTCCAGAGTTTGGATGATTTTCGCCAATGGTATGGGCAGGAAGTCGCGCCCAAGGTGTTGGCCGAGGAATTGATCAAAGTGCCAATGAAAACGGGCCAAGGTGAATTTATGGTGGTGCGCGCTTCCAAAATTAATGGGATTCGCGTGGAACCGGTCTACTCTTCTAGCGTCGATCGATATTGATGTTGAGGGACGGATTTGGGATGCTGGATGGGTGAGATGCCTGGGATCCCAATGCGGATCCTGGCGCTTGTCCATCGATTGGGGGCTAAGGCCATGATGTTACGCACGATCGGGTTGAGTTCGTTGGCCGCTGGGGTGTTCCTGGGCGGTGGCACGGTGGTGTGGAAAAATCCGGCCCAGAGTCAGCCGTTGCCCACCATCGTCAAACCCGCTGTCAAACCATCACCGCCCGTGGTATCGACTCCCAGCCTACCGCTACGGCCCTTGGCCCAAGTGCCGGATCTGGCCAGTTTGGGAATGGACGATCGGTTATTTGCGGCGGGGGGCGATCGATCGGCACTCTTGAGTGCCCTGAACCAAAGCCTGCGCTACATCCAAACCCCCCAAGCCCAGAAGCAATATCGCAGTTATCCGGTGCCTGGCTTCACGCGACTGCGGGTCGAGCAATCATTACATCGGTTTCGGCAACTGGTAATCAACGCGAAATCAGCGGCGGAACTCCAAGCGGCGGTACAAAAAGAATTTCAGTTCTACGAATCCCTGGGCAAAGATGGCCAGGGGCGCGTGGAATTTACGGGGTATTACGTCCCAGTGCAGCGGGGCAGCCGCACCAAAACCGCCACCGATCGCTATCCACTGTACAAAACGCCACCCAATTTTCGCGATTGGCCGTCGGTGCATCCGACCAGAGAGCAGTTGGAAGGGTCGGATGGCTTGCAAGGCGATCGCTCCCAGCTCAAAGGTCAGGAATTGGTTTACTTGAACGATCGGTTGTCCGCTTTCTTGATTCACGTCCAAGGTTCGTCGCAGATCCAACTGAGCGATGGCACCACGATGTCCGTCGGCTTTGCGGGCGCGACCAATCATTCCTACTCCAGCCTGGGCAAGGAACTGATCAAAGATGGCAAATTTGCGGCATCGGCGCTGACGTTGCCGAAGGTGTTGGCTTACTTCCAAGCCAACCCAGCGGATTTGGATATTTACATCCCGCGCAATCGGCGGTTTGTGTTTTTTGAAAATACTAAGGGTTCGCCGCCGTTGGGGAGCTTGGGCTATCCGGTGACGGCCGATCGGTCGATCGCGACGGATAAGCGTCAGTTGCCGCCGGGAGCCTTGGCGTTGATCCAGACTCAATTGCCGAATCAGCAGCTCCAGTCGGAGTCGATTAGTCGATTTGTGTTGGATCAGGATACGGGGAGCGCGATCGTGGGGCCGGGGCGGGTGGATGTGTTTCTCGGCACGGGGGATGTGGCGGGGCAGCGGGCGGGATTGGTGAATGCGCCGGGGCAGTTGTATTACTTGTTGTTGAAGTGAGGTGTCGGTTGGGGTTGTGTATGGTGGGTGTTGGGTTCCGCGTTGCTCTACCCAACCTTGTATGTGAGCGGGGGTGAAAATCTTCGCTAAGCTCAAGAGAGCCGCCGATGCGGGAAACCGGGAAGAGACGCAGGACCCAACCGTAAACTCAACGAGTTTGTGATGTAGAT
>JANOQX010000122.1:0-20686 GCA_031415035.1 Cyanobacteria bacterium VAR_4_metabat_243
CTCAGATGGCCGCACTCGTGCGGGAATTCTTTACTTTGAAGCCCTCCGGCAAACATATGAGTGGGAGAAACCTCGGACGACTAGAACCAACTCCTAGTCTCGTTTATCGGGCAATCGCCTAAAAACTTGAACATCGAGTGAAAGAGTCAAAACCACGCTCTGACGACACTGCCATTCTAAAGCATCATTAGAGCGAAAAGCCCAGGCCAAGCATCCTACCGCTGCCGCTTCTCGGTCAACTCACTCAACCCCTCACCCAACAACGACAACCCCACCACCATCAACGTCATCGCCAACCCCGGAAACAGCGCCGTCCACCAAATCCCGCCCGTCGCCAACGCATCCAACGCCTGCCGCAAATCCTGGCCCCATTCGGCCACCTCATCCGGCAACCCCAACCCCAAGAAACCCAAGCCCCCCAAGGTCAAAATCGCATCCGCCGCATTCAACGTCAAAATCACCGGCACACTCTGAATCACATTCTGGGCCAAATACCGCCACAGAATCCGCCAAGTCGAAGCCCCCATCGCCTGGGCTGCCTCCACAAACACCTCCGTCTTCACACTAATCGTCTGATTCCGCACCACCCGAAAATACTGCGGCACATAGGCAATACTCAACGCCAACGCCGCATTCAGTACGCCCCGCCCCACCACAAAAGCCAACGTCACCGACAGCAACAATCCGGGCAGCGTATAGATCGTATCCATCATGAACAGCAGCACCCGATCGAGCTTCCCGCCCAAATACCCACTCACCATCCCCAACGGCACCCCGATCGCCAAACTCAACGCCGTCGCCAGCAATACCACCTGCGCCGCCGCCTGCGTCCCAAACAAAGTCCGACTAAACACGTCATAGCCCAACCGCGTCGTGCCAAACCAATGCGCCCCACTCGGCGGCTGATGCGGCAGATTATTCAAAAACTCACTCGGATCCTGCAACAGCCCGATCGCCTGTAACAGTGGACAAAGCAGCGCTAGCATCACAAACCCCAAGGTCATCCAAGCCCCCACCCAAGTCAACTTCTGGGAAAGGGAGGGCCGATCGGCTAGCTTCAGCAGCCCGAACAGGGGATTGAACAATTGCAATACGGCCATGGAGACTGCCACCGAGGAAACTACCTCGCCTCAGAATACCGCCACCTGCACCCTTCAGCAATTGATGTGGGTCGCAGAACTCGGTACTTCAGTTGACAGTTGGCGGATCCGGTGTAGATGAGATCGCGTCAATTACCCCATGTACCCCTTCGTTGCCTTGGCAGAAAACAGCACCCACTATTTTTCTACCGAATTAATACCGGGTGGCTTCCAGAGACTTGTCATGATAACTTTTTGAATCGCCGAAAATGACTGCTGTTGAAGGGTTTTTGGGATCTTCAACCGTACTCTCAAAAAAAAGTTGGAGGGGGGGTGATATGAAAAACCTCCGGAGTGGGCAAGTTAGATTCAGGAGTTTGAAGTCCAACAAATCTGCACCTTAAGGAAAGACATCCCAATGAAATCCGATCTACAAGTTAAGTTTCTCAGCTTCATGACTGGCCGCAAGAAGGGCGAAGGTTTCACCCTGATTGAATTGCTCGTCGTTATCATCATCATCGGTATTTTGGCGGCCATTGCCCTGCCTTCGTTCTTGAACCAAGCGAATAAAGCGAAGCAATCGGAAGCGAAGCAGTATGTGGGCACCATTGTCCGAGCGCAGCAGGCCTACTACTTGGAAGAAAGTAGGTTTGCTAGCAATATTTCTGCACTGAGCAAACCCGTTGCTGATACTACAGGCAACTATAGCTATAGCACTACATCGGCTTCTGGTGCCTTGACGGCTGCCGTCTATGGGACGCCTCAGCCTGCTGCTGCAGCACTGAAAGCCTATTCCGGTACAGCACGGGTCGCGGTTTTGACCGCCACTAGCGAAGCGACTTCCTACGGTGCTGTGTGTCAATCCAACGGGATTGGGCCAACTCAGTTGGCTGCTCCGGCGATCTCTGATTCTGGTTCGGCCACCTGTACCAATGGTACTCTACTCGGTCTGTAATGCGCTGAAATTATTAGACAGATCCAACGATTTAGTTTGAATGTAGAGACAGTGATGTGAGCTGAATTCAGTTCGCATCACTGTTTTGGCTATATGTGGGTAGCATATCTGTTCTATGAGGCTGACACTAGCGATGAATCGGCAAGTCATCGATCCGGTTATTCAAAACACGCGATCGGAAATTGCACAACTTACAGCGTTCTGTAAGTTGTCGGATATATTGGTTAAAAATAGTCATAATGCAATTGCGATTTTCACTGCACCATGCCGATGCTTGATGTGCCACAGGCAATTACCACAAACCGGAATCGAGTTCAAAACTGGCTGATCGCGCAAGATTTTGCTACCGCGATCGACTTTTGTCAGGAATTAATCGAACGGTCTGAGGATGATCAGTCGATCAACGACAGCGATCGCGCAATTCACTGGCTATATGGCTTGGCCACATTGTTGAGCGGCGACGAAGAAACCGCTCAGGCAATCTGGATGATGGCCATGATGGACGCCGATGAACCAACAGCAGTCAGTTGGACAAATGATTTGGTGCAGGTACTTGCCGCCCAAGCTGACATCCAAGCTCAAAATGGCTATGACCAAAATGTTTGGCTAATTCGTCAGCATATTGGGTTGATCGCGCCTGCCGATTGCCACAACCAATTGCGCCTATTTCAGTTGGAGCTATCCAACGATCGGCTCTCGCTGGGAAGCTTTGCGGCATCGAATATTATTGACTTGCTAAATTCACCGGAATTGCGGGCGGATTTTCAGCAGAATGCGGCGCTATTGCACGAAATTCTCAGCCAATATTTGGATGTTGCCTTAGCGGATGAGATTACAACAGCATTTGCCAAAGCGATCCGCCCCTATTTGGCTCCAGCGGATTTTCTTTGTCTAGTTGCGCCAGCGGCATCGATCAAAATTGGCCACTTGCGGCGTCTTTCACATTTGGCACTCCAACTCCTTCACCTCTGTCGCGAACTTGAATCAGATAATCTATTCGTCCTGACCCAAATGGCGGAAATGGCGATGATCGGCGCGCTGTATGAAGACGCGATCGAGCTTTCCCAAGCGGTGCTAGCGGTGAATTCTAGTCTGGAAATCCAGACGATCGGCAGCTATTACCAATTCAAGGCTTATCTCAATATCGGTGGCAATTCAGCCGAAATCGCCAACACCGCCAAAATCCATCGTCAAAACCTCCAGAAAGTTGTCGCCGCCAATCAGCCTCTCACTTACTTTGGCGCAAAGACGCTATTTCTCGCAATCCACTTGTATAACTATTTGGAGGATGACCCGCAAGTTTATCGAGTCCTGCAAAATCAAATCTTGGCACTTTGTCAGCAGGCATTTCAAGACTTTTGGCCGATCGCTGAGCCAGCGGCAGCACTTTCTCATCCAGGCCACACCAAACTGCGCATTGGTTATGTATGCAGTTGCTTCTACAGTCATTCCGTCGGCTGGCTGGCCCGATCGCTCCTGAAGCACCATGACCAGAGCAACTTCGATATCTATGTCTATGCGTTCAATACTCCTGATAGAAGCCACTATGTCCGTGATTTTTACGCCAATGTTACGCCGCATTATCGTGATCACATCGGGGATTCTGACTCGATCTTTGAACTCGTGCGCCAAGATGAGATTGACATCTTGATTGATCTCGACAGTGTGACTCGCGATAAAACTTGTACGCTCATGGCGCTCAAACCCGCGCCAATTCAAGTGACCTGGCTAGGTTGGGATGCGATCGGGATGTCCGCGATCGACTACTACATCGCTGATCCCTACGTCCTCCCGGATCAGGCACAAGACCACTACACCGAAAAACTGTGGCGGTTACCCGAGAGCTACATTGGGCTGGATGGCTTTGAAGTGGGGGTGCCGACCTTGCGCCGGAGTGATTTGGGCATTCCGGATGATGCGGTAGTGTTTCTCAATCCACAACGGGGATTTAAGCTCCATCCCGAAACCACCAAGCGCCAACTGCAAATCGTCAAACAAACCCCCAACAGCTATTTCCTGGTCAAAGGCAATCAGGGCCAAAATGCGGTGCAAACGCTGTTTGAATCCCTGGCCGGGGAAATTGGCTTGCCGCTTGATCGGCTGCGGTTCTTGCCCTATGCGCCGTCGGAGGAAGTGCATCGGGCCAATCTGATGGTGGCGGATGTGGTGCTGGATACTTTTCCCTTTAATGGCGCGACGACAACGCTGGAAGCTCTCTGGATGGAACGCCCGATCGTGACCCTTGTGGGTCAACAGTTCGCCGCCCGCAATAGCTATACGATGATGATGAATGCGGGCATTACGGAAGGCATTAGCTGGACACCGGAAGAATATGTCGCTTGGGGCATTCGACTCGGCACTGAGCCCGAACTGCGACAACAGATTGCTGGAAAACTACGCCAAGCCAAGCAATCCGCCCCATTGTGGAATGGTGCAGCCTTTGCCCGACAGATGGAAGCGGCCTATACAGCAATGCATCAGCAGTACTTGAGTCAGATGCCTCCAAGTCAAGGGGCTATACCGGTTTAAAACTGTTGCCATCGGTAGAATCCTGGGTAAACTGGGAAACTAGACCCGCGAAGCATCCCCCAATCCACCAAATGTCTATGCAATGCCACATCTGTAGCGCTCCCAGCCAGCCCTTTGGTCAGGCTAAAATGCTGAACAAATATGACGTGGACTATTTTCAATGTAGTCAATGTCGGTTTATCCAGACTGAGACACCCTATTGGTTGGATGAGGCCTATGCGGAAGCGATTACAGGCAGTGATATTGGCCTGGTGACGCGGAATCTGCGGTTGGCGGAGGCGACGCAACTGCTGGTGACGAGTTATTTTAACCCAGATGCGGCCTGTCTAGATTATGGCGGCGGTTATGGGTTGTTTGTGCGGTTGATGCGGGATGCGGGATTTGATTTCCGTTGGTACGATAAGTTTTGCCGTAATTTATTTGCGGAAGGCGCTGTGGGGACGCTCGATCGACAATACGAGTTGGTCACGGCGTTTGAATTGGTGGAGCATTTAGTTGATCCGCAGGCGGAAATTGACGCCATGCTTAATCTCAGTGACAGCCTGCTCTTCAGCACCGAGCTATTGCCGGACAGTAATCCAACGCCGGATCAATGGTGGTACTATGCGCCCCATGAAGGTCAGCATATTGCGATTCATACTTACCAGTCGCTCCAGCATTTAGCGAATCAACTGGGGGTGAATTTTTATTCCAATCACCGATCTCTGCATCTATTGACCCGTCGAACCTTGCCCGATGATGTGTTGTTCCACCTGGGTGCAATTGAGCGAGTCGATCGACCATCCCTTCTGACAACCGATGCGAATAAAATCTTTGCGCTGCGGCGAAATGCTGATCGTGTCCCCGAAACGCCCGCGATCGTGCCCGTCGAAGCCGCTGCACCCGTCAAGATAATTGTCGATGGGGTGTTCTTCCAGCTTTACAACACGGGGATTGCGCGGTTGTGGGAATCGGTATTGCGAGAATGGAGCCGGAGTGAGTTTAGCCAGTGCGTTGTTGTGCTTGATCGCAATGGCACTAGCCCGAAGATTTCTGGAATTCAATATTTAACGATTCCTGCATTCAGCTACGAAGATGTTGACGCCGATCGCGATTTGTTGCAAACGATTTGTGACCAAGAAAACGCCAATCTGTTCATCTCTACCTATTACACGACCCCAGTTTCCACGCCCACTGTGTTTATGGGTTATGACATGATTCCAGAGGTGATGGATTGGGATCTCACACAGCCGATGTGGCGGAGCAAACACCACGCGATCGCCCATGCCGACGCCCACATCACAATTTCGGAGAATACCGCAGCGGATTTGCAGGCGTACTTTCCACAGATTAATCCAGATCAATTGCATCCGATTCTCTGTGGGGTTGCCACACATTTTCGACCATCGAGCGCGATCGAGCTGGTGCAATTTCGATCGCGCTACAACATTCACAAACCCTATTTCCTCCTAGTCGGCGCGGGATTTGGGTATAAAAATGTGAACCTGTTTATTGCCGGATTGGCGCAGCTTTGTAGTCGGCATGGATTTGATGTGATTTGTACGGGATCAAGTGCGCGGGAGATCAGTGCGGAAGCCCGCAGGCTAATGCCGGATGTCATGTTTCATCCGTTATATTTGAATGATGATGAACTGCGATCGGCCTATTCCGGGGCCGTGGCACTGGTTTATCCGTCACAATATGAAGGATTTGGATTGCCCGTGGTCGAAGCGATGAAATGCGGCTGTCCGGTGATCACCTGTCGAAATGCGTCGTTACCCGAAGTTGGAGGGGATGCGGTGGTTTATATCGATGATACGGATGCGGATGCCATGACGATCGCGCTATTAGAAGTGCAGCAACCCGCGTTGCGGCAGCAATTAATCGCGGCGGGTCAGCAGCAAGCCCAGAAGTTTAATTGGGCCGATATGGCCGCACAAATTGAAACGGTATTGCGTGATCGATGCCAACAGCCCCGATCGACACAGATCATTGTGTTAATTGACTGGGAGCAGTCCGAAGACCAAATTAATACCGACCTCAATCAGTTTTTCCCGATCGCTTGTAGTCAAAATCCAGACAGTACGTATGAATTTCTGATTGACACAACGGGGAGTGATTTTGAATCGGTCGATATGATGTTGAGTAGTGGTTTGATGAATTTCTTGATGATGCAAGAATCATCCGAAATTAGCGAACCACAGATTCGGTTAATCGAGCCACTCCAAGCGGCACAAATGAGCCATTACACGATCGTGTCCAAACTCCAATTTACGGCCAATGCGCTGTTGAAATCGCTATTGCAGGATATTCCGAATTTCCAAGTCCCGATCGCGGTCGCGGCTTAGATGATGGAAGCAACAAATCATACTGCTAGCATCGAATACTACGAAAGCGCGATCGCCGAAAATCCTGACGATCGCACCCTTTATTGGCAATATGGATTAGCCTTGCTGCTGAATAATCAGGAAGAAGAAGCCCAAGGTACCTGGTTAATGGTGCTGGCTGAAGCCGAAGAGCAGGAAGAAGTTTGGCGATCGGAATTGCAATCGGTATTAGAAACGGCGGCGGCAGAAACGAACGATACGGAAGCGGCGGCGTTGATTCGACAGCAGATTCAGGTTGTGTTTCCTGAGTTGATCGAGAATATCTTGCACTTATTACTCCTGTCGATCACCCAGCGTACACTCAGCCTGGAAACCTTGGATCAGCTACAACTGATTGAGGCTTTACAATTTCAGGCAGTGGATGCGGCGCTGGATCAGTCATTGTTACTCGACGCGTTGAAACAATATCTCGCTGTAGCACTACCCCATCCGATTACGGTTGAGTTGGTGCAAGCAATTCAACCCCATGTGCTCGATCGACGATTGTTTGCAGATATTGTGCTAGCACAAGCAGAAGTCATTGGTCATGTACGCAATTTCGCTCAACTGGCAGTGGATTTGATTGCGCTATTGCTAGTGGACTTCCCCGATGATTTTGAATTGCGGATGGCGGATTGTATTTTTAAGCAAACAGAAGATGCCGATCGGGGCAGTTTGGCGGCGGCACAAATGGCATTTGATCTTGCCACCACCAGCCTCGATCAACTGACGTCGAACAGTGCGCTCGTCCAGGATTTACTGACTAAGGGCCAACAAGATCAACAATTTCAGATTTATCACGATCGCCAGATCCAACTCCTCCAGACAGTCTTACAAGCACCGCCATCATTAGATCTTGCCGCTAGTTATCGATTGCTGGTGAGCACGATGCATTTGCCCTATGTCGCCGATCGACCCACGACACATCGGGCCTTGCAAAACCAAATCGTGGCGCTGTGTGAAACTAATATCCAGCACCATCATCAAATTCAGTACGATCGCTTCCAAGCAGAAAATGTAGTCAAGCAAAACCAAACTGCTAATCCCGATCGGCCCCTGAAGGTGGGTTATCTCTGTCGCTATTTCTACCAGCATTCCGTCGGTTGGCTGGCCCGCTGGCTATTGAAAAATCATGATCCTGAACAAACCGAAATCTACATTTACATCATCAATCCCCAGGCCAATCCCGATTACATCCAGCAACAGTATTGCCAATTATCGCCTCAGGTGCGCGGCTGTCCCCTCGACGCGATCGGCATTGCGACTCAGATTCAACAAGACGACATTGATATTTTGGTTGAACTCGACAGTCTAACTTGCCAAGTCACCTGCGAAGTCATGGCGCTGAAACCCTCGCCAATTCAGGTCAGTTGGCTGGGCTGGGATGCGACGGGGCTGCGATCGATCGATTACTTTATCGCCGACCCATACGTATTGCCCGAGTCCGCCCAGACCGACTATCCCGAAACCATCGTGCGATTACCCGAAACTTACATTGCGGTCGAAGGCTTTGAAGTCGGGGTGCCGACGTTGCATCGGAGTCAGTTTAACTTGCCAGCGGATGCCGTGTTATTTATGACCGCCCAACGCGGCTACAAACGCCATCCGGCCATGATGCAGTTGCAATTGCAAATTCTGCAACAGGTGCCCAATAGCTATCTCCTGATTAAAGGCTTGGCGGATCAGACAGTGATTCAAACGGCGTTTTGGGATTTGGCAACGTCGATGGGGTTGAGTCACGATCGGTTGATTTTTCTGCCGATCGTCGATTCCGAAGAAATTCATCGGGCCAATCTCGCGATCGCGGACGTCATCCTCGACACCTATCCCTATAACGGCGCAACCACTACCCTGGAGGCGTTGTGGATGGAACGGCCATTGGTGACCCGCGTGGGTGAACAATTTGCCGCCCGGAATAGCTACACGATGCTGAAGAATGTGGGGATTGAGGCGGGAATCGCTTGGACGGATGCGGAATACGTGGAGTGGGGCGTGCGGCTCGGGACGGATGCGGCGTTGCGGCAACAGATCAGTTGGCAATTGCGACAGGCGAAACGGACGGCACCGCTCTGGAATGCGGCCCAATTTGCGCGGCATATGGAAACGGCTTATCGGGAGATGTGGCAGAAGTTCCGGGCCAATTAATTCGATGGATTAATTTTCGACGTCGATCGTCGCAGGGTCATTGTCTTCACCAGCATTAAACCGACAAATAAGCCAATAATCAGACCGGATAAATGCCCCGCTTTACTGACATTCGCCACCAGATTGTCGGAGATGATTTGGAAGATGGCGATAATCCCGACCATTCTCAAACGTTGGGCCGCGATCGGTTCTTTGAAGCGCAACCAGCGCACCAGAAAAATCGCGCCCATCATCCCCAACAGTCCCATAATCGCCCCGGAAGCCCCGACCACTGCGGATTCCTGAATTAACTCCAAATTGTTGAGGACAGTCACAGCGGCCATAGAGCCAATTCCGGTGACAAAGTAACCGATCGCAAAGCGCCATTTCCCCAGCAATGGTTCGACGATGCCGCCCAGGATGTACAACCCCAACATATTGCTCAACAGATGGAACCAGCCGCCATGGAGGAATGCCGCCGTTAACATGCGCCACCATTCGCCCTGTTGCACATCGGCGGGATAGAGTACGCCGAGTTCGTAGACCTTGACGATCGCCTTGATGATCTGACCAGCGACTTCTAGATTCGCGTCAGCCAATCGGTTCGCGGCGCTGAGTCCCACGGCAATCAGCGTCAGGCCGATCGGCAGGAGGTTCAGCGCCAAATAAATCGCCACATTAATCCCGATCAATGTCGTCGTCACCGGAATCTGTTTCAAATTCGGGCGGACTTGGATGGGATTGCCGACTTCCTGTGTGACTTGGGCTTGTAAATGGGCGAGGGATTGTTGAGCGGCGGCGGTGAGTGGGGGTTGAATTGAACGCGCAGTTTGCCGATCGGCGATGGCGCTTTTGAGTCCGGGGGAGGCGGTTTGGCTCAGGGTTTGGAAGATTTGGGTGGCTTGGGGTTGGTTGCCCGATCGTTGATAAGCGGTGGCTTGCCAGAATTGTTGGGTGTCGGCGGGAATCGTGCGGAGCTGCTGCTGGAAGAGCCAGGCCAGACTTTCGGGTTGGCCACAAAAGGCGAGGGCGTACATCCGCGCCGTGTTGAGAAAAACGGGATGACCGGCTTGGCGCAATGACCGATCGCACGCATTGAGCGCCTCGAGTAATTCATTGACCTGGCCCAATTCACCCAGCGATCGTAGATACATCAGTTGGACGTTGGGATCTTGGCGCACGGCGGATTTTGGCGGTTGGGGTTGGAGCCACTGGACGAATCCGGCCCAATTGCCGTTGAGGCGATGGAACAGGATCGTTGCTAGCCGCCCGATCGACGTATTGGCAGTGGGCTGCTGCTGGAAGATTTGGTGGGCGGCGGCGAGTTGACCGACCTGAGCCAAAGCCAAGCCCCGCAGCAATTCGGGATATTCCCACCAGCCATCAAACGGATGCAAACAACGGGTGTAATCCATCCACCGTGCCGCTAATTGGTATTTTTCTTGGCGTACCAGGCGCTCAACTTGGGCAAATCCTTGGATCGGCAGGAGCAGGAAAACTAACCAGATCAGCACCGCGATCGTCAGAAACAACTCCAGCACCGGGATTCCCCACCCGATCGCCAAACAACCGATGATCGCCACCGCCACGATCCGCCAGCCGGAGGATTGCCGGGGTTGAATCAACAGGAGCAAGGCGGAAAATCCACTCAAAACGGGAATCAGTTCAAAACTCATGATCGATCGTACGTTCCGCAACAAGGCCAATGATCCTGTTCTATTCTAATCGAATGCCTGGGATTAGGCCGATCAGGCAATTTCAAGATTTAGCCACGCGCAAAAACGACTTATTTGACCATGAGCATGCCGTCGAGTTCTTCGAGATCCCAAGGACTGCTGATCGATTTGGGCGTTGGGATCACATCGAAGTTGAGTTCTTCAATGCCCTCTAGCCCTTCGGGAAAAGTAAAGTCATCATCCAGTGGCGTCACGTCCGAAATCTGATCCATCAGACTAAAGACATCGCTGTGATCGAGGTCAAGATCGGCTTCATCACTCGTCCCCGCATGCAGTTCAATCACGTTGGCAAAACTCGCGAGATCCAGTTCGGGTGTCTCGTCCGCCAAATCCGGAGTCGCGGTGATCGGCGCTGTCACGGATGAGCGATCGAGCACGACGCTGCTGGTGTTGCTCGGTGAGGCGACTACGGCATTTTGGGGTGCCGGGAGGGAAATGACTGGATGTTCGCTGGTCGCGGCGGGCGGGGCCGGAGCAGCGGCAGGTGCGGGGACAACCACGGCGGCGGGTGCTGGGACGACTACGGCGGCGGGTGTTGGGACGATCGGATGTTCGCTGGTCGTCAATCGACCAGTCATCGTGATTGCCTTGAGTGCCGGGACGGCGATCGGCTCAAGTACCGGGACAGCAACCGGCTCAAGTACCGGGGCCGCGACCGACTCAAGCGCTGGGACATCCGCTGATTGGAACCCAAGGTTAAACAGCAGTCGGCCCTGTTGCCAGTCCGTCGCGCCGGGACGGAGCAATTCGCAATTAATCCCATGGCCAAAGAGCATGGAGACTTCTTCAGGGGAGAGCTGTCCCGAGGCCGTGCAAATCGCTTCAATTTTGCTCAAGAGGTCTTTGACGCGCAGGGTGGCGTCGCTTTTAAATAAAGCGGCGCTCTGTTCTAGCCCTTCAACGAATACGACGTCTTTGGTTGAGAGCGGCTGGTAGCCCTGATGGCTCATGGTGGTTGACTCCGGTAGGCGGGGATGGCTGACGCGAGAAGTGATCCTGGCACAGGCCTATTACTGTTATTGCGTGCCTCGCTGGGAGAAAGTTCAGTAGTTTTGCAGAAGTTTGGGGGGAATTGGGCTAGTGGTCTGCGTAGTTCTGTCTACAACGTGTACGAAAATCCATCGACCAACATCCCTGGTGCCCAGACGCCGCCCAAGGCCCGATTGCCGTAGGAAGCCACGTCGGGAATAAATTCCTGAGTGTCAGTCAGCGCGATCAGGTTGTCACCCCAGAAGTTGTAGAGGCTCTCGTCAAATCGCAGATTCTCGATCGGCGCAACAATTTCGCCATCCTCCACCCAAAAACAAGCGTAGCGGGTCATCCCCGTAATCCGGCCCGTGGGCTGATCGCTCCAACTGAGGTAGTGCAAGTTGGACACGTACAATCCGGTATCGAGGGTTTGGAACACATCTTCGATCGACAGATCGCCAATGCCAATTTCCGGTGCCCGCAGGGTTTCGTTCGCATTCGCGCCGTTAGCTTGAATCTTGTATTCCTGAGCGGTTTTGGAAGACACCAAGAGGTGATTCAATTCGCCAGCGGTAATAATCGGCAATTCCGTCGGCGCGACTTCGCCGCATTCGTTGAACCGGGGCACGAGACCATGACTGAAGTTTTCGCGCAGGTAGAACTTGGGCGACAACTGCCGTTCCCCCCGACGCATCGGCGCAAAGCAGCTACTCCCCTGCTGGAAGCAGGATTCACTGACGCCTTCCCACGACAACATGTAGGAAATCTCCGCCACCGCAGCGGGTTCGAAATAGGTGCGATATTGGCCGCGTGGCAGGGTTTTGGTGGGACGGGCGAGGCGGGCGAGCTGGATGCGCGATTCTTGGATTTTGCGATCGTAGGTCGAAGGCTTCCAGTTATTCCCCGCCAAGGTGCCTTTGACGGCCTGACCTTCGGGCGTGAACACCGAATAATCCAGGGAAAATGAAGCCGTGGAGAACCAATGCTTCTGACCCGCTGAATCGGCGTAGCCCCGCAGGATATCGCCTGCGGCGTAGATTCCGGCGAAGTCGAGATCTAAAACGCGGGGGAGCAATGTGACTTCGACTTGATCGATCGGGAGTAAATTCCCCGTATGGATTTCGCGGCTGGTGGCATTGCCCTGGGGCATCACCAGATAGGGATCTTCCGGCAGACCCGGCACTTCCAATTGGAGCTGGGCTAAGGCCTGAGCCGCCGTTTCCCGATCGACATCCAGATCTCCTGTCAGCGGAAATTCCCAATAGGCACTGCGCTGGTTTTGCATATAAGTCAGCCGCACAATGCCGTTCTGCACCTGGCCTGTCTGCCGCACTTTCGCTTGATTGAACCGAATGAATTGACTATTTTCTGCCGTCAGATTGACGGTAAAGGCCGCACCCGCCACCAGATTCGCCTGCAAGAAATCCACCAACTGATTAAAACTAACTTCCAACATTTAGGCCACGCCTCCAAATACTTCGACATTGGCAAATGCGGCCACAGGCGAACCATGACCGACGGTAATACATTGATTTGGCTCACCTTTGCCGCAATTCGGGGTGCCGTACATTTTCCAAGTGTCGCGATCGCCCAGCATCACCAGATTCGCCCAAAACTCGGGGGTAATGCCCCGGTAATTCGGGTTGCGGATCGTCTTCGTCAGTTTGCCATTTTCGATTAGTTTGGCGTATTCGCAACTGAATTGGAATTTGTGCCGCTGGTCATCGATCGACCACGATCGATTCGCTTCCATATAAATCCCGCGATCGATATTGCCAATCATCGTATCCATACTGGTTTCGCCGGGTTCCAGGTTGAGATTCGCCATCCGGTCGATCGGTGCACGATTCCAAGAACTAGCCCGACTACAGGCGACTCCCGGCACATTCAGCCGCGCCTGACTTTCCAAACTGCCCAAGCCCCGTTGTAGCACGCCAGATTCAATCAGATATTCGCGACTAGCGGGCGCACCCGTGTCGTCAAAGGCATAGCTGGCAAACTCCGACGCCACCGTGGGGTCAAAGGTAATGTTCATCAAGGTTGAACCGTAGGTGAGCTGACCAAAATCCTCGGGCCGGACAAAGCTGCCGCCCGCGTAGTTGCGTTCATCGCCGAGAATCCGATCGAGTTCCAACGCATGGCCAACGCTTTCGTGGATTTGCAATAGCATTTGATCCGGGGCCAGCACCAGCGTTGTAGTTTCGGCGGGGCAATCTTCCGCTGCCAATAGTTCGATCGCTTGTTCACCGATCGTCTCGACCCGCGCCCACAGATCATCGGTCAAGAAATACTCCAATCCCCCCTGGTAGCATCGCGCAAACCAGCCATTGTCCGATCGACGTTGCACCACATTGCCATCCTGCGCCGTCGCCGCAAAGTCCGTGCCGATGCGAAAAAATTTCTGATGCACTTCCGAACCATTGGTGCTGACAAACCAGGTTTCAGTTTCGGTCAAGAGCGCACTGGCACTGGCTTGGACAATCTGCTCCGAGACTTTGAGGTGACGGCAGACTTTGATTAGTAGCTCGTTGATTTCACCCGGATTCAGGGCGTCGAAGGGCTGTTCTACGGGGGTAGCGTAGTAGCCCACCACCTTCGGGCGCGAGGATAGCGGCGTTTGGTAGAGGTTCCATTCACTGGCGGCGATCGCCCTTGTCTGGGCCGCCTGGGCCGCTGCTTGTAAGTCGGCCAAGCGGAAGGAATTGGTGGCGGCATAGCCCAATTGACCCTTGACCAGCACTTCCACCATGACGCCTTGGTTCAGCTGGGTGCCATTATCCGTGGGCAGGCCGTCACGGACGGAACGGGTGCGGACGACCTCGCGAGTGGCCCGCAGGCCAATCCAGTCAGCCGCAACATTGAGCTGCTGCAAATGTCTCGATAGATCAGAAATCATGGGTGGTAGATGCCGGATAACGTAACGACTTCAGGAAATTCAGGAACAGCCAGAATCAGAGGCAATTCACCCGCTGCGAACAATCAAGTTCAACAGCGAATGATGGGTCTCACCCCTCAACTCAAGCAAGTTGCGACTGTTATACCGCAAGTTCAGGAAGATCGCTGAAAAACTTTCCGGATTTTCTGGGAAGCCTGTTGTTGCTAGTATTCTACGTATTTTCTCTGGGTTGAAACTTTTTCTTTGGGAGATTGTTCAGCGGATCGACGCTATGCCTGGGGTCTGGATCCAGGTTCAAGCGCGATCTGACCATACCGAGTGGGCACGCTGAGAGGGTGATGTAGTTTTCGATACACCCGATCGAGGTTTGAGCGATGCCGTGGATGCGATGGTCTGTGCTGTTATTGATGGTGAGTTTGATCGGTTTGACGAATGGTTGTGGGAACAGCAAAAAGCGAACGGCCAAACCCGCAAGTGAAACCACATCAGAAACACCCGACGGCGTGTATTGGGAAGGCCAAACGGACAGCAATTCGGGCCAAACCACCCGATCGGTCACCCCCAAAAACCGGGGTATTCACCCCTATGATCAAGTCGGGCAGGGTGAAACCTACGCCGCGATCGTCGCCCGCCTTGGCCCACCCACCCATCAATCCCTGCTCTATATCTGGACAACCATGGCAGGCAAGTTCGCCGTGGCATTTGATGCACAACAGAATGCCCACAGTTTGAACACCAGTGGCGACACCTCGCCGGAACGGGAACAGGAAATTCGGGGATTGGTGGAAAAGCAAGTGAGCTTCACCGCCATGACGGCGCATCTTGGGAGCAGTCCGACGATCGCGGGTGGGCAGGCAGTTTGGAACGGCCAGGACGGGCGCGCGTTGTATGTCACGTTTGGCGACGGGAAAGTCATCCGCGCCGAGCATGGCGCAGTCATGCCCAATCCCTTGCCTTAAGACAAAGGCCCCGATCCCCCCAAAGCCCCCTTGAAAAGGGGGGACTTTGAGTCGTTGAATCCGGTTCCCCCTTTTTGTAACTACTCAGGCGATGGAATAGGGGAAACGGGATGGCCCATGAATAGTTGAACGAGCGCATCTAAAACATTACGACCCTGTTTCCTCAAGGTGGAAAGGTAGCTGCGAATGCGACAGAACATCTGGGCACCCGCTTCCGAACGAAAGCAACCGGATATTTTCTGTTTCAGTTTCATCATGCGCAAATCACGCTCCGCTTGGTTATTGTCAAACGGGACGTCAAAATTATGGATAAAGCGTAAGACGGCATCCTGTTGGGATTTGAGCCGGTCGAGTAGATTCTTCGCCGGACTTTGTTTGGGTCGCCCGCGTGATTTGACTGGATTTTCCGGTATCGGTTCGGGGGGATTGGCGTCGAAACCGCGTTGGAGAATATCGGCATATTGCTGCGTCAATCGGACTAAGTCGGTTGGTTCTAAGGCGGTTTTTGCTTCGGCTTTCGCGGCTTTCACCTGGCGATGCATTTCGACCAAAAGGGCAATCATTTCCTCGGCCCAGGCTTGTTCATAGCGTTCGACGATGAAGATTAATTCCCGTAAATGATGGGCATTACACAGACCATGCACCATCGCATACAGGGCATAGCTCTTCAAGCCGTCATGCAGCCCAATCCCCGTAAACTTGGGCAGGATGCCCATGGCATCCATGGCAATTTGACCGCGATGAGTATGCACAAAGTAAAACGTCAGACTATCGGTGCAAGCGACATGCAACCACCACAGCTTGTTCAGCACCCGAAATCCCGTCTCGTCCAGATGAATCACCGCCGACCCTAAGATCGCGGCCTGAATTTCCTGTTCGGCGGGTGCTAATGCCTCAAAGCAGCGCGACCGCACGTTGTACAATGTTCCTTCCGACACCGACACCCCAAACACTTCGGCCAACATTTCACACACCCGCGCGCTGGGAATCAGTTGCAACTCCATCAAATACACCATCAGACCTTGCAGATTCGCGCCATATTGCACCGCATCCATCACTTCCGGTGGGAATTGACCCCGATTTAACACCCCGCAATCCGGACAACATTTGACTTCGCACTGATGCTCCGTCACATTCACTTGCAGCAGCGGCACATCATGCACTTGACGCGCTTCCCAATCGGCCACCGCTACCCCCACCAACGACAAGCCGCAGCCCGCACATGCTGATACCGGATGGATGGTAATCGTATCGGGCGCATCCCGCCATTCTAAGGTCGTACCGGGATGTCCCGGTTGGCCCCCGCTGGAGCGTTCACTGGGAGCGCGTAAACTTTTTGTGCGTTTCCCAAACCCATCGCCCGACGGCGGTTTACTGCTATTGCGACTATTTTTGCTCAGTTGATTTTCTAACGCTTCCACCCGCGCTTCCAGACGGTTAATCCGCTCCACCAGGCTTTCCACCAACGCAATCACGGCGGCTTCGCCTTCGGCGTAAACGGCCCTAATTTCATCACGACTGATTTTCAGTGGGGGTTCCCGTTTCAAGCTATTGCCCTCGCATGACTGATTGGTAATGACTAAATCCTAGCGAATGATGGCCGCATACTGGAAAAATCAACTTTATATTTTAAGGCTGAGTAGTTACTCACAGAGAACTAATTCACCCGATCGCGTCCTCCCACAATTCCGCTCCAACTCCCCACCGCAGAGCGAAAATCGACCCCGGCTCCGAAAACGCTATAGTTATTGCTGTAGTGAACATCAGTTCAACCATCGTTGGCTTCGACTATTCCTGCCATGAATTCTCCCCGCCCACCGCGCAAAACCATCCTCACCAGTCTGACCAACCTGATCCAGGGCGGTGCGACCAAGGTGAAGTTTTCGCAGCTCAAACTCAAACCCAACGCCAAGGTGCCCGAGGTGTGGGTGCAGTTGCCGGAGGCGACGAAGGCCGAAGTCTACCCGCTGCTGGGCGATCGCTACCTCCTGGGCCGCAGCTCCCAATCCTGCGACATCGTGATTCGCAATGCCTTGGTGAGTCAGACCCATGCTTCGGTAACGCGCGATCGGGGCGATCGCGGTTGGTCTGGACATTACCCGCCCGATCGCTCACCTTCAGCGCCACCTCCGTCCGCTTCGAGAGACTGTCATCGGTTTGGGCTACAGGCGATCACCCCCTAGTGCGATCGAACTGATTGGTGCGATCGTGCCTGAGTCTTGATCGTGCCGCACCCAAGACTCATCCCACGGCGATCATCGCCCCATGTACTGAAAACGCGAGCGTTGCTGACAACGATTAAGTCTTGGGTTTTGGTTCCAGTCGATTTATGTGTATAAACCCACGCCCTCCACACGATTCATCCCCGTCAATTGTTAAACCTTCAGTACCAATTTTCAATATTTTCCATTTAACATCCTTGAAACTAAATATGTCACCTTCTTGGAGTCGATGACCAACCGTTAACGAATAGCCATCATCTCCTACTGTACTAATTATAGCAACATTCTTTTTGAGATCTGAGTCATGCCACACGCTTACGGAAAATCTTCTGCCTGGAAGACTCTTTGCTCTCGTAAGATTCGGATGTTCCTTACAGAAAACCTCCTCGGCACCTTCCTTAAGATTAACAAGCTTGACATCATACTTCGCGCGGCACCCCATCGTTAGCTGCGCAGTCGCAATCAGCAATAAAATAAGCAATTTTTTACCGATATAATAAATCATGCAAGTAACCACTAATTGACAGATAAATGACGATTTTGAAAAGTATGCAACTATCCTTCTTCGTGGCACCTTGGAAACATGTGATGCTGCCGTGTAGCTACCAGCTTGCATTTCACACCAGCCTGTTTTACACCAGCAAGACTTTAGACCTCCACACGCTAACGAGTAGCAAAATGTAAATACTCAAAACTTTGTCTTACGACTGAAAGACTATATTTTTCAATTTTACCATGGGGATTATAGAAAGCTATTTCTTTTTTGGCTGAGTCTACAGCAATAGGAACATATACATGATAACCAATTATTCCACTGCTCAGCAGAGACTGAGAAAGAGTCGATTTTGTATTCATTGCTAGCGGTAAACCTTCGGAAATAGCAGTTTTAATTATCTGAAGCAATTGGTCTTCTGACAAACTCCCAGCCCCATACGTATCTCCGATGATAGCGTTAATGAGCTGATTCAATGGATCTCCTAAGAAACTCCCAGCCCCAGCGATACCATCTAAAGGATACAGAAAGCTATCAACCCCTAGAATGCGTGATATAGCTAAAGCAGCGATGCTATTCTCGATGCCAGCATAGGATTTTCCACCAAAAGCCAAGGCGTATGCTTTCTCTAGTAAAGACGACCAAAGCTCATAGCCACTAGTAGTTTTGTCAGCTGACTTGCCGTATAATAGCGGAGTAGTATTACTGACCCAATCTTGAATTGGAAGATCTGCATCTACTGTTACTGTCTTATATGGATTGTTTAGGGAAAGCGATAGCGGGTTAAAGAAGGTAACATTATAAGTGCCATTACCATTGTCATGGAACATCGATCTTATCACTTGCGGCCTATGCAATGCGACAGCAGCCATAGCAGCCATTAGATAACAATCACTCACATTTCCCTGTATAGCATCATTGTACGCTATTTCAACTGAATCATTAGAGCCATACGCAAACAGGCTTCCTTGAATATTTGAATATCTGCCATTCACTTGTTTAATATCGTCGGCTCTTATTGTTGGATCGTCGTTTCCGCCCCTTGGAATAGTTTGAAACTTCCCGTAGTTGGAGAACCCATTCCGGACGGTCTTAGCAAGGATCTGGCCCTTTTTCTTGCCAGATTGTGCAAATTCGAGTGAATAGAGAAACTGAAAAGTTGATTGACTTGCTTCGCTAGTGCTGTTTCCTTCTCCCATCTGTTGCCAGTAGTTTTTCATCAAAGCGGTATTCTGCTCGGAATTAGAAGAAGACCAAAGATTCTCCAAGTAAAAATTGGAATTATTCGGTGAAGCCACCTGTCGATAACTCGTGTAACTTCCGGCGAGATCAACTAAATGATTAACAAAGCTCGATTCCTTGGTCATGTTGGATAGTGAAGTACCGCCTTCTACTTTTGCCGCATTGACTAAACGCCCTGCATAATCGATCGCTTGTCCCATTTTTTGCCGCCGTTGTCCTACTGGTTCCCCCGCAAACCCACTCAGAAAGTCACTTAATCCAACTGCTGCTGACTGAATACTACCCCCTTCCCACAAAGTTTCTACCCACTCGGCATCCGGATTGGCTCCCGCTGTCACTGTCGGATTCACCCGCGCAATGTCAAACGCCAACTCGGCAATATCTTGCAGGAAATACGTGTCATGGATACTGCTTTGACGCTGAAACCCTCTGGTGTAGTAGTACACTCCCGTCGATCCCTCAAATGAGTAGGAATCTTGATGTAAGTTCGTGACTTGCGTTGCCGCTTGAAAAGTCCGATCAAGCATCTGTAAGGCTTTCATCGGATTAGCTTGGCCTCGGAAGTGATCAGTCAAGTCAGCGATCGCTGTAACTAAATCCTGCCGTTCAGCATCTTGTACAGATCCCGTTCCCAGTGACGTTACTCGCTCAGTCGGTTTGTAGTAGCGTGAATTAACTGGGCTACTACTCCAAACAAGGCTCAGGAAATCGTTGTGGTTGTACAGGTTATTTCCATAAAAATAGTCAAGGGGATTTCCGTTTGGTGTGGGTCGCAAACGCGCATAAGTTGTACTTAATGCCTCGATCTCGCCCTGCAATCCCGTACTATTGGTCACATTATTCTGCTTCAACGCCATCAGTCCCACTGCATAGAGATTTGCCTGGAAGATCTGCAACCCCGTCATCTTCGGACTAATCGCCAAATCCTTCGCAAACTGCCAACCGCGCTCGATCGCCTGTCGTTTAGTAATTCCACCGGCGGTGTAGACTTTCCCAAACAATACTCCGGACACCTTTTTGAGAGAAAAAGGGTAAAAATCGACAAAAAGCGATTCATCGGATAAGGTGCCAATATCAACAAAAGCACAGGATAAATCGCCTTATGGACATTGTACACAGCCTACTGAACAAAGTGGG
>JANOQX010000123.1:0-30267 GCA_031415035.1 Cyanobacteria bacterium VAR_4_metabat_243
GGGCCCCCCCCCACCACCCTAATTTATGTTCTACACACAAGCCACTTCCGGCTTCAGCGACAGCACCATCCGTTCCTTCGCCAACATGCTCTGGGGATGTTGGGCTTGGACTTGGGCTTCGATCCGATCGAGGCAATCGTCGTCATGCTCCGGATCATGGTGGAACATCACCACTTGCTTCACGCCCGCCGCATCCACGAGCTTCAGCGCTTCCTGCCAAGTCGAATGGCCCCAACCCACCTTTGGCGATTTGGGATCGGCGTATTCTTCGTCGGTGTAGCAGGCGTCGTAGATCAAGATATCGGCATTGCGACAGAGCCGAATCAAGTTCTCATCGACCCGCCCCGGATAATGCTCCGTATCCGTCGCGTAGACCACGCTGCGCCCTTGCCAGTTGACCCGATAGCCCAGGGCGGTGTTGGGGTGGTTCAGCGATCCGGCTTCCACCGTCACGCCTTCATCGCCGATCGCGATCACATCCCCCGGCTCGATGTCGTGAAACTGAAGATCCGCCTTCATGATTTGCATCGGCACCGGGAAATTGGGGTGCAGCATTTGGTCACTCAGCCGCTGGCGCATGGTGGAGCCATTGGGCGCAACACCGCCGTAGACATGGAAGCGATTCTGGGGCAAGAAGGCCGGACGGAAGAAGGGAAAGCCTTGGATGTGATCCCAGTGGGAATGGCTGAAGAACAGGTGGCCATCGATCGGCCCTTGGTTCAACATTTCCTGGCCGAGCAGCCGCAGCCCCGTGCCACCATCAAAAATAATCTTGGTATTCCCGGCCCGCACTTCGACGCAGGAGGTATTGCCACCGTAACGGACGGTAGATTCACCAGGCGTGGAGACGCTGCCACGGACGCCCCAGAATTCGACTTCAAATGTGGATGACTGAACCATGTCTCGTCCTAAAAATGCTGTGTCATTACGGGTGAAATACTTTTTCCTTTTTCTATGCTACCCAGAATATTTCGGGCAATTGCCATCACACCACAATGCCGACGGAATTTTCCAGGCGCACCATTAGCTTTACAACCCTCCAAACCCCGCTTCGGGACAGTTCTGGACAAAAAATCGCCGCTTGACCGGGGGGTGAAGCGGCGATTGCAGTGATCACGCGATTCAGCGGATGGTTTAAACGGCATCGATGGTCATATCCCCAAATCCACGATCCCCCCTAGCCCCCTTCAAAAGGGGGGAACCGGATTCAAAGTCCCCCTTCTGAAGGGGGATTTAGGGGGATCGTGGATTTTGCCACAGACAGTCCAACCTTGACCGCTAAACCGCCACCAATTACTGCGCGGCCTTAATACAAGCATCCACCAACGGCTGCACCGTCTCCACATCCTTCCAACCCAGCACTTCGACCTTCTTCTTCTCCAGATTCTTGTAGGTCAAGAAGAACTCGGCGATTTCGTCCAAGCGGTGTTGGGGAATATCTTTGAGCGATTTGACATCCTTGTAGCGGGGGTCAGCATCAGGGACGCAGAGGATTTTTTCATCCCGATCGCCGCCATCGATCATTTCCATCATGCCGATCGGCCGGGCCGCGATCACACAGCCGGGGAAGGTCGGCTCATCCATGATCACCATGCCATCCAAGGGATCGCCATCATCGGCCAAGGTATTCGGCACAAAGCCGTAGTCATAGGGATACATCACCGACGAGGACAGCACCCGATCGAGGGCCAGGGCATTCATATCCTTGTCGAACTCGTACTTGTTCTTGCTACCAGCAGCAATCTCGATCAAAACGTTGATCAGACCGGGTTTGGGTTGGGCGGGAATACGCGATAAGTCCACAACAAAAAATCTCCAAGCTGAAAATGTTACCGGATCTGATTTTAGGGGAAGACTAGGCCCGTCGGTTCGGGTGTTTTGTTTTTTCTGGGTTCCTCATGTTGCATCTCAAATCAATTTTCCTCGGCTCCACGCTGATGTTGGGTGGCTTCGGCCTGGGCTTGCCCGCCTTGGGGCAGCACTTTCGCCGATCGGAGGTGGGCATCAATTACCAGCCACTCGAACAACTACTCACCCAAAAAAATTGGGAAGCTGCCGCCACCGAGACGAAATACTTAATCTTTCAGATCACCGCCCGCAGCGGCCATCCACCGATCGGCAAAGACTGGGTCACCACCGCCGGAGTCAAAAACTTCCCCTGCCGCGACCTCAAAACCATGAACGAACTCTGGGTCAACGCCAGCCAGCAGCACTACGGCTTCACCACCCAAGCCAAACTCTGGGGCAAAACCTTTGAACCCAAAGCCCTCAAACAAGATCCCCAACGCTGGGCACGCTACCGCGATCGCCTCGGCTGGCGGCCCCGCAAGGACAAAGAATTCCAGCCCGACATCGAAGGCCGCCTACCCGAACCGATCAAATCCACCACCGACTTCGACGATCGGCCCCTGCGCGACGACGACCAAATCGAATTCGCCGGAGCCGCCTGGCTGCATCGGGTCGAGCAATGTGGACTATACGAACCGCAGGAATTGAGAATTGAGAATGATGAATTGAGAATGATGAATTGAAAAACGGCATCCTCCCCCATTCTCAATTCTCCATTCAACATTCTCAATTCCCTAGGGCCGATAGGGCGGCTTCGGCGGAATGCCGCCGACCCGCTTCGGCGGCCAGAACCGGACGATCGCCCGACCCACGAGCTTCTCTTTTGGCACCAGGCCCCAGTAGTGGCTGTCGTAGCTGTTGTTGCGGTTGTCGCCAAAGACGATGTAGGAATTTGCGGGAATCACGCCTTCGTATTTCCAGTTGTAGTTGGGCAGTTCGGCGGTGTAGTTCTCGGCGATCGGTTGGTCGTTGACCAAGACTTTGCCTTCCTTGACTTCGATTCGCTCGCCCGGTAGACCGACAACGCGCTTGATGAAGGCATCCTTGAACTTTTGGGCGGCGAGCGCTTCGGTGGGATTGAACACCACGATGTCGCCGCGTTGGGGTTGGCCAAAGCGATAGCTCAGCTTATCAATAATCAACCGATCGTCCTTGACCAGGGTCGGCACCATCGAATCCGAGGGAATAAACCGCGCCTCGGCGACAAATTGCCGAATCCCGATCGCCAGCACTGCGGCCAGGGCGATGGTTTTGATCCCCTCAACCCAAGGATTCTCCACTGGAGGCACATGGGGTTCCTGCGGCTTGAAAGGACCTTGGGGCGTTTGATTGTCAGAATCGGTCATAGGAGTGGGGGATAAAACGTGGCCGCAAAAATATTTCGATTGATGCGTCGCCATTGTAGAGGCAATTACGGCTCATAGGGTGGTTTGGGGATAATTTGTCCCGCCCGATCGAGCGGCCAAAACCGGACGATCGCCTTGCCAATCATATTCTCCTGCGGCACAAATCCCCAATAATGGCCATCACAGCTATTGTTCCGGTTGTCGCCTAAGACGAGATATTGCTGGGCGGGCACCGTGACGGGGGCCATTTCGTAGTTCGGTAAATCTTTGAGATAGTTTTCGGCCAGGGGTTGGTCATTGATCAATACCTGACCGGCCTTGACGGCGACCCGATCGCCGGGTAAACCGATCACCCGTTTGATATAAGCATCCTGGGGCGGGGCATTAGTGCGGGTGCATTGGGCCGCTGCGGCTGGGGGCTTGAACACCACCACATCACCGCGTTGGGGCGGGGATAGCCGATAGCTCAGCTTATCCACCATCAAGCGATCGTCGATCGCTAGCGTCGGCTCCATCGAACCCGACGGAATGAAAAACGCCTGGGCCACAAATTGCCGCATCCCGATCGCCATCACGGCACTCAAGGCAATGGTTTTGAGTCCCTCGATCCAGGGATTGGCCGGGGTCGGATTTTTGGGCGAAGTTTGCGGGGTGGGTGAAGGCATCGATTTTGGGTACCGCGAGTGTGTGCATCAACGAATCTTCGATCATTTTCACCAATGCCTGTGACAATCCGGCCCCTTCCCCGTGACATTGCCATGACCCGAAATCGCACCCCAGATGACGCCAACCGAAGAAAACAGTTGGATCCAATTTTCACCAAGGGTGATTGACTAACGTTGAAGCATTAGGACTTTCGCTTTGCCGCTTGGATCATTTTCTTTGTTGTAGCGAGGGGTAGCGAGAGGCTCCGGGCAATTTGTTCAGCATCCAATCCTAATTTCAGGAGTTCGGCCACCCCCTTCCGCTGAATTTCTTCGCGGCCTTCTTCGCGGCCTTCTTCCTGGCCTTCGGCAAAAACGTCCTTATAGAAGCGTGTTTTCTTCAGATCGTCGGTACCCAACATGGTGATAATCTCCTCCTTCGTGCGGTTCGGGAACTTGTAAACCAAGATTGTTTCTATCAAGTCTACTAACTCGCTCTGCAAATCGCCAGTGACGATCGGCGGCTGGAGTAAAGTCATGATTTCTCTGGCTTGCGGAATACTCTGCCGCTGTTTAGCCACCAAAAGCGGGTTGGCAAATTACGGGACTACGCAATTCGCCCGCCCCGCGCGTTAACGGCGGGCTAGTATGGGAACCCCGCTAAAGCGGGCTGAAATCGCCTTCTTAGCCCGCTTCAGCGGGGTTTCGCTAATATCCCTGCCGTTTACGCGCGGGGCGGTGGCCCAGCGCTGTTAGGGTCGGTGCCATGCCTTCAAAATCGCGACCCGCGTCGATCGCGGCGGGTTTTGGGCGCTAATCGTCGGACAAATTGGGGCAAATCCCCCTGCCGTCCCAGCACAATCAAGGTATCGTCCACCTGTAACCGCAACATCGGATCGGGATGGATCACCATTTCCCCATCGGATCGCCGCACGGCCACCACAATAAACGCCCCATACCCACGCACCTCGATCGCGCCAATATTCGCACCGATCAGCTCCGAATGCACCACGATCGGCAGTTCATCCAGTTCCACTTGCACCTGGGACAGAATTTCATTCAGGCTGGATAGGCTATTGCTCGTGTCGAGGAAGTCGAGTGAAGCTGGGTGGGTAATCAGGTGGGCCATCCGGGTCGCCCCGATCGCGGCGGGTAAGACCACCCGATTCGCCCCGGCTTGCATCAGCTTTTTCTCCGTCGAAGCCTGCTCGCCCCGCGCCAGAATCATCATGCCGGGATTGAGGTTGCGGGCCGTTAGCGTAATAAACACATTCAACGCATCATTCGGCAACACCGTGCTCAATACCGCCGCCCGCCGGATACCCACGGCTTCCAGCAATGTCTCATCCGTCGCATCGCCGAGTCGGACAAGATAGCCGAGCGCCTGCGCTTGGGCGATCCGTTCCTCATCCCGATCGACCACCACAAACGCTCGTCTGGCTTCCACCATCCGGGCCGCGAGCAAGATGCCCATCCGCCCAAAGCCACAGATAATCACATGCCGATCGAGGGTGTCAATCTCCTTGGTCATCCGTCTTGCCCCCAATGCTCGATTAATTTCGCCTTCCGTCACCATCTGCAAAAACGCGCCGATGCTGTAGACCACTGAGGAAGTCCCAGCCACAATCACGAAGATCGTAAACAGTCGGAGTTCGGTGCTGACGATCGGGCGCACCTCCCCGTAGCCCACACCGAAAATCGTGATCACCACCATGTAGATGGCATCCATCCAGCTCCAGCCCGCGATCCGGTAGCCCGACACCGCAATCACCAGCGTCAACAAAAACGCGGCGGTACCGATTAAAAGGCGGCGAAGTGGGGTCTTCATGCAGTCAGGTGCGAACGTCACACTGTGACTATATTTTAGTTCTTACCCCGTTCGCGCAGGATTAGCAGAATGATTCCCAGCAGGGCCTGCGATTCTTCAGCATCATTCACGGCATCGATCGCTTTAATCGAAAATTTTGACAAGTAGGGATGCCATGAGGGCACCTTGGCAAACCGCATCACCCCCCGGCCATTGGGGCGTTTGACGGTATAAATCGGGTTGAACAAGTAGCCTGCCCCGATCGCCATCAACATCAGCATCGCCAACCCCAACAAGCCCATCCCGAACAGCCGCAGGCTGGGCACCGGCGTTTTCAGGCAGACGAAACTCACCGTAACGGCACTCACCAGTAGCACCGCCGTCACACTCCGGGGATGCTCTTCCTGGATGCGAAACGTCAGACGCTGACCATCGTAGATGTTGTAATCGCACTTCCACCAGGGATCTTGGCGTTGGATCTGGCCGATCGTCTGGCCTCGTTCCCAAAGGGCTATGCCCGACCGTAGGTCATCGACCCGCATCAACGTACTGCCCGCCAAATCTTTGACGGTGATTTTATTGGGCAGAACCGCCCAGAGATCGAAGATCAGGGTGAGTGGATAAGCTTGCATCAGTAGCTTTGGATAGACAGGATATTTAAACGCCGGAATGGCCAACGTGATTAATCATTGGATTGTTTCTCGCCGTGGCGCAGTGTGGTGAGAATAATGCCGCAGAGAATCGCCAATTCTTCGGACTCGCTAACGGCATCGATCGCCCGGATCGTAAAACTGGAGCGATACCCACTGTTTGACGGATTTTTGGCAAATTGCATCACCCGCCGACCATTGCTCCGTTGCACCCAGTAAGGCACATTGCACAGATATCCACAATTGAGCAGGTAGATACCGAAGAAGCTCACACCCACCACAACCCACCGTAGAATTACGGTATTTGGCGACATGTCCCGGATATTGAATAAACAACCCACGAAAAACAGCAACACAAAACACAATGTGGCCCAGCTTTTGGCGGCATCTTCCGCTTGGATCGAGAATGCGAGGTGTTGCTGTACATCATCGATCTGGTAGCAGTTATTCCACCAGTGTTGGCGGTGAATCGCCCCGATTGGCCGATCGCGATCGTTCCAAATGTGGAAGGGGGTATTCAACCACTGGAAACCGCTTTTCGGTTCGATGATGTAACGGGATGGGCCACGATTCTGGTAAGCCGCCAGTTCGATCTTGGCCTGAATCAGAAATTCTTGACCATCGATCAGGGTCTGGCCTTGGGCGTTGGTAATCGTAAACCGATGGTCAGACGATCGTTGATCGAAGGTCAGCGTGAGTGGGTAGGTTTGCATCAGGCACTTTCTATGGTGTGTTGTGCTACGAACGTGGGAGCCGTCCCCAGAGTCGATGTACATCAAGGTCTTCAGCGGTGCTATCACCCGCTTTAATCGCCGCAAACAGCACACCCAAGAGTGCCGAGAATTCTTCCGATTCATTCAGCCGATCGACCGCCTGCACTGTGAATTGCGATCGGAATTGCTGCCTTGACGCCGTTTTGGTGAATTGCATGACGCGCCGCCCATCGGGTTTTTGGACAATGTAGGTGGGATTGAGCAGATAACCCTGCCGGAACCACATCATCCCGAAGCCCGCCAAGCCAATCAGTCCGCCGCCCAGCAACACCTGACCGTAGCCCATCGACACCGCCCCCAGAATCGTCAGACCCGCACAGACCAGCGATATCCATGCAGCCCGTCGATCGGCAGTGCCCACCTTGAACGCCAGCCGCTGCCCCTGATAAACATGGTATTCATCCCGCTGCCAAGACACCCACTGCCGCATCCACTGCACTGCCCCGATCGACCGCCCCTGCTCATCCCAGATTTCATAGGTTGGTTTGAAGCTAAACGCCTTCTCCGCCTCAATGCAAAAGCGCCGCTGCTGTTGGCGTTGGTGACTGAACAGGTCAATTTTGCCCCGCTTTCCCAGATGATCGAGAAAAGCCTCGCCTTGGATTAGCGCATTGCCCTGAGCCGTTTGCAGCAGGACTTCCTGATCCGCCGATCGGTATTCAAGTGTCAGTGTCAGTGGATAAATCGGTGTCATTGGTGATCTAGCAGTAATTATCCCAAATGGCATCTAACCGCGATTGCGCTCCAACAAGAGCAACATCATCAAACTCAAAAGCACCTGCGGCTCTTCGGTTTCACTGAGTTTGTCCACGGCTTTGATCGTGAAGATCCGCGACATGAAGGACGGCACCTTCGACAGGCGCATCACTTCACGGCCATTGGGCCGATTCACCAAGTAGGTCGGATTGAAGAAGTAGCCTGTGAACATCCCCACGATCGGCACCTCGGATAGCAAGCTATCAATCACCTTGATCCAGGGATTTTCTTCCTCGATCGTGAAGACCACCTGCTCACCGTCATAGACATCGTAATGGGCTTTCCAGAGGGACTTCATGCCCTTGCGCTTGACCGCGCCGAGCACCCGACCCGCATCGTCGCTGAAGTTGTAGCGGGCCGACCAATCGATGATCCGATCGGCCTTAATGTTGTAAATATCTTTTGTCCGAGCGGTGTCGGCAAACACATGAATCAGCTCTTTGAGCTTGAACAGCTTTTGTTGGACGTGCATCACCGTGCCGCCTTGGCTGTTATTGATCGTGATTTGGGGCGACAGGGACCAAAATTTGAAGGTCAATTCAAGCGGATACTGTTGCATGGGTCGAGTCGTAGTAGTGGAACATGAACAACTGGCGAAAGTTATCTTCAGTTATTCCCTGGAATATCCGAATTGTGTCAGTAATCTTATGCAAATCGTGTGCCTAATCTTCCCGATCGCTGCATACTCGTAGTTTATGCGGCGCGATGGGCACTTTAAGAAAAACCCTTCTTTGGCATTCATCATGGCCTCGTCCCCCGCTGCCCGCAAAACCGGGTTGTCACACCGCCTCCAAGGTTCTCTCACCCGCCAAACCCTACTGAATATGACCTTTCGGATCACCTTGGTGGTCTTGGCGTCAGCGGGATTGAGCTATTTTCACACGATGTCCAAGTTGGAACATCAGACCAAAACCAAATTGCAGGAGTACATTGCGGAGCGCGGGCAGCGGGAAAGTGTCAACTTCAAGTTGGGCCAGGACAATCTGGTATTCCTCAAGGGCCAGATCTTGGAGGCATTGCAAACGCCCGCCCCAGCAACGATCGCCGCCGACTTCGATCGCTTGTTTGTTCCCTGGAATGATGGCACCCGGCGCAGCGTCCCCCAAAACCAAGTCAAATCATTTGACCACAAACGGCAAGCCTCGGCCTATCTGGGCCGGGGAACAGTACCAACGCCAGAACTCAAACGGCTATTGCTCAACGCCCATCAACTAATCTCGACCAATGGCCCCGCCTGGAGCAATCGCTTCATGGATGTGTACCTGAACACGCCGGAAAATGCCGCCGTCGCCTTCTGGACTGGTGGGGCCTTTCCACTCGAACTGCCACCGGACTTCCAGACGAAAGAACAGGAATTTGTCTATGTGGCCGATCGGGCGCATAATCCCAGTCGCCAACCCGCCTGGACGGGCCTGTATCAAGACCCCACCGTGGGGCTGTGGATGGTTTCTGCCGTGGTGCCGATCGATGATCCCAGCGGCAAGGAATTGGGCAGTGTGGGTACGGATATTGTCTTGACGGAGCTGCTGGAGCGCACCGTGAACGACCATATGCCCGGTGCCTATAACGTGATCTTTCGGGCCGATGGGCGGTTGATTGCCCACCCCCAGTGGATGCCGCAGATTCAGGCCGCCAAGGGCGAACTGACGATCGACAAAGCCCAGGATCCGCATCTAAGTCGGATTTTTCAACAGGTGACGCAAGCGGGCGGAAAAACCAGTGTGATTGATCATGGAGCCGATCGGGAGTTTCTGGCTGTGACCACCTTGGCGGGGCCGGGTTGGTACTACGTGACGGTGTATCCCAAGTCGTTGCTGGCAAATGAAGCCTGGAGTTCGATTCAGTTTCTCGTGATGGTGGGGCTGACTTCACTGGTGGTGGAAATCGCACTGCTGCGATCGGTGCTCAAACGCCAGGTCGCCCTCCCGCTGAAGCAACTGATCGAAGCCAGTAATCAGCTCTCCAGTGGGGATTTTCAACTAGCGCCGCAAACCCAGGCGCTGGATATCGATCGGCCCGATGAGATCGGCCGGCTGGCCCGATCGTTCACCGACATGGCACAGCAATTGGCCCAGTCCTTCAGTCGGCTCGAACAGAGCAATGAGGTGTTGGAAGACCGCGTGGAAACCCGCACCACCGAACTGCAAACCGCCCTTGACCACCTCAAGGTCACCCAATTGCAGATGGTGCAACGCGAAAAAATGTCCGCCCTCGGCCAAATGGTGGCGGGCGTCGCCCACGAAATCAACAATCCGGTCAACTTCATCCATGGTAATTTGCGCCATGTGGACAGCTACACCCAAGATCTGGTGAATGTGCTGAATCAATATCAAGCGATCGTCCCGAATCCGCCACCCGCATTGCAGGCGACATTGGAAGACATCGATTTGGAATTTGTCCAAACGGACTTGGATAAAACCATCACGTCCATGCGCCATGGCACCGATCGGATTCGCCAAATCGTCCTCTCCCTGCGCAACTTCTCCCGCCTCGACGAATCCGCCCACAAAACCGTGAATCTACACGACGGCATTGACAATACCCTAATGGTTTTGCAAAATCGCCTCAACAAAACACCCCACCGATCGGCGATCGGCATCGTCCGACAATATGGCGAACTGCCGCTGGTGGACTGCTATCCCGGCCAACTGAACCAAGTCTTGATGAACATTCTGGCCAACGCGATCGATGCGATCGCCGAACGACCCGCCACCGCCCTCAAAACCACACCCGGCGAAATCATCATTACCAGTCGCCGATCGGGGGAAACCCACGTCCAGATCAGCATTGCCGACAATGGCGCAGGCATCCCAGCTGCGATCCAAGCCAAATTGTTCGATCCGTTCTTTACGACCAAGGCGGTGGGGCAAGGCACCGGACTCGGCCTGTCGATCAGCTATCAGATTATCGTCGAGCAACATGGCGGCGAAATCACCTGCGAATCGGTACTGGGTGAAGGTTCCTGCTTTACGGTGACGCTGCCGATCCGCTTGCCTGAACCAGAGAGTGAAGCACCCTAATCGGCGATCGGCGAATTAGGCGAATCGGATGTTTAAACGGCATCGACTGTCATGTGCGACATTCACGATCCCCCCTAGCCCCCCTTCAAAAGGGGGGGACGTGAGAAAAGGCCGCTTTGATCAAGCAGAAAATCCAATTCAAAGTCCCCCTTTTGAAGGGGGATTTAGGGGGATCGTGGCATCGGCGACCCACCGATCGGCTAACTCAAAGCCTACGATTTAACCACCACCAGATCGGGCCGCAAAGCCTGTGCCCCGCGCAAGTACGCATGGGCGATCGGCACATCCGGGTCGGGCGTATTAAAATGCACCAACAACCGAATACACCGGGGCAAACTCCCCACCACAAACATCTGCTGCACGTCGAGCAACGGCACACTATCCCAGCCGGGCCGCGCCCGCGCGATCGCCGCTGGAAAAATCGCATCCAAATCCTGCGTCACCGAAAACGTCACACTGACAATCTCGGCCCGATCCAGGACATTGTGGTGTTCGACTTGATCTAATAATTCTGTGACCGCTGCGGCAATATCCTCAACCGTGTTAGTGGTTACGGTCGTTGCGCCTCGAATTGCCCGAACTCGCCAACCCACGGTGTACTGCCTCGTGACGCTATTGAACCGTTGCATTGTATCAGCTAAGGTCGGTACAACCACAACGGCAAACCACTGGTTTCGAGTTCAAACGCCAGCCAATCCACGCTCGATCGCAGCGCGGGCGATCGTAGCAGTTGCCCCACCGCCGAATTGTCCAACCGACTGCCCGTCACCCGACTGCCCGTCACCCGACTTAAGAGCGGCTTCGACTCCTCGAATGTGTAGGTTTTGGCTTTATCGGGGTCGAGTCCAGCGAGTTCCGCCGCCCACTGACGGGCATCTTCCTCAGTGCCCAACCGATCGACCATGCCCAAGTCCAACGCCTGTTCTCCCGTGAAGATCCGCCCATCGGCAAAGGTTTTCACGGTGTCTAACGGCAGATTCCGGTTCTCGGCCACCACCGTTGCGAATTGCAAATAGGTATTGTCAATCAGCGACTGCAACAGCGCTCGCTCCTCCACGCTCAAGTCCCGATCGAAGGACAGAATATCCTTGTACGGCCCGGACTTCACCACCTGGAACGACACCCCCACCCGATCGAGCAGCTTCTCCAAATTGTTGCCGCGCAGGATGACGCCGATGCTGCCCGTGATCGTGCCGGGGTTGGTGACGATATGCTGCGCCCCCATGCTGATGTAGACCCCGCCGGAAGCGGAGACATTGCCGAAGCTCGCGACGATTTTGACTTTTTCCTGAAGTTTTTTCAGCGCGCAATAAATCTCGTGGGAGTCGGCCACCGTGCCGCCGGGGCTATCGATCCGCAATAGCAAGGCCGGAAACTGCTGTTCCTCCACCTGCTTTAATGCGGCGAGGAGTCGTTTGCGCGTACCCTGGGCGATCGCGCCTTGAACCACAATGCGCGCAATTTTCTTACGTTTCTTCGGCTTGATAAACCAAATCATAGGGGCATGTCATCCAAAAATAAGCGTTAAGGAATTTTCCGTTGACTTAACAGAACTCAATACAATTACCTTATCCTTATATTAAGACTTTCTTTACGTCCCCGTCCGCCCAATCGCCTCGACCCGTCGCCTTTACCCGTCGCACTATGCCACTGCCCGCCACCAAGTCCGGATTTTCGCCGCTGTTGATTGCGCCGTTTTTTTTGTGGGGGACGGCGATGGTGGCGATGAAGGGGACGATCTGGCACACCACGCCCTACTTTTTGGCCGGACTGCGACTCCTACCCGCCGGCATATTGGTGCTAGTCTGGGCCGCCGTCACGGGCCGCAAATCCCCCCAAACCTGGCGCGCCTGGGGCTGGATCAGCCTGTTCGCCTTGGTCGATGGGACGTTATTTCAAGGATTTTTGGCCCAGGGATTGGCCCGGACGGATGCGGGGTTGGGTTCGGTGATGATTGATTCGCAGCCGTTGGCCGTGGCGCTGCTGGCGGCTTGGCTGTTTGGCGAACGGATTGGCTGGATTGGGTGGATTGGCTTGCTGGTCGGGGTGGGCGGCATCAGCCTGCTGGGACTCCCCAACAATCTCTGGATCGACTTGCAGGCGGGGACATTCGTCCTGAGCGACTGGACGGGCGACCTGGGACAAACCTTTGTGAATTTGTTTGATAACGGGCAGTGGTTGATGCTGCTGGCGGCCTTGTCGATGGCGATCGGCACGATTCTGTCGCGCTATGTCAGCCGCCATGTCGATGCCGTGGTGGCGACGGGCTGGCACATGATCATCGGTGGCATCCCCATGGTGTGGTTGACGGCAACCCAAGAAACCCAGCAGTGGCAGAATTTGCAGTCCGGGGATTGGGCGGCGTTGCTGTATTCCACGGTGTTTGGCAGCGCGATCGCCTATGGCTTGTTTTTCTACTTTGCGGCGAGTGGGAGTTTGACCAGTCTGAGTGTCCTGACCTTTCTCACCCCGGTCTTTGCCCTATTGTTTGGCAATATTTTCCTAGCGGAGACGCTGACGACGGTGCAATCGATCGGGGTCCTCCTGACCCTGGTGAGCATTTATTTGTTGAATCAGCGCGATCGCTGGCAACCGATTCAGGATCCCGCGCCCACGGGCACCGCCGCGCCATTCCCCGCCAAAATCCCGCTTTCCAGCGAGCAAAAGTCCTAATTCACCACAGAACCGATCGAAATAATTGCCACAGGGTGGGATTTTTTGGGAACTTGGGCGCATCCTAAGCAATATCTCCCCCCGCTGTCATCTTTTGGATCGGTTTATGAACTGGCGTCTCTTTTTTCAGTTGAGCTTGCTCAGCGCATTAATGGCGGGCCTCGCGCCGCCGATCGGCCAGGCCACCCAAGCCCCGGCCACCAAACCCTCGACGACCAAATCCCCGGCCACCAAAACCCCGGCCACTAAAGCCGTGGTCGCCCAAAACAATGTCACCGCTAGCGCGCCATTCCCCTGGTTGATCGGCGGCGGTGCCGCCGTCGCGGTGACGGGCGGCGCGATCGGTCTCTATCGCCTCGGGCGCAACTCCGGCAAACAAGCCGCCCAAGTCGATCGCGCCGTGACCCAATACCGCACCCTGGCCGAACTTGGCCCCGCCGCCCCGAGCCAGCTCGAAGAATCCCTCTCGCAGATCAAGACCGCCCGCCCGCCCACCCGCCAAATCACCGACCAGGAATTGGCTGCCGAGCAAGCCGAATTTGCCAGCGATCTGCATGAATACGACGCCGCCCAGTTTGTCGAACCGCTGGATATCGATCAGCTCGATGCCGCCTTTGCCGATGTCGATGGCGCGGAGCCGCTAACGGCGACGGAGCAGGTTTTGCCAATGGCCGATCGGACGCGATTGATGCCGATCGCAACCCCGATCGCAACCCCGATCGCCGCTCCCATGACGATCGCCACCCCAGTTACCCTCGAAGCCCGCCACACCACCCTCGAAGCCAGGGTTGTCCCAACGCCATCCACCAAACCCGCCGTTCACGCCGCCGCGATCGTCGTCCCCACCACCGTCGTCACCGATGAACCCCGATCGCGGGCGATCGACGGCGAACTCGTCACCCGCACTCCGACCATGGGCTTGGGCCGCCCGAGCCGCCTCCCGCAAGTCGGAGCCGTGGAAAACCTGCTCAAGGAAATTCAGAACCCCGATCCAGTCAAACGCCGCAAAGCGATTTGGGATCTGGGGCAATGGGGCGACACGCGGGCGGTGGAGCCACTGGTCGATCTGATGATCGAAGCCGATTCGAAGCAGCGCAGTCTGATCCTCTCCGCCCTCTCGGAAATTGGCACCCGGACGATTAAGCCGATGAGCAAAGCCTTGGCGATTTCGTTGCAGGACGATAGCGCCGATGTCCGCAAAAATGCGATTCGCGATTTGACCCGGATCTATGATTTGGTCGCCCAGATTAGTCAGATGGTGCAAAAATGCGCGATCGATGATCCCGAGGAAGAAGTCCGAGACACCGCGAATTGGGCCTTGAAGCAACTGAATCGGATTCGGCCTGTGGGCTTGGATGAACACAGTTTTGCGGTGCTGTCGGGCAGCGCCAGTTCGGCAAGTGCCAGTGCCCCCGAACGTATCGGATGATGTAGGATACAGGGGATGTTGCGGTGCGTTTGCCTGTGTCACGTTTCGAGCGGCCCCTGCGTTTATTATTTCTTTCCACGCCCGTTGGCCCCTTGGGTTCGGGATTGGGCGGTGGCGTTGAATTGACGTTGAAGAATTTGGCGATCGCCTTGGCGCGGCAGGGCCATAAGGTGACGATCGTCGCACCCCAGACCTCCGTCTTAGCCGAATTTGAACTGATTGCGTTGCCGGGAAGTTTGCAGATTAGCGCCCAGAGCCAAAGCCGGGACGCCTTGGTGACCTTGCCGAGTGATGCGGTGTTGGGTCGGATGTGGGACTACGCCCGCCAACAGCAGCAGCATTACGATGTTTTGGTGAATTTTGCCTACGATTGGCTGCCGTTCTATTTGACACCGTTTTTTAGCACCCCGATCGCCCATTTGGTCAGCATGGGTTCGCTCTCCGAGGCGATGGATACCGTGATCCAAACCGTCGCCGATCGCTATCCCGCCACCCTCGGCGTCCACAGTCTGGCCCAAGCCGCCACCTTTAAGTGGGCCAAGGACGCCCATAATCTGAAGAATGGCTTTGACATCGACCAGTACGAGTTCTGCGCCGCACCCAGTGATTATCTCGCCTGGGTCGGCCGCATTGCGCCGGAGAAGGGCTTGCAGGATGCCGTCGCCGCCGCCGCCAAGGCCGATGTGAAACTGAAGATCTTCGGCGTCGTCGAGGATCGCGACTACTGGCGACAAATCCAAACCAATTACCCCGCCGCCCCGATCGAGTATTGCGGCTTTGTCGAAACCACGGCATTGCAAACCCAACTGCGACAGGCGCGGGGCTTACTGATGACGCCCCATTGGGTCGAAGCCTTTGGCAATGTGGCGATCGAAGCATTGGCTTGCGGCGTGCCCGTAGTGGCCTACGATCGGGGCGGCCCAGCGGCGATCGTCCGTCACGGTGAAACGGGCTGGCTGGTGGAACCGGATGTGGTGCCCGCCTTGGTCAACGGCATTCGCGACATTGACAAAATTGATCGCGCCGCCTGTCGCGCCCAAGCCGAAACCGAATATTCCCTCGCCGCCATGGCCGATCGGGTCGAGTCCTGGTTTGCCGAAATTCTCGCTGCACGGTGATCGGGAAATGCGTTAATCTGCATAGAGGACGAGATTTTGCGTGTTAGCGACAAGAGGCACCTATGGCTGGCTTACTTCCGAATATTGATCCGGATGGACTTTTAGAATATTCCGTCGTTTATACCGATCGGGCACTCAACCACATGTCGCAGTCGTTCCAAGGAACGATGAAGGCGATTTCGGCGACGTTGAAGCAGGTCTATAACGCACAGGCCACGGTGATTGTGCCCGGCAGCGGCACCTTCGCCATGGAAGCTGTCGCCCGCCAATTTGCCACGGGCAAGAATTGTCTGGTGATTCGCAATGGCTGGTTTAGCTTCCGCTGGTCGCAGATTTTCGAGATGGGCAACATTCCCGCGAAGAGCACCGTGATCATGGCGCGGCCCGTCGCCGAGGGATCGCAAATGGCCTTTGCCCCGGCCCCGATCGCCGAAGTCGTCGCCGCGATCAAAGCCGAAAAACCCGATGTGGTGTTCGCGCCCCACGTGGAAACCTCGGCGGGCATCATCTTGCCGGATGACTACATTAAAGCTGTCACCGCCGCTGTGCATGAAGTCGGCGGGATTTTCGTCCTGGACTGCATTGCCTCGGGCACGATTTGGGTGGACATGGAGGCTTGTGGCGTGGACGTGCTAATTAGTGCGCCGCAGAAGGGTTGGAGCGGATCACCTTGTAGTGGATTGGTAATGCTCAGCGATCGGGCCTTAGCGCTGATCGAAACCACCACCAGCACCAGCTTCTCCTGCGACTTGAAGAAGTGGTTGCAGATTATGCAGGCCTACGAAAATGGCGGCCACGCTTACCACGCAACGATGCCGACTGATGCGCTAACCAGTTTCCTCGCGGTGATGCGGGAAACGGGCACCTACGGCTTTGAGCAAGCGCACAAATCGCAGCAGGAATTGGGCGATCGGGTGCGCGCCGTTTTACGCAATAAAGGCGTGAAGAGCGTTGCGGCTCCGGGATTTGAAGCACCGGGCGTCGTGGTCAGCTACACCGATAATCCGGAAATTCAAACGGGCAAAAAATTCATGGCCGCAGGTTTGCAGATCGCCGCAGGCGTCCCGTTGAAATGCAATGAGCCAGCGGATTTCCAGACGTTCCGCATTGGGTTGTTTGGACTCGACAAGTTAATGGATGTCGATCGGGCGGTGGCGAAGTTGGAAACCGTGTTGAATCAGATTTTCTAGTTTGATGTTTAGTGATTCGGTTAGTGGAGTGGGCAGTGATGTTCGCTCCGCTTTTTTATTGATTGAGAAAATGTCATGCAATTTATCCAATGTAACTACGCATCCCACGCGATCGCCATCCTCGAAATCTTCAACGAAGCGATCGTCAATACCACCGCCATTTACGATTACGAACCCCGGACGATCGACAATATGCGCGCCTGGTTCAACACCAAAGCGGCGAGTAACTATCCGGTGATTGGCGCGATCGATGATCAAACCCAACTGCTAGGATTCGCCACCTACGGCATCTTCCGCGATCGGCCCGCTTACAAATACGCGATCGAGCATTCGGTTTACGTCCACATCGATCATCGGGGTCAGGGGATTGGTCGATCGCTGATGCAACAGCTGATCACCGCCGCCCAACAGCAGCAATATCACACGCTCATCGGTGGCATCGATATGCGCAATACCGCCAGCATCGCCCTGCACGAACAGCTGGGATTCACCCATGCCGGGACGATCAAACAAGCCGGATTTAAGTTTGACCAGTGGTTGGATTTGGGGTTTTATCAGCTGGTGCTGGAGACGCCGGAATGCCCGATCGCGGGTTAATCCGATCGGGCGCTGGATGATCGCGCTGCCCCCTACATAATTCAGTTGGCGAATTGTCGGACTACGGCCGAGAACGCCCCACGACTAGAAGTCGGGGCTATGGGCTAAAGTCCTGACCGGACTCATAATTCAGTCCCTTTGGGACTTGTGCTATTAGCCCCGACTTCTAGTCGAGGGGCGGGTTCTGTGCGCAGTCCACGCAACGCCCCCGCCATCCGCCAAACCGCGTGACGATCGAAGTTTTGGCACTGTGGCACCGGAAAAATACCAGGGCACTCTTGTAGTGTTAATCACAAGGTCAGTCGCAATCCCCAGAAACCGACCAACTCCATGTGCATTACCCCCTCAATCTCCCTGAATTCACAATGGTCACGACCCCTTCTGCCTGCATCCTGCCGCTTCCATCTAGCCCGATCGATGGCGAGCGCTTACTCCTCGATCCCGCCCACCGCCAGCAATTAGCCCAGATCGCCCGCAAACAAACCCGAGGCAGCACCCTCACCTGGGAAGACGCCCTGCAATCCGCCCAAATCAAAGTCCTCCAAGCCTTTCGGGCGGGCAAATTTCGGGACGGGGATGCCGCCGCATTTTACCGTTGGGCCAGTTGCGTCGCCCGCTATGAAATCATCGATCTCGTCCGCAAAGCCAACCGCGAATCCTGCACCAGCCTCGACCAAACGATCGGCGATGGGGACAGCAGTTGGATCGAACTGGTCGCTGATGAATTTAATGCCTTGGAGCATTTGGTCTGCCTCGATTGGGTCGAACGGGGGATCGCCGCCATTACGGCGATCGACCAAGCGCATCCCGAAAAATATTTCTTCAAACTCTGGCAAGCCAAACTCACGGGCAAACGCCAAACCGAACTCGCCGCCGAACTTGGCATGACCCAAAGCGCCATCTCCAAACGCTGGAAAGAACTGACCCAACAACTGCTCTCCCTCCAGCCCCCCGCCTCGCCCTAAAACGGCTCGGCTCGCTCATCCTGGGTCAACAACCGCCCCGCCTCCACATACAAAATCTGCGACGAATTCAACCACTGGGCATCAAACGATCCCAGATGGGTCGTCGTAATCAACGTCTGGAATCGATCTTGAATCGCTTCGAGCAATTGATTCTGCCGACTCAGATCCAGTTCGGCCAACACATCATCCAATAGTAAAAGGGGCGGTTCACCAATCACCTCTTCGATCAGTTTTAGCTCCGCCAGCTTCAACGCTAAGACCAATGTGCGTTGTTGGCCCTGGGAGCCATATTGCCGGGCGGGCGTCCCATCGATCGCGAATTCCACCTCGTCACGATGCGGCCCGACCATCGAACTGCCTTGGTATTTCTCCGCCATGGCTCGCACCTGAATCTTTTCGAGAAACGCGGTTTGAATATCCCCCGGCTGGTCATTCAGCATGGGCACATTCGGACAGTAGCGGATTTCGAGGATTTCTTTATGCCCACTGATCGATCGATGCCAGGCCTCGGCAATCGGGGCCAAGCGCGCGATCGCCCTGGCCCGCCGTCGCATCACCCGCACCCCCGCCACCGCCAACTGCGCGTCCCACAAAGCCAAATCCTGGGGATCAGGCATGGCCGGAATGTCGCCGCCGTCTAAGGCCAGCCGATCGCGTTTGGTCAACGCCCGCTGCATTTGTTTGAGCAACGCATTCCGTTGCTTCAACACCTGCGAATATTGCTGCAACACATAGGCGTAGATCGGCTCCAACTGCACCAACAAGCCATCCAACCACCGCCGCCGTTCGTCCGGCCCGCCCCGCACCAAATCCAGATCCAAGCAGGAAAACTGCACCATATTCAGCGTCCCGAGGAAATCGAGCTGCCGCCGCAGTCCGACGCCATTTTGCGCCACCGATCGGCGTCCCGTTTCCCGCAGGGTCATCGCCAGTTCCACATCCCCGGTCTCCCGCCGCAGTTGACCGACAATCTGCGCCATCGCCGTCCCATCTCGCACAAAATCCCGATCGCGCGATGTGCGATGGGACTTCAGGGCCGACAGCAGCTCCACGGCCTCCAATAGATTTGACTTGCCCTGGGCATTGTCGCCCAACAGAATGGTTTTCGCCGCTGTAAAGTCGATCGACTGGGCCGCATAATTGCGAAAATTCTTCAGTTCCAACGACTTCAAATACATGACTTCAACGGCAGCGCGATCACCCTATTACACCATGGAATAGCGGTTTTAGCCGCTTTTGTGTCATTCCCCAAACAAAAAAGGGGTGACACGCGTCACCCCAAGCAATAAATTAATCCGATGCAATTACCCCCATTCCGAATCCGCACCTAATCGGGCGGCTTTCTGGCTCGATCGCATGAACAACTTCTCCCCTTCAATCCAGACAAACATCAACGCACTAAACCCAAAACACACCGCCAATTCCGTTCCCGTCAGATAATGCGTCCCGAAGAAATTCCGCAACGGCTCGACGTAGATCAACGCCAATTGCAGCAACGTGGTAATCACCACCGAACCCCACAAATAGGGATTCGTCCAAGGACTCAAATTCATGGTCAATTGGGTATTCGATCGAATGGCGATCGCGTGACCCATTTGAGCAATACAGAGCGTGGTGAATACCATTGTCTTCCACATGCCCCGATCGTCACCCAGATACGTCTTCTGCGCATACCCATAGGCAAAATACATCAACGTAATCGAAATCACCCCCAACACAATCCCCACCCGGATCATATAAGTCCCCAAGCCCCGCGCAAAGATATTCTCCTTCGGGTCATGCGGCGGACGATTCATCACATTCGGCTCCGCTGGCTCCACGGCCAACGCCAAAGCTGGCAAGCCATCGGTCACTAAGTTCATCCACAAAATCTGCAACGGCGACAACGGCACGTCGAATATCCCACCCAACACCAGCGGCGTCGCCGCGATCGTCAGCACCTCACCAATATTCGAACCCAAAATGTATTTGATAAATCGCCGGATATTGGTATAGACCACGCGGCCTTCTTCGGTGGCCGCCACAATCGTCGCGAAGTTATCATCCAGCAACACCATGTCACTGGCTTCCTTACTCACGTCCGTTCCGGTAATCCCCATCGCCACGCCGATATTCGCCTGCTTCAGCGCGGGTGCGTCATTCACGCCATCACCCGTCATCGCCACGATTTTGCCATTGTTTTGCAAGGCTTTGACGATCCGCAGTTTGTGCTCCGGCGCAACGCGGGCATAGACATTGACTTTTTCGACTTGCTGCTCCAGTTCACGCTGGTCGAGCTGCTCCAAGTCGCGCCCCGTCAGCACCACTTCCCCCGGCTGCGCAATGCCCAAATGCTCGGCGATCGCCATGGCGGTCAACTGGTGATCCCCCGTAATCATCAACGTCCGCACCCCCGCCGTCCGACAGCGGGCCACAGCATCCTTCACCTCGGGACGCGGCGCATCCAGCATATCGATCAAGCCCAGCCAGGTCAGCCCCTGCTCCGCCGAATCCTCGGTATCTTCCCCCGGCACCTGGGTCAACGGCTTGCAAGCAAACCCCAAGACGCGCAGGCCTTTCCCGGCCAGTTCGTTATTTTTCGCCAAGATGCTTAGGCGTTGGGCGCTGGTCAACGGGACGATCGTCGCGCCATCCTGCATTTCGCTACAACGCTCCAGAATCAGCTCCGACGAACCTTTGGTAAACATTAGGTAGGGCGTATTCCATGCCGCTAGCTCCGATCGTAAACTCCCCGCCGTATCCGCCACAATCACACTCATCCGCTTGCGTTCCGACGAGAACGGAAACTCGCCTTGACGCGGCAATTTGCTATTCCACTGATCGCGTTCGATATTCCCCTTGGCAGCGGCGACGACCAATGCGCCCTCGGTCGGATCGCCCAGGATGCCCCACTGATTATCGTTTTCCTGCAATACCGCATCATTACACACCGCACAGGCCAGCAGCAGCGATCGCAGTTCCGGGGCCGCCGCCGCAGCGATCGGTTGACCGCCAATGCTGAACTGGCCCGTGGGAATGTAGCCCTGGCCCGACACCTGAATCGAGGCGCTGTGGGGATGCAAGGACTGCACCACCATCTTGTTCTGGGTCAGCGTCCCGGTCTTATCGGAGCAAATATGGGTCACCGATCCGAGGGTTTCGACCGCTGGCAGCTTGCGGATCAGGGCGTTGCGCTTGACCATCCGCTGCGTCCCCAGGGCCAAGGTCACCGTAATCACGGCGGGCAAACCCTCCGGCACCACCGCCACCGCCATCGACAGCGCCACCTTGACCAATTCCTGGAAGTTCTTCAGTTGGGACGCATTGGACATGAAGAACCAGCTGTAAGCCATCCCCCCCACGACCACAATCCCGACCAAAACCATCGCACCCAAGACCAGGACATTACTCAGTTGATCCATCCGCTGCTGCAACGGCGTCGGTTCGTTCTCCACGTCCTGGAGCATCGTGGCAATTTTGCCGAGTTCGGTCTGCATCGCTGTGCCCGTGACGACGATCGTCCCCCGGCCTTGCACCACTTCCGTGCCTTGGTAGACCAAATTCACCCGATCGCCCAGGGCCGCATCCGCCGCCAAAATCTTGTTCGCCTGTTTATTCGCGGCTTGGGCTTCGCCCGTCAGGGCCGATTCGCGGATTTGCAGATTGGCCGCTTCGACGATCCGGCCATCGGCGGCGATCTGCACCCCAGCTTCCACCTGCATGATGTCGCCAGGGACTAACTGCTTCGAGTCGATTTCGCTGATCCGACCATCGCGGATCACCCGCACACGCGGCGAGGAAAGTTGTTTCAAGGCGGCGAGGGCCTTTTCAGCGCGGCTTTCTTGGAGGTAGCCCAAAATCCCGTTCAGTAGGACAATCGCCAGAATCGCGATCGTATCTTTGAACGGAATATCGCCCTGCGATGGCGACACGATGTCCATGATCCCCGAAACGATCGCCACTCCAATCAGCAACACCAACATGATGTTCTTGAACTGATCAAACAGGATTTCCCAAGTGCTGCGGCCCGCCTTTTCGACGAGTTCATTCAGACCGAACTTAATCTGCCGATCGGTAATTTGCTGCGTTGACAATCCGCGCTCCCGATCGGACTGAAGCGCCGCCACCACCTGTTCCGATGACTGGGTTTGCCACACACCGTCATAGGTCGGCGACAACTGCGTCGAAATGGGATTTACCGGTAAATCAGACATAGCCAATACTCACAGAAACAATCAAGAACGGGGCAGCCAGCGAGTCGCATATCAAACCAGCCTAAGATATTCTAGGGTAACACTTGCCGATCGTGGCGTAATCATCTACCTCAGAAGATGTCGCATCGGAGCCTGACCGCTATGCCCGCCACACTCAACCGCATCACGCTCTTTCCGATCAAATCCCTCGATGGCATTGATGTTCCATCCGCGACCATCCTCCCGAGTGGTGCCCTCCAGCACGATCGGGAATTTGCCCTGATCGACGCCGACCAAAAAATCGTCAACGCCAAACGCACGGGTGTAATCCAACGCCTGCGATCGACGTTTAATCTGGCCGATCGCACCCTCACCATTGGGGTGCAATTCGATCCAACGACAACCTTTCACCTCGACGCCGATCGGTCCCAGCTCGGAGGTTGGCTGAGTGATTACTTCGGCTTCCGAGTGGCATTGATCCAAAATACCGATACCGGATTTCCCGATGATCTGGCGTCTCCCGGCCCGACGATCGTCAGCCACGCCAGCCTCGAAACCGTGAGCCAATGGTATCCCGGCACCGACGGGGCCGAAATGCGTCGCCGTTTCCGCACCAATCTCGAACTGACGGACGTACCCGCCTTTTGGGAAGATCAATTATTCGACCAAGCCGAAATCCCCCGCTTATTCACGATCGGCCAAGTCCAATTCCAGGGGATCAACCCCTGCCAGCGCTGCATCGTCCCGACCCGCGATGCGCTCACGGCCGCAACTACGGCCCAATTCCAAAAAACTTTTCTGGCCGAGCGCGCTGCCAGCTTGCCGATCGGCGTCAATCGCGATCGGTTCAACCACTTCTACCGACTGGCCGTAAATACCCGAATTCCGCCCAGTGAAGCAGGCAAACACCTCCACCGAGCGGCACACTGTACGTTAAATTAACCGGGCCAAACCCGGCCTACCGCCGCAGCGTCGTCATGGTCAACGGCGTCTTCGGCACATCCTGAAAATCGTAGTAGGACGAATACAATCCGGGGTTCATCGGCTGACGGGAATCATTGATCACGATGCCCAACACCTTGGTCGGCACCAGGCTCAAGCCTTCGATCACCTGATCCAGCATCGCCTGCTTCGTCTGATCGACTCGTGTCACCAATAGCAAGCCATCGGTATGGGTCGCCACGATATGCGCATCGGCAAACCCGGCCAACGGCGGCGTATCGTAGATCACGATGTCATACTCACGGGCAAACTGTTCCATCAACTGGTGCATCCGCTGGGACGACAGCAGCGCCACGGGATCGGGCGGCAATTGGCCCGCCGTCAGCACATCGACGTTGTCATTCGCTTCGACGATGAACTCGCGGGGGCTGGCATTCGACACCAGCAGGTCACTCAGGCCGCGATTGTTTTGCAGGCCCATGCGGTTGTGGATTTGGGGGCGACGCATTTCGGCATCGACCAGCAACACCCGATTGCCCATGGAACCCGCAACTTGGGCGAGATAGGCGGCGATCGTCGATTTGCCATCTTCCGGCGTCGCCGAGCTAATCACCACGGACTTAATCGACTTATCGGCATTCGACAGGCGCAGATTGGTCTGCAACGATCGCAGCGCTTCCAGGAACGGCAGCATCCCAAACTTCCGCCGACGATTCGAGGCAAACGCCGCCTGAGACAGACTCATCGGCTGGGTTTGGCCCAACTCGCGGTTGTGCGGGATCGTCGCCAGGACGGGATACTTGTAGGCTTGCTTGATCGCCGAGGCGCTGTGGTAAACGTTCTTCGAACGATCGACCGCCAGGGCCAACAGCGAACCCAACACCAATCCACCCAACGCGCCCAGCAGGGTATTTTGCCAAACGCTGGTGAGTTCGGGATTGATCACCGGGGCGACAATCTGCCACGGGGTTTGGCGCTGGGCCGTGTTCAAGTCCAGAGTCGATCGGGTGGCGGACAGTTGATTCAGGTTCACCGTGGCGATTTCCAATTCCCGTTGGATGTCGGTGTAGCGGCGGGCCAATGCGCCCAAGCCTTTGACATCCTGGGTCAGTCCAGCCTCATTCGTCCGCAGGGCGTCATCCTTGGCCGACAAATCCTTCACCCGACTGGCGGCTTCCGCCTGCACCCGCCGCGCTTCGGTTTCCAGGAATGGCACCAACTGTTGCCGCTGGTCGCGCAGAATCAACACTTCTTCGTGATCGGGCTGGAAGATCGCCGCTTTCTCAGCAATCAGGTTGTCCAGGGTGCTGAGCTGCTGCAACAGCGCCTGGTAACGCGGGCTTTCGGTCAGGGCCAAGGCCACTTTTGCTTCGCCGGGGGACTGATTCGCGGACTGGATTTCTTGGTAGCGGGCGACCGATTGGTCGAGGGCCACCTGGTTTTCCATCTTCTGTTTGCGGAAGGTGTTCAGCTGATCGCTGACCGCCGCACTCTGGGAAGCTGGCTCATAGAAATTATTGCTCTGGCGGAAGTTCTGCAATTCCGTCTGCAACTGGCTCACCCGACTTTCCAACGCAGGCAACTGCGAATCGAGAAATTCCTTCGCCTTCTGCACATCGGCCTTCGGCTCTTCCAAGCTGTAGGCCACGTAGCCATCGCCCAGGGCCGTCAACACAGCCTTCACCTTTTCCTTGTCCGCGCCGGAATATTTCACATCGAGGACGTTGGTGTTGACGATCGGCTTGATCTTCACATCCTTCGCCAGTTTCCACCATTCCATATCGTACTGCGGCTTCAGCTTGTCCACCACGGGTTTCAGCACTGGCTCCGTCGAGAGCAAATGCATTTTGGTGCCGCTGACTTGCTCGGTTTTGTCGCCGCCACCGCCGCCATCCGTCTGCCCCGAGTTCAAGGCGGGCGTTAGCTTCCGCAGCACGTCATCGGAGGTCGTCTTCGTCCGCACCAACACCTGCAATGACCCGACATAGGACGGATTCAGCTTCCCCACCACGTAGCCCAAACCGCCCAAACCCAAGGTGGTCAAAGCGATCAGCCAAGCGTAGCGCTTGAGCGTCGCCCCCATCTCGCTAAAGCTCAGGGTATCATTCGCGACGATCGCTTGATTCGCTCCAGGCAACCAGGGCGGCCGCTTGATGCTGCCATTTTGCGGCGATGGGAGTTGTCCGTTATCCATGGTGAACCTCTGCACAAAAAACGCTAGTTGGTGGAATCAAACGACGGAGCCAGCGGCTCCAACAAAACAGACAAGATGGTTAAAGCGGTTCAGCCGCCTTTTAGTTGCCACCAAAAATCGCACGGAAGACCCCGACGATCGCCCCCAAGGGATTAAATACGGTGGAAGCGCCTTCAGTAATCGTGCCAAGGTTCGACTTGCCCACCACGATCACATCTTCGTTCCGCAGTAGCGGGTTCTTCTGCTCATCCACGCCCTGGGCAAAATTCACCGCGATATCCCGCTTGGTCACCGTCCCATCGGGATTCAGCCGCATCAGCTGCACCGACTTCTTATTCGCCTTTTGATTAAACCCGCCCGCCGTCAAAATCGCCGTATTCAACGGGGTATTCGGCGCAATTTGTAGCACCCCTGGCGTACCGACTTCGCCCGCCACGCTGACCCGAATGCGATCGGGCGTAAAGGTCGAACTTAGCAACGTGCCGCTCTCTTGGGCCGACAGGGTCTTGGCCGTCGGCACAATCACGGTGTCGCGGTCTTGCAGAATCAAATCCTGCTTCTGATCGCCCTCTTGCAGCAGCTTCCAGAGATCGATGTTAAATTCCTTGGTGGCACCCGACTGGGTAATCCGCCGCACCGAGATATTCCGCACATCAGCCAGGTTCTTAATCCCACCGGCGCTTTGCAAAGCCCGACTAATCGTCGGATAAATTCGGGTTTGGTTTAAGGCATCGCGGGGTGTGCCCGGTGTCCCGGCCTGCTCGACCCGGACGCTGCTCTCCACCGTATGAGTCCCCGGTCGATAGACTTCGCCCACCACCGTCACGTTCAACGGCTGAATCCGATCGCCGGAGAAGCTCGTCGTGGCAATCTCGTAGGATTCTTCCAAACTGGTCTGGTCAGCAGTTGGGATGAACAGCGAATCGCCATCGCGCAACTGGATATCCTCACGGGGCCGCGTGCCGCGCACATATTCCAGCAAGTTCAGCGTGATCACTTGATCGCCGCCGCTCGCTTGGGGCCGTCGCACCTGGATCCGCCGCAAGTCCGCCGACTGGGTAATCCCGCCCGCCACCTTCAGCGCCCGCGTCACCGTCGGCAACTGCACTGGGGCGGTATTGTTCAGCTCCGCGCCCACGGACAGGTCATAGGAACCGCGCCGCCCGACTTCGCCCGCCACCCCGACCCGAATCGGGCGCGGCGTCAGCAGCGTCACCGACACCGTGGGATAGCGCAACAGCTTGCCGTAACGCTGGGAGGCCAACGCACTCGCCTGATCCAACGTCAATCCCTCCACACTAATCCGTCCCGCCTGGGACAAACTAATCGTGCCATCCACCAGCACTTGGCTCTCCAAGCTATACTGCGGCACTTTGAATACGTCAATCTTCACCCGATCGCCCGGCCCCAAAGTGTAGTCCTGCGCCACCACAGGGCTGCGGGATTCGTAGGGGGCCGACGGCGGCAAGGCCGACGCACCACCAAAGACTGTTGGCGCAGCGATCGCGGCAGTTGCCACCCACAGCGGCGCGGACACACTCAGGCAAGAAAGTGTGAAAATCAACGTGGAGGCGCGCTGACGTTGCGGAAAAAGCATTGCAATACCAAAATTAGGGATTAGGTGATTAGTTCTAACTGTAACCAGTGGATCAATCAGGACGATCCGGGAAATTACAGAGGTAAATGATCTTATTCAGGTGGCTTTAGAGTCTTGCATAAGCGTGATAAATATAGCCAGTAGACTGCCAAGAGCGCAGTAGCCGAAGCATACTGTTCAGTTTTAGCATCAAAACTACCGATCGGGACACTTGAATGAATTGTCACGTCTGACAATTGAGCTGCCCGCATTATGCCCCAAACCCGCCCCACGATTCGCAGATCCCCATGCCAAAATCTATCCTCCGATCGCAGCGGGGGCAATGCCCTTTACGGACTCTTCACTCGGATCCCAAGTCAGCCCGATTCGCTCGCGGTTATTTAAAGACTAAATAAAGGCTGGCAGGAGAATGAATGCCGTCGCCTACGATAAAAGCGACTCAGACCCAAACTTAAGCGGGATTAGCGATCGGGCCGATTGCCGATAGACTAAGGAATGCGGTCTTGCGGCCAAGACGTTGATTCCGATCGGCCGCAGGGAATGATGAGTACACCGGATTGCGTCATGAGACCGATCGGCGAATCGGTGGATAAATTGCTGCTGCCCTGCATATCTATATTGATCCGTATGTATTATTCTTTAGCCGGTCGCGATTCACGACCCCACAGTGAATGCTTGGGGGTCAATGTGATTCTGGTATATGCCTTGGGGTGCAGTGTGAGTGAGGTCGCCGAAGCAAATGCTTAATTATCTAACCCGATTCCTTTACGTCCTCGCCGCAAGTCGCAAAAAACTCGCAATTCTGGTCCTCGGGGCCGTCCTTGCCGCCTTCTTCGAGGCGATCGGCATTGGCTTGATCGGCCCGTTCATTGCCCTCGTCACCAATCCCAATTTCGCCCAGCAATACCCGATCATCCCGCAGCTGCTCCACCGGTTCGGGCTACACTATCTGGCGAAGCATCCGAATGACATCTTGCCCTACTTCGGCGTCGCGGTCGTCCTGGTAACTTACCTCAAGTCCTACGTCACCTTCTGCGTCCAACGCTACATCTTCCAGTTCAGCTACGCCCAGCGCGGCAAGCTGTTCGCCCGGTTGATGTACACCTACACCCGCGCCCCCTACACCTATCACCTGACCCACAATTCGGCGGAATTGATTCAGAAGATGGTGAACGAAACCGAGCAATTCACCACCACGGTGGTGATGCCGCAGTTGTTCATCGTATCCAATGCCTGTGTGATTGCCGCGATTATTATTCTGCTGCTGTTCGTGAACAGCATGGCGATGCTGGTGGTCAGCGGCATGTTCTTGGTCGCCTTCGGCATCTTGCAGCACTTCAAACACCGGATTACCCGCTGGGGCCGCGACAAAACCGAATCCTTCGAGTCCACCATCCGCATCGTCAACCACGCCCTCGGGGGGATCAAAGAAGTCCGGATCCTGGGCTGCGAAACCTACTTTGAACAGCAGGCCAACGCCGAAACCCATCGCTACGCCACTTCCACCGCCGCGTTCATTGCCTTTAGCAATCTGCCACGCTACGCCCTCGAAGCATTCATGGTGTCGTTTCTCGTCGCCTTTACGTTTCTCTACACCTACATGTACCCGAACAATCGCGAAAGCCTGAGTTCGGTACTGGGGATTTTCGCCCTGGCGTCGGTGCGGATGTTGCCCGCGCTGATCACGATGGTCGGTTCGATTAGCAACGTGCGCTACGCCAAGTATTCCTTGGACAACATGTACCACGACCTGAAGGAGCTGGAAAAACTCTCCCCCGAACTGATCGCCGCCGATCGGCGCGATGGTCTCGAACGACTCCAGGGCAAACTCCGCACCCTCCCCTTCCAAACTGACATCAACCTCAAAAACATCACCTACCAATACAACGCCAGCGCCGAACCGTCCCTCGATCGGGTGTCCCTCACCCTGAAACGCGGCGAATCGATCGGGATTATTGGCCGATCGGGCGCGGGCAAAACGACGCTAATCGATATGATTCTCGGCTTGCTGACGCCGAATCAAGGCGACATCACCGTGGATGGTGCGTCGATCTACGACGACCTGCGGGCGTGGCAGAACATGATCGGCTACGTGCCGCAGAATATCTTCCTGATCGACGACACCCTGGAACGCAACATCGCCTTTGGCGTGCCGGATCATTTGATCGACCATGAGCGGCTGCAACGAGCGATCGCCGTCACCCAACTGGAAGAACTGGTCGAACGCCTACCCGAGGGACTCAAAACCGTCCTTGGCGAACGCGGCACCCGACTTTCCGGCGGACAGCGGCAGCGAGTGGGGATTGCGCGGATTATCTACCACGATCGGGAAGTGCTTGTCCTCGACGAAGCCACCTCGGCCCTGGATAACGCCACCGAACTCCTGGTCAGCGACGCGGTCAAAACCCTCGGCGGCCACAAAACCTTGATTATCATTGCTCACCGTCTCAGCACGATCGAGCATTGCGATCGGATTTATATGATGGAGCGGGGGAAGGTCGTCAAGTCCGGCACCTACGAAGAAGTCGTCCTCGGCACCTCACCGG
>JANOQX010000124.1:0-2777 GCA_031415035.1 Cyanobacteria bacterium VAR_4_metabat_243
TTCGTGCCTTCTTTGTTAATGCCGCCGCCATAGCCGCTTGCCGAATTGCCGCTGATGGTGCTGTTGGTCAGGCTCAACGTGCCGGAGTTGAAAATGCCGCCGCCAAAGCCGTCCTCAGTCCAATTGCCACTGAGGGTGCTATTGGTAAGGCTTAACGTGCCTTCGTTGTAAATGCCGCCGCCGTCGGCGCCGCCGGGAGATGAATTGCCGCTGAGGGTGCTATTGGTCAGGCTCAACGTGCCGCCGTTGAAAATGCCGCCGCCAAAGCCTACACCATTAGCGATCGTCAACCCACTCAAGTTGACAATGCCATTATCAATTTGAAAAACGCTAAGGTTATTACTCCCGCTGACGGTCAGCTTATTAGCTCCGGGGCCAATCAGATTGATGCCACCACTGTCACTACTATAGATGCGTAGTTGATCGGACGTCAGGGTAATCGTATCAGGGGCGGCATCGGTAAAGGTTGCACCGATGAAGTCGATCGTATCCGGTCCCGCTGTACTATTTGCCTGGGCGATCGCATTCCGCAGCGATCCTGGACCACTATCATCCGTATTCGTCACACTAAACGTCGCCAACACCGAACCGTAATCCGACGACTCCAGAACGGGGGCTTCGATCGCACCCGTCTTCACCTCCAAATCCCAATCACCACCCAATGCCGCATTCCCGGTCACATCATCCGAGGCCGCCACATCCGCCCCCGTCGCCTGCGCCAACAGACTCACAAACGCTTGACCAGTCGCATCTGCGCCCACATTACAGCCATACAGCAACAGATCCGCATCGGCACTCAGCGCCGCGCCCCAGGACTTCAACTGCCCCACATAACTCGGCAAATTCTGGACATCTAACCAGCTCGCCCCCAATTGCAATCCGCCCGACTTCCCATGGGACACAATCTGCAAACTCTCAATCCCACTGCGGCCCAACAGCGTATTTGTAATCTGCGCGATCGCATCTTCGCCCGATCGCAACACATGCACTTCCGTCCCCGCGATCGCGCCATTCACCAAAGTCTGAATATCATCCACGCCGGAATCGATGAAGAGTAACGACTGACTCGGCGGATTGCTCGATGGGTTTAGCGTCAAATCAGCGATCGGGACAAATGCCAGATTGTTCGCAAATTGTCGATCGGGAGCCGCGTTTGCTTGGGGAAGAAAACTCATGTCAGAACCTAAAGCTAGTGCATACGGAATATATGTTCAGTATTCCTACTCAAGCAAATAATTTATACGTAATAGTACGTAAATTCAGCCTTTAAATAGCACCCAATTACTGCTAATCATTGCGAAACCATCAGTAGGCGACACTTAACTCATGGCTTTCGCCGCTAACCATCCAGATTTGGCATGCGTGTGGCCAACGTCGCCAAAAACCGGAGATTGCAGCATTAGCGAAAATCGACGCGATACTCCGCTGCCGCCAATCCCTCCGGCACCGATCGCGTCAGTCCCGCCTTCCCCGACAAATCCGATCGCAATACACAACCACGATCTGGTCGATGACCGACTTTAGGTCATCAGGTCGATCGAACTGAAAAATCGCAAGTACAATCCGCAATCAACTGCGTATCCGGATTGAACATATAAATATTGCGCATGTAACGACATCCCAACCCCAAAACCTAACGCTCATCCCAACTTCTCCCGTGGCCAAAATCCTCGTCATCGAAGATGAAACCAACATCGCCGCCGCCATCCAACGCTGCATCGAAAGCGCTGGACACACCTGCCATATCGCCCCAGACGGCAACACCGGACTAACGGCCTTCCAGCAATACCAACCGGATTTGGTCATCCTCGACCTGCGGCTCCCCGACATGGACGGACTCGAAGTCTGCACCAAGATTCGCCATTCCCGACTGGCCAAAGTCCCCTACATCCTCATGCTGACCGTCCAGTCAGAAGAAATTGATCGAATCATCGGCTACTCCACCGGAGCCGATGACTACATGGCCAAACCCTTCAGCCCCCAAGAACTGATCGTCCGAGTGCGAGCCTTACTCCGGCGCGACCAATGGCACCAAGAACTCGCCCCCGCCCAACTGATTCAAACCCCACACCTGCGGATTAACCTCGATCGGCGCACCGTGCAAACCCGATCGGCCCCATCCAGTCAGTGGCTCGACATCCCCTTGAGTCCCCTCGAATTCGATCTCCTGAGTAAAATGGCAAGTCAACCAGGCCGGATTTGGACGCGCGATCAACTATCGGAACTTTGGGAACCGGGCAGCTACGAAGACCTCCGCGTCGTCGATTCCTGCATCAAACGCCTCCGCCAAAAACTGTGTCGCGAACCACAACGCTTTATCCACACCAAAACCGGGATTGGCTATGCCTTTGAAGATGCTGAAGTCACTGTCTAGCAATTATGCGCGCCTGGGTTTGCGCTATCGCATTCTGGTGTCCTACGCGATCGTTGTGATCGGCGGCTTTGCCATCATGGACGGCATTAAGCAAAATATCACCGCTCCCGGCTCCACCAGTGGAATTGATATTTTGTCGCGCTTGCTTTGCGTTCTGCTCCTGGCCGGAATCGACAGTGAACTGATCGTCCGGCCCCTCAAATCCATGGAGCAAACCGTGCGCGTCTTCACCCAAGGCGACCTCGATGCCCGCGTCTCCCCGAACCTCATCCCCGAACTCCACCAGCTCGGTCTCAGCTTCAACCACATGGCCAGCAGCCTCCAAGGCGTTGAAACCCGCCGCCGCGAACTCACCAGCGACCTCGCCCATGAATTACTCAGCCCCGTCACCGTCCTGCGCCTC
>JANOQX010000125.1:0-21635 GCA_031415035.1 Cyanobacteria bacterium VAR_4_metabat_243
TGCCCCGAAGACAGTAGACTTGTTGGGATATGGCGAAGAAAATCGCTGAAAGCCATGCCAGCATTACGTTCTAGCCGTTTTTGCGAAAAACCGCTGAAAGCTCCTCTGGGATTGAGTTTCAAGGTTTTTTGAGTTTATAACCCAACAACTCTGCTGCTGCCCACTTGTTTTACTCGGCACAGAAAAAATTTCGCAAAGCGTGATTACGTCGGCAGTTGAGACAACTTCGCAATGCTCGCTAATGGTTGCCAGAACGCCTTCGATGACCTTCACAAAATCCTCAAATTTTTCGCTTATATTGGCATTGTTAGGAAAATCGAAGAGAATCTCACTTGAGCGATCACCAATTTGAGATTTAATCAACTAGTAATACCGCAGAGGTGAATACTATGGCGATCAAACTACGCGAGCCATTTCAAGCGCTAGAACGCCTTGATGTGAGACATTGGCAACCCATGCATGAACTGGAACGACTCCAGGGGGAGATGAATCAGATCTTCGAGCGGTTAGCGCCAAGTGATTCGCAATCGGTGATGGACTTTAGCGATGTGCCCTCGATCGAGGTGGAAGAAACCGATCAGGAAATCATCCTGAAACTCGAAACCCCTGGGATGGAGGCAAAAGACTTAGATGTCGAAGTTGCCGATGACACAGTGACCATTCGCGGTGAGCGGCGAACCGAAAGTAAGACCGAAGCGAAAAATGTGGTGCGATCGGAGTTTCAGTATGGCAAGTTTGAGCGCATGGTGCGCCTACCATCGCCCGTTCAAAATACCGAGGCTAAAGCTGAGTATAAGGATGGACTCCTGCGACTCGTCGTGCCAAAAGCGAAGACCGAGACCAAAAAATCGGTGAAGATTGACCTGGGTTAGTCATTTTGGTTAACTTCCATCCAAAACTTGGATGGAAGTTAATTCGCTTCACCGTGTCGCTCTAGAAGATTAACGGAGACCGCATATGTTTACGAAATTACTCGTTGCAGTTGATCTATCCCCACGTAATGAAGATGTGTTTTCAGCGGGATTAGACTTAGCGAAACAAACGGGTGCGAGCCTGATGCTACTGCATGTCCCGTCATCCGATGCCCCGGAATGTCCTACCCTGCCAACGATGCTAGGGCCGGACTATTATCCTTCTACTGGGACTGCCTCAGTGATCGAAATTTATGAAAAACTTTGGCGGGCCTATGAGGAGAAAGGACTGGAGATACTCAAGTACTTTGCCGAAAAGGCACGCCAAGCGGGTGTCGCAGTTGAATACAGCCAAATCGCTGGTGCTCCCGGCAAAACAATCTGTCATCTGGCCCATAATATTGACGCCGACTTGATTCTTATCGGTCGGCGCGGTCATTCTGGCTTGAATGAATTAGTGATCGGTAGTGTCAGCAATTATGTCATGCATCATGCTCGCTGTTCAGTACTAGTTGTGCAGCATGGCCAGCGTCTTAATGTTCACAAATCAGCGCCGGAGCTGGCCACAAGTGCATAGGCGAATTTTTTTGGATATGCAATTTCCCTCGGTTGATTAAATTGTTGACGGATCAAGGAAAGGTATCTATGAATAGCTTCCACTTATCGATTCCACCCCAACGCCAGATTAATGCTGCTACTAGCAATAATGTTAATAACGTCGCAGTTACTGGTTGTTTATTACTGCTGCTTTTGGGCATACCGCTGATTGCAAGTCTATGTGGCAGGCACATCCGCCATAAAACGCAACAGCTTAATATCCAGCGTCAGATGCTAGAACGAATCTGGAGAACCCGATCGGGCAAGCCACAAAGGTAGGACTGTGGTATCGCCAACAACGTCAAAATCGCTTGCTGATCCTTTTAAATCATTAGCAATTTTCATGGAAAATACGACACTAAAACTATCGGCTATGTGGTTACGTAATCTGAATTATGGTATTTCACTCATCAGGCGTCGCTCTAGCCAGTCAAAAATCTGATTTAATTGACTCAGTGTCACCAGGCCATATTGCCAAAGAATTATCGGCAAGGTGTCAGGGGTATGCTCAGGATGTCGCAGTGCCAACCGCAGATCGGCCTAAGGAATCGATCGCTCTTGACGTAGAAACCGCAGAAAGCGGGAAAATTTTGGGTATGCCATGGAAAATCCTGGATTGAGAACACCGACGATATAGAGAAAATACGCGAAGAGTCTGAGGATCTTGTGAAGATAGGGCAGAGCGCCTCCAATTGAGCTGCTCTTTGTGATGCGAGCGATCGTGGCTGTTTTTCATCAACCGACGCCATCATCACAAGTTCCTCAAGTTGATGCTTTATGAATTAAATACATGAAGACCTCAGAATTATCGGATTGACTGAAGTGGCATCAAGACTTGGCTACTTAGCGATCAATGCTCAAAATTATTCAATTAGGAGAAAATTATGACTACCGAATCAGAAACACGAACAAAGCCTACGGCTTCAGCATCGGAAATGCCGACAACGCCTTCCACGGCCATGGATGAAATGAGTCAAGTGAGGCAGGCAACTCAGGCACTGGTTGAGGCTCTGCAAGGATTGGCAGAAGCAAAAATGCGATCGGCAACGGATTTGACCCAGGAAACCCATCAAGGCATTGAGCACTCGATCCAAGGCTTACAGGCGAACGCCGACCACAGTTGGCAAACGCTCGCCCATCAGGTTGAAGACATTGATGCAAGGTTGACTAAAGCGGCTAAGGCCGCCTGGAAAGAACTGACCACCCCCGAGTCGGCTGCTGATCGTCAACCGAAGGCGTGAGCACGATCGTGGAACCTATCTGTTAGTTTCGGCAATTGGTCTGAGCGTTGTCTATTTGATCCAATCGATCGGATTGATCATCACGGGGCAAATTCCTTCTGTGATTACCAGAACGGGACACCCGACTAGTATTGTGTTTGCTTTGGATCTGGCATTGCTGATCCCGTTTATGATGTTGGGGGGCATTTGGCTGTTGCAGCGAAAACCCCCTGGGCGCTGATGTGATGTGGCAATCGATAACGCGTTCGTCATAGTGCTCACAAGTTCCTTATAATTTAGGGCTAAATTATAAATTACGAAATTTGAGATCTTCAGATTCTCAAAGGAGATAGCATAATGAAAAAATTACTTGTCTACGGCTTGATCGGACTCCTGGCTAGTAGCGCGATCGCCGGATTACTCAATCGCGATCGGGGTCAAAGTCTCAATGCTGCCCCCAGACCCCAGGCTCCGGCTGACGAAACAGCCGCGATGCCAAAGCCAATGAGGCAAATGCACGATCGTCACTTTATTGAAATGATGATCCCGCATCATGAAGGCGCGATCGCCCTGGCTCAGCTAGCTCCTGGTCGGGCGAAGCATCCGGAAATCGAGAGTTTGGCGACATCAATTATTCAGAATCAAACTAGCGAAATCAACCAGATGCGGAATTGGTACAAAAAATGGTACAAGACGGATGTGCCTGTCATGTCTGCTGGAAGGGGCATGACGATGGATTTGGCAGCGCTAAAGCAATCCGATGATTTTGATCGAGCATTCATCCAGCAAATGATCCCGCATCACCAAATGGCGGTTCACATGGCTCAGATGCTACTGAAGCACACCACTCGTCCAGAAATGCAGCGTCAAGCCGAATCAATCATTAAATCTCAAACAGCGGAAATTCATCAAATGCACCAGTGGCAGCAAACTTGGTATCCCAACTCACAACAATCGGTCAATATTAATCGGCTGTGATCCTATCTATGAAGATTTACAACAATTTCGGGGGTGTTTATCGCCATATGGCTAGACAACTTTATATAATCGCCGTTACAGTGATTACCTGTGGTCTAGCCTCGAATAGCATGAGAATATTGGTCGTTGAAGACGATGAACTAACTGCGCAGGCATTGACGGCCATTCTCACCGCTCATTGCTATGCCGTGGAGGTCGCGACGACAGGTGCTGCGGGCTTGGCGCTACTTGATAGCTTTGAATATGACCTGCTGATTTTGGATGTTCAACTGCCGAACGTGGATGGGATTGAGATCTGTCGGCGGGTTCGGGCACTGGGACAACAGATGGAGCACGATCGGAGTGGGCCGCCACTGCCAATTCTGATGCTCACCGGCCGCGATAGTCATCACGATCGTGCCCTGGGATTAGATGCCGGGGCCGATGATTATGTCGTCAAACCCTTTGATGAAGAAGAGCTAGTGGCCCGGATTCGCGCCCTGCTGCGGCGGGGCGGTTCGAGTACAACGGCATGGCTCGAATGGGGCGAACTCAAACTCAATCCCAGTACGCGCGAAGTCACGTATCAGGCCAAGCCGCTCACGCTGACCCCCAAAGAATATGGGCTATTGGAACTTTTTCTGCGTAATCGGCGGCGAGTCTTTAGCTGTAGCAGCATTTTGGATCATTTGTGGACATACGAGGATACACCGGGCGAAGAGGCGGTAAGAACGCATATCAAGGGGTTGCGACAAAAGATCAAAGCCGTCGGTGCACCATCCGACTTAGTGGAAACGGTGTACGGCGTGGGTTATCGGCTGCGGTTGTTAAAGGACACCCCGCCCGATACATCGAGTGTCGCGACTTCCCCAGAGCAAACAGTGCGATCAAAGCTCAGTACGGTTTGGCAGCGGCATCAGGATCGCATTAGTAAACAAATCACGGTCATTGAGCAAGTAATATCGCAGCCCCCTGATGCCACCCGACATCAACAAGCCAGCCAACAGGCACACTCGCTCGCTGGGGCGCTAGGAATTTTTGGCTTTGCGGAAGGATCACGGCTAGCAAAAGAAATGGAGCAAATTTTAGCGACTGGATCCCCGCTGAAATCAAAGGACTTAACACAATTGGCCGGACGGCTGGCGACACTACGTCAAGTCATCGATATCCCCACAACTCATGCCGATCGCGCTGATTCAGCATTGCCGTCAGCGATTGATAAATCGGATTTGCTATTAGTGGTATCGCGCGATCGGGCTTTTCTCCATACACTCGAAAGTGAATTATCACAGTGGAACTATCAGATGACAATCGCCTCGACGGCTAAAAGCATTGCCAAAATTTGTGAGAATGATTCGCCCAAAATCGCCTTAATTGATCTCGAATGTTTTGATTCAACTGAAGCGGGAATGATCATCTTATCAAGCCTTCAGCATCAATCACCCCCAATCCCGGCAATTGTCCTCACCAATCAAACCAATTTGACCGAGCGCTTGGCGGTCTCACGCCATGGCGGACGATTACTATTACAGAAGTCAATGCCGATCGCTCAGATCATCGAATCGGTGATCCAAGTAACGCAGCGAGCCTTACCCAATCAATTCAAAATCTTAGTCGTTGATGATGACACGATGTTGTTGGAAGCCTTAACAACCATACTGGAACCCTGGGGATTAAAAGTATTCACGCTATCTGATCCACATGATTTTTTGGAAACCTTAGAAGCCACCTCACCCGATCTGTTGCTGTTGGATGTTGAGTTTCCTGATGTGAGTGGGATTGAGCTATGCCAAGTCGTGCGAAGTGATCAACGCTGGAGCCATTTGCCGATCATTGTCTTCACGGCCCACTCAGAATCCGCAATTGTCAGTCAAGCCTTTGCGGTGGGCGCGGATGATTTTGTGAGTAAACCGATCGTCGAATCAGAGTTAATCGCCCGGATTCTCAATCGTCTAGACCGCGTCAAATTGCTCCGACAACTGATGGAAACCGATCCACTCACCGGTGTTGCTAATCGCCAGAAATCGACCCACGATCTGGAAACCTTTCTTCGCGTAGCCGATCGCACTCACTCGCCAGTCGCGATCGCGGTACTCGATGTCGATCGGCTACGCGACGTCAATGCCAAATATGGACATGCCACGGGCGATGCCGTTCTCCGAGAATTTGGGCATTTACTCCGACAATCATTTTGTCGTGAAGATGTGGTCGGACGTTGGGGTGGAGAGGAATTTGTGATTGGGATGCATGGGATGACGCGTGAAGACGGGGTGCAACGCTTAATTTCCGTCCTTACACAAATGCATCAAACGGCGTTTGCCACCGATCAGGGCAATCCATTGGAAGTGACATTTAGCGCTGGTGTGGCACAGTATCCAGAAGATGGCGTCGATGTAAAAGCCCTGTATCGGATGGCGGATAATGCGCTGCGTCAGGCCAAGAAATTACGGCAAGCCAGTTCTACTGATCGGGTCAATTCCATACTGCCCGCTGAAGCACTTGGCCAAGCATAATCAATACTAAATTGGGAGGATGTCAATGAAACGTATTCTAGTGGTTGATAATGAGGACTATATCCAAGAAGCCACCCAAATGTGCTTGGAAACGATGGCAGGATGGGAAGTGGTGACCGCTAGTTCCGGTCGCGAAGGACTGCTCAAAGCGGAAACGGAACAGCCCGATGCGATTTTGCTGGACTTCATGATGCCCGAAATGGATGGGCTAATGACGTTTCAAAAATTGCAAGCCAATCCCTCGACTCAAGCAATTCCAGTCGTATTATTAACTGGCGATCTCCAGTCGGCGGATTCACAAAACTGTCGAAAATTGGGAATTAAAGCGATGATCGCTAAGCCATTTGATCCGCTGACATTAGCGCAACAAATTGCGAATCTATTGGAGTGGGAACTGTAGCCGTGGAGTTAATCAAACGCCAATTCAAATCTGAAGTGCACCCCCTAGGGGCATGAAGTTGCGGATGAAATCGGAGCCGGGGCGGATCACAAACGTCGCCAATTAATTCACCGATCGACCCTTGCAGTAGAATGAATGCAGGAAATTCCCCCTGCCCGGTGCCCCTATGCTGACCTTCCAAGAATTTTTCGCGATTTGCAACGGCTTCTGGACGACCGAACGCACCTACCACTACCAACCCAGTGGCGAAATCGAACGCTCCTACACCGAATACCAAGTCGATCCCCTCTCGGACGTTGAGAAACGCCGGATCATCACCCTGGCACTGCCACCCGGCACCGCGATGATCCCCGACAGCGAAGCCCAATGCCCCGGCTTCACGATCGCCTTTGATACCGTCTCCGAAACCGGCGATCGCAAAGCCATGAGCCTCACGGCCCTGTTCGTCCTGGATGCGTTGATGCCGGAAGCGAAGTTTGCTGAACCCCTGCCTCCATCGATCGCGGCCCAAATCCCCGCAAGCGACCCCGACATCCAGCAGGGCTACTACCTCCGCGACGAAGGCTACTCCGAAGCCGGGGCGATCGCCGGACGCTTTACCTACCAGCCGACCCGCCGGATTCTGGAAATGACCACGGTGTATGCCCGATCGGTGGCGGTGGATCAAATGCGGATTATTTCCCCGGATACGCGGCTGCGGACGATCGTCACTTACCAAAGACCGATCGATCAATCACCGCCGAGTATCATTAGTTTGGTGGGTTTTGGTTTGGAGCGCAAACGCTAATGGATCGTCGATCGTTTTTACGCCTGGGTGTCGGGAGCTTGGGCCTCAGTAGCCTCGGGCTGACGGGTTGTGGGATTGCCGCCACAGCGCCCCGCATCGTCGGCCTGAAAAATTCGGTGCCGCCGCAGTTGGTCAAGCGCTTCCGACAATTGGCCGCCAATAGTCCTGCCGCAAAATTGGCCTACAGTCAGCGTCCGACCCTGCCGGAAATCTTTGAGCAACTGCAAATCTGGCAGCAAGAGACCCAGGGCAAACGCCCGATCGCGAAGCCTTGGTTCAGTTTGCCGACTTGGGGACAGGCGGCGGCGATTGATCCGTTGCCGGATTTGGTGACGTTGGGGGATTACTGGCTGGAAGTGGCGATTAAACAAGGATTACTCGAACCGCTAAATAATGCGCCATGGTCGCGCTGGGCGACGGTCGATCCGATGTGGCAACGGCTGGTCAAACGCGATACCGCAGGGCAACTCAGCGACAACGGCCAAATTTGGGCGGCACCCTACCGTTGGGGGGCGACGGCGATCGCCTATCGGCGGGATTTATTTGAGCAACACAAGATCGTACCGCCGACGGATTGGCAAGATTTATTGAATCCGCAGTTGAAGGGTCGGATTTCGCTGTTGGATAGTCCGCGTGAGGTGATTGGCCTAGCGCTGAAATATTTGGGCCAACGCTACACGGATGCGGCGGGAAAACCGATCGACCTAACTCAAGTCCCCGAACTTTTGCCAACGTTGCAAGCGCTGCATCAGCAAGCGAAGATGTACAGCTCGGCGGCCTATTTGCAGCCGTTGGTGCTAGGCCATACGTGGCTGGCGGTGGGCTGGACGTCGGAGCTATTGGCCCAAATGCGGACGGAGCCGAATCTGACGGTGGTGGTGCCCCGATCGGGTACAACATTGTGGGCGGATGTTTGGGTGCGGCCGAAACGGGGCAATCCCAGTAGTGACCGATCGTACAATCCTTGGATCGATGCCTTTTGGGAGCCGGAATTTGCGGCAAAAACGGCGTTGTTGAGTTTGGCGGGGTCACCATTGGCTCAGCGATCGGCCCCATACGCGATCGCGGATCAACAACGTAATCCATTGCTGAATTTGACGGATGAAGTCTGGGCGAAGTGTGAGCCGTTACCACAGTTGGATGCGGCTGGTGCAAAGCAGTTTGAGACGTTGTGGCAGCAGGTTCGGGGTGTGATGCCGGGGAAGTAATGTTGGCGTTAACGCTATGCGCCTACTCCGTACCTTCTTCCAGTCCTTGTTACAAAACTTGCCTCAAATCCTGATCCAGTGAACGCCCCTTAAATTCCTCATGGGTGAACATCTTCGTCGATCGTTCAAATTTTGCTAATGGCTGAACTCTAAACATTTGCCAACCATTCGCCAAATTCATCGCCAGTCATCGTCGGTCGATCTTCCGAAAAAGCACTCTGTAAGGCATCAGCCATCTCGATCGAATAATTTGGAATACTTTGCTCAATAGAATCGAGCAAAGTATTCCTGAATCCATTTAAATCAGTCGCCCCTGATTCATTAAATGCAACAAAAATAATCCCGATCCGTTCGGCCTTATTCCTCGACTGGTGGTAACAACGACTCCAACAATGCCAATAAATCCGGCAAAACCGTCTGCACAATCTGCCAAATGGTTTCCTGCTGAACTTGATCATACCGATGAGCAATGATATTCCGTAGCCCGATCGCATTGCGCCAGTCAATTTCCTGTTGCTGGGCTTGAAACTCTGCCGAAATCCGCCTTGCCGCCTCACCCAAAATCTCCAACTTCCGTTCCACCGCACTCTGAAGCAATTCATTGCCCAAATAATCGATCGCGCTTAGCCCGATCGTAAATCCCTGAATCTTCTTAATCGCCTGCACCATATCCCACAGCGCCGCCGCATCTCTGACACTAACTTGCATAAATCACCCGATTTGTCCGTAAAATATCGGCTCGACTATACGGATTTTCCAAAAGTCGCTTCTGACAAATATCCACCTTCCGCCCGAACAACCCCTCAGCCGCTTCCCGCAAATCCAGATATTCCTGATACGAAGCAGAATACCCCACCTCAAACACCACCAACAAATCCACATCGCTCGGATCAGCGCCCCCATCCCGAAAATCATCCCGCACCGCCGAACCAAACAACCCCAACTCCACAATCCGAAACCGCTGACAGAGCGCGACAATCACCGCTCGATCGACCCCAAATCGCGCTTGCAAAATTTCTTCTATTGGTCGATCAAGCACAGAAGCACTTGTCATACAGCCTTTCCTCCAAATCCTCTCCCCATTCTAATGGCATCCTCACCCAATCGCCAGCGCCGTCACGATCGTCTGCAATTCCCAGGTGAACTAAGAGCGACCAAACTCAAACCGATTCAACCACTTCCGCTTCGGCCATTACCGTTTCCGCTTCCATCTGTTCTGCCATACTTTGGCCCAACTGCGTGAGAAACTGCAACGCCTTTGCCACCGCCGCCGCGCATTCATAGCTTGAGCTTTTGTAGAACGTTGACCATGCCGCCGTCTTAAAGTCATCGTACCGATCGGTATGCTCCGGGTGACGATCAAGCCACGCTAACCGCACCGCGTGACCGATTAGAATATCCAACACGATATAGTCGGCAATTTTCAACTCCGGATTGCTGTCGATAATCGCTGCCAGTTCAGTAATGGCTTCGATATTCACATGACGATATTCCGGTGCGGGAATCTTATTTAACAAATGATCGACTTGCAAGGCGAAGTTCTTCTCACCTGCCGTCATTTCGAAAATCAACGATTCACTTTCCAAGCGATTGCGCCGTTCTAGTTTGTCGCCAATCACCAAGCCCTTACAGTGATTCAGCAGTTTCCAAACCGTCGGGTAGAAATTCTGGGGCACACCGCCGCGTCCGCCTTCCATTTGGCGATAGCGATGCCAGTCCTCCGTCCCAGTCGATGCCTCGACGGGGACACTCCAGTCGATTTCCGCCGCTTTCATGCCGAGCTTTAGTGATTCACTTTGGAACACATTGCGGTTGCGTTGTTCGTACCCAGCAAGGATCTGTGCCAATCGCATTTTGATGTTGTAGGGACTGAGTTGCATTAGCTGTTCGTAAGCTTCATCCTGGGTGACCGCCAGTTCCTGGGCCAAATCATTCGTCAGCAGCACGATGAAGTAGCCGACGCGCAGGGTGAGCAGCCCTTGCACCACCTGCGGATCCGCTTTCATCAATGAACTGAGATAGATCAAGATCTCCTGGGTCAACACCCGATCGCGAATATCTTCCCGACAGAGCGTCCGCAATTTTTCCAGCAATTCATTATGGGGCAGCGGCTGCGTAATTAAGGCCGCCTCGCTGTAGGACAGACCGACCGCAATTTGTTTTTGGCGCACCAGGATTTCGGCTACGGCATCGGTGAGTTCGGCATCGACTTTATCAAGCAACCCCGCCGATCGCCGCACGATGCCCCAATAGGGTTTGCCAGCGGCGTCACCGCGACTGGCTTTGCGATACACTTCTTCGATCAAGCGCCCGAGCCGCACTGATTCCCCGGCTTGGCCTAATTCGGTATCCAACATCAACCCCTTCAAGTGCGCCAATGTGGCAAGAATCTCGATCGTCTCATAGAGATTGCGCGAGGATTGCAGCCGTTGACAGAGGGATTGAATATCGGTTTCCTGCTCCAACATGAATTCCTGAAGACTACTGAGCGGTGCCGTTTGGTCGAAATCATGTTGTAAATACGGCTGATAGAAAGCCGCTTCAGTGTAAGCCGCCCGATCGAAGTCGGGGAGGAAATCCAGCCGATCGCGACTCGCCGTCAACATCAATTGCTTCAATGGGCCGAGCTTCACCGGGATTTCGCCACACCAGCCATCTTGAAATTCCTGCACCATTTTCAGCAGCGCATCCATCCCCTTATCCAACATGTCATGGGTGATCATCAGTGTCACCAAGGGCCGCCCTAACTGCCGCCAATGGCGTTGAATATAGGCCAGCTCACTGCGGAAATTGGAAATCAGAAAGTGATAATCCAACGTGATATAAAATCGATCGCGCTCCAGAAAAGTTGGCAAGAAGATCAACGTATCGCCCTGGAATTTAAACACCTTCGAAGTCGAAAGACTTCGCATCAAACGCTGGGGCCGCCCGGTGAGATTGAGTTTGGAGTTTTTGCCGAGTTGGGTATAGGCCATCGACAGTTCTTTCGCCTGCTGCACCTGCACGGGTTCGACTTCTTGCAGCGTCTCACTCGGCACATTGAAGGCGGCCAGCCGATCTTTGAGCGATTCGTCTTCCGCAAGTAGCGCCACCTGCACCGTTACCCGGCGGGTCGAATCCAAGCGTTTATGCAAATTCAATGGATCAATGTCATTTGGACTGATCAATCCTTCATGCAGCATTTGTCCCAGGTAATACAGACTTTGTGCCCAGACTAGGGGCAGGTTGTCATTCGGTTGGCGGATTTGGCTCTGGGGAGTCGCCTTTTCCGCTGCGACCAAGTCCTCTGGGACGAAATACACTTCGGGCAATAACTTCACGCCATCCTGCGCCACCGCCACCGCATCGAGCTTCGCCAAATAGTCCGCCGCCTGCGCCCGATCGCCACAAAAAATCGCATCCAGCGCCAAATACGTCCAGAACAGCGGCCATTCGCATTCGATATGGTCAAATTGCTTCAGTTCCGTGGGTTCGTAATGCAGGCGACTGGCGTCTTCAAGCACGGTTTGGTGACCGTCGCGCAGGAATCGCTTACAGCCGTAGTTTCCCTGCAATCGATCGACAATTTTACTCCGCGTGCGATCGACCAATTCCCGATTCTCGATCGCAAAGGCCGGAAACCCAATCACACTCAGCAATGCCGCATCCACTTCCTTCGAGCTGGATTCCCTCGGTAGCATCGATTCCAGCGTCATCCGACAGCGGGCAATCTCATCGGCCATGACGTGGATCACCGATGCATCACTGCCCTGCATGCCGAATAGATTAAACCCATCGATCGCCGTCAAAGCCGCCTTCGCCATGCCGATCGAACTAGCATTCAGCTCTGAACTGCCGTGGTTCACCTTATTCCCGCGTTCCCAGATGCCGTAGTCGGGAGTGCGATAGGCGCGGCCAATATAATAAACCAGATTTTGGATAAAATCCACTTCGTCTTGGGTGAAGACGATCGACAGCCCCGAAGCCGTCATCTGCACCAGCATCAGCAAATAAATCGACGTCGCATCAATCTGCAAATGGCCCCAACCATCATCGGCCACCACCGTCGCCCCATTGGTGGTGTGATATTTCGCGTGCAGTGCATCCATCGGCGACTGCGTATACTTGAAGGCTTCGACTTTCTCGGCCTGCCGCATCATCGCGAACAGCAGCCCCCGCATCAACTTCACCACCGAATGCTCCAACTCAAACGCTCGGCCGGGATCCACTTCGGCTTTGCGATAGGCCAACGCCAGCCCCCAAACGGCTTGGATGCTATAGACGTTATCCCGCACCCAGGCGTCGGTGTAGTCGCCGTGGTCATTGATTGCCGTACTGGCCGGGAGCAAGCCGGAGATCGGATTCTGCCGATCGAGGATCACGGCTTTGATCAGCTGATAATAATTTTCCAGGCGGGACTCTGAGGCGATTTTTGGGGCAACCATACCGACGGGGGGGAGGTGGACAGGGTAAAGGAAGAATTTAAATGAGTTAGTCGCTTATTATAGCAAACCTGATTATTTCGCAAGCCATTTCTTGATCCCAGTACCATCCAATAGGCACGCGCCCGGGGTCAGGCACCGTCCGCCCTTGGCTGAGTTGGGTCGGCACATTGGCCATACTGAACATACAGTGCTGGCTAATCTCCATGACGGGATGGACAGTACGCTGTTAATTCTCAAGTGGTGGATTAAAGGCAATGACTATCGCCCTGAGATCAAAATCATTCAGGACTACGGTGACTTCCCATCGATCGAATGCTTCCCTGGACAGCTAAATCAGGTTTTTATGAATATCTTGGCGAATGCGATCGATGTTTTTGATGAAGCCGCCCAACAATCTTCACGGGCTGAGCTACAAGCCAATCCCCAGCACATCACGATTCAAACCAGGCTGACGCCAAACACAGTCGAAATCGGGATTCGCGATAATGGCAAGGGCATGAGCGATGCGGTAAAAGCCAAAATCTTCGACCATTTGTTTACGACAAAAGATGTGGGTAAAGGCACAGGGTTGGGACTGGCGATCGCGCGTCAAATTGTCCATGGTTATGCAAATAATTCGATGACATCCGATTTGGCAAATCTGACCTTTGCGAGATCGGCATATTTATCATCCTCGGCCCGATAGCCAGCGGCACAAGCGACGACGGTTGTATAGCCAGTTTCATGCAGGTTCAATATTTTATCGTACTTAACGGGTTCAATCCCTTCCATGGGACAGGTATCGACGCCCAGTAAAGCCGCGCTAGTCATAAAATTGCCCAGCGCAATATAAGTTTGCCGCGTGGCCCATTCATTCACGTTAAAGCTGCGGGCACCTTGTACCACATCACTGACCATCATGTTGCGATAGCCCGCGATCGACTCAACCGAACTGCTACGGACTTCTGCCGTCCTTGCCACAAACCGATCGACATCAGCAGCAGTCAGGTTTTTCTTGATTGTAAATACCACATAGTGGGAACAGTCAGTCACCTGGGCCTGATTCCAAGACAGCGGCTTGAGGTCGGCTTTCAGCTGAGGACTGGTCACGATCAGAAATTTCCAAGGTTGTAAACCATAGGAGGAAGGCGTCAGCACGAGTGCATCTTCGAGCGCTGACCAAGTCTCAGCGGCGATCGTTTTGGTCAGATCGAACTTCTTGGTGGCGTAACGCCAAGTCAAGGCGTCTAATAAGTTTGTCGTGGTGATCGGGTTCATCGGTTTTGCCAACTTTGATTTTGGGGTGCTGCTCACCCATCATAGAAGCGCTACTTGGGTTTGTAAAGGCGGGTGGGAATGAGAATGGACTGATACTGGTTTTATCTTCAAGGCTTCAAGGCTATGACTACCGTCCAACACGCAAAATCAACATCACGATTCCAACGCTTCATCCATAACCCACAAAATAAATCCCCTGTAAACCATGACGTTGCCGGATGTGGTGTCGAGTGGCTGGGTACGGCGGGATTTGGCCCGATCGACTTTGCTTTGTCGATCGGCGGGGAAATGCGTTAGGCTAGAAAAATCTCTGGCCTAACCGCACTTGGTGTCTACCCGTGATCTCCCGCTCTTCCAACCTCCCGTTCATCAGTAGTCGCCAAGCCGAAATCCTCGAAGTCGTCGCCCGCAATGGCTGGGGCTACTTCCGCAACCAGCTTTCCCCCGACCCCAAACCCGACGAAGCCTTCGTCCTCCCCCTGCCCAACGCCCTGCGCCAAATCCTGATCGACCTAGGACCCACCTTCGTCAAGCTCGGCCAGCTGCTCAGTACCCGCCCCGACCTGCTCTCGCCCGACTACATCACCGCCCTGGAAACGCTCCAAGACGATGTGCCGACGATCAGTTGGAGCACGATCGAAGGCATCCTTCAGGCCGACTTGAACCAACCGATCGACAGCATCTTTGCCGACATCGACCAGAAACCCGTGGCGGCGGGTTCCCTGGGCCAGGTGCATCAGGCCCGCCTCCGCACGGGCGAAACCGTCGCCGTCAAAGTCCAACGTCCGGGCATCCGGCCCGTGATCGAACGGGATTTGGATGTATTGCAATCCTTGGCGTCGTTTTTTGGCGGGGATGGGATTGGGCAGGCTTATGACTTACCCGGATTGGTTGAAGAATTTCGCAATAGTATTTTGGGCGAACTTGACTTCCGCCGCGAAGCCCGCAACACGGACAAACTCCGGGAAAACCTCGCCAAAAGTACACTCTGGGAACCGGGACAGGTGATCTTGCCGCAGATTTATCATCAGTTCAGCACCGAACGCGTGTTGGTGATGGAATGGATTAATGGCGTAAAGTTGACGCAGCTCGACATGCCGCCGGAACGCCAGAAGGAAGTCGCAACCTTGGTTGTGCGGGTGATCATGCAACAGATGTTTCTCGATCGGATGTTCCATGCCGATCCCCATCCTGGTAATTTTCTTTACGTTCGCGGCAGTAATCCTAACGGTGATGACGATAAGATTGCTTTACTCGATTGCGGTATGGTAGCGATTCTTGATCCTCGGACGCAACGAATTATCACGGATTTGCTTGTCGGCATTGTGTTTGAGCAGCCGCGTCAAGTGGCGCAGGCGGTGCGGGAACTGGGATTCACGCGATTGGATGTGGATATTCGCTCGATCGAAGCGGAATTCGATCGGCTTCTCCGTCGCTTCTACACTCGCCCCCTCGAAGAAATCAACCTCGCCGAATTACTCAATGCGGCGTTAAAAATTCCGCGTGACAATAAGATTCAGATGCCGGGGGCGGTGGGATTATTTGCCAAGGCGATCGCGAATGTGGAGGGAATTGCACGGCAGCTTGACCCGAGTTTTGCGTTTGTCGAGGTGGCGCGTCCGGTGGTAACGCAGGCGTTGCAGCAGCGGGTGGTGGGTCCCGAAGCATTTCCAGAAGTGGCCCGATCGTCGTTTTATTTATCGCAATTGTTGTTGGAGTTGCCGCAGCGGTTTGATCTGTTGACCGATCGATTGGAGCGATCGGAGTTGGGGTTGATTTGGCGGTGGCGCGACCAGGCTTCGTTCCAGGAAACATTGTCGAAGACGTCGCGGCGGTTGACGTTGGCAGTGTTGAGTGTGGGCTGTTTGTTGACGGGGGCGATTTTGACGGCGAGCGATGACCTCCGGTCGGTCGCAGACCATCGGTTGGCGACGGTGCCGCCGCAGTCGGATTGGGTGGTGTGGTGGCATCAGAGTTTTTTGGTGGCGGGGGTGGCATTGGCGTTGTGGATTATTGCGGGATCGGTAGTGCGACGGTAAGCGTCTTTGCGCTAGGAAAATTCCGATGATATGCCGATATCAGGTTGTACCAAATTTGATACAATTGACGCTATGGAACGCGATACTCCCTTAGAAGTTGTTTTTTATTGCACAGGATCTGGACGGGAACCGGTGCGAGAGTGGCTTAGATCCTTGCCAGCGGAGGAGCGAAAGCTGATCGGCGAAGATATTAAAACCGTTCAGTTTGGTTTTCCGTTAGGGATGCCATTGGTTCGAAAACTCAAGCCGAATCTTTGGGAGGTGCGATCGGGACTGCCAAATCGAATAGCCCGAACACTTTTCACGCTGCACGGAGATGTCATAGTGCTGCTACATGGCTTTATCAAGAAGTCGCAAAAAACACCAGCCGAAGATTTGGATTTAGCGATTAAACGATCGATGACTTTAGAGGATAATTAATGATGAATCAGCATATTGGCCGCAATTTTGATGATTTTCTGGTTGAAGAAGGCATCCTGGCGGAGACTGAAGCGATCGCTTGGAAACGGGTGATTGCGTTTCAGATTACTCAACTGATGACCGAGCAAAATCTATCAAAAACAGCGATGGCGGAACAGATGCAAACCAGTCGGGCCGCTGTCGATCGGCTCCTTGACGAGAAGAATGGTGCAGCCACCTTGCAGACCTTAGAGAAGGCCGCGATCGTGCTAGGGAAACGGCTGCGAATTGAGTTGGTTTAGGGCACGATCATCGATTTTTCGCTATCCTAGGGGGAGCTTTCTCCTGCTGCTTGTCTGTCTGAGTTTGATTTTCAGGATTATTTGAGCGCGATCGCCCGGCATTATGGCCCACAGCGTCATCTCCACACGCTGACGGATGCGCTATTGCCGTTGGAAGCGCGATGGTCTCCGACCGACCAGAGGTCAACGGTGGAGCGTGAGGAAGACGATCTGGAAAAGCGGATGGAGCAGTTTCCGGTGCTGGCGGGGTTGCGGCGGTATGCATTGGGGGACGATCGGGAGCATGTGCTGCTAGCGGGGCGACCGGGTTCGGGGAAATCGACGGCGTTGCGCCAAAGCGGGAATTTTTGCTATCTTAGAAACGGCTTCCAAATGTGGCTCTTAGCTTTAGCACCGTGATTTGAAGCCAACGATCGTGACTGGAACATTTGGGGATTATGCAATTCGAATGGGACGAAGATAAGAACAGGAGGAATCAACAGCGACATGGTTTGAACTTTACCGAGGCGGAACGAGTATTTACCCCAGCGCTTTTTGTTGATATTGACGATCGAGAGGACTATGGGGAGGAGCGCTATGTGGGTCTTGGGTTATTGGATGGACGGGTGGTGGTGGTAATTTTTACTCAGCCGGATGGGAATATGATTCGAGTCATTTCATTACGCAAGGCAACATCTTATGAACGACAACAATACAGTGGATACTACCAAAACTGATTGGGCGCGAGTGGATGCGATGACCGATGAAGAAATCGATACATCCGATAGTCCAGTTCTGACCGAACAATTTTTCGCGCGGGCCAAGCCATGGTCGCCGAACAAACCTGAATCGCAAATTGCCGTTACTGTTGATTCAGAGACCCGAGCTTGGTTTGAAGGCCAGGGCGAATCGGCGGAGCGACATTTGGCGGCGGCATTGCGAATTTATGCCGAAGCGCAGAAGTATGCCGAGGCCCGATAAATCAGCGGCGATCGGGCCGGATTACCGATTTTTCGCTATCCTAGGGGGAGCTTTCTCCTGCTGCTTGTATGTCTGAGTTTGATTTTCACGATTATTTGAGCGCGATCGCCCTGCATTATGGCCAACAGCGTGACCTTTACACGCTGACAGATGCGCTATTGCCGTTGGAAGCGCGATCCGTGGAGCGCGCGGAACAAGGTCGGGAGCAACGGGTGGAGCAGTTTCCGGTGCTGGCGGGGTTGCAGCGGTATGCGTTGGGAGACGATCGGGAGCATGTGTTACTGGCAGGGCGACCGGGTTCGGGGAAATCGACGGCGTTGCGGCAGTTGGTGGTGGAGTTGGCGGCGGCCCCCCAGCCCCCAATTCTGGGGGAGCATGAGGGAAGTGGGAGCCAGATCCCGGTGTTGGTGCAGTTGAAGGGCGATCGAACGGTGCCGGAGCTGATCCAAGCGGAATTTCGGCGGATGAAGCTGCGGGTGACGTTGGAACAGATTGACGAATGGTTGATGCACGATCGACTCATCTTGCTGCTCGATGGTGTGAATGAGATGCCGACGGAGGAGTTGCGGCGATCGTTGGCGCAGTTTCGGGAAGATAACCGGACGGTGCCGATGATTTTTACGACGCGGGATTTGAGTTTGGGTGGGGATTTGGGGATTGGGAAGCGGCTGGAGATGAAGCCGTTGTCGGAAGGGCAGTTGCGGGAGTTTGTGGGGAAGTATTTGCCGGAGCAGGGCGATCGGTTATTGGGGCAGTTGCGCGATCGATTGCGGGAGATTGCGGAAACGCCGTTGTTGCTGAAGATGTTGTGTGATGTGTTTGGGCAGACGGGGGAGATTCCGGCGAATAAGGGGGAGTTGTTTCGGTTGTTTGATCGGGAGTACGAAAAATTCAAGAGTTTGCCTGCGGTGTCGGCAGATTTTCGGCGGTTCAAGCCGGAGATTTTGCAGCATTTGGCGTTTGTGATGATGCAGGGGGATGAATCAAAACCGACGGAGTTTTGGTTGACGATCGCGCGATCGCAGGCGGAACGGTCGATCGAGCAGTGGTTGACGGGTCGGGTAAGTGATCCGGGGGTAAGGGCGAAGGAATGGCTGGAGGATTTGCTGGAGCATCATTTGCTGCAAGTGGCGGCGGATGGGAGGCGGGTGGAGTTTCATCACCAGTTGTTTCAGGAGTATTATGCGGCGGAAGCGTTGTTGGGGATGTTTGCCGATCGGCATCCGGATGTGGTGGAGCCGGAGCGGTTTCAGCATTTTTATTTGAATTATTTGAAGTGGACGGAGAGTGTGGCGATCGGGCTTTCGTTGATGGAGGATGAAGAAACCACAGTAGATTTGGTGCAGCAGGCTTTGGATGTGGATTTGATGTTGGGGGCACGGTTGGCGGGGGAGGTGAGATCGGGCTTTCAACCTCAATCTATAAAACTTGTTGAACAGAAAAATGTGTGTACTTGGCTGAGATATACACTCCTAGAACGAGCCGAATTCGCTTCCATACCTATGCTGCTCAAAGAAATCGTCAGTTTAGATGACACTGTGCGATATAAAGCAGCAGAAGTCTTAGGTCGTATTGGCGATGAATCAAATGTTCCTGCTTTATGCCAACTGCTCAATAGTTCAAATCAATCCGTGAAAATCAGTTTAATAAATGTTCTAGGGAATATAAGATCCCAAAATTCAACACCTTACTTACTTGATCTACTAATGAATGGAGATAGCTCCTACCGTGAAATCATCGTAAATGCACTCGGAAAGATTGCATCTATTGACGCAGTTCCCATATTGAAGAAAATTCTAATAAGTGATAGCAGTTGGTTCATTCGTCTTAGTGCTGCGGAAGCATTGGGTAATATTGGTTCGGAGGATGCTATTCCTGAATTGTGTGCAGCAATTGAAGGCGAGCATCGGGTCAGAATATCCGCACAAGAAGCACTAAAAAAAATTAAATCTGATCAGTCAATTCCTAATATTCGTCAACTATTTGATCACTACAATCAGGCCGATTATCATAGTCAGGAAATTCGCCGTACCGTAATACGTGTACTGAGAGCGATTGCAACGCCACAAGCAGTAGAAGAACTTGGCACAATACAGCACTTAGATCCAGAGACTTCTCAGGACGTGGTATATGCGTTAATCGAAATCGAATCCGAGCAAGCTATCAAAATTCTAGAACGGCTAGTAGAAAACCCCATCATTTCAAACACACTAAGGATTGCTGCGAATGATAGTGGAACCAGAAATGCCCGATTAATCAACTTGTTTAAAAGCATAGGTGCACCAGTAAAAAACACAAATGGTATATCCCAGATTAATGAAGCACTATTAGAATACCAATTAGATGATGCAGAAATTTCTCACTTAATCAACGAAATTCAAACAGGTGAGCATTCTCAGAGATGGGATGCAGCACATAAACTATGTCTGAGCCGATCAATCAATATAATTCCTGGGTTATTATTTCTCATTCAGTTCCCAGACCTTCACCTGCGAATGATGGCAGCACAAACCCTAGGTTCCTTTAAAGGCAGCAACGCGGCAGATGCGCTCCCGAAACTCCGCAGCCTTCTTTATATTGAAGTAACTACTGAGACTGCCTTCCGTGCAATCCAAGGAATCCAAGCCAACTGCAAATTCTACAACTACAAAATCTTCCACTCCCCACCCGCCAAACCCCAGCTCACCCAACCGTTCCCACAAGCCACCACCATCAACCAATACCCCAACGTCACCGAAGTCAAAATCTTTGAAAACGTCCAAACCTACCACGCCTCCCCACCCAGAGACCCACCACCCTAATCCGATCGGCCATCCGCTAAACTCAAAGCAATCCACCCCAAGGAGACCCCCACCATGCAAGTCACGATCGACCTTCCCGAAGCCCTTCAGCAAAACCTCATCAACCAAGCGACCCAAGACCACATCACCCCCGAACAACTCATTCTCGCCACCCTCACCCAGAAATTCCTCCCCCCATCCGAACTCGACCTCACCAACGATCCCCTCTTCCAACTGGCCGGATCGATCACCTCGAACATCCCCGACCTCGCCGAAAACCACGACCATTACATTGGCCAAGCCCTCTACGAAGAAATGCACCGCAATGCCGAATAGCCTATTCGTCGATACCGCTGGATGGGCTAGCTTCTTTATCCAAGATCAGCCCTACTATCCTCAAGCCCTACAAGCGCTGAGCCATGCCCGCACCGAAAACCAGGCCATCATCACCACAAATTACATCATCACAGAACTCGTTGCCCTGCTATACAGCCCCTTTCGCCTCCCCAGAAATCAAATCTTCAACATCATCAACACCATCAAAAGCCGCCCCTACATCCAAATCATCCACATTGATCCACCCACCGACCAAGCCGCCTGGGAACTCTGCCAAAACCGCCCCGACAAACCCTGGTCACTCGTCGATTGCACCTCCTTTGTCGTCATGCAACAAATGAACATCCAGGAAGCCCTCACCACCGATCGCCACTTCGAGCAAGCAGGCTTTATGCGCCTATTAAAATAACCAACACGTCAAAAACTACATGTAAACCCGGAGAAAACCGCATGTCAGGCAAATACGACAACGCCTTCCCCAACGCCCAAAAAGTCCAAATCTTCGAGCAAGTCGATACCTACATCGAAAATAACCACACAACTGA
>JANOQX010000126.1:0-1942 GCA_031415035.1 Cyanobacteria bacterium VAR_4_metabat_243
CCACATTTGGGAATACCTGATTAATTGCAACTACCGCCGATAGCGTCAGTAATGCGATGAGAAAAAATGTGATAAATTGACGAAACATAATGACCTCCGTTATTTGACACGATAAATTCGACTCGGTTCACCGCCATAAAACCCACCAAAATCCGTATCTGATTCCCAACTAAACTTCGCCCTGGACGATGAGTTCGACAGCACACGGGTACAGCCTGCGTTCTGGCAAATCCCAATGTGGGCTTGATTCCCCGCAATGACGACGTCACCTGGAACCGCTTTACTGCGTCCGACTTGAATGCCTTCTCCACTTTGCAACGCTGCTTCGACGGATGGGACGTAGTCGGTGTTAGCCCCGATCGTCTTCCCTGTGGCTTTTTTCAATACCTTATTCACCGACCAAGCGCAGGCCAGATTCCCGCCGTCAGGGCCTGCGGAAGTATCCATCCCGCGCATCTGTTGGGAGACTTGGGCGATGCGACCGGGTTTATCGCCCGCTGTCACCGAGCAGGATTTTCCGCCTTTGCCAGCACTTTCGTAATTCCGCCGCAGTTCTTGGCCATAGGTTTTCAAGCTGAGTCGCCCGTGGACATCGGAGGCACCACCATCGACTGGCGCACCCGCACCACCAAAGTGAATCTGTCCAACTCGTTCAACCAAGCGGCCACCAGAGAAGCCCTCCCGCTTTGCCTGTTGGATATTTCGGCTTTGGTCGGCTTTGAAAATGCCATCTTGGGAAGACGGTGGGAATAACCGATCGACCTCGGCCCCACTCACCGCTGTACCCGAATCCAGTTTGGCGAGGAAGCCCGCGCCACCTTCCTGTTTGATAATCGCGGCCCGGACATCCGATCGATAAGTCATGTACTGATAACGACCTAAACCCCGACCACAATTGCCGTCGCCATCACAGACGTAGCTGCCGACTGAACTGTAGCCACCTTCAATGCCGGAAAATGCCTTTGCTAGTGCGTTGAAATCAACATCACCGCCACTATCACCACAAAGTGAATCATCACCGAGAAAGTCACTATCGCCTCCCGGTAATGCCGAAGCCGGAATACCCAACGCCCTGGCCCGATCGATCACTCCCTCTGGAATGGATGCCCCACTGGTGCCACCGCCCTGGTCGTCCAACAACCCCGTGAATATCGGTTGCTTTTCGCTGTAATTCAGAAATGGGACGGGGCCGAGGAAGTAGGGCGTACAGCCCAAATCAGGAATGCCACGTTTGCAGATGCGGAAGAACAACGCCGTCGAAGTCTGACCAGAGGATTCATCCACATCCCAAAGTACAACTTTGAAAGCATCCCCGAATGGGTGTCGCCCAGTTGCCTCCTTGCCACCGTTCACCGCAGCTAGAACGCCGGAGCCGCCCTTGACTTTCTGGTATTTGCCGGAAATCCACTGTTTGCCATACAAGGCTGGACTGCCTGCCATTTCGACGTGAGCACAGTTTTCCTTGCAGGCGACTTGGAATCCCTCCTCGTGACTGCCGGAGATTGTGTTGGTACGATCGCGCTCCTTCGCCCCATAAACGACATCTACCGTGCCGATCATTCCAGTCGCATTAATCGGGCTGGGCATCTGGGACAAAGGCACATCAGCCAGTCCCGGCACACCAGAGATTTTGGTGTTTTCCCAGTTCGCGAGATTTTGGAGTGGGATGTTTTGAAGGCCAGGGATGTCGGCGATCGCAAAGTTATCCAGCCCCTTTCCAAGTTCACCTAAATTAAGCTGACCCAATTCAGGCTGGGCTTGGAGGAGTTGGGCAAGATTGCTGTTGGGGTTGAAGGATGGAGTTGCGGCTTTTTTCAGCAAGGCTTCGATCGGGGGCATTTGCTGGATGGGATAGTTCCCTAATCCTGGAATTGCTGCTACCAAGTCATCAATCCGTTGCCACGCAGCCGATTCCAAAGCTGAGAGTGCAACCTTTTGAATG
>JANOQX010000127.1:0-37584 GCA_031415035.1 Cyanobacteria bacterium VAR_4_metabat_243
CCGCGCTTCCAGACGGTTAATCCGCTCCACCAGGCTTTCCACCAACGCAATCACGGCGGCTTCGCCTTCGGCGTAAACGGCCCTAATTTCATCACGACTGATTTTCAGTGGGGGTTCCCGTTTCAAGCTATTGCCCTCGCCTGACTGATTGGTAATGACTAAATCCTAGCGAATGATGGCCGCATACTGGAAAAATCAACTTTATATTTTAAGGCTGAGTAGTTACCCTTCCAAGCCACTGGCGAAGCCTCCTAGCCCAGCAGTTTTATCGATATTGGTGCCTGTCGCCACCTGAAACCCATTCATGGTTACAAGCTGTGTATCCTGGCAAGAGATCGTCGTGAATGGAAGAAAGAAGCAGATTAGAATAAGTCCAAATAGAGAAGGGGTAATTTTCTTGAGCATAATCGAATTCCTGATTGAGAAAAGCCATATTCGATTGAATTATGCCCTATTTTTCTTGGTGTGGAGACTTTCCTAATTCGATCCTTCAACATCATAAAATATCCTTCCGCTGTTCTATCAAAACGGCTACACCACAGACATACCATCCCAAGTCAGACGCCGCCGACCTCTACATCCCCGCCCTACTTGAGGGCATCTTCGGCTCCCGTCAATGGATGACCACCCTGGCCCGCAAAGGTGGTGCCGCCAAATCTCCCGCCAAATCCCAAGCCTCACGGCAAAACGGCAAAAAAGGTGGGCGTCCGCGTAAGAGTCCGATCGGTTAAATCGATCGATTATTGATTTGCCTGAACTTGGAGCTGTTCAAGTTGCGCAATCGTTAAGCCTGTTGTGCGGGCGACTGTCTCTAGCAGAACATTTTCTCTTAGGAGATTCAGGGCGATCGCCTTTCGTGCTTGATCCTCACCTTTGATGATGCCTCTTTCTTCTCAGCTTGTGGTGGCTTGCATAATTTGCTCCTTTTGACCTACGTCCATTGTATCGATCTCCGCCTGAAACGTCTGCTCTTCCTTGGCATTCAGTCGGAGATAGGTATCGACAAACTGCGAAATCAACTCCGTCTTCGCCGGATCCAACTTCAACGTCACCAGTAGCCGCAAACATTCGGCTTTCACCTTCGGGCGATCCTTTTTCTCGATCGCCATCTTCGCCATCAGTGCTGCTGCCACTGGATTAGGCCGATTGATAAAGTCCCGCCAATTCAACCGATTCAACTGGATCGCCGTAAAGTTAAACTCCAACACCTTCAGACTCGGAAACTCCACCTTGTACTGCGTCTGCGCTGTTTCAAAGGGCTGATCATAGGAAAAAATCGTGATCGGATAGATCCGCTTCAAGTGCTTTTGATGCAGCCGCGAAAAATAGAAAAACATCCGCTGTGGGAAAACAGTGCGACTCGTTGACTGCGGCTCAATATGGATCAAGACCGTTGCATCCTCTCCAGCCAACTTCACCTCAGCCAGCAGGTCGATGATTTGCTTCTCCCCATCCACCAAATCGACAAAATATTCCTGCTCCCGGAATGTTACTGAATCCGGCTCGATCGTGCTGGCCAGCTCTGGCAGAAACAATTCCAGAAATTCGATAAAGAACGTCGAAATCAGCTCCTTAAAGCGCTGGTCGTGGTCAATCTGCTTTTTCGCCATAATTTACTCGTAATTTCGTCATGATGATCTTACTACTTGCCCCTTACAGAATATCCTTCCGCTTCTGCATCCAACCCGCCACCCCCAAATACACCGCCGCAAACAACACCAACATTCCCCAATTCAACAACAGATTCCCCCAAGTCGCGTCATACACCGACGACGGTTCAAACGGCAACGGCAACGTGCTCCCATCCGGCAACTTCTGAGCTTCCGGAATCATTTTATTCACATTCACTAACGCGCCATAGGCCCCGATCGACCATCGGCTCAACATCAGCCACCCCAGCCCCTTCGACACTCCCTCACTGGCAAACAACACCCCCGAAAAAATAATCTGCGGCAACAACAACAACGGCAACGCACTATTCGCCTGAGCTGCATTCTTCACCATCGACGACACCATCAACCCCAAACTAAAACTCGTCACCAACGTCAGAAAACTTGTGATTCCCAAGCCCAACACCCAAGGCATCAACACCGCACTCGGCGACTTAAACCCGATCGTCACCACCAAGCAGATCAACAGCGTCTGCACCAACGCCAACGTGCCGAGAATCCCCACCTTCGATCCCAAATACGCCGGAATCCCCAAATTCACCAACCGTTCCCGCGCATAGATCGCCCGCTCCCGCACCACCTCCTGCAACGAACCCGACAACCCCACCCAAATCGCCGCACAAGTAAACACAAACAACACCTTCAACGCCAACCCCGCCAGCCCCGCATCATCCGCCGTCCCCAAGACCAACGGCTGCTTATCCCTGGTCGCCAACGTGATTAAGCCAATCCCGATCGGAGCCGTAATCAGCGCCAACCCCAAACTCACTCGATCGCGCCAAACCAATTGCCCATAGCGCTGCATCAACAGCCAAGTCTGCTGCACCACCGAGGGTTTCGATTGCGTGGGTGGATGAACGATCGTGCTCTGCGTTGGGTTCAGACTGAGGTGATTCGCAATGTACTTTTGATAATATTCTGACTGATTATAGCGATGTGCCCAGCCTTGAACCGTATCCTCCCCCTGTTCGAGTTCGTTATAAATATCCGCAAAATCCCCTGTGATATTAAAGAACGTCGCTGCTTCCTGGGGCGCGCCAAAGTAGCACAGCCGTCCCCCCAAACCGAGGAACGCAATCCGATCGCACAGGTTGATATTCGATGTGGCATGGGTAACCAGCACGATCGTCCGTCCCTGGTCGGCCAACTTCCGCAACAACTGCATCATCTTCTTATCCAGACCCGGATCAAGCCCCGAAGTCGGCTCATCGAGGAAGAACAACTTCGGATCAGCCAACAGCTCCACCCCAATACTCACCCGCTTCCGCTGTCCGCCACTCAGTTGTTGCACCAGGACATTTTGGCGCGGCGTCATCTCAATCTGCTCCAGCGTCAGCGCCACCACTTGCTTCAGATTCGCATCCGGCGGCAACCGCAACTTGGCCGCATAGGTCAGCACCTCCGCCACCGTCAGTTCCCCGTGGATAATATCGTCCTGCGGCACATAGCCAATCTGATTGCGGTAGATATTGAAATTCGTCCGCAAATCATTGCCATTAATCAGCACCTTTCCCGCCGTCGTCGGATCGATTCCCAGTAATGTCCGCATCAGCGTCGATTTCCCGGCCCCACTGCCCCCAACTAAAGCGACAAACTGCCCTGGCTCGATCGCCAATGTAATGTCGTCCAACAGCCGCCGCTTGGCCCCCGCTTGGTCGGTCACCTGACGCACTAATTGATGGGCATCGAGGCGAATCTGATTGCCCGCATCACTCAGCACCAATGCCTGCTGCTGCACCATCAGGGTAAATGGCCCCAGATTTAAGACCATCCCCTCGGTCAGTTGAATCGTGCCATTCACCTTCTGCCCATTGGCGAAGATCCCATTCGCACTACAATCCTCCAAAATATGACCCTGCCCCGATCGCATCACAATCACCGCATGACGCCGGGAAATCACGGGTGACTCCAAACAGAGATCCGCGCCCACATCACGCCCAATCACGATCGGCTGATCGCTCAGCGGTAGGCTTCGCTGGCCCGATTGGCTGGAGAACTTGGTTTCGGCGATGGTGGGATTCCGGTAAGTCAGCAGAATTTGACTTTTGGGATTCTGGCCAATCCGCAACTGCATCCCACTTTTGAGCGTCAGGGCTTCCGTTGGTGTGACACGGGTATAGTCCAGAAACAACCCATTGGTACTGGGCTTTTGCCCATCGCCATCGATCACTTGATAATCGCTCCCCGATCGTTGCAGCACCGCATGACATCCGGAAATCACGGCCCAATCATCGGGGATCACCAAGTCACACTGGCCCCGATCGCGGCCTAACCGCTGCCGTTCCTGCGTCAACTCAAATCGCAGGATTTTGCCTTGGTTGTTGAGTTCAATGTAGGGATGGGTGGCGATCGTCGTTGGTGTACTTGTCATCATCGAATCGAAATTGCGGGGTGATTGAGCAGCCGCACTACTTTTAGCATTTTTCTCCAGAAAAACCACTGAATCTTCTGACCCGATCGGTGGGAATTTTTGCCAGTGCCCGATCGCGCCAGTGAAAATGTAACAAAGTTATTACATAGCTTAAGAAAACCCTAAAAAACTTTGTAAAAACATACTTTCTGGGGAATGGTGACTATAGGGCAGATACCGATCGCTAGTGGTACTGCACTGAATCTTCACATTGTTTAACGCCCTATGACCACTATCACGCGCATTACGCCCGCCGATCGGGTGGGTTGGATTCAGAAAATCGCTACTCCGGCGTTGGAACAGAAAGATAAGGCCATGCAGGTCTGGCTGTTTTCCGGCGTGTTTTGGTTGACGGTGATGATCGTGATTGGTCTGCTGGAAGCCGTGAAACTCTTTGTGCCGGACTTTCTGGGCGGGATTCCGGCGTTGGCCTATGGGCGATTGCGGCCCGTGCATACGAATATTGGGATGTTCGGGTTCATGAGCATGGGCTATTTGGGGGCGGCGTTCTACATGATCCCGCGCCTGACGCGCACGGCCCTATTCTCCGAAACCCTGGGCGTGCTGACGGCCTGGGCCTGGAATTTGAATTTACTCGGCGGCGTGCTCGCGATCATGGCGGGCTACACCAAGGGCAAGGAATATGAAGAATTGCCGTTCCCGTTTGATATGTCGATCGGGCTACTCGAAATCCTGATCGCCGGGAATCTCTTCTCCACGGTGGTCTTGCGCCGCGAACGACAGGTTTACGTTTCAGTGTGGTATGTGCTGTTGGCGCTGATCCCCTTCCCGATTTATTACACGTTGGGGAATATGCGGAATTTTCGCGGCGTGGAAGATGCGATTATTAATTGGTTTTATAGCCATAATTTGTTTGGCATCTGGTTGACGGCGTTGGGGTTGGCGACGTTGTATTACATTGTGCCGAAACAGGCGAATAAGCCGTTGGTCAGCCATGCGATTTCGTTTTTGGGCTTCTGGACATTGGCGGCGTTCTATCCCTGGAATGGCGGGCACCACATGATTTGGGGTCCCGTGCCGATGTGGGTGATGACGGCGTCGGTGACGGCCTCGATCGCGATGTTCGTGCCGACGATCGCGACGATGGTGAATTTTGGCGGGACGGCCTTTGGCACCTGGGATGTGATCAAACGGGATGTGGGTTATCGGTTTAGTTTGCTCGCCTATGCCTGTTACGTCGGGACTTCGCTCTGGGGCAGCGTCATGGCGATTATGGGATTGAATGCGAAATACCATTTTTCCAGTATGACGATCGCCCATGTGCATCTCGGGTTTATTGGCTTTGGCGTTTCTGGTTTGGTGGCGTTTATTTATTACTATTTGGAGCGGGGGCGGCAATTGGTTTATTCCCGATCGCTGGCCGAGGGGCATTTTTGGCTGACGGCGATCGGGGTGATGGGCTACACCTTGTCCATGGGGATCTTGGGCTACCTCGAAGGCAATGCTTGGTTTGCCGGGGAATCGGTGCAGTCGTTGTTGCCGCTGCGCTATGGATTTAATGTGGCACGGGCGATCAGTGGCGTCGCGATCGTGGTGGGGCAATGTTTGTTTTTAACCAATCTGTGGCGGACGTTGACGCAGCCGGAAGCCCTGATGAGTTTGGATGAGGAGGTTTTAGTGAATGAAATTTAAGTTCAAATTCTTTCGGACATTTCCGATCATTATTGGATTGTCGGTGTTGTTTGGGCTAGCGTTTAGTGGCTTGGTGGTGGCTCCGGTGTTTACCTCGTCGATCGCTCAGGCCACACCGGGATTGGTCGCCTACACCGCCACCGAACAGCACGGGAGGCAAATCTACCTGCGCGAAGGCTGTGTGTATTGCCATTCCCAGCAAGTGCGCGGCGTCAAAGCCGATGAAGTTATGTCAACCAGTTTCGGCGTCGCCCGATCGGGGGATTACTATTACGATATCCCCAATGCCTTGGGCACCTCCCGACAAGGGCCAGACCTGTCGAATGAAGGTCGCGTCTGGTCGAAGGACTACGGCGAATCGGCACGGGAATATCTGATCGGGCATTTCAAAAATCCCCGCGCCTATAATCCGCAGTCGATCATGCCCGCCTACGCGTATTTGAGCGAGTCGGAATTGGCCGATTTGACCGACTATATGCAGGCCTTAGGTTATTGGAAAGATCATTTACCGGAGTCTACCCCATGATCCATTTTTGGCTATTATGCGCGACCCATGAGGCCGTCGCCCATGAATCGAACCACGGCAGTTTGTTCGGCGTCGGTGATGGGACAGTGGTGATGTGGCCCTTAGTTTGGGTGATCTTGACGATCGGACTCATGTCGATCGCGGGGTTGATCTGGGCCGGAGCGACGGGACATTTTAAGGGAATGCAGAAGATTGCGGAACGGCATTTGGAATTGGAAGATTAATGGCTTGCGGGGTGCCGTCGTTGGAGCGGTATCCCGCGATCGACCCCTAATCCAACTTCAGGATTTTCGCCACCGATGGCACCCCCTGATTATTGTGGATAAACAACATGTAATATCCCGGCGGTGCCGCCTTGGCATTACCCGGTGTTGTGGCCTTCACAAACCCATTGCCCTTGAAGAATTTCAACGGCACATAGAGCTGATCCATATTGGTCGAATGGGTCACCCCACCAAACCGCACCAATGACACCTTGCTAATATTTGCCGCCTGCGCGGTCGAAATATTAAACGACTTGGCATAGTCCAGATTCCCCGGCGCACTGCGAATCCCCGGTCGTGCCGCCAATTGACCCGATCCATCCTTCTTAAACAAGTAAGGCGGCGTGAAAATCTCCGCATTCTTGGCCAGATAGCGCTGTTGCTGACAAGCACCACAGATCCCGCCACCCGCTGACAACACCCGCGCATCGGGCAACAACAGCGCGATCGAGTGATATTGCCGCGTGACTTGCATACTCGATAGCAGCGTCCATTGGCCATCCGTCGGATTCCAGGACTCCGCCTCGAAGACGCCGTTATTCACATCCACCAACCCTTGGTCGGTGTTTTGCATGCCGCCCGTGGCCAGGACTTTGCCATCGGCGAGCACGGTGAGATTATGCTGTAGGCGTTGGCGATTCATTGCGCCAGTGCCTTGCACCGCATTGTTATTCAGGTTAATCGTCACGGCGCTGGTATTGCGGGCTGCGCCGCCTGCGACCAAAACCTTACCCAAATCGTAGGTGGCATAGCTGCCATAACTGCGATATTGCCCATCCCGTTCCCCCAATCCGGCCCAACTGCCATTGCCGCTGGGATCGAGCGCGCGCAGGGTGGAGGCGGGGCCAAGGTAGGCGACCCGGCCATCGGGGGCTTGCTTCAGCCAACTGTAGACCCGATCGTCGGCAATACTTGCCGTCGCGCCGGTTAAGCGGCGGAGCGCGCCATTGGTCGATCGGATTTCCGGGGTGGTTGGCCCGCCGCCCGTAATCAGCACATCCCGATTGAACAGCGCCGTGGTGGCCGGATACCAGCGGGGTTCGGCCATGGTGCCCTCAATCTGCCAACTGTTGTTGCTGGGATTGAAGAGATGGGTTTGCTTGATGCCTTCCAGTCGGTTGTTGAGGTTGCCGCCCGCGAAGAAGATGCGGCCATCGTTCAGCAGGGTCAAACCACTACAGAACAGATTAAAGCCCGTGGTCGAGTTGATCGCGGTGTGGCTGTTGCTGGCGGGATTCCAGAGCGTGGCGCGGGTGAACGTATGCTGCTCATAGCTCTCGGTGGGTTGGTTGCCCACGGAGTCGTAGGCCAGTACCCGACCATTGGGCAGCAGCGTTGCATGCACCGCGACCACGGGCCAATCGTAAGGCCCTTCCCAGCGCCCGCCTTGGCCTGGATCAACCGCCATGGCGGCGGTAATGCTGGCATTCGGCCCGCCAACTTTGCCCGTTGCGCCGTCGGGGGCTTTGTTGTAGCCGATGCCTTCGCGCTTCACCCGATCGTAGAGCTGGCGTTCGGCATCGGGACTAATCCCGACCCAATCGACGCCTTTATGGCTGACGCCCGCTTCGCCTTCAAGGCTGTTGTTGGCCAGCCGGGTCGGGGCGACGGGATTGGCGGCGAGGCTGGTGATCACTTCACGGGCCGCTGGGAGACGGCCCTGGGTATAGCCAGGGGCCACTGATACCAGTGCGGCGATCCCGATCGTCAAAAAAATCAAACCAAGGCGACGTTGAATACTAAATTTCACAGCGAAATCCTCCGTAACAGAACAGGGGAAGGAGCCGTAAATGCCTAGTTATGCACGTGGATGGATGGTAGAGCGATCGAGCCGTCCGTAATCACAGATTCTCGGTGCAATAATTTACGGTTCCGAACCGATGCGATGATTTTTGGCCTAGCGCGAGTTCACGCTGCGATTGCACCATACCGCAGGGAACCGCCGTGACTCGGATTTGCGGAATTTTCGTAATGTGTGAAAAACTGGCCATTCGGGGACATCGTTCGAAAGCTCAAACTGCTGCTGAAAGGCTGTTTCAGTAATTCAGATGATTTCAACCAGCCATTGGAGATATGCTTTTAAGTAGATATTCCCGCTGGCCATGGCCGAAAAATCATGCTGAAGACGTAGCCCGATCGAGAGAGAAAAATGCCGCAGTCAATGCCCCTGAACCCAATCCTCAATTGAAGTGAGTAAAAGGCAAGCCGGAATCGTTCCCATGTCGTGGCTTCAAGTGTCGCAATGCGTGACGATCGTGACCCAATTGATCCCTGACTTTCCTATCCCTAAGATGGCATTACGCAGATTTGACGTCTGTTTTTACACTCGGTTTTTACGTAGAACACATCCATTTGGCGGCGGCGGTGTGACTTTGATGAACTTGTGGCGGTTGGGGCCGATCGAACTAGCGATCGCTCTATCCCTGGGTAGAGTCGCCGTAGGCCTGGCTCCGTCGGGAGTGGGAGGCTGGCTGGAACCACTGATTTGGCCGGGGGTTCGGGAACCCGTACAGTGTGCAACGTTGTGTGGGATACGCGTTTTTCGGTAAATTAGCACTCGGCCTGTGAGAGTGCTAAGATCAGTTTCTCACTTTAAGCCCAAGCCTCGAAGTTTCAACTTAATCGACTATTTGGAGTCATCAACATGGCAGTATCTCTGAGCGTAACGACTGTGAAGCCCTTAGGCGATCGCGTATTCGTCAAGGTAAGCGCAGCCGAAGAGAAAACCGCTGGCGGCATCATCCTGCCGGATAACGCCAAAGAGAAGCCCAACGTTGGCGAAATCATGCAGGTCGGCGTGGGCAAGCTGACCGAAAAAGGCGATCGCCAAGCAATGGAAGTCAACGTCGGCGACAAAGTGTTGTACTCCAAGTACGCGGGTACTGACATCAAACTGGGTGGCGACGACTACGTGCTGTTGTCCGAGAAGGACATCTTGGCGATCGTTTCCTAGGTTATTGAGCTAACTAGCTGGCTAGCTGGCGGGTTTTCGGAGCCGTTGGATGCCCCAAACCCGATTCGCGTCACCGTTCGCATTCCTGACTAAAACATAGAGGACATCATGGCAAAGCGGATTATTTATAACGAGAATGCACGTCGCGCCCTCGAAAAAGGCATGGACATCCTGGCGGAAGCCGTGGCTGTAACGTTGGGTCCTAAGGGCCGCAACGTGGTGTTGGAGAAGAAGTTCGGCGCACCCCAGATCATCAATGATGGTGTGACGATCGCCAAAGAGATCGAACTGGAAGATAACGTCGAGAACACGGGCGTCGCCTTGATTCGTCAAGCCGCTTCCCGGACGAACGACGCAGCGGGCGATGGTACGACCACCGCGACTGTGTTGGCCCACGCGATCGTCAAAGAAGGCTTGCGGAACGTCGCCGCTGGTGCGAACGCGATCCTCCTGAAGAAAGGCATCGACAAAGCAACAGCCTTCTTGGTCGAGAAAATCGCCGAGCACGCCCGCCCCGTGGAAGATTCCAAGGCGATCGCCCAAGTCGGTGCGATTTCTGCGGGTAACGACGACGAAGTTGGCCAAATGATCGCCAACGCCATGGACAAAGTCGGCAAAGAGGGCGTTATTTCCCTCGAAGAAGGCAAGTCGATGACGACCGAACTCGAAGTCACCGAAGGGATGCGCTTTGAGAAAGGCTACATCTCGCCTTACTTCGCCACCGACACCGAGCGGATGGAAGCGTCCCTCGAAGATCCTTACATCCTGATCACCGACAAGAAGATTGCCTTGGTGCAAGACTTGGTGCCCGTGCTGGAGCAAGTCGCCCGATCGGGTAAGCCCCTGGTCATCATCGCGGAAGACATCGAGAAAGAAGCCCTCGCGACTTTGGTCGTCAACCGTTTGCGTGGCGTCTTGAACGTCGCGGCGGTGAAAGCGCCTGGTTTCGGCGATCGGCGTAAAGCGTTGCTCGAAGATATCGCCGTGCTGACGGGCGGGACGTTGATCACTGAAGACGCGGGTCTGAAAGTCGATACAGCCACCCTCGACATGCTCGGTCGCGCTCGCCGCATCACGATCACCAAGGACAATACGACGATCGTTGCCGAAGGTAACGAAGCCGCTGTGAAGGAGCGCGTCGCGCTGATCCGTCGCCAGATGGAAGAAAGCGAGTCGAGCTACGACAAAGAGAAGCTGCAAGAGCGTCTGGCCAAGTTGGCTGGCGGTGTTGCGGTGATCAAAGTCGGGGCCGCGACTGAGACCGAAATGAAGGATCGCAAGTTGCGCCTGGAAGATGCCATCAACGCGACGAAAGCCGCCGTTGAAGAAGGCATCGTCCCCGGTGGTGGTACGACTTTGGCGCACTTGTCGCCCCAGTTGGAAACTTGGGCCAATGCGAACTTGACGGCGGAAGAGCTGACCGGGGCGTTGATCGTTTCCCGCGCTTTGATTGCACCGTTGAGCCGGATTGCTCAGAACGCGGGCCAGAATGGTGCCGTGATCTCCGAGCGGGTCAAGGAGAAGGAGTTCAACGTGGGCTACAATGCCGCGACGAATGAATTCGTGGACATGATTGCGGCTGGGATCGTTGACCCGGCGAAAGTGACTCGTTGCGCATTGCAGAATGCGGCTTCGATCGCGGCGATGGTGTTGACCACTGAGTGCATCGTGGTGGATAAGCCGGAGAAAGACGGCGCGGCACCTCAAGGTGCAATGGGCGGCGGTGACTTCGATTACTAAGTGAATTGACGCTGGCTGAGGGTCGCCAAAGCCAGCGTTGGTTTAGTTTTTTGGGCACGATCGTTCTTCCGAGGGAGGGGCGATCGTGCTTTTTTGTGGTTACTTGCTACAATCAGAAGTACTGTTGCCATTGCCGTTTATGCTCAAGTCGCTCAAAATCGAGAATTTCCGAGGGTTTGAAGAATTCGAGCTAAAGCAGCTTGGTCGGATTAATTTGCTCGTGGGCGAAAATAATAGCGGCAAAACTTCCGTCTTAGAGGCAATTCAGTTATTGACTGCACGAAATGACTTGGCACCGTTGAGTCGATTAATGATTGAACGCGGGGAATTCATTGAGGATGCAAACGGTCAGAAAGAACTTGAGATTCGCCATTTATTTTATGGTCATGATATTGGCATTCTCAAGATCTCTGGGGCGCATGAGTTTTTTCAGGAATCACTCGCGTGGGGAACAGCGGAACTATTGCTGAGCCAATCGGGTCAACGACTGGAAGCGACTCCGCATGAATTGCTTTGCCGTTGGGCGGCGGAAGGCCAGGATCATCATCCTATGGCAATTCAGAACTTGACGCTGCCACTATCGCGCGACGATACATTACCGATGCAATTGAACCGGATTCCCCAGCCAGTTTCGAATCCTCCAGTGGTCAAAACTCAATTTGTCCCCGCGACATCGGTTTCTGTCCCAGAACTGTTTCGCTTGTTTGAGGATGTGCAGTTGACGCCACAGGAAGAATTGGTTTATCAGGCATTACGTACCATTGAACCAAAATGTGAGCGAATTGCTGGAAAAACGACGCATCGTCGATTTGAGGTGAAACTGACTGATCAAGTTCAGCCGATTCCGCTAGGTAGCATGGGGGACGGCATGAGTCGCATCTTGCGATTGGCGTTGGGACTGGCGAATGCTCCGGGTGGTGTTTTGCTGGTTGATGAAATTGATACGGGTCTACATTTCAAAGCGATGACTGGGATGTGGCGAATGTTGTGGGAAGCCTGTGGGCAGTTGGACGTGCAGATCTTTGCGACGACTCATAGTCGCGATTGTTGGGAAAGTCTGGCGGAAGTGGCGGAGTCAGCGGGCCTTCTCGATGATGCGATGATGATTCATCGGATTGAACCGCGAAAAACATCATCGGTGATATTTAATCCGCATCAGATGGCGATCGCGGTGGAAGAACGGCTTGAGGTACGCTAGAAATGTCCGATCAACATCCGAAAATTCTATTTGTCGAAGGCAAGCAAGATGTATTTGTGATTGCTGAACTGGCAGAGGCGAACCAAATTCCCTGGCCGCCGCGCCAGCCCCCGATCCATATTCAGGAAGTGGGCGGATATGACAAATTAATTGATGCCGATCGGATTGCCACACGGCTGCAAGTCAGTGGACTTCAGGCGATCGGGATTGTGGTCGATGCCGATGAAAATCCCGCCGCTCGTTGGCAAAGTCTACAATCGGCCTGTGCCAAAAGCATTCCCGATATGCCCACGGTTTTGCCAACCACTGGGCTGATTCACAAAATGTCGTCGGGTATCAACTTGGGTATTTGGATGATGCCGGACAATCAGTTGCGGGGGATGCTCGAAACATTCCTGGCCGATTTCATGGATTCATCAGATACGGTCTGGCAGTATGCCCAATCCGTTGTGTTGGAGGCCAAAGTGCGGGGCGCATCGTTTACGCCAACCCAGCAGGACAAAGCCAATATTCACACTTGGCTGGCATGGCAGGATGAGCCAGGACAGCAATTACACACGGCGCTTCAAACCAAAACGTTGAATGGCCAACATCCAAAGGCCCAGGAATTCGTGAATTGGCTCAAGCGACTGTATGGATTGTAGACATTTATTGAGTCAATGTCTGAAGTGCCTGGAGAAAGGCTTGATCAGACCATTCGGAGGCTGACTTGAGACCCTGAATCGGTTCATAATCGGTTAAACCTGCGAGATCCGCCTTGACTGCATCACTCAATTTGTCTTGCATGAACTGTCGGCCCAATATTTGTGCCAGTCTGGATTCATCGTTGTAGCAATATTCCTGGAGCAGTGGAATGACGCGGTTGAACCAGGCAAATCGAAGACTGTCAATATCGGCAATGCCCATGAAATAGCTGTGACCGATCGCGTAGTCGCGGCTGAGGAGGGCCGTGATGCGGTTGTTTAGGCGACGGAGGATTTTGGGCAGGTCGATCGTGACACCTTCCAAGATGACAGGCTGGAGTAAATCCGGTTGCGGCATCAGTTCGACGAAGGTAAAGCGGCGGCGGAGGGCGATGTCGAGGAGCGCGATCGACCGATCGGCGGTGTTCATCGTGCCGAGAATATAGAGGTTGTTCGGTACGCCAAATTCCTGTTGGGAGTAGGGCAATCGTACTTTTAGTTCGTTCGCTGCACCGAGGCGTTTGTCGTCTTCGACCAGGGTAATCAGTTCACCGAAAATCTTGGAGATGTTGCCCCGATTGATTTCGTCGATGATTAGGAGATAGTTGTTGTCCGGATCGGCTTCGGCGTCCGCACAGATTTGCCGAAAGATTCCTGCTTTGACCTCATACTGAAAAGGTTGTCCAGCTTCCGATTCGTCGGACATGATGGGTCGAATCCCTTCAACAAATTCTTCGTAGGAATAGGATTGATGGAAGGTGATGAAACGAACATATTGTTCGATTTTTGCAAGTTGTTGGAGGGTCTGTATTTCTTGTTCATAAGGAATTTCGAGGTTTTGACGGACGTAGGTTTTGCCTTCCCCTGTTAAAGCCCATTCACCATCCTCATTTTTTTCAAAGAAAGAAGGATTGTAATGATCATAGCCGTACCACTCACTATCCTCATTTTTTTCAAACAGGGAAGGGCTTAGAGCACTATTGGGAAATGGCTCTATAGGTTGTGCCGTGCTACGTTGTAGGGTTAGCTGAACTGTTTTTTCTAGTTTCTTTTGGCTAGTTGGCTGCCAGTATTCACGAACTAAATTGAGCTTGCAAACATCACTGAATTGGAATCGATGATCTTCACCTTGAAGATACATTGCTAAGGCGATCGCCTCATACCACTTTAATTCTTGCAACATTTCCTTGTTACGATCGGCGACGTTCACCGGAACTTGTAATTGCTGCTGAAGGAATGCCTGCTGGAATTGCTGGCAGGTATAGGTTTTGCCCGTTCCCGGTGGGCCATAGAGCAGCATATTCTTGGTCTTCTGACTCAGGTTCAGTAAATTGTTGATCTCTGGAGTGAGCGCAGGGACTTGATTGGTTGGGGCGTTTAGCATTTTGTCCAACTCCATGATCGTCTTGGCGAGGTTTGCGTCTTGAGAAAATTTGTTCAAGTAGGCTTGTCGGATGTCAGGCCATTTTGTTAATGCAACAGCTTCGAGGGTGTTTGGCTGGAAGCGAATGGGCGAATCGATTTCCTGGGTGATCCGCCAGTCAACTAGGCGTGCCTGCTGATATTCCAAATCCACGATCGGATTACGATCGTCGTCTGGCGCGAGGTACTCACTACTAACGATGCCGATGCCTTTGATTTTGCTGACGCCGTGACTGGCGATGACCAGATCGCCGGGTTGCATCTGATGCACGAAATCGAAGATCGGTTTGGTTCTCCGGCCCTCCCCCAATTCGGCTTGGAGTGCCTCGGGTGTTTCAAATTCTGCGAGATTACGATCGCGCAAGCACCCAATTACAATGCACTCGTTTTGGACACAGGCATCCCAGAAACAAGCATCACGACCCGGTGCGATTTTCCAAATTTGGGCACTTTTATCCGGTGCAATTTGTTTGTTTGTCGCCCTTCTACCAGTTGTTGCAGGTTGCATGGCACTATACAAGAAAGCGCCCAGTTGCAGCGAATCAAAATCAGTAAATTCGGGTTGCGTTCTTAGGAAAGCCAGAAGTTGAAGGTTTCTGGCGTGCAGGCCAGTTGTCGGTTTCTGACCGAATGAAGTTAGAAAATGCGCCAGATGCTCAGGATTCGCGATCGGCAAAAAATCCTCTGGGAAGTAAAGAGATAGCGGTTTGGCCCGGAGAGAATTTCGATTCGGCCCCAAAAAGCTCTTGTCCCCCAGTTGATCTAGTTTCTCAAACTCTTTTCTTTCAGCAGCTTGAAGCAGTGTCACTAAACTTCCCTTTAATTTACTGAAAGCCTCCTCGTCCGTTTCACTTTGAAGCGCGTCATTGCATTTCCACGCCTGAGTGTTCTTATCATGCCAAATCCCAAATTTACTGATCTGGCCACCGGAAATACTGCCCAGGGATTTTGTTCTATATTCTATCCAGTAACAAAAACTATCTGTTTCTTTGCCGCCAGCATATTGCTCCAGCGTCAGGTGTTCCAGGTTCTCAAAAGGGAATCGCCGAATAAATTCTTCTCGAAGCTGACGGTGTTTGTCAGGCATCGTTTTAGGGTTTGTCTCCAGCCAGATTGCCAAATCCGATCGCCAATTCTTAATTTGCATATTCATAATTAGCACCCAAAATCCACTGTAGTTCGATGAATAGTTGTTCTTGTTGCGATCGCTCGTGCAAATCGCGCTGGAGATTCAGGGTGGCGACCTGAATTTCGACTTCAGTTCCCGGCACTCTAAAGAATTCCCGAATTGGGACTGAAATCTCGCTGGTTTGGGGATAAAGCAGCAAAATCCGATCACACCGAAATCGCTGGGCATAGGCGCACATCTGATACATATCCGCCTGCGATACGCCCAACTTCCGATCGGCCTGATTCAGCCGCTTATATTTGGTATCGATAATCAGCCGATAGTCCCCATCCGCCACAAAGGCCAAGTCCGGTTTGAGCTGAAAGACATTACTGCCATCCGATCGCTGGGCTAAATAGCGGCCTGAGACCTGCGATCGGATTTCGCAATCTTGCAGATGCTCCGGCCAATCGCCCCGCCGCCGTTTCAGCAAATTCGTCACAAACTGCTCAAACAGCCGATTCATGTCAAAGGTAAAACCATAGGTGCGACAGTCACCCGTAGACGGCTGGATACTCTGTTGGGCCAAAAACAGCCGCGCCAAATTCAGCAATGGCTCAAACCGCTGATTGAGCCGGGTGATAGGCAACGCTAATGTTTCCGCCAATGTCACTGATGGCAGCAACGTCACCTCCTCCATCCACAATTTCAAGTCGCCGAGGATGCGGCGATTTTGACGATCTCGCGTCAGATACCACAGCCGTTCCACCACATACCGGAAGATGCGATTCAGACTGTTATCGGCGGTGAATTCGTCGTAAGTTACGGCAAATTGGTGTGGTTGGGCGGGTCGTCGCAGTTGGGCGGTCAATCGCCATTGGCCTTTCAGCACTGGCAAGACATCCTCCACCGATCGATAAGTGCGAAACGCCCCCTGTTGCCACTGTGATCGGAGATGGGTCGCAAACAACCCGATCAATACTTCGAGGAAATCCGATCGCTGATTCTGAAGAGCCGCTAGGTCGGTGGGAAGGGGGAGATCAGCGGCATATTTCAGCAGAAATAGCAGGTTCGCCCCTGCTTCCTCGGCTTTGCGATGTTCCGCATAGTAAATTTTCGGCAATACTTGGATCGTGAGATCATCCAGTTGGAAGACCCCAACGAACTTTGTCGCTTTTAATCCAGCTTGATTTTTGGTGTTGAAGCCTCGAACGAAAACGGGTTGGCCCGCTTGTTGTTTGAGCCGATCGAGCGATCGTAGTTGTCGATCGGTGACCTCTATGGGAATGAAATCATACTCAAAGCACGTGATAGGAGACAGTAAAGCACTCATCCGGGATTGGGGTAAATAGCAGCAACTCTATATTTCCCACTTTGAGGCAAATTATCCGGATGCTCCGTCACCGAATTTCTCCTTATCTGCCCGATCGAAAAACCTGTTCTGCCGTAATCGCTAAATCCGGGAAGACGGTCGATCGAATCCGATCGTCACCGCGAAAGAGCTGCTTTTGGTAATGCTGACCGCTTTGATCCAGGGTATAAATTGAGAGCGTCGGTTGCTTTCGATCGCCAATGTAGTCCCGCCCACCGAGTCCGAGATAATCCACCAGCCAAAGTTCCGGAATCCCCAGCAAGCTGTAGTCCTCAACCTTGCGGGCGTAGTCATTCTGCCAATTCGTACTGACCACTTCGACCGCTAATTTGATCGAACTCCCCAACGTAATCACGGGTTCTTTTGCCCAGAGGGGTTCTTGCGCCAAGTTGCGCTCATCCAACACAATCACATCAGGCCGAAACGCGATCGCGGTACCCAACAGCCTGACCAAGCAACGATGCGGAATAAAATAAGGTAAATCCAGCGATTCGATTTGAAAATTCAGCTTCCGGCTGGCAAAGGCCGCTACTTTCTCGTGAGGGCCAGTGGGTTCCAAATCAATCAGTTCTCCATCAATCAACTCATAGCGCGAATCATCCCCGTACTGATCCAGGAATATGTCAAAGGTGAGGAATTTGGGCCGAGTAGTTGTGACCATAGAGCTTGATGCGGATCATGGCTTAGTTAGCTTTACTCTAGCATTTTCGGTAGAAGGGGGCTGATGCCTGACAAATCAGCCCCACTGCATTTATCGCCTACTTCACAAAATGATTGCTGACATAGGCTTTCAAGTGAGGCCGCAACGCATTGGTAATAATCACACCCAAAATGCCACCGCCGATCGCGCCACCGATCGCCGCACCCAAAATTGGGCCAAGCACATGCATCCCGATCGTCACGATCGTGGACATGATGGCGCAGGCAATCCAAGTTTCGCGCAATTTAAATAAATAAGTCTGATAACAATGTTGAAACGCGGTCTTTTGTTGGTCTTCGGTCAGGTGGGTCAGTTCCGGGATTTCCTTCAGCGACCAATAGATTTTGAGAGTCATGGGGCAACATCATTTTCAGGAGAGGGCATCGTTAGCGTGCCCAGAATTTGATGTAATGACCTCGGTAAAATCACAGAAGTTCCGCCCGATCGGATCAACGGTATGCCCGTAGCTTCGCCCGATCGTTAACCGAATTGCTTTTTGGCCGCCGCGTAGATTTCGGCGGTAATTTCGGTGGCTCCCATTTCGGCGGCGAGTTTTTCGATCTTCTTGCGGGCGGCGGGGCGGACGAAGAATGGGATTTCTTTCAATTTAGCTTCGGCTTCAGCAGTCCATTGCATTGACTCAATTCCTCACAGGTTACGGGTTAGATTCAAATCAACTGTTTATTGCCCAACTTCAGGCCCCCAAACCCCCAATACTGGGGGCTTTGACTTGGGTCTCAGGTGGCTCATGCTCCCCCAGAATTGGGGGCCGGGGGGCGGTTCGGCGGGGATTTGGCGATGGTTGATTAAATCACGACTTGCCACGCGACAAATCCATCAGATTCGCCAATTTATACACAATTCTAGCCCCAACGTTGCCATCCCACTCGGCGTTCCCGACTTCGCACAGGTCAAACCCGATGATCTCACGGCCACTGTTGACCAGTTCGCGGAAGAGGTAGAAGGTTTGTTCCAGTTCCAGGCCACCAGGGACAGGGGTTCCAGTCGCCGGACAGAGCTTGGGATCCAGGCCATCGACGTCGAAGCTGATGTGGACTTTGGGTGGGAGATGCTCGATGATTTCGTGGCAAATGGCTTGCCAGGTGTGGCCAGAGTAGAGCTGGGATTTGATGGTGCGATCGTAATAGGCAACGATCCGCTGCTTCGAACCATTAATCAAATCCACTTCATCCTGGCAAATGTCGCGCAAGCCCACCTGGACAAGTTTGGTGATTTGGGGGATCGCCGTGGCGTTGAACATAATCGACGCATGGGAATATTGGAAGCCCTCATAGGCATCGCGCAAATCCGCATGGGCATCGATGTGCAAGATGCCAAAATCCGGGTGTTGGGTCGCTTGGGCTTGGAAGTAGCCGAGAGGCGCACTGTGATCCCCGCCAATTACGGCGACGCGTTTGCCCTGCCCGATCGCCTTCATACATTCATCAAATAACCATTGATTCATCGCCGCGCCCGCTTGGTTCACCTCGGCCAACTCCGACGTGAGTTCGGCCAGGGATTCGCCTTGGGAGAGTCGATCGATGATCGCCGCCGCCTTGGCCCGATAAATCCCATTTTGTGTCAGGGTTTCCTGGGAAATGGGCGGCATGAAAATCCCCTGTTTCCAGCCATCGGGATGGTCGAAATCGTAGAGATCGAGTTGCGGCGACGCATCGAGCACTTGCTGCGGCCCTTGGGCCGTGCCCGCGCCATAGGACACGGTGACCTCCCAGGGTACCCCGATCGCAATCAACCCCGCCGAGTCGTAGTCAAACGGCAACCCAAAGATATTGCCATTCAGTTGGCCGATGCCGCTGGGATCGTAGTCGGTGGGGATCACGGGATCAGGCATTGGTCATCTTCCGCACGTAGGTTGGCAGGCAGAACGCCGCTTGGTGGATGTCGGCGTTGTAGTAGCGCAGGCCGTGGGTTTCGGTGAACTGCTCCGACTTGGCCCGATCGAAGTCCTTGACTGGATGCGGCCCTTGCTTCGAGCAATAGGTCAGACTCCACATGCCCGTCGGATAGGTGGGAATATGCACCAGGTAGCAGTGGACGCTGTCTTGGCCGAAGACGGTCTTAAGACAGACGTTCAATTCCGTGAATGCCTTGGGATTAAACGAGGGCGATTCGCTTTGGACGGTAATGACGCCACCGGGACGCAGGGCACGGAAGACCCCTTCGTAGAACGATTGGGTGAACAAGCCCTCCGACGGGCCGACGGGATCGGAGGAATCGATCACGATTAGGTCATAGGCATTCGCTGCGGCATTGCCCACAAACTTGATCCCATCATCCACCCGCAAATCGAGCCGGGGATCATTAAACGCCGAAGCGATCCCCGGCAAAAACTGTTTGGAAGCGCGAATCACGGCTTCATCGATCTCGACCATTGTGATGTGCTGGACGGAATCGTGGCGGAGGATTTCGCGGATCGAGCCACCATCGCCTGCTCCGATCACCAAAACATCCTTGACCTGGGGATGGGTCAACATCGGCACCTGAGCAATCATCTCGTGATAGGCCGCCTCGTCCCATTCCGTACACATCACCATGCTGTCGATCGTCAGCATCTTGCCACAGCTATAGGTATCAAAGACTTCCACCGTTTGGTAAGGCGACTGTTCTTGGAACAGCGGTTGGCCTTTGAACCGGATCGAGAGGGCGAGTTGGCCATTACTGTCCGTCAGCCATTCGGCGGGATGGGATTGGGGCGTCGATGATTCGGGTGCCGAAGGTTGGGTCATTGGGGTGCGATCGTAAGGTTAGACAACCAATAAGCATACGAGGTTATTGGCTTTGGCTCAAGATTAGCCGATACCAATGCGATAAAAAACCGCCGCGATCGTCATGGTGCGATCGAGCGGTTTTTGGGGATGGGTGATTCAGGTTTTAAGCATCGGGGGTCGCATCTTTGATTTCCTCGACCGCTGTTTCAACCACTTCCGTAACGGCCTCTTTCGCGGCTTCTGTCGTGTCCTGAAATGCTTTGCGAACGTAGGGTTCGGGGCTTTTCAGCGTGGGGATCGCCTCCTTGCCCGTCAAATCCTGCGCCGTTTCCTTCACATCAGCCGCAACATCTTTGGCCTTGTCGCTGACGTCAGCGGCGACATCCTTGGCTTTATCGGCTACGTTTCCGGCGACATCCTTGGCTTTGTCCGTGAGAGTGCTGGCGGAGTCCTTGGCCTTGTTCGCCAAGCCCTTGGCCTGATCCCCGAGCTTGCCGAAGTCGATGTTGCTGAACTTCTCCTTGATCTCCGTCAAGACCTTGGCCTGGTCTTTCTCCGCCGCACTCAGGCCGCCCCAGCGGGTCTCGAAGGCTTGCCAACCGAGCCAACCGATTAACGCCACGCTGGCCATTTGTCCCAATAGCAGGCCACCCCGCACTTGTCCGGCACAGATCCACAGCACCAGGGCGTAGAATAGGCCGACGCCACTGGCAATCAAGTCCTGCTCCCGTTTGAAGGACGGGACAAAGAAGGTCATGGCATACAGGCCGATACTCGCAAGTGCGATCGTGAATGCTAAAAGGTAGGTCAGCATAGGTCTCTCCTCGATCCGACGGTTTTTATCATGATGAACTGACACAATCGGGAATGTATAGGCCGCAATTACCGACCATAAGGCGAGTATCGGGCCAATTCTTCCAGAGAATTTCAGACGATCGCCCAACCACTCGGGGAATGCTAGGCACAGATGCCCAATGTATGCGTGACGGCATCCGTCGCATTCTTCCAGAGAATTTAAGGCGAGCTTCCGATTCTTCTCTAGGGATCACGTTACCTTGAAGGGCAAGGGCAATCGCAACAATATTTACAGAGTGAAATAATTCTTATGGCGCAAAGTTTTGGCGTAATTGGTTTGGCCGTAATGGGCGAAAATCTCGCACTCAACGTGGAACGCAATGGTTTTCCGATTTCGGTGTTCAACCGTTCTCGCGAAAAAACCGAGCAATTCATGGCCCAGCGGGCGGTCGGCAAGAACGTCGTCGCCGCCTACACCCTGGAAGAATTTGTCCAGTCGTTGGAGCAGCCGCGCAAGATCTTAATCATGGTGAAGGCGGGCAGTCCCGTCGATGCGGTGATTGATCAACTAAAACCGTTGCTGGCCGAAGGCGACATCTTGATCGATGGGGGCAACTCGCTCTACACCGATACCCAACGCCGGGCAGCGGCCTTGGAGTCGGAAAAGTTCACGTTTATCGGCATGGGTGTCAGTGGCGGCGAAGAAGGCGCGCTGAATGGCCCGAGTTTGATGCCAGGGGGCACGGCGAGTGCTTATAAGTACTTGGAGCCGATTTTGACCAAAATCGCGGCACAGGTCGATGACGGCCCCTGTGTGACCTACATCGGCCCTGGCGGTGCGGGCCACTACGTCAAAATGGTGCATAACGGCATCGAGTACGGCGACATGCAGTTGATCGCCGAAGCCTATGACCTGCTGAAGAACGTCGCCGGATTGAACCACGAGCAGTTGCGCGATGTCTTCGCGGCTTGGAACAAGACCGATGAGTTGAATTCCTACCTGATCGAAATCACCACGGATATCTTCTCGAAGTTGGATCCGGACACGGGCTTGCCCTTGGTGGAGCTAATCATGGATTCGGCCGGTCAGAAGGGCACGGGCCGCTGGACGGTGATGGAAGCGCTAGAACTCGGCGTCGCGATCCCCACGATTATCGCGGCGGTGAATGCGCGGATTATGTCCTCGTACAAGTCCGAGCGGATGGATGCGGCACAGCAATTGACTGGCCCGACCAAGCAGTTCAGCGGCGACGTGCAAGTGTTCATCGACAAAGTGCGCGATGCCTTGTATTGCTCGAAGATGTGCTCCTACGCTCAGGGTATGGCCTTGATCAAGGCGGCATCCGACAAGTACGAGTACAACTTGGATCTGGGCGAATGTGCGCGGATTTGGAAAGGCGGCTGCATCATTCGGGCCGGGTTCTTGAACAAAATCAAGAAAGCCTACGACGAGCAGCCGGAATTGGCGAATCTGCTGTTGGCTCCTGAGTTCAAGCAATCGGTGCTCGATCGGCAGACGGCTTGGCGCGAAATCATCGTGGCGGCGGCGGAGTTTGGGATCGCGGTTCCGGCCTTTAGTGCGTCGTTGGATTACTTCGATAGCTATCGCCGATCGTCCTTGCCCCAGAACCTGACTCAGGCGCAGCGGGATTACTTCGGTGCCCACACCTATGAGCGGGTCGATAAGGCAGGCGTGTTCCACACCGAGTGGATGGCGTCGTCGGTTTAGTTAGTTTTCGCTAGTTGATTGAATAGCCCCGCTTCTGTGATTCAGACGCGGGGCTTTTTGATGTTTTCGGATTGTTGCGACGACCGCCCTCGAATGAATTCGGGGCTAATAGCGCAAGTTCATTGAAATGCACTGAGGATGGGTCGTTGAGTGTGATTAGTTGTCGCTCAGTCCACTTCCAGTGGACTTTCGCTCTCAGCCCCGTTCGCGAAGCGTCTCCTTGGAGAAATTTATTCGAGGGGCTGCCCAGGCTTCCTCCTCCTCGCCCACCTAATCCTCATCATCCCCATTCAATCGACCCAATCGCTTCAACATGACGAACGATCGTTCTTCGACATGGATCGCTTGCTGGTTGTGGTAGTGCTGTCCCCGCCGAATGAAGCGGGGTTTGGTGGTGTCGATGATCGTCCGCCATTCCCAGGCCCGCAATTCCTGGGGGAGGACAAATTCTAAGGATTTGCCGTCGGTGTTGAATAGCATGAAGAAGCTGTCGTCGAGGATGCGTTCGCCTTTGTGGTTGACGGTGTCGATCGCTTCCCCGTTCAAGAAGATCGCGATCGTCTTAATCGATCCTTCGCGCCATTGGGCTTCGGTCATTTCGCTGCCATCGACGTTGAACCAGACGATGTCGTGGACTTCGCTACCGTGGATTGCTCTGCCTTGAAACCATTTGCGACGGCGGAAAATTGGATGCTTTTGCCGCAATACGATTAATTGCCGAGTGAAATCCAGGAATGCCTCGTTTTCTTCGGGTAGGTTCCAGTCGATCCAGGAGAGTTCATTGTCTTGGCAGTAGGCGTTGTTGTTGCCTTGCTGCGATCGGCCCATTTCGTCGCCGCTCAGGAGCATGGGGACGCCTTGGGAGAGCAGCAAGGTGGCCATGAAGTTGCGGCGTTGGCGTTCGCGCAGGTGGTTGATCTGGGGATCATCGGTGGGTCCCTCGATCCCGCAGTTCCACGATCGGTTGTGACTCTCGCCGTCGCGGCTGTCTTCGCAGTTGGCTTCGTTGCGTTTTTGGTGGTAGCTCACCATGTCGTTGAGCGTAAATCCATCATGGGCGGTGATGAAGTTGATACTGGCGTGGGGCCTGCGACCATTCAGTTGGTACAGATCCGAACTCCCGGTGAGCCGATAGGCAAATTCCGCGAGGCGACTATCATGGCCGCGCCAAAAGTCCCGCACGGTGTCGCGATATTTGCCATTCCACTCCGACCAGAGGAGGGGGAAGTTGCCCACATGGTAGCCGCCTTCGCCGATGTCCCAGGGTTCGGCGATCAGTTTGACATTGGCGAGTACCGGGTCTTGGTGAATGATGTCGAAGAAGGACGCCAACCGATCGACGGAGTAAAATTCCCGCGCCAAGGCCGTGGCCAAGTCAAATCGGAAGCCATCGACGTGCATTTCCAGCACCCAATAGCGCAGGCTGTCCATAATCAGCTTCAACACCTGGGGATGGCGGACGTTCAGCGAGTTGCCGCAGCCCGTGAAGTCCATATAATGTCGCCGATCGTCTTCCACCAAACGGTAGTAAGTGATATTGTCAATGCCGCGCAGGGAGAGGGTCGGGCCAAGTTGATTGCCTTCGCCGGTGTGGTTGTAGACGACATCGAGGATCACTTCGATCCCCGCTTTGTGCATGGCCTTGACCATGGCTTTGAATTCCAGCACTTGGTTTTCCGGCTTGCTGGCGCTGTAGCCGAAATGCGGGGCGAGGTAGGCGATCGAGTCGTAGCCCCAATAATTTTTCAGACCCGTGCCATTGAGGTGGCCCGGTTGGGAGAGAAAATGATGGACGGGCATTAGCTCGATCGCCGTGATCCCGAGGGATTGCAAGTGGGAGATCGCCGAGGGATGGGACAGTCCGGCGTAGGTGCCCCGAATTTTCTTGGGAATATCGGGATGCAGTTGGGTGAAGCCTTTGACATGGGCTTCGTAGATCAGGGTTTCGTGCCAGGGCGTATCCAATAGTTGGTCGCCTTCCCAGTCAAAGGATTCGTCAATGACGATCGCCTTCGGCACCATATGCGCGTCATCGACGATCGAGAACGACAGATCCTTCATCGGACTCGTCAGATCGTAGGCAAAAATCTCTGGGCCATGCTCAATCAACCCATCCAACGCCTTGGCGTAGGGATCGATCATCAATTTGTTGGGATTGAAGCGATGGCCGAGTTTGGGGCTGTATGGCCCGTAGACTCGGAAGCCGTAGCGTTGCCCCGGACCGATCGCCGGGAGGTAACCGTGCCAGGTGAAATTCAGGACTTCGGTGAGGGCAATCCGGGTTTCCCGGCCTTTTTTATCAAATAGACAAAGTTCCACGCCCGTCGCATGTTCGGAAAAGAGGGCGAAGTTGGTGCCTTTACCATCCCAGGTTGCGCCCAGTGGGTAAGGTTTTCCGGGCCAAAGCGATAAGTACATGCAGCGTTTTTTCCAAATGACTTGACTAGCCTACCAATTAAAACGGGTGCCTTACTCGAAGACACCCGTTGAATTCAGGATTTGACTGAATTATTTGATCTAACGCGATAGAACTTCCAAGGACACCGGGGCGACGCCCGACGACGTCAGGCCGATCACATCCGCCGAACCCGCCGACAAGTCCACAATCCGACCACCCGCATAGGGTCCGCGATCGTTGACCCGCACCACGACCGATCGGCCGTTGTTCCGATTCGTCACCCGAATCCGCGTGCCGAAGGGCAGGGAAGGATGGGCGGCGGTCAAGGCATTTTGGTTAAACCGCTCACCGTTGGCGGTTAAGTTGCCGTCAAATCCGGGTCCATACCAGGAGGCTTCACCGTTGTAGACGCGCGTAACGTTCCAAGCGCCATCGCCTTCACTGGCGGCGGCGGCGGCCTGTGGTTTGGCTTGCGGCTTGCCTTCAACGTTCTTGATCGGCGCGGCGGCGGGGCCACTGCTCAGCAGGCGGCGCAGCTTATTCGCGACGAGCAGGGCGTCCTGTTCGGCATTGCTGGTGGTTTTGGCGTAGGTCGTGGTGGCATCGATCGTGGCGATCGGCAGTTTGCCCGCAGTGACGACGTATTGACCTTTGGTGCTGGCTTTGTCGCCTTGCCAAATCACCTTGATGCCTTCGGCGGCTTTGCCGCTGCGATAGAGCTGGTCGAGCTGGGTGGCGATCGTCGCCGCTTTGCTGAGGGAGGGAGCCGAATTTTGGTTGGTGCTCACGAGTTGCGCGCCTTGCGTCGGAGTCGTGGCTGGCGCTTCGAGGAAAGTCAGAATGGGCAAGTTGCGAACGTACAACGTTGCGGCGGGCTGCCCTTGAATTTCGTGGTTGTGAATCTTGACGATGGATGCGGCGGGGTCGGTTGTGGACGTTACTCCGGTCGTAGTCTGCTTTCCCGGATTACTCGCGATGGCCGCTTCAGGCTGGTCGGGTTGCTGCTGCGACAAACCGGGATGAACATCCGCACCGATCGCGGCAGTACAAATCAAAGCGGCAAAAACTGTACCCAATTTGGACGAAATCATTCTGTTCTCTGGTAAGTGGTCAAGAACCGCCCCACAAGTTGCTGAAAGTGCCTACGCACTCATCGCCGAATCAGCGTCTCCCGACGCAACACTTGAGCTTGGTTCGCTGCGGGTCAGTGATCCCCGCCAAACGGAAGCTAGATTAGCATGAAGTTTTGAAAAGGGAAACCGGATCCGGGTCAACCGGGGGATCACACTTTTACGTTCCTTCACACTTAGCGGATGCGCTACGCCTCAACGCTATCAATGGTTCCCGCAAATCCGGTCAAAATTTCGGTTGACTTCACTTAATGAAGCCTTAACAAAGTCACCTCAACTGTTTCGGACTTTTGTTACGGTTCTTCAAAATCGTGGAAAATTGGCATTTTCTGATGGCGGATCCGTCGCTTGCCGATCGGGATGGGGCGATCGAAGCGCATCACCCCCACGCGGTACAATATTTAACTGTTCTCTGGGGAGGCCACGGTTGGCGGTATGGACTACAAAGCAGCGGGTGTGGATGTTGAGGCGGGACGCGATTTTGTCCGTCGGATCAAAAGCCGGGTCGAAAGCACCTATCGCCCTGAGGTGATGGGCAATTTTGGTGGGTTTAGTGGCCTGTTTAGCTTGCCGACGGGCTACCAAGAACCCGTTTTGGTGTCGGGAACGGATGGTGTGGGCACGAAGCTGCGGCTGGCCCACCAGATGCAAAAGCATGACACCGTGGGCATTGATCTGGTCGCGATGTGCGTCAATGACGTGCTGACCTGCGGCGCGGAACCCCTGTTTTTTCTGGATTACTTGGCGACGGGGCATTTGGAGCCGGAGGAGTTGGCCCAGGTGGTGGAAGGAGTGGTGGTGGGTTGTCAGCAGGCGGGTTGTGCGTTGCTGGGCGGCGAAACGGCGGAGATGCCGGGATTTTATCAGCCCCAGGAATATGATTTGGCGGGATTCTGCGTGGGCATGGTCGATCGGCCCAAAATCCTCGATGGCTCGAAAATCCAAATCGGCGACGTGGCGATCGGGCTGGCCAGCACGGGCGTCCACAGTAATGGCTTCAGCCTGGTGCGCAAAATCGTCGAAGAACGTGCTTATAGCTGGAATAGCCACATCGAAGCGCTCGACGGCAAAACCTTGGGTGAGGTGCTGCTGACGCCGACCCAGATTTATGTCAAGCCGATTCATGCGGCCTTGAAAGCGGGTTTGCCGATTCATGCGATGGCCCACATTACGGGCGGTGGGTTGCCCGAAAATCTGCCGCGTTGTCTGGGGGCGAATCAATCCGTGCAGATTGACCCAACGGCTTGGGCACCGCTGCCGATTTTCCAATGGTTGCAGGCGGAAGGTCATGTCTCGATCGGGGATATGTACAACACGTTCAATATGGGGATTGGCTTTATCGTCATCGTCCCCGCCGATCGGGCGCGTGAAACCCTCGGCTATTTCCAGAGCGAGAATATCGTGGCCAATGCCATCGGGACGATCGTCGAAGGCAACGGCGCAGTCCTCGGATTGCCGACATAAACCCTAACCCTAACAACAACACCTGTGGTAAAGACCCGTAAACAATTCGGCCAACACTGGCTCAAAAGCGAAAAAGCCCTACTCAAAATCGTCGCCACGGCCAATCTCCAACCCACCGATCGGGTTTTGGAAATCGGCCCTGGTACGGGCATCCTGACGACGCAAATGCTGCCCCAGGCGGAATCCGTCGTTGCGGTGGAAATCGATCGTGACCTCTGCGTGTTGCTGGCCAAAAAACTGGGCACCGTGCCGAATTTTCTGCTGCTGCAAGGTGACTATCTGCACTTGGATGTGAATGCGCTACTCGCCCCGCCGTTCACGCCCCCGAATAAAGTCGTGGCGAATATTCCTTACAATATTACTGGGCCGATTTTGGAGAAACTGCTGGGGACGATCGCGGCTCCGAATCTTCAACCCGTGGACGCGATCGTGCTGTTGATGCAGAAGGAAGTGGCCTTGCGGGTCTGTGCGAAAGCGGGCAATCCCAACTTCGGTGCGCTATCGGTGCGGGTGCAATATCTGGCGGATACGGAATTTGTATTTGACGTTCCAGCAAAGTCGTTTCAGCCGCCGCCCAAGGTGGATTCGGCGGTGGTACGCCTGACCCCCCGCCCGATCGCGACGCCCGCCCAAGATCCGAAACATCTCGCTACCATCCTGAAAATGGGTTTTGCGACGCGGCGGAAAATGTTGCGGAATAATCTTAAGGCCGTGATTCCGACGGAGACGTTGAATGCGGTGTTGACGGGGTTGAGCATCGATCCGCAGACGCGAGCCGAGGATTTGAATGTGGCGGATTGGGTGAGACTCAGCGATGCGTTGCTTCAAGGGCACCACGCATCCGCTGATTAACTCATTCTAGAAGCTGTATCCAAACCCCGCTTTCACGACTCCGGTTTCAAACTTCGTCAAATAATCCAAGCCACCATAAATCACGGTATTCTTGCCGACTTTGGCTTCAGCCCCGACTTGGACGACGGGTGAGGTGACTTGATCGATATGGATGCCGCCGCCGATGTATGCGCCGACGTTTGGCAGAATCGACAGATCATAAGTGCCTGTTGCTTGAACGCCTAAGCCTGTGGTGTAGATCGATGTCCGGGCCGAGATTGGCAAGATCGGCAGTTTGTAGCGGGCATCGATCGAGGATTCAAACTCCACATTGCTGCTTTCTTTCACCGTCATATTCGGCTGCACTTTGAAGGTTTTGGTAATCCCACCCAAAGCGCCGGAAGCGGTGCCGCCGACGTAATTGTCGTGCATTTTGGCTTCGGCATTGGGGGCGATCGCGGCGATGGTACCAACGGTCAAAATGGTCGCGATCGTCAAAGTGAATTTCGAATAAAGCATTGTGGGCAGACTCCCGATTAATTGATAGGTATTGCTTGCGTCATCAACAGTTTCGCGCCCGTGGACGGTGATTCCGGATGATTCTGCTTGGATATAACCTAACGTGCGCCACTCCCAGAAAAGTTCGGTGCCGCTACTTGTTTAATTGCGATCAAACTTTCCGGATGGACGATCGGCGCGGTGATTGAGCCAAATTGTCTCGATTGAATTACGCAGCCGGAAAATAGATACAAAAAATCCTGGAAATCAAGCGATCGCCAGGATGGGTTGTAACTATGAGTTGATGGGATATTACTTGGCTTTGGTGGCGACGGTTTTGGCGTCTTGGTAGACGGTTTTCCAGGCTTCGACGGTGCCTTTGCCGATGTCGCTGACGACTTCGACGCCGCTTTCTTCAAACTGGATCTTGATCTTCGTATCGCCTGCCGGAGAATTTTTCAAAGCCGTGGCAATTGCTTCACTAATTTCGAAATTGCCATCGACGCCGTTGATGCGGAATACGGATTTACCGGCTTTGATGGCCACTCTTTTGGCTTCGCGCCCGGCGACATTGCGCTTTTTGCAGAATAGAACGTTGCAGCGCTTGACGGTGTCGTAGGAATAAATTCGCAATTTACGCCGTGACCAGTTGGTGATGACGCCAGTTTCAAACCCCACCAGGGCGTCACTTTCGTAGTTGCGATCGAAGACCGCTAAATAGTCGCCTTCAAAATCATCGCGCACCAACACGGGTGTTGACCAGGGAATTCGCGCCTTCTCCGATCGCCAGTCAGCATTGTTCACGACGGGGACATTCTGCACATTGACGGAGGCGCTTCCGGCCTTCACGTCACCGAATTCATCGACGTTCTTGGCATTGGGTTTTTCGGCCAATGCGGGTGTGCTGACGATGGTGCAGGCCGCGATCGTCAGGAGAATGAGCGATTTAATTTTCATGTCATCAACAAAGGGAAGTGAGTAATTAGTCGAATATGTTTGCGGCGCGATCGACCGGGGATTGAAGGAGTTTGAAGTATCCCGGTCGATCGACTTAGAAGCTAGAAGCTGTAGCCGACGCCGACTTTGGCCACACCGACCTCAAGTCGGGTGACATAATCGACCCCGCCATACAAAGCGATTTTTTCGCTCAATTTGGTTTCGGCCCCGACTTGGAGTACGAGCGAAGTACCATCATTGATGTACAAACCACCTCCGGCATAGGCCCCGGCTTTTTTGCCCAGGGGTAAGTCGTAAGTGCCAGTGAGCTGGACGCCGCCACCATTGGTCAAATAGACTGAGCCACGGGCTGAGAACTGGGAAGCGGGGATTTTGTAGCGTCCGTCAATTGACACATTAAAATCACTTTCCCCATCGCCAAAAGCGAGGTCGGCAGCAGCACCCACATAGTTGTCATTCATTTGAGCGTGGGCGCTGGGTGCCACGATCGCGCCAACCATGGCCAACGTCGCTGCGGCGAGGATTACTTTAGTAAGATGCATAGGAATACCCCTGATAGAATCGATATTAAACGCCAGAAACGCATATAAATCCACGAAAAATTTCGCAACCGATATGCCCCCGCAATTTAACAGCCAGTTCATCGAGTTCGGTTCCGTAAAAATACGAATTTAGTCAAACTCCCGTGGTTTTGCCAGAGTATAATTTGTCACCAGTGAATCCGCTTAGCCGCCACTGACGGGTGGGATCAAGACCACTTCATCGCCATCGGCCAATGCCCGATCGGGCGGGGATTGCTCCAGATTGACGCCGAATTGGGTGACATTGCGCCAGGTTTGGAGGATCGGGTGTTGGGCGATCAGCCGATCGAGTACCGTTGCGACGGTGGAATGGGCCGGGAGTTCGAGCTGGATTTCGGGGGTTTTGAGCACTTCTTGGTAAATTGCGAAGAGTTTGACCGTGACTTGGATGGACTGCGACATAGGGCGATGGGGGGCGATCGGCCGAAAATTTACAATCGGGGACAATGAGTTCACAGTCTCGATTATCAGCGATTGAGCGATCGACGTTACAATGAGTGAGAAATTGGGGTGCTAACATCGTTGATTCGGTTGCCTCGACCCCTTCCCTGACTCTATGATCTATTGCCTCAATCCTGAATGTAAGCAGCCAGTCAATGTGGCGGGCGCGACCCACTGCACGACCTGTGGGTCGCGCTTGGATGCGATGCTGCGCGGACGTTATCGGATTCTGAAGCAGCTGGGTCGGGGAGGCTTCGGCAAAACCTTTTTGGCGGTGGACGAAGATCGGCTCCAGGCCCGCTGCGTGATCAAGCAGTTTTCGCCGCAGATCAAGGGCACGGAGGCGATGGAGAAGGCGGTGCGGCTGTTTGAGCAGGAAGCGATGCGGCTCGATGAGCTGGGGGAGCATCCCCAAATCCCGACGCTGTTGGCCTATTTTGAACATGATCAGCGGCTGTACTTGGTGCAGCAATTCGTCGAAGGCAAGACCTTGGTGCAGGAACTGGCCGAGGCCGGGGCCTTTGGTGAAGCGAAGATTCGGGAAGTGCTGACGGGGATTTTGCCGATTTTGCGGTTTGTGCATGAGCATCATGTGATCCATCGCGACATTACTCCGGCGAATATTATCCGGCGCGAGAATGATGGCAAGTTGGTGCTGATCGACTTTGGGGTGGCGAAGGTGCTTACGGAGCATACCTTTGGGATGCCGGGGACGAAGATTGGGACGGAGGGCTATGCCCCGATCGAGCAGTTGCGGAATGGGAAGGCCTATCCGGCGAGTGACCTGTACAGCTTGGGGGTGACTTGTCTATATCTGCTGACGCGAACGAAACCCGAGGACTTGTACGATCCGTTGCGGGGCCGATGGCAGTGGCGGGAGCAGTTGACCCCGGACGATCGGACGATTAGTGACGGCGTCGGGCAGATGTTGGATGTGATGGTGCGGGATTTGGTGTCGGAGCGGTTTCAGAATGCGACGGATGCGATGCGGGCCTTACGATCGGCCTTGGAACAACCCGCAGTGGAAACCCCCGTCGCCCGTCGCCCCGCTCCCGGTATGCCCCCCGAAGTCCCGAATTCCCAACAGACGATCGTCCAGCGTGGCCCCCTGACGCCGCCGATCGTGCCGCCGCCGTCCACGACTATGCCGACGGGGATGCCTGCCAGTGGAATGCCTGCCAGTGGAATGCCGCGTAGTGGCATGCCGACCACTGGAATGCCCACCAGCGCGCCGCCTCGCGTCCCCCGATCGGCCCAAACGCCCACCAGTGGCTCCCCATCGGGCGGCATTCGATCGACGCCGTTGCAGCCGATTTCCCATCCGGTGAGTATTCAGCCGATTTCCCAGGCGTCGAGTGGGTCAATGGGGATTGGGACGCAGCAATATCCCTGTATGGCGCAGCTGAAGGGGCATTCTTCTTGGGTGTTGGCGTTGGCGGTGAGTCCGGATGCGCGGACGGTGGTGAGTGGGGGATTGGACGATCGGATTATTATTTGGGATTTGCTGAGTGGGCAGGCGCGGTTGGTGATCAATGACGCGCATAGTAAGCCGATTAATAGTTTGGCGATTAGTCCCGATGGGCAATTTTTGGTGAGTGGGAGTGATGACGACACGATTAAGGTGTGGCAGTTGGCGACGGGGCAAATGGTGCGGGTGATTTCGGGGCATCGGGGCGATGTGAATGCGGTGATGATTACCACCGATGGGCAGTTTGTGATCAGTGGCAGTGAGGATCGGACGGTGGTGGTGTGGCGGCTGGCCACGGGGGAGCGGGTGCGGAACTTTACGGATGTGACGGCGTTGATTAAGGCGACGGCGATGAGTGTGAATGGCGAATATATTGCGGCGGCGGGTTCGGATAGTTTGATTAAGGTGTGGAATTTGAATGCGGGGACGTTGGTGCAGACGTTGAAGGGGCATTTGGGGGGGATTCAGTCGTTGGCGGTGAGTGCGGAAGGGCGCTTTGTGGTGAGTGGGAGTAAGGATCGGACGATTCGGATTTGGATTCCGAAGACGGGTGAGGCGGTGAGGACGTTGGTGAAGCATCTGGATGGGGTGAATGCGGTGGCGATTACGCCGGATAGTCGGTTTATTGTCAGTGGCAGTAGTGATAAGACGGTGCGGGTGTGGCGGTTGCCGACGGGGGAGTTGTTGGCGACGTTGACGCAGCATGGGGGGGCGGTGAATGCGATCGCCATTAGTCCGAATCAGCGGTGGTTTGTGTCGGGTGGGTCGGATGGGCAGATCTATGTGTGGCAGTTGGCGCAGAATGCTTATTAGTGGGCGGTTTCGGCTGCGCTCAACCAGCGGAAAGGCCATGCCTGTTGCGGTGGGTTTCGACTTCGCTTTGCTGCGCTCAACCCTCGATCGTTGGGAATTTGATGAACGGGTTGTGGGATTTTTACGTGATTAATTTATCTGAAGTAAAGAACTGCTGCCGCAATAGCAAAAATAAGTGGAATAAAAGATTGTGAGAGTTGCAGGGAAAATGTCAAAGGTGTAGATGAAGCGGCTGAATCTGGGCGGAGTTTGTGTAAAATAATTTCGGCAATTGGATACCAGGCAAATCCCACTAATAAAAGCACTAGAGCTAAATCTTTCACTTCTTCATGCCGTCGATTTTACTATAAAAAATATACCTGATAATGCTAGATCAATTATGGCAGCATCGGGCGCAAAAAGAAGAACAAGTAAGCCGTCCAAGCCAAGCCATTCAGCACCAACAGCAATCCCTTGATCACCCAAAGCCCGATCGCGGGAAACAAATAAATCGTCGAACCCAACACCGCCAGATTCTCCGCCAATGCGCCCCAAACTGCATTGTGCCGCCGATCCCAGTAGGAGACGGGGCTGATGAATTTGAAGTCGGTGAAGGGGAGGAAATGACGATGGGCGTCGTGATTGTGCAATGGCAAATCACCCAGGGAATGCATTGCCATACTGATTGCTAAATATTTCAGCCAATGCACACCAAAGTAATGGGCAACGAGTGCAATCAGTAGCGCGATCGGGATTGAATGAAAGTAATGCGTAAAATCCTGCCAAAACGGCTGCCAGTAGACTTCGCCCCAGAGTTCTTTGCCAGGAATATCTTTGATCTTAGCCCAGATGATCAGCACTAACATCGGGAAATCTGGCAGGACAGCCCCAAGGACGATCGGCCAAGTCTGACGGGGGGCTAATCCACTGAGAATGGCGTAATTGACGATCGCGTGGCTGGGGGTATTCATGAGGCTTAGTGCCGATCGGCTTCCGACTGATAACGGCTGCTGCTTTCGGCTTCCGTGAGGGCGGCCTGGAGTCCATTCCAGTCGCTCTCGATTTGGACGCTGACTTTGACGGGGCCATAGGTTTGGCGCAGGACGGCTTCGACGGATTGCATGATCTGACCTTCGGTGCCGAGGAATTCGGGGTGAATCACGAGGCGCAAACTAATCAAGACCTGTCGCCCGACGATGCCGCGTGATTCGATGTGGTCGCAGCGGGTGATGCCATCGACTTGCCGCACCACTTGGTCGATCGCGCCTGGGTCGATCGCGATTTGGCGCACCATGAGGGGAAGCTGCCGTTTGAGCATTTGCCAGGCGCTGTATCCGGCCCCAAAGGTTAGTCCCAAGGTGAACAGCGGGTCGAGCCAGGTGTAGCCGATCTGGACGCCGAAGAGGATCAGGAGGAGACTGAGGCTGATCAGGGCTTCTTGGAGGATTTGGTCGCCGTTGGTGGTGAGGGCGAGGATGCGGTAGCGTTTGGCCGATCGTTTTTGGACCCAGGCGAGGCTGAGACTGGCGAGGCCGAAGAGGAAGAGGGTTTGGATCTGGGCGTTGGTGATGACGATCGGGGGGACTTGTTGGAGGTGAGGGGCGGCGGCGAGGGTTTGGAGGGCGACGCCGATCAGGGTGAAGCCGCCGTAGCCGAGGCTGCCGGTGAGGAGGAGGGCGAGTCCGGTTTCCCAGGTTTGGTGGCCCCAGATCGGGCGGCCACAGCGTTGGAGATTGTAGGTGGCGACGATCGCGTAGATGGCACTGACGGCGGCGATCGCGCTGTAGAGGGTGGTGGCGAGGAGGGCGAGGGAGTTGGTTTGGGTGCCGAGGGCGAGTTTGACGGTGAGCGCGAGTAGCTCGAACCAGAGGGCGGCGAGCAGGAGGCGTTGGCTAGTGGGGTAGCGTTGGGAGGTTTCGACCATGGCGCTTGCGGCTGGGGGAGACGCTCTATCATTGCATGGTTTTTGGGGTTTGGGGCAGGGAATATGTGATTTTTGATACGCGATATGGGATTGTTTCTCTGGGGAATTGGGAGAAATGGCTTGCTATGATGATTGGAGATTTTAGTCAGGTTCGGCGATATGGATGGATACCGATGTAATTATTGTGAGGGCATGGTGCAGCCGCGTCAGGTGAAGCGTGAAGCCTTTAAGCATCGGGATGGCTTTGTGATTTTGGAGGATGTCACGATCGGGGTTTGTGATTGTTGCGGTAATCGATACTACGCTGCCGATATTTTGCATGCGGTTCATGCGATCGCAACGGGGGCTGCGCCGCCGGAGAAAATCGAGCAAATTCCTGTCACGCATTGGCGATCGGCATAGCGGCAATGAGCCAAACTACCCAAATCAACCCATGGATCCCCAAAATTACCCGCAAGTAGTGCGTGACTTGCTCAATCAACATGCTCAAGGAAAGCCTTCCTCCGGCGATATTGAGGTGGAGACGATCTTTGATCTGGAGCAAAACCGTTATCAGATTGTCCATATGGGCTGGCAGCACGATCGGCGAATCCATCATTGCCTCATGCATATGGATATTCGCAATGGCAAGATTTGGATTCTGCATAATACGACGGAGCATGAGTTGGATCTGGAGTTGTTGGCGATCGGGGTGCCTAAGTCGGATATTGTCTTGGGGTTGCATCCGCCGGAATTGCGGCAGTTCACGGGGTATGCGGTGCAGTAGATTGGGGATGATGTGTTCAGTTGTGCTGACCAATACTACAACCCATAAAAACGTGGGAAAGCCAAACTTAAGTCAATTTTAATTCTACGAAAATATTTATGAGGTTCAAATAAAAGCGATGGTATAATTCTTGCTGAAGCTGGTAAAACAATCGGCCCAAAACTTCGATTAATTAATAATGAATCTAAAAACTTCCGCTATTTTCACTTTTGTTTGTGCAGCTGTAGCACTTCTGGTTGGATCGCAATCTGCGGTCGCGCAATATGGTGATCGCTCCAGTGAAAACTACCAAAGTGCTGTGACGTATACTGGCTCAGAGTTGATATTCGATACAAATTCCACAATTTACCGTGATTATTATCGTGGAATGACGACACGGATCAATCGCAGATCAATTAAAGCTCCTGATAAATCCACGCGGGTTATGAGTGTTGTATTTGACGTTTTTGTGCCAGGTAAGAGACTGCCTGGGGAGCAACATAAGCATACTGCTATAGTTAAAATTAATTGTCTATTCGTTTCACGCTCTAGCGAAGTGCTGCCTGCGACTGGTGTAGGCGAGTGGCGTAAGCCTAACCAAAAAACATCCCAGCAACTTCCTGGAGTAGTAGCTGGCGTAATTGCAGAAGCGATTTGTCCGGCTGATTTCTAAGAAGTAATGACACTGGAATAGCAAGTAACCCGTTTAGCCTGAAGTAGATAAGAACTAACATGACTTTTTCATCCCAAGGAAAATCACAAGCTACAGACTTCTTGAATTGCAGTCATTGTGGAAACTTTGCCCCAATGGACATTGTGGCTAGCCACTATTTTTCTACACAAGACCTAGAGAGTGACGACTGTCGTGCTCATAGTAAGCAAGGCTGGACTCATCAGATGTTATATTGCGTTGCTTGTAGCAAAGTAACTTTAACAAAGAGCTTCTCCCATGAAGATATGGAGCCAGAAGATGATCACGAGTTTGAAACGCTTTATCCATCATCGCAAGAGGTAGGAGTAGACCCATCCTTGCCTCTTCCCGTTTTAATAGCACATAACGAGGCGTTACAAGCTCGGAAAATCAGTGCTAATGCATATGCTATCTTGCTTGGAAGAATGTTAGAGGTGATTTGCGAGAATCGTAACGTTCAAGGAAAGAACTTATTTGAGAAGCTAAAGACATTAGCTGAAAAGGGGGAGCTTCCAAGTAATTTAGTAGGTGTAGCCAAAGGACTGAGAATCCTGAGGAACATTGGTGTTCATGAACTACCCCTGTTAAGGTGAGCTTTTGTACCAGTTTGCTCAATCTGAGTCGCGATGGATAGGCGATATAATCAGACCAAGCGGTTTGAGCGATTCACAGCGGAGGAGCGGGATGATTAGTGCGATCTTTGAGCGATTCGT
>JANOQX010000128.1:0-18926 GCA_031415035.1 Cyanobacteria bacterium VAR_4_metabat_243
GTTGGTAAATGCGGAATTTGACCGACTACGTAATCCGCCCGCCCCGCGCGTCAACGGCGGGCTAGTAAGGCAACCCCGCTAAAGCGGGCTAATACCAAATCAATGATTTGTTGCAACAGTTGTGATCCCCCTAAATCCCCCATCAAAAGGGGGACTTCCAATCCGGTTCCCCCCTTTTGTTGGCGAAGCCTCTCCGAAGGAGTTAGGGGGGCTAGGGGGGATCGCAACTGTTGCATCGATTTTTGGATATGGTATGAGAACGATTCCAGCCTGCTTTAGCGGGGTTTCACTCATCGCCCTGCCGTTGACGCGCGGGGCGATTCTTTGGCGTAGTCAGTCAATTGCCAAATTCGCCTACCGCATCTTACCGCCGTGGGACTGAGCGCATTCCCCCAATCCCTGTTAAGCTAATAGCTGGTATTTTCGTCGCTGCTTGATCCATGGATCTATTACGATCGCTCCCGTTGGGACTGTATTTAGAAGAACCCGTTACCTGGATGCACCGCCTCGATCCTCGGGTGAAGCTCGGTTGGCTCACGACATTTCTGCTGGCTCCGGTGTTGGCAAATATCGAACTGCGATTGGCCTTGGTCGCCGCACTGATTTTGCTGACGATTAGCGCCCGCATTCCCCTGCGCGTCTGGCGACAACAAATTGGCTGGCTCCTCCTCCTCTGCGCCTACGTCGGCATCCTGGTACTCTTTGTCCCCGACGGACTCAACGCCAATCACCAAAATCGCCTCCCCCCGAACGAACTCCAATTCCTCCAACAACCCGCCGAACTCCCCACCCTCCCCACCCCCAAACCCTTCTACAAATTCTGGGAAACCGAAAATCCCAAAGCCCCAGAAATCAAACCCGCCGCTCTGGGACAGCCGACGGATTACAAATATTTTCTGTTACGCCAAGGACGATTTGCGATTTCACAGCGATCGCTGGATGTGAGTTTGCGCTTTTCGACGTTGCTGTTTACGTTGGTGTATAGTTCGAGTTTATTTCTGTTGGTGACGTCGCCGGAAGAAGTGACGGCGGGATTAGAAGATCTGATGGAGCCACTGCGCCGATTCAAGATCCCCGTGACGGAGATTGCGTTGACGTTAACGTTATCGCTCCGGTTCATTCCACTGGTGTTAGAAGAATTTCAGAACTTAGTCCGATCGGTGCGGACGCGGGCGATTAATTGGAAAAAACTCGGCTGGCGACGATCGAGCCAAATCTGGATGCTCGTCGCCGAACGATTGCTCGAAAACCTCCTGCTCCGAGCCGAACAAATGGCCGCCGGGATGCAGGTGCGCGGCTTCACCAGCCCCAATCGTCACCGCGTCGAATGGCATCAACTCAAGCTCCAACGTTGGGATTGGTTGGCCTTGGGGGCGATGGGTTTGATTTGGGTGGTGCGGTGGATTTGGGGTGGTGCGGTGGTATGAGTCAGGGATGGGTTTGGCGATCGGTGCCGTTGAACGGGCGCACGGGTTCGCGGGTATTTGCCGCATTGTTCGGCGATGCGCCGATCGCGGTTTTGCTCGAAAGTCCCGATCCCGCGTCGCCTGATGCCCCGCAACTGTCACGCTACTCGATCGCGGCAGGTGGGCCGAGGGTCATTGATGGGCAGCCACAGCAATGGACGCCAACCGTGGGTGAGATTTTGCCGATGTTGCGATCGTTGGGGGGGCGATCGTGCCCGGATTTGGCGAATGCGCCCGTGGATTTGCCGTTTGTGGGCGGTTGGCTCGGTTGGTTGGGTTACGATTTGGCTTGGGAGATTGAGCAGTTACCGTTGCAGAATTTGGATCCCTTACCGTTTCCGGTAGCGTTTTGGTATGAGCCGGAATGTTTTGCGGTGCTGGATCATGGGGCGCAGATGGTGTGGTTGGCGGCGGGGGATGATGCGGGAGTGGATTGGATGGAGGGGCGGCTGGCCCGGAGGGGAACCCCCCTAGCCCCCCTTGGAAAGGGGGGGACTGGATTTGAAGTCCCCCTTTTTAAGGGGGATTTAGGGGGATCATCATTGATGCAACCAACGGTCGATTACCAAACCGCTCAGTCCGATTACGAAGCGGCGATTCTCAAGGCGAAACAGCATATTCGATCGGGCGATATTTTTCAGGCGAATTTGTCGGTGCGGTTTGGGACGGGGACGGGGGCGGATAGTTGGGCGATTTATCAGGCGTTGCAGGCGATTAATCCGTCGCCGTTTGCGAGCTATTGGCGATCGCCCTTTGGGGATGTGATTAGTTGTTCGCCAGAACGGTTGGTGGAGGGGCATTGGGTGGGTGAGGATTTTCGGGTTTCGACGCGGCCGATCGCGGGGACAAGACGCCGGGGCCAAACGCCACAACAGGATCAAGCACTCGCGGCAGAACTCCGATCGAATACTAAAGAACAAGCCGAACACATCATGCTAGTTGACCTGGAACGCAATGATTTGGGACGGGTGTGCGAATGGGGTTCGGTGCAGGTGGATGAATTGCTGACGATCGAGCATTATAGTCATGTGATGCATTTGGTCAGCAATGTCGTGGGGACGCTCAAGCCGGAATACGATAGCGTCGATTTGATTCGGGCGATGTTTCCGGGGGGGACGATTACGGGCTGTCCGAAGGTGCGGTGCATGGCGATCATCGAAGCGCTGGAACCCGTGCGGCGCAGTCTGTTCTACGGTTCTTGTGGGTATTTGGACGTGCGGGGGAATTTGGATTTAAATATTTTGATTCGGACGTTGCTGTATGTGGCAGACGAGGATGGCGCAAAGGTTTGGGGGCAGGTGGGCGCGGGAATTGTGGCGGATAGCGATCCGGCGCGGGAATGGCTGGAGTCGTTGCAAAAAGCCCAGGCCCAGCTTCAGGCGTTGCGGATGGTTACCTAAGATCTTGCATCGATGGTCGAAGACCGGCCAAAGGCCATCGCGATATCCGCCTTGGGATTAATCCCAAGGCTCACAGCACAAACCCGTTGAAACGGGTTAAAGCCGAATAGGGCGGTCGTTTCAGTCCGTTAAAACGGACTTTAGCTATGAGCCTTGGGATTGATCCCAAGGTGGATTGGTTGCGTAGTTGGACTGGTGCAAGATCTGAGTTACGCCATCCGGCTGATGGCGATCGAGCACTTTTTTGTAGTATAGTTGTAACATACTCGTAATTGCACCCCAGTTCGCACCATGTCACTCAAAGAAATTGCCCGCGAAACCTTAGCCATCCTCGATCGTGGCAGATTTGTGACCGAATCGGGCGCGGTGGTGGATTTTGCGGCGGAGCAGAAACGCGCTGAGAACGGCACAATCCTGTACCGACCCGCACCGATCGCGCAATTGCTCGAAAGTGCGGCGGGTGGTCAGCCGGGAAATTGCGCGATCGCCGTCACCGATGAAACGACTCAAGTCGCCGCCGATCGGCTCGTCAAAGGCGAAGGCTGCGAGGATCTGGTATTGCTCAATTTTGCTTCGGCGCGGAATCCGGGCGGCGGCTTTATCAATGGCGCGAAGGCACAGGAAGAGGATTTGGCGCGGTGTTCGGGGCTTTATCCCTGTCTGTTGCAGCAGCCAGAATATTACGATGTGAATCGCGCGCAGGAATCGCTGCTGTATACCGAACATTTAATTTATGCGCCAGCGGTGCCATGGTTTCGCAAACGGAGTCGGGAACTGCTGGATGAATATTTTTTGGCATCAGTGATTACGGCTCCGGCTCCGAATGCGGGCCAGTTATATCGGCGTGATCCGCATGCCGGGCCGGAGATTGAGCGGGTGTTGCGGCGGCGGGCGGGCTATGTGTTGGCGATCGCGGCTGACCAAGGTCATCGATCGTTGTTGCTCGGGGCCTGGGGTTGTGGGGTGTTTCAGAATGATCCGGCGATGGTGGCGGATGCGTTTGGGCAGTGGTTAGAAAGTCCGAGGTTTCAGGGCTGTTTCGATCGGGTGACGTTTGCGATCGACGATTCGAGCAAAAGCCAGGATACGTTGAAAGCGTTTCAAGCCCGGTTTTAGAAAATGGTTAGTGAAGGCTTGGTATGATGGCAGTACAGACTGATGAACAGGTGAAGAATGTCCATTTTGCGGATGCGACGGATCTGGCACAAAATCCTTGACAACCCCGGCCTAATGCGCATAAGTACTTGTAATCATGAACCATGTTTCTCGTGAAATTCAACTTAGTCTCATGCTCGGTGGGGGCGGAATCTTACTTGCGCTACTGTTGTTTAAAACTCAGTCGATGATGCTCCCCTGGATGCCAGTGCTGATGGTGATATTGACGGTTGGGTCGATCGGTTGTTTATTATTGGGTCTTTTAGGTTTGCTTCGAGGACGCGAAAGAAATCTGAATCTTCTGGTTCGCCTTGTTAGCTTTGCATCAGGGATTCTATGCCTGAGTATGATTTTCTATCTGAATTCACCGAACAAATTCGCAACTCAAAGCGAAGTTTTGATGGAGACATTATTTTTTGGGCCTGCTGGCCTTCTTCTGTCTGCGTTTGGTCTGTACATGGAGTTTTGGCTGGTAAAAGTACTGAAGATGAATCGATGGGCGATTTACCGTTACGCAGTTAGACTATTGTGTTTTTCTTGTGCGCTGGCCATGACTAGCTTTTTGGCTTTAGATCATGGTTTCCATACGCTTTCCCATGATGACCCACTAACCTTTCGCCGATTGATTATCTATTCAATCGTATTCAGTGGCTTTGGCTTGGGTCTGAATCCATGGGAGAAGTATTTGCGCGCTAGGGAAAAGGAATCATGAATTATCACTACACGATCGTCATTCGATGATCAGACGAGGATAACTGTTTTGTCATCTTCCTCCCCAACTTTACCAATGTGATGCAGCCCTCTAGAGGCGCTAACCAACGCTCAAGAAGTCCTCGAAATGTGTTGATCGAAGGCGCGATCGCCCAGCCGATCGTAGCAACCCCAGCCACTGCAAGCTAAAATAAAGTCAAACCCGTCTTGAGAGGAACCACCTCCATGGTCAATGATCAACTTGGAATGCAACTGCACGATCGTGACACCCTCGGTGAGCCACTAACCACCCAGGAGCAAGCCCAACTCGCCGAATGGTATGCCGCCAAGGATGCCACCGAAGCCACCATGTTTGCCGCGCCCCAAACAATCTTGCCCAATCTCGCAGCCCTCGAAACGCAGGTCGATCGCGCGATCGCCGAACTCGCCATCAGCACCCAACTCCTCCAGCGAATTACCATCGAGAACAAATTCCTGCGCATAATTTAGCAGCCTCAGCCTTGATCGGGCGTTCAACCAAACTTTGCATAGGCTATATTCCGCACGATATATGGCGCATCGTCAGCCCTTCACTCATCGGTGAATCGGCCCCTGTTGCTAAGTCGAGGATATTCGCCATGCCTGTTTCCCCCCACCACTATTGCCGCTTCACCGGATTGCTGATCATCACCGCCGCGATCGCCTTGCCACTGCCCGCCCGATCGATGACCATTCCGACGATCGACAACGTGAGCCACACCTTAAACATTGGCGGAACCAGCCTCGACATTCCACCCCCACCCGGATTTGTTCCAGTCACATCGGATATGCAAGGCATTCAAGATAGTGTTAAACAGGCCGAGGAGGGTGCAACCAGTACGAGTAATAAACTCGAAGCATTTTTCGTATCCCAGGCCGATGCCGATGCCGCGCGAGCTGGAAAACTGAGCGCGATCGGCTCCCGTTATGTCACCGTTTTATCCTCCATCCCTTTGGCCACCGCCGCGCTGGAACCCAAGGATATGAACGAGCTAAAAGCCGGATTTGCCAAACTGAGCCAAGCCGACCAAACCAAAACCATCAAAGATAACGTCAACCGAGGCCCGCAATCGCAAGCAACCCAAGTCAACGACCTCCGGATCTTGCCCACCGTTGATCTTTCCGATCGCAGTTTTCTGTCGCCGATGGTAATTCAGCGAGCCAACGCCACCGCCGACGGCAAAACCGTTGCGGAACATTTCACCGGATCAACCGTGATCATGCTGGTCAAAGATAAAGTCATTTCATCCAACATTTATGGCGACCCAAACGACCTCGCCTGGGAACAATCCTTGGCCCAAACCTGGGTCCCCACCGTCCTCGCCCAAAATCCCACGATCAACCTACCCACGACCCAATCCCAGCCGGAAAGCCCCAGCTTCCGCTTCGGCAACACCCTTGGCCGCACGATCGGCGTCATTCTCGGCACTACGATCGGCGGTTGGTTCATGCGCAAGCGCCAGCAGAAAACCGCCGAAAAGCCCGTCGAATAGCAGCGCGATCGTGGCCCTCCCAGAATCTCCCTCTCTGGGCTGAGGCCATCCCAACAGTACATTTGTCAGAATCGAACAAATGTTACACTGAGAATCAACCGTGGCAATATGCCGAAGAAAGTCCGTGAACTCAAAGCCATCCTGCTTTCAGCAGGATTTGCCTACGAATCAGCCAAAGGCAGCCATACGAAATGGTCGCATCCATTAATTGATGGCAAACTGACCCTGTCCGGCAAAGATGGGGGCGATGCCAAGCCCTATCAAGCCAAGGATATTGAAACCGCCCTGAAAAAGCTGGCAGCGATTCAAGCAGAGGAAACAGACAATGAATGAGTTAGCCAAAAAATATACCGTAATTATTCAATGGTCGGATGAAGACACTTGCTTCGTCGTCAGCCTGCCGGAATGGGGCGAGTTTTGTCATACTCACGGTGACACCTACGAGGAAGCCCTAACCAACGCCCAAGAAGTGCTCGAAATGTTGATCGAAGGCGCGATCGAAGACGGCGAAACTCTCCCCACCCCCCAAACCTTCCAACCCACCGAAACCCTCGCAGCGGCCTAAGTCCGTTGAAGATCAGCACCAAGACACTCTTCCTATGGGTTGAGGCCAGACGATCAGTACATCTGGCAGAATCGAACAAATGTTACACTGAGAATCAACCGTGGCAATATGCCGAAGAAAGTCCGTGAACTCAAAGCCATCCTGCTGAAAGCGGGATTTGTCCATATCCCCGCCAAAGGCAGCCATGGAAAATGGCGTCATCCGCAGTTATGCCAAGCAATCATCATTGCGGGCAAAGACGGCAGTGACGCCAAACGATATCTCGAAAAACAAGTAGAGCAGGCAATTCAAACACTTTCTGATCAGGAAGGCAATTCATCCGAGGCGGAGTCATGAACTATCACTACACCATCAAAATCCAATGGTCAGATGAAGACGACTGCTTTGTGGTCTTCCTCCCCGACTTTACCAATGTGATGCAACCCTGCACCCATGGCGACACCTACGAGGAAGCCCTAACCAACGCCCAGGAAGTCCTCGAAATGTTGATCGAAGGCGCGATCGAAGACGGCGAAACCCTCCCCACCCCCCAAACCTTCCAACCCCACAATGCCCTTGCCGCCGCGTAAGCGATCGCTCATCCGCTAATTGGCATAGGAGCCTCAGCCAATTCCCTGAACCCGCATTAGCGCACCCAGATGTTTTCGCCAGGAACCGGAATGCGCCCCTAGAGTCCCGCGTTTAACATGGAACCATCAATGATTAAATCCTGGTGTTGGCTGAGTGATTTCACTGTAATGACGGTGTTTTTGCGCATATGGATCTACTAGACTAACAATAAGTTGCGATTAGACGTCCTACCCCTGGCCGCGTCCGGCTTTGACCAGATTTCCTGTTTACTTAGAATCGCGGAAGCCATGCTGACCCATTACCGTCGTCCGGTTCAATTTTCACTCTCCTCCTTCGATATGCCCATGTGGTCCAATGTGGACACCGTGGCGACGATCTATAAGCGGGACGCCCAGCGATTCCACCTGTTACTGACGGAACCCAAGGTGGCCGAAGGCAGCCTCACGCTGTCGGAGCTGGCCACCCTGCCCACCAACCAAAAGTCCCGCCTAATCTGGCTGGAAATGTCCCCCAACCGCGTCACCATGACAATGCAAGGCAACGGCAGCTACAGCTACCGCCACCTCTGGGAAAAGGGGATCTACGGCGTCAGCCGCTACTGGCTCCAGGGCGACGGCCTGGGTCAGAGCCACCAATTGCAGATGCGCAACTTCGCCTTGAAGTTGGATCTCGAAGGCGCACCACTGCCGAACCTGCTGCATATCGACTACGAATTGTGGTCGGGTGAGACCCACCTGGGCCGCTACATGCTGCATCTGGAAATCCAGCATTAGCCCCGATCGGTCGTCAATCTTTCGGGAAAGACGATCGATCAGTATCAATGCTGCTATGGCTGAGGCGTCGGGATCGCCTTCACCGCCTCCGATACCGCCGCCCCAGCGGGCGTCGAATTATTTACAGGCACCGTGGTCGGGGCGGGGGCAGGCACTGGGGCAATTGGCTCAGGGCTGGGAACGGGCTTCCACCAATCGGGCAGTTTCTCCTCGGCCTGGGGCGACGGACTGGGTGAGGCCGTCGGCGTCGGGGTGGGTGAGGCCGTTGGACTGGGTTTCGGGGAGGGGCGGAGGCTCGGGGCGAGATCGGTGAGGAATTGGTTCCGATCGCCATTCGTCGGTTGGGTCTTGAGCCAGGCGAGGGCACCTTTCTTGCCATCCCGCGCCAGTTTCATTGCGGCATTCCAGGCTTGGAGTGCGCCGTTGCCGGGATTCAATTCGGTCGCAACTTGCAATCGTCGGAGCAATTGGCCCGAGTCGGCATTCAGTAGGTCAATCACCGCATCGCGATCTTCGGGAGCCGCTTTGATCGTCGCGATCGCCTTCTCCCACCGCCCATCCAACAAATTCGACTGGACTTGCTGACTGGTACTGGCGGATTTGCTATCGGCCTGTTCTTTGAAGGTTTTGGCGTGATAGGCGATCAGGTCGCGTTGCAATCCGGCGATCGGGTTGTCACTGAACACGCCTTTACCAAAGGTTTCGAGCCGTTTGAGCGCCAAGGACCACAGCCCATTGTGAGCCAACTTCAAGGCATCTTGGTAGTCCCGATCGTCGAGGGCGGGCTTTTTCAAGTCGATCGCTTGGAGATCCAAGTCACCGCGCTTGCGACTATTGGGTTGGAGCGAATAGATTTGGTAGAGGGTTTCGAGGCCGATCGTTTGATCGACGACCAGCTCCGGCGTGCCGCCCGCCGCCACATTTTCCCAACGGGGCAGTTCGCTGTTCGGACTGCTCCAGGGCACCATCGCCACGAGACTCGAGGTTTTCGGGCTGTAGTGTAAGACCTGGCCGTAGGAGCCAAGTTGCTGGCGCTCACCTTTCAAGGTCAGCCACACCCCCGAGGACTTCGGCGCATTATTGTCTAACCGCTCGATCGCATCAAATTCCAGCAAAAACTCACTGGGCGGCGGCACATCCACCTGGGCATTGACAAACGGCTCTTGGACATACCAATCCTCCATCCCCGCCACCAAAAATTGATCCACCATCTGGTAATGCTGGGCCTTGACCTTCGGATAGGGATGGGTCGCGGGCCGATAAACCCGCAACTCGACAATCTTGGTGCAGGTATTTTGGCTACTAATACAGGCGTCGTCCGTCGCAAACACCGGAATCAAAAGTTCGGATTTGTCCTGGTTGGCCAGCCGCATTGGCTCCCCCATGGTCATTCCGGCTTTACGGAGCTGAACCTTAATGTCGGCGATCGGGTAGGGCTGATCCCAACCCGGAATCTTCAACTGCAACGGCTTCGGCAAATAGGAATTGACCCAAACGATTGACTTCGGGTTCATCAAAAACTGCATACTCAGCCAGCCGCAACCCGTCACCGCCCCGCCAATGCCCAAAACCAACAGCACCGAGGACACGCTACTCATCCAAGGCCGATAGCGCAATTGCAATTTGAACGGCGGCTTTTCGGGTTTTGGCTCCGGCTCTGGCGCGTAGGGAAACCAGTTTGACTGCTTCAGCGATCGGCGTTGGGTCGGATGGTCGGACTGGAACCAGGGATTTTTTGGCTTGACCCAAGGCAGACGCAGTCGCCGCTTGGGCGCATACATCCCAGCGGGGGCAGGAGCGGAGCGGCGATTGGCGGGAGCGGATTTGGCAGATTTACCGTGACGGGGATCGGGACGTTGCATGGTACTAATTTTCTCCCAAAACCACGTTGGCATAACGGGCACCCGCCTCGGCCCAGACAAATTCCTGGGTGACGTAGGCATGGGCCGCCGCCGCGATCGACTGCCGTAAGTGCGGGTCGTCGAACAACTGACCGATCGCCGCCACATATTCATCGACGCGATTGGCCCGCAGCGCCCGCTGGGGCGGCTCAATTGCCAGTCCTTCTAAACCCCGATCGCTCGCCACGACGGGGACGCCCGCCGCCATCGCTTCGAGGGTTTTATTCTTAATGCCGAATCCGGTTCTCATGGGAATTACGCAAACTGTCGCCTGATGCAGGTATTCTGCCATCGATTCCACTGCTCCGGTCACTTTGATTGCCGGATTTTTCGCTAAATCGCGAATTTCGGGGGTGGGTCGATTGCCCACGAGGGAAATTTTCACCTCGGGATAGCGTTTTTGCAGCGCCGGGAGGATTTCAGCGCAGAGCCACTTCGCCGCATCAATGTTCGCCAGATTGTCCATCGCGCCGATGAAGGCGAGGTGCTGCCCGCCCGGATCGGATTGGCGCATGGGAAAGGCGGTAAAGTCCACGCCATTCGGAATCACCGCGATCGGGGTGCGGGGCGCAAATTGCTGCAACTGCGCTTGGTCATCCGGTGTGGTTGCGACGATTTGACTAAACTTCTGACAATACCGCTGTTCGTAACGCTTCAACAGCGGCAGGTTGAGCCGATCGCGCAGGGCATTTTCCGAAGTCCCGGTTTGCAATTGGTTCAGGCAAGTGCCGTAGACCGAGCTGTGGACGTTGACGATCGTCCGCAGGGATTTGTGCCATTCGGGCCGGATGTACGCCTCATTCACACAATGCTCCGATGTGATCGCCTCAAACTTCCGATCGGCCACGGCCTGGTCGATCCACGCCTGCATTTCCGGCGAATATCCCGCTTTTACACTGGGCGGCGTCCCTTGGAAGGCAAACTCAGCAAGGCGCTTGAGCTTTGAGGCCGGGGCGAGAGGGGGCCGATGACCTACGGTCGGTCTTCGACCATCGAACACGATCAATTCACTCACACAGTCCCGCAGTCCCGCAATCTCCTCATCGGTGATCTCTGGCGTGCGCTGCGTCGCGAGGGTGACATGGGTCTGTCCCTGGAGGTACCTCATTAGATGAAAAGTCCGCACATGTGTCCCCCCACGGGTCGGTGGATAGGGGAACGTATTGGACAACATTAAGATTTTCATGAGCAAGGGGGGGACGGGCGATGAGGATTGGTCAAATCGGTCGATTACGTACGTAGAATTCGCTACAAATGGTACATGAGATACGGAGTCCGCTCGCACGGAAACGTCTCAAACACTGACCATTTACGATTTACACCACTGGCGATCGTAAAACAGGGCAATTCGACAATTGCTGGAATTCACAAAGCTGGAATTCACTTGCTTAGGGTGCCCGATCGACCGCTTCAACAATCTATTCCCACCCAATCCCACCCATGAAAACTTTTGGCATATATACCCTAGGCAACGACGGCGTTTACGATCAAGTCGTGGCGTTGCTGAACAGCATCGAGCGCAATGTCGGGCCGGATGTGCCCGTTTGCATCATTCCCTATGACGATCGGATGCAGCGGTTGACCAAGGCCATTGCCGATCGGCCCAATGTGACAATCTTTGATAATCAAGCGTCGATCGCCCGTTGGGATCGGTTCGCGGAGGAAGTCTGGGCGGCCCATCCCCAGTCCGGGGCGGTGAATTTCCGCAGCGTGCCGAAGTGGTACAAGCAGTGCCAATTGCTGCGGAAGATGTCGGCGTTTGATGGCGAGTTTGAGCAATTTGTGTTCTATGACGCGGATAGTTTGGCGATGCAGCCGTTGGATGACGTGATCGCCAAGCTGGCCACCCATGACTTCGTGTTTGACGACTGGGAGCACCAGAAGCCGACCAAATCGGCGGCGCTGAAGTTTGACGTGATCAAAGCGTCGATCGGGCTGGATGAAGCCGCAGTCCGTCCGCAAATCCACTGCTCCAGCTTCTTCGGCGGGCATCGGGATTACTTTAGTCCGCGTGTGGTGCGGGAGTTGAAGGCGAAGCTAGTGGATGATCAGGAGATTACTTGGATCAATGATCTGGCATTCTGGTGTGATGCGGACTTGTTTTCTTACATCACGATGCGATTGGAGGCGAAGGTTTGGAACTATACGCTGAGTGAGGAGGGGCGCGATCGGACGGGAAATACCGCAGAAGCACGGTACATCAATCGGGATCAGGTGTTGTACAACGAGGAAGGGGTGAAGCCGATTCGCCGATTGCACTACATTACCCATTCCGCTGAACGGTTCCGTCAGCTTTGCCGAGGCGAAGTGGTCGCGTTGCCGCAGCAGGAATTGTTCTTGTATTATCGCTTTTTGCATGAGCCGGATCGCTGTCCGCAGGCGTTTCGGGTGCCGAGTTGGGTGCAGTTGCAGTCCCGATCGGTGGGATCGAAGGTGAAGAAGTTGCAGCAGTTGATTGCTTGATGGTTTGTTGCGGGGGTTGTGCCCCCCCTGCCCCCCTTTCCAAGGGGGGTGGTCGGTTGTCGGTCTGTTTTGTTGTTTGGTTTGTCCCCATGCCGAAGATTTCTGTTTGTATTCCGACGTTTAATCGTGAACATTTTTTGCCGATCGCGATCGCGGCGGTGCTGGCTCAGACGGAGGGCGATTGGGAATTGATCATCTGCGATGATGGTTCGACCGATCGGACGCCGGAGATTATGGCGGGGTTTCAGGCTCAGGATCCTCGCATTCAATACGTTCGGCATGAAACGAATGTCGGCAAGAGCAATAATATGCGATCGGGGTTTGAGGCGGCGACGGGCGAGTTTTTCATTAAAATTGATGATGACGATCGGTTGACGCCGGAATTTTTGAGCCAAACTAGCGCAGTTTTGGCCGCAAATCCCCAGATTGATTTCGTTGGGACTGACCACTGGGTAATCGATCCAGAGCATCAGCGACGAGTCGATTGGACGGAGGAGAACACGCGAAAGTGGGGCCGATCGGAGTTGGCGGCGGGGCCGATCGCGAATCTCCTCGAAGTGCTATTTGTGCGCCAAAGTCTGCAAATCGGCGCAACGTTGTTTCGGCGGCAAGTGCTGCTGGAAGCGGGTTATATGCGGGCAAATATCCAAAATTGTGAGGATAATGATTTGCTGGTGCGGCTGGCGCAGATGGGAAAACAGGCGTATTATTTGCCCAATCGGTTGATGGAATATCGGTTTCACCCGGAGCAGCATAGTCCGGGGCGGGCGATTCGGTATTTGCAGGATAAGTTGAATTATTTGGCGAATTTTCAGTTTGAGGATGCCCAGGTGGAGTCGGTGCGGTTGAGCCGAATTGCGGAGACGCAGGTGTTGTTGGGGTTGCGGTTGGTGGAGCGGGGGGATACAGAGAAGGGGCGATCGCTCCTGTGGGAAGGGCGGCAGTATTCGGCGGCAAAGATGTTGGTGGGGATGGCGTTGTCGTTGTTGCCGGGGGCGGTGCGGCCTGCGGCGTTTGGGAAATTTCGGTAACGAAATGAGTCTCCGCCGAACCGCCCCCCGGCCCCCAATTCTGGGGGAGTATGAGCCAGCCCAAAACAAAATCAAAGACGTAGGGTGGGCAATGCCCACATCATGAATCCATGCACCAATAAAGCAATTAAAGACCGCGAATTAAGACGGGAAAATCGTGGGCAGAAGACCGTGGGCAGAAGACCGTGGGCAGTGCCCACCCTACGATTCAAACCGCGCCAACCCACCCAAAAGCAATAACCAAACCACGACGATCGCCCAATGCACAAACACCGCCGTCCAAATCGATCGGCTCTGCGCATAACTCAACGTACAAACCAGCCCCACTAACCCCGCCCCAATCAAAAACACAGGGGTTTTGAAAAACGCTGGAGTCCAAGGCGGCAAGTGATACAGCACAAATAACAACCAACTCAAAATCATCCACGATCGACGCATCAAAGGCCGCATCGGCTCCGTCCGATGGGGCACCAACAGCATCCGAAATAGGAATTCCTCATTGATTCCCGGCATCAACAACGCACTACCCATAATCGTCACCACCAACCCCGGATTTAACCGTGGCGCGATCGTCAGAAATCCCGTGGCAAATCCGATCGGCAAATAAATCATCCCAAACAATCCCAGCAAAATCAACGTATAACGCCAATCTTGGGCTTGGGGAATCGTCACGATCGCGGTTTTAATCCGATAACCGAGACGATCGCGCCACTTGAATGGTTGGACTAACTGCGACATTAGGCCGATCGTTTCCCGGTCAACTTATCGCGCAACTTCCGAATATGATCGCGCATCTTCGCCGCTTCTTCGAATTCGAGATTCTTCGCTGCTTCCTTCATTTGCGCTTCGACTTGCTTGATCAAATCGGGAATATTTTCCAGCGGGATATCATGTACATGGGTCACGACTTCCTCGATATCCTGAGCATTCAACCGTCGCGATACATCCAAGAAACTCAGGATCGCATTATTCGATCGTTTGATAATCGAATAGGGCACAATCCCATTTTTCTCGTTATGTTCCATCTGCACTTGCCGCCGTTCCTCGGTGACTTTAATCGCTTTCGCCATACTATCGGTCATCCGATCGCCGTACAAAATCGCCTGCCCTTTGATATGCCGCGCCGCCCGCCCGATCGTTTGGATCAACGATCGTTCCGCCCGCAGAAAGCCCTCTTTGTCCGCATCGAGAATTGCGACGAGTGAAACTTCCGGCAAATCCAAACCTTCCCGCAGCAGGTTGACGCCGATCAATACGTCGAATAGGCCCTCCCGCAGGTCTTGGAGGATCTCAATTCGCTCGATCGAATTGATTTCCGAATGCAAATAGCGAACTTTAACGCCGCGCTCTTGGAAATACTCGGTCAAATCCTCCGCCATCCGTTTGGTTAACGTCGTCACCAATGTCCGTTCGTTCAGCTTGCTCCGCTCATTAATCTCGCCGAGCAAGTCATCCACCTGCCCTTCCGTCGGCCGGACGAAGATCTCTGGATCGAGTACCCCCGTCGGTCGAATCACTTGCGTCACCACTTGGCTGTCCGATCGTTCGACTTCCCATTCCCCCGGCGTCGCGGAGACGAAAATGCACTGCTTCACCTTATCCCAGAATTCATCGGCCTTCAGGGGACGATTATCCGCCGCGCTGGGCAACCGGAAGCCATGGTCGATCAGCACTTTCTTCCGCGCCTGATCGCCATTGTACATCGCCCGAATTTGGGGAATCGTCACGTGAGATTCGTCGATCACCAATAGCCAATCATCCGCCGGAAAATAGTCCACTAGGCATTCCGGTGGATCGCCGCCGTTGCGGCCTGCTAGATGTCGGGAATAATTCTCCACACCCTGGCAAAATCCGACTTCCTGTAGCACTTCCAAATCGTAGCGCGTGCGTTGGTCAATCCGTTGGGCTTCCAGCAATTTTCCTTGCGATTCCAGTTCTAATAAGCGTTCCTTCAATTCATCCCGAATTGCATCGCAAGCCCCTTGCAGTCGATCTTCCGGCGTCACAAAGTGCCGTGCGGGATAGATGTTCACGGCTTCCATGCTCTGCAACGTCGCCCCGGTAATCGGGTCAACATAGCGGATCGCATCAATTTCATCCCCAAAAAATTCGACCCGAATAATCCGGTCCTCGTAAGCGGGGCCGATTTCGACCACATCGCCTTTGACCCGAAACTTCCCGCGCCCGAGATCCAGATCATTGCGGCTGTACTGAATCGACACCAGATCGCGCAAGACCTGCCGCTGATTGATTTCCTCGCCCACTCGCAGCGGAATCGCCGCATTCAAGTACTCCGACGGAATCCCCAAGCCGTAAATGCAACTAATCGACGCCACCACAATTACATCTTTGCGCTCAAACAACGATCGCGTCGCCGAGTGCCGCAGCATATCAATTTCTTCATTAATCGACGCCGTTTTCTCAATGAACGTATCGCTCACGGGAATGTAGGCTTCCGGCTGATAATAGTCGTAATAACTGACGAAATATTCCACCGCATTATCCGGGAAAAACTCGCGCAACTCATTGCACAACTGCGCCGCCAGGGTTTTGTTGTGGGCGAGTACCAAGGTGGGCCGCCGCACTTCCTGGATCACGCGGGCGATCGTGTGGGTCTTCCCCGTACCCGTCGCGCCCAGCAACGTCTGGTATTGGTGCCCCGCGTTCAACCCCTCAACCAACTGCGCGATCGCCTTGGGTTGGTCGCCCGCTGGCTCGAAGGGGGCTTGGATATCAAAGTCTGGCATAGCAGTAGCAACTGGTAAACGGCAGGAAACAAATCGACCGAGGCCGTTTACCAGTCTAACGGACATTTTGGGAACTTGGGAACGATCGTCCGATCGCCTGCAATTCCCCATGTAAGGGTGTGGGCAGTGCCCACCCTACAATTTTCATCCAATCGTAGGGTGGGCACTGCCCACCAATTCCTAACGTCGCCGACCGCCGCCTGTCCGCGCCCGTCCGCCACTACCAAAGCTGCCCGATCGACGCGGTTGATTGCCGCCGATCGACGGACTCTTGTAGGTTTTGCCGGTTTTCCGCAGGTCGCTGCTGCCAAAGCCCGAACCCGTCGATCGGCGCGGATCATTGCCCACCGTGGCACGCGGGGCTTGGGGTTTGGTGCGGACACTGGAACTGCTGTTGTTGCTCAGTTGTCCGGTGCTGCGGAAGTTGGTGCGATTGCGTTCGACGGTCGGGGCTTGCTGATACCGATCGCGATATTGCGTCACCGCCCCGCCATAGCTATTGCCATACCCGCCATGCCCAAACATCCCTGCTCCCGGTTGATACATGGGGGGCATGTAGTATTGGGGCCGGAAGAGCATACTGCCGATCGCCTGTCCGGCAATGCTGCCCGCCACCGAACCCATAAACGGCGACCAAAAACTCGATTCCCGGCGCACGACGACGGTCTCTTGCGCCCCGGTTTGGGGATTGGCTTTGACTTCGGTGACGTTGTGGGTGTAGTCGATCTTAAAGTCTTCGGTCAGATAGAGCGTGGGATCGTCCTTTTCGACTTTCAGGTAGCTTTTTTCGCCCGCTTTGACTTGCTCATCGGTCAGCCGCGCCATTTTGACTTCACTCAGTTGCAGATTTGCATCCATTCCCTCCGGCGTATTCAGCACCATCAAGGTATAAATCCCACTGCCATCGTCGAAGCTGGCTTGCTGCAACGGATACTGACCGTCCTTAATATTCTGACTTTGGGGCGTATTCTCGCTACGCACCACGGCTGACGGATTGCCCTGGCCTCGGGACTGCTGGGGTGGCACATCGGCATTCCCGCCACAGCCCCACAGCGGCAGCAACAGCAGCGAAGCGATCGTCAAACTCAAAAATCGTTGAAACATGGAAAATTTTCCTCGCAAATCAATCATGAAAATCATACGTAGGTTGGGTGAAACAACGTGCAACCCAACACCCAAGCACCGATCAACCTAAAGCGGAATCAGCTCCGGGAAGTTTTCCAGCAATTGGTCGCTGGTGAGGGCATCGCCGTAAGCCGCTGGGGAGAAATGCACCTGAATCGCCCGCAGCCGCGACTGCGAATGCAAACCCGCCAGAGCCAACAGTGCCGCTTTCAAGCTATCGATCGCGGCTAGGTCGGTTTCGAGCTGGGGGCATTCGCCTTCGGCCACGACGCTGATCATCACAACGAGGTTTTGGACGGGGACGATCGTCAATTCATCGTCGGTGTCGTTGGATTCGAGTTCGGAGCCGCTGAGATAGCGCTGGGCCGAGTCCATGAACAGTTGGTTCACGTAGTCATCGGCTTCGCCTTCGTCCCAGACGACGTCGCCTTCGTTCGAGGCGCTTTGCCAGTAGGGTTGGTAGCGGAGGAGACTGGTACAGATTTCGACCAGGCCTTCGCCGACCAAGTGCAGATCGCCTTCGTTGTCGATCGCGTCCCGTCCGGCTTGGTTGAGGACACCGAGCAGCGGGGCGACTTCGTCTCCGGCCAGGTGCAAGAACAGCCGACAGACTGCCAGCCGTTTCTTGCCAGTGAATTTGTTAAATTGATCGCTGAGGGAACCCACGGGTAAAGACCTACCTTTGGTTAGAGCAGTGGTGATTGGACTTGGTAATATCTGACATTTTAGCGGGTTTCGCGATCGATCACCCCGATCCGAAGGTTGGGATTACCGATGGGGGCTGCTAGAATAGGGGATATTTCTGGTTGGATTGGCTGCGATGATTGCGACAATTCCCGTTTCGACTCAGATCCCGCTACCCCAGTGCCAATCGGCAACCTGGGATGAATACGTGCGGGCCAGGGATGGGGCAGATGAGCAACAACGACTATTTTTCCATGCGGGCGAGTTGTGGGTACGGGATATAGGCTGGGAAGGGATTGGGCACGCGCAGGTGAAGGATTTGTTCATTATGCTGCTGACGGTGTGGTTTTTTGCACATCCTGAACGGGTTGGGCGATGGTCTTCGGCCGACCATAGGTCAACGTATAGCGGCTGTCTGATGGAAAAGACGGGATTCGCAGCGGCGGCTCCAGATTTGATGTTGTATGTGGGGGAGGGTGCGCCTGTCTGAAAGACGGGGGAACCACGTCGGATTAATCTGGATGTCTGTCGGGTGCCGGATCTGGTGGGCGAGATTGCCGACACGACATTGGCGAGTGATTTGGATGAGATGAAGCAGCTTTATGCGGCGTTGGGGATTGGGGAATATTGGGTGGTGGATGTGCAGGGGGTGCGGGTGTTGATGTTTCGGTTGGGGGCGGATGGGAAGTATCGGCAGTGTGGGATTTCGCAGGTGTTGGCGGGGGTGACGACGGGGTTGTTGGAGGCGACGTTGGGGCAGTTTGGGCAAGGGACGAATATTAGTGCGGCGAATTGGTTTATGCAGCAGGTGAAGGCGGTTTAGG
>JANOQX010000129.1:0-119594 GCA_031415035.1 Cyanobacteria bacterium VAR_4_metabat_243
TGCCTACACTTTTATTGGGGTTGGGGGTATGGGGGTTTTGCGGGCCTGGGTTTGTTGTTTGATCCAGCCGCCGAGTTCGGTGCCGATGTCGTGGAGCTGTTTTCCGGCATGTTCGTAGCGTTGGGCGGAGACGAGCTGAAAGTCTAGGAGGAGGCGCGTTTGGTAGCGAAGGATGTCGAGTTTGGTGTTGAGATTTTTGAGGATGGTCAGTTTTTGGGCGGCGTAACGGGCGGTGATTAGATCTTCGAGCATGGCGTAGAGTTCGCGGATGATGCGGTCGCCCAGATTAAAGCGGTGATCGCGGGGCAATCGATTGAGGATGGGGACGTACCATTGAATCAGGTCATAGGTTTTCTGGATGATCGGCAATTCATTCATGACGATATCGACAACGGCTAACGACTCACTTAAGTTATCAAATAAGTTGTTGCAGGATCGAATATGTGTAATAATCGAAATAACATCAGACAAAGCAGTAATAATCTATTTATTCCGAAAAGTCAAAAATAATTTCGATCCGCGCCTTGCGCGGAAGAAGAAGGGGAAAGAGCAAGAGGACAAAAGAGTAGAGGGCTACCTATGAATCCTGGGGGGAGAATAGGAGGATGCGAAAACCGATGAAGTCGTTGCGATCGTCGCGATCGTTCCTGCCGCGATCGGCCGATCGACAGTTCGTCGGGCAGTCGCTCCACGAGCCGCCGCGCAGCAAGCGGAGTTTTTCATTGCCATTTTTCTGCCACACAGAGCCATCGATCGGAGCACCCTCATAGCTGTTATGCCAAGGATCCGCGCACCATTCCCAAACATTTCCATGCATATCGTAAAGACCAAAAGCATTTGGAGAGAATGTTCCGACTGGCGTGGTCTCACCTCGATTTCCAGCGTAGTTAGCTAGATCCGTAGAAATTGTCTCGCCGAAATGAAATGGCGCAGTTGTCCCCGATCGACAAGCATATTCCCACTGCGCTTCACTCGGTAAGCCATAGCGTTTCCCCGTTTTCGCAGACAGCCGATCGCAAAACTCGATCGACTCATCCCAAGACACATTTTCGACAGGGCGATCGGCACCTTTAAAATTAGAAGGATCCGGCTTGAGGTCACATTTGATTTTCTTCAGTTTCGCGATCGTTTTCCACTGAGCTTGAGTCACGGTGAACTTACCCATCCAGAACGGCGCGATCGTCACTTGATGCTGTGGATATTCATCGTCGCTGGCTCCTTCCTCACCCTTAGCCGCACCCATAAGGAAACTACCCCCCGGAATTGCCACCAGATCCACAAAAATCCCGCCACCCAAATCTTCCTGTAAATTCTGTAACGCTGATGCCGTCGGTTTTGATTTTGGCGTTGCTGGCTGGACAACGGTTTGCATCTGGGGCAACGTTTCGCTACCGAGAACGTCCTGTCGAATTGCTTTCAGATCCTCGATCGAGAGCTTCAGCCGATCCTCCAGTTCGATCACTTCCTCAAAGGCATGAATTTGCTGGGTGCGATCGAGCGCCAAAATCTCCTGCAACGTCTCCCGATAAATTGCCTGATTCTCCCGCCGTTTACGGTAAGGTTCCAGGGCCTCCGCTTCGATCGCGTCTGCCCGGTCTACAGTTAAACCAAAAGCCGCTAATCGATCGCGTTCTTGATCCAAAATCCGCCGCCCCGCAGGCAAAACACTGCCCGTCTTGACACATTTCTCCTTCACCAGTTTGCGATATGCCCGTTCCGGATCCGGAACGGCGACCTGCGCCAGCACAATCTCCTCGCCCGCATCCTTGATCACGTAGCGCTTGGGCGTCATCGCTGGAGCCTCAATCTTGAGTTCGGCCTTAACGTAAGCGTGTAAGTCCGCCACCGATATACAATTTTTGCCATCCCGTGCCGCCGCTCCTGTCTTCAGCCCTTGCACTAGGTAGCGTGTATAAATTGCCAGCGTTTCTCCCTTTTTCTCATAGGCATAATTGTTGGTCGCTGAAGCAGTAAGTACAACTCGTCCCCGCCCGCCCAGTTGACTTTTAAAGTCGATTTCATCCGCATTTCCTCGCGGCGTAAATGCTCCACCATTACAACAGTCCAGAATCACCACAACCTGCTGCGAAGGACAGTCTTCCATCAACCCCAGAACATACCGCGACTCGATCGCATTCGCTTTACTAAAACGAGTGCCGTCCACATCCGTGTCGCGCATGATGAAGTAAAACTGCCCCAACTCATCAGTCATCCCATGTCCTGCGAAGTAAAGCAACACCAAGTCACCCTGCTCACGCCTCGCAAACAGCGCCTGCATTTCCTTGCGAGTCTGAGCAAAATCAAGATCTCGAAATACCTTCACCTGATTAAAATCGCCGATATTTTTATCGCTCAAGACATCTTCCATCGCCCCCACATCGTTCACCGCTGCGGGTAAACGCGGAAACGACTCATACTCACTCACCCCAAACAGGTACGCAATCTTCGCCATGCGCTACTTCTTCGACAATCGATTGATCGTTTCTTCCGCCGCCAGCAGTTCCGCCCGACTACTCGCCTCAATCTCAATCTCCCGTCCATCCGCAAACTTCAGCTTGATCTTGATCGGCTTATTGCCCAATCGATCCCCCAAGAAATCAAACAACCCCTTCACCCCATCCAATCCCACCTTCGCCTGAAGCAATCCCCACAGGAACGCCCCCGGCCCCCGCCTGCCCGCTTCTTCACTGGTATCCTCCACCCGATCGACCGTCACCCCCGGCAAATCCCGCATATCCCGATAGATCGCCTGGGTCAAGGCTTCTTGGCGATCCTCATCCAAATTCGGGTCAGTAAACTCGATCGTCAAAGATAGGATTTGTGATTCAGACATGGTTAAAATCAACGAATAAATTGGCAAGTTAAACTTTTCGGCGCTCGACAAATATACCGTCTAAATTCGCCGCCTGACAACAATTTCCGGATCTTTCAACCCGATCCCCAGACAGCCGTAATCGATCGGGCCAAAAGTCCGCATAAGCTAGTTGGACGGAACAATAGGGAAGGCTAGAGAAATCTCTCACTCCACTTAGACCACTAGCTCGCCACTCGATCGAACCATGATGCAACCATCTTCGCTTTCCCACCGCCCGATCGGCCTACTGGTCATCGCCTGTAGCTTAATCGCTCTCACGGGTTGTCCGGCTCCAGAGCCTGCCCCAAAAAGCGCGAATCCGATCACCGCCAGCCCCAATCCCACCGCCCCAGTCGTCAGTGAGTCCCCCGCCCCCGCTGCAGACTATTCCCTAGCCGATCGGCGCATCATGGACTACTACAACACCGAATTCATGCCCAAAGCCGAAGCCAAGATCGCGAAGACCTGCCAAGATGCCAAGGTGAAAATCACGATCGACTGGGCCAGTTTTGGCAGTGGCAGTGAAGCCTCGACCAACCTCGAAGCCCTGACCAATAGCAATGCGATTAATCAGTCATTGGATAGCACCGTCAGCGCGCTGCAAAATGTTTGTGCCGACAAAATGGGCAAAGAAGCCGTCGTCAGCAAGTTTAAGACAGTGCAAATCACCCATGTCAAAGACGCCGCTGAAGCCACCTTCAAATTTGCCGACGGTGTTGGAACGCTATCCGTCAACGTCACCCAAAGTAAATCGCCCTGGATTCAAGACATTCAGAAAGCACTAGAATCTGGTTTATAACCAAAAAATAAACTAATGAAGCGACAGTTTCCACGTCTCAACATTCTGCGTCACATGATCATTCCTATGGTGACGGCGCTGATTCTCACGATCGTTTGGTTTCTGTTCATTACCTTTATCCATTTTACGATTCTACTTTCGACGCAGCTACTGCCTTATGTGATGGCCATAATGATTGGGGCGGTTGTCGTGTTGCCTGGTTTAGCGCATCATGCTAGCCGCAAAGTCAGCGCGATTTTACTCAGCCTCTTTTGTATGGCGACGATCGGCTATGATTTCATTGCCCCGGATGAACGTAAGCCTTTTGTGGTGTTTTATCAAGACATTCGTCCCGGTATGACGATCACGCAAGTGCAGCAAAAGTTGGATCAACATTATCCGCCCAATGCTAAGCCGATCAAGCCAGTCATCACCCAATCGGAGCCGGATCGTTTTGTCATTTTTCTCGATCCCGACGATCGCCGTTGGAATGAAATCACTATTTTGGTCAAAGACGGCAAAGTGGTGAATACCGCATACATTGACGACTGAAATCTGGCTCAAACCCAATTACTTCAGGATTTTTTATGAAACCAGTGCGGTCCACAAGGTCACTCAAAGACATTCTATTGCTGATCCTTGCCGGAATCATCTTCAGCATTTTTGCCGCGATGTTTTGGCATTTCTTTGGTACGGCTTATGGATTTATCATAGTTTCACTCCTCATATCGGGTGACCTATTGTTCAAAGCCTATAATCAGAGGAAGCAGCGATAGGAAACCCCCATGTCAGCCCTCCAAACAAAATCCCAACAAGCCAGCTTCGGCGGCACGATCGGGTTCTACAGCCACCCCTCCGATCGCTGCCACTGCGACATGAATTTTTCGGTCTATCTCCCGCCCCAATCGCAGTCCGGCCCAGTGCCCGTCCTCTACTTCCTCTCAGGACTCACCTGCACCGAAGAAAACTTCACCACCAAATCCGGTGTTCAACAATTTGCCGCTCAATATGGCATCGCGATCGTCGCGCCCGATACCAGCCCCCGTGGCCCGGAAGTCCCCGACGACAAGGAATCCTGGGATTTCGGTTCCGGTGCTGGGTTTTACGTTGATGCAACGCAATTACCTTGGAATACCCATTACCAAATGTATTCCTACATCACCGAAGAATTACCCGGATTAATTGCGGCGAATTTCCCGATCGACCCCGATCGTCAAGGCATCTCCGGCCATTCGATGGGCGGGCATGGTGCGTTAGTTTGCGCGTTGCGAAATCCCGATAAATTTAAGTCGGTGTCGGCCTTTGCCCCGATCGTGGCACCGAGTCAATGTGCTTGGGGCGAGAAGGCGTTTGGGAATTATTTGGGGGACGATCGGGCGGCGTGGAAAAACTATGATGCGACGGAATTGGTGGCGCGATCAGTCTATCCCGGCAAAATTCTGATCGATCAAGGCGCAGCCGATAATTTTCTGGCAAATCAATTGAAGCCGGAATTGTTTGAAAAGGCTTGTGAACAGGCAGGCCAGGAATTAACGTTGCGAATACGGCCGGACTACGACCACAGCTATTATTTCATTGCCACATTCATAGGCGATCATGTTCGCCATCATGCGGGCATTCTTAACCAATGATTTGCAATCGCAATCGATCGGTTGTTGCGTAATCCTGGGAGGGCGCGGAAAGCGCGCCCCTACGGGTTGATTAAACACGGGTTGATTAAACACGGGTTGATTACACGCCTGCGGATTCTTCTTCTAGATTGAACAACATGACCAATGATTCCATGGCTTGTTTGCGGGCTTCGACGTCGCGCTGCGATCGCAATTGCACCATCGGATCATGCAAAATCTTGTTCACAATCCCTTTAGTCAATGCTTCAATCACGGCTTGCTGCTTGCCGCCAAACTCACTGCCTAAACGGGATAGGGCTTTTTCGAGTTCCTGGGTGCGGATGATCTCCACTTTGTCGCGGAGGCTGCTGATGGTGGCGATCGCGTCGAGCGATCGTAGCCAATTGTCAAAGGTATCCATTTCCTCTTCCAATAAGCCTTCCGCTTCCATTGCCATTTGACGGCGACTTTCTTGGTTTTGTTCGACGACGGATTTCAGGTCATCCACATCGTAGGCGTTGACGTTGGTTAAATCATTCGCATCCGCATGGACATTCCGAGGCACGGAAATATCAATCAGTAATAACTGACGCTGCGGATCAAGTGCGGCTTCGAGCTTTGACCGATCGAGAATTGGCTCAACGGCACTAGTACTGGTGAAGGTAATATCCGACGATGCGATCGATTGCATCATCTGCTCCACGGGCACGACGGTGATATTCGCTTCGGGGAATTTCTCGGCTAGCTCGATCGCCTTTTGCATGGTGCGATTCATCAGAATGATCTCACGGTTGCCCTTTGAGATCAGATGCTTCACCAGCAGTACGGACATCTTGCCCGCCCCGACGATCGTGGTTTTCAACGGAGCCAAATTCAGGGCCTTCATCTGCGCCAATTCCACGGCGGCGGAACTAATCGAAACAGCCCCGGTGCCAATGCTCGTTTCCGTCCGCACCCGCTTCCCCGCCGTGATCGCCTGTTTGAACAACTGATTCAACACCCGACCCGTGCCATTATATTTCTGACCGCATTGGTGGGTGTGCTTCACCTGCGACAAAATCTGCCCTTCGCCCAAGACCAAACTATCCAGGCCCGAAGCCACGCGCATCAGGTGCATGACGCCATCTTGGTGCAACAGCGTGAACAGATAAGGCCGCAACTGCGCGATCGGCAACTTACTATGCTCCGCCAAAAATTGCATCACTTCCCGCACACCGGGTTCGGTTTCCTTCAGCACCAAGTAGATTTCTAGACGGTTGCAGGTACTCAGTACCGCCACTTCTTCAATATTCGGATAGCTACAAAGCTGCGCGATCGCCCGATCGTACAAGGGTTCCGGAATGCTTAATTTCTCCCGGACTTCAACGGGAGCGGTTTTATGCGTCAGGCCAACAACAGCGATATTCATAGGAAATCTTAAGCGGCGGTTTTAAGCAAGGTTGAATGATATGAAGTGCCAGCGTTGGTAGAGGCGATCCTAAGATGATGTTTTAAAAGGTATTAACTGTTTGATTCAGCATTCGATGATCCCCCCTAGCCCCCCTTCAAAAGGGCGGAGTCAAAGTCCCCCTTTTGAAGGGGGATTTAGGGGGATCGTGGCGTTTGCGACAAACAGTCAAACTTTTCAAACATCATCCAAGACAACCATCTCACCAACGCTGGCTTAAAACGATTTCCTAGCGCAGGCTAACTGCCTTAGGGTTATTCTTCATGTGAATCGTTTCAACAAAGCGGGCGGTCTTCGACGCCGAAGAAATCACCAAGCTCTGGGTGCGGATGCCGCCTTCAAAGAAGCGCACACCATCAAGCCAGTTGCTCGCGGTAATCCCTGTAGCGGCGAAAATTACGTTCTTACCGGAGGCCAATTCCTCGGTTTCATAGACCTTGTCGGGGTCAGTGATGTTCATTTCGGCCAGACGGGCCAAGTTGGCTTCCTTGGTGACGTTCGCCCACTCTTTGGTTTGCACAACCGCTGGGTCGTACACGAGCTGACCTTGGAAGTGGCCGCCGAGGCACTTCATCGCCGCTGCGGTGATCACGCCTTCCGGAGCCGCACCGATGCCGATCAGGGCATGAATCCCCGTGCCAGCAAAGCCACAGTTCAAGGCAGCACCCACGTCACCGTCACCGATCAATTGAATCCGGGCACCCGTGGCGCGGATTTCTTTGATCAAGTCGAGGTGGCGCTCGCGCTTCATCACGACGACCGTGAGATCAGCGATCGGCAGGTTGAGGCATTCCGACAGAATCTTCAGGTTTTCGGTGGCGGACTTGCGAATGTCCACTTTGCCCTTGGCCGCAGGGGGCGCAGCCAATTTCTTCATGTAGAAGTCAGGCGCGTTGAACAAGCCACCGCGCTCCGCGATCGCCAAGACGGCGATCGAACCGGGCTGACTGTACGCACAGAGGTTCGTCCCTTCGCAAGGATCCACCGCGATGTCGATTTCCGGGCCAGTGCCCGTTTTGTGACCGGTGCCGACTTCTTCGCCGATGAATAGCATCGGCGCATCGTCCCGTTCGCCTTCGCCGATCACAATCCGACCGCGCATGTTGATCTTGTTCATGCGTTCGCGCATGGCTTCGACCGCTGCCTCGTCCGCGCCGTCTTTGTCGCCCTTACCCGTGAAGTAGGAAGACGCGATGGCGGCCTCTTCGACCACCTCAATAATCTCTAAACCAAGCGTACTTTCCACTGACGTCCTCCAAGACTGCTGATGTTACGCCCACCGATTCGTCATCCGGCGGCGACTTCAATAGTCAAGTCTACCAAAGGGCGGTAATCCCCTTGAATAGTCCGGCCCGAACGGGGGTGTTAAGTTTTGTGCGGCGGTGGTTTTTGAGCCGACATCAGCGCCACACAGGTCGCCAAGGTCGCATCGGTTTTGAAGCCCTCGGGATCGATCGCCGTTCGACTAAAGCGGTACCCCTGTTCGATCAAGGCCTGAGCCAACCGATCGCGCTTCGGAATATCCATCCGGCCCCGTCGCCCGACTTCGCCCAAAGTATAGAAATATGGCGGCATCCCAATTTCCGATCGCCACAAATCCAACAGCGCCAATACTTCCACCCAGCCGCGTAACTCCGCCACTGGCTCAATGTTTAGCTTCTCAGCCGCTAGCCCATTATTTGTCTCCGCCAAATCGCGCATTTTTTTCAGCCAATCGGCGTCCGCGAGTTCACCCAGCCACATTGGCCCACTCACCACGGGCGGATGCTCACATTGCCCCGAGGCGCAGGTGACCCGACCCAACGATCGCCAATCCACTGCCTGAAATCCACCACAGCCATGGCAATAACCCAAAAAGCCATACTCGGCGATCGGCTGCTTCGGGGGCCACACCCGCGCCTTCGGCCACAACTGCACCATCACCCGCCACACCTTATCGGCATAGAGCGAAAAAATCGGTTTAATCCCATAGCCCAAGGCCGTCGCCTGTTGATGCAGGCTGCCCAGCAAAATCCGCAGCGCCTGCTCATGCACCGCCGGATGCGATCGGGCAAAGCTGCCCCACTGGCTCATACTCTGGTGCGGTAACTGGCCCGAAATACTCCGCCCATCGGTACTCGTCACGTAGAACAACCCCCCAAACCGCAAGGCTTGCAGTCCCGCCCCTAGAAACGCCGAGGGATTGCCAAACCCATCCAAATCGATCAGATCAAACCGCTGCCCGGTCGCGATCGCCTCGTATAGCAACGCCTGCGCCGATCGGTGGGTGATTTGATACCGGGTCGGATCAATACCCGCCAGATTCGCCGCCAGTACCCCATGCACCGCGTCATCCGCGTCATTCGCCCCGACCCAGTCCGCCTCGGCCTCCGCCAAATAACGCAGCGATCGCACCCCACAGCCACTCATTCCATCGAGCACGGCTAACTGCGGGTGCGATTGGCGATAGACCGCTGCCGCCAGCACCCCCAAATCCCGCGACAAGGCGCTACTGCGTCGGTAAAACGCCTTGCCTAAGTCAAATTCCACGGCCCCTTCACGCACTAATCCCACGACTACCCATAATTTTCGGCAAGACACACCAAAATCGTCGATTTTCCTGGGCAATATTCCCGGCCTCAGCCCGTAAGGCCCGTGCATCCACGGTTATCGATCGCCGATCGCGCTTTTTACCATAGAAAGGTGAAAACAAGTCTCAACTTGTTGCGCGTTGGTGATCGCCACCGGACTGGCAGCCGATCGCCACGCCGCATCAGCGTCGCCACTCTACCGTATTTACCTGCCACTCAGCCGTCTTACTTAGTTGACCTTATGCTACGAGCATTCTTCGCCTCGTCCCAACTCGATCAACCCGCTGTGCCCTGGATTAGTCCCGGCCCCATGCTGCCGCCCCGCAACTGGCGGAATGTTTTGACGGCCCGCCCCCTCGGCCAAATCGCCACCAGCCGCGCGATCGATTTTGCCCCCGTGGCGATTCAGCATCATTGGCAATCGGCGATCCACCAGCTCAGTCAGCAAGCCTTGGCGGGGATGGACTGGCCGAGTTTATTGCACTGTACAGCCCAAACGGTCACCGCCGTCCTGGGCGTGCCCACCAGCGCGATTTGGGCCGTACAGGCCCACCGTCAGCGTTTCGCCTGCCGCGCGATCGTTGGCTGCCCGCTGCCCATTGTGGACAGTTATCTGGGCACCACCGATTGGCCCGCCGACCTGGCCCAGAGCTTTGCGACGCCACTGCATCAGACGCACAGCGGCGATCGGTCGAGCACGATCGCCGATCGCCGCGCCGCCCACACCAATCTCGTCTTGCCGATTCGCAACGCGGACAGTCTGTTCGGACTGTTGGCCGTGGATTGCCCAGAGGCGCAGGTATTCAGTCATGATCAATACAGCTTCCTAGAGGCGATCGCCCGCTTCCTCGCCACCACGATCGATCGTCATCAGACCGCGCAAATCCTCACGATTCGCAGCACCATTCTCGAAGCGATCGCCAGTAATGCCGATTTGCCCGCGATCTTCCGCCAGCTCTGCCAGGCGCTCGAAACACTACTCCCCGGCAGCCGCGCCAGCCTGATCCAACTGGACGAGTCCGGCCAGGAGGTGACCCTCGAAACGGTGGTCAGTTTGCCGCCCCACCAAGCCGCCGCTGATCCCTACCCGATCGCCCAACTGCCCGCAATCTACAATCAAGTCCTCCAGGAAAAAGCCGCCGTTCTCTGGGCCAGGCCGATCGCGCTGGACGAGCCGGATTCGCGATTGACGACCTACACCGCCAGCAACGCGATCGACGCCCTGTGGGTCATCCCGTTTAGCAGCCAAGAGCAGCAGATCTACGGCTACCTGACGATCGCCCACGATCGGCCCACCCCCATGGAACCCGCGCACCAACGGGTGATTAGCGCGATCGCCCACCTCGCCACCCTGGCCACCGAAAATCATCGCAACGCCCACAAACTGGAAAAGCAGGCGATGTACGATGGCCTCACCGGACTACCGAATCGGGTCTTCTTTATGAAGCAACTGTCGGATAAATTGCAGGCCCGCCAGGATCCGTTTGCCTTGCTGTTCCTGGACGTGGATCACTTCAAATTGGTCAACGATAGTCTGGGCCATAACGCAGGCGACGAATTGCTGGTCGAAATCACCCGCCGCTTGACGCCCTGCATTCGTCGCACGGATATCTTCGCCCGCCTCGGCGGCGACGAATTTGCCATTATGCTCAATGGCGTCAGCAACGTCACCCAGGCCCAATCGATCGCCGATCAAATCAAAGCCGTCCTGTCCCTGCCGTTCAAAATCATCGATCGCGAAGTCTTTGCCTCCGTCAGTATTGGCATTGCCCATTCGGACAACTACTACGCCTCCCCGGCGGAAATCATTCGCGATGCGGATATCGCCATGTATCGGGCCAAATCCCTGGGTCGATCGCGCGCCGCCACCTTCGACAAAACGATGCACGCCAATGTCGTCGATCGGATGCAGATCGAGATGGAACTGCGACGGGTGGTTGATCAGCTGTTCCTCGATGGCACTTCCCAGCTCCAGTTGTATTACCAGCCGATCGTTTCGCTCAAGAGCGGGCGGATTGCCGGATTTGAAGCCCTGATTCGCTGGATGCATCCCGATCGCGGCATCATTTCGCCCTTGGACTTCATCCCGATCGCCGAGGAGATTGGCCTGATTATCCCGATCGGGCAATGGGTGATCCAAGAAGCCTGCCAGCAGCTGCATCGCTGGCAAACCGACTTGGATATGCCCGAACTGAGCATGAGCATCAACGTCTCCAGTCGCCAGTTCTTGCAGGCGGACTTCCTGCCCATGGTGCAACAAATCCTCGAATACACCCAGATCTCCCCCGCATGCCTGAAGCTAGAAATCACCGAAAGTGTCCTGATGGAAACCGCCAATACCGTGATCGAACGGCTGGAATACCTGCGGGATCTGGGCGTGCGACTCAGCCTTGACGATTTCGGCACGGGCTACTCGTCCCTGAGTTATCTCCAGCAGTTTCCGATCAACACGCTCAAGGTCGATCGCTCCTTCATCAACACCCTGTCCGAGGATCAAGACCAAGTGGTGCAGGCGATCGTCGCCCTCACCGATGGACTCGACATGGATGCCGTCGCCGAAGGGATCGAAACCGCCGAACAGTTGGCCCATCTGCGCACCCTCGGCTGCGAATATGGCCAGGGGTATTTCTTCGCCCGTCCCATGACCCGCGAACATGCCGAAACCATGTTGATTGACAATCCCCACTGGCCGGATTTGGCCCGGCCCGAAATTCCGGTAATCGAGGTTCCGGTAATTGAGGTGCAAGTGATCGAGGCTGCAACCATCGCGCCTCACCTGACGGCGGCAAATTAACCGATCGCGCAGGCGCGGATGATTGCCAAGGGGGATTTTTTCCAGGTACTATAGATCTCCCCAGGTTGTTTGCGTCAACTCCGATCGCCCAGCCGCCCCACGCCATGCAATTCATCGATCACGCCGAAATTCACGTCCAAGCTGGTAACGGCGGTGACGGCATCGTTGCCTTCCGACGAGAAAAATACGTCCCGGCCGGGGGACCCTCCGGTGGCACGGGCGGACGTGGTGCGGATGTCATCCTCCAAGCCGACAGCAATCTCCAAACCCTGCTGGATTTCCAATACCGCCGGATCTTCAAAGGCGACGACGGCAAACGCGGCGGCACCAACAAATGTACCGGCGCATCGGGCGACACCCGGATCATCGAAGTCCCCTGCGGTACGGCGATTTATGACGCCGACAGCGGCGCGCTGCTGGGCGATCTCACCACCCATGGCCAAACCCTCACCGTCGCCGTCGGCGGTAAAGGCGGTCTCGGCAACGCCTGCTTCCTGACCAACCAAAACCGCGCCCCCGAAGAAGCCCAACCGGGCCGCGAAGGCGAAACCCGGATGCTGCGAATGGAACTCAAGCTACTGGCCGAAGTCGGGATTATCGGCCTGCCCAATGCGGGCAAATCCACGCTGATTGCCGCCCTCTCCGCCGCCCGCCCCAAAATCGCCGACTACGCCTTCACCACCCTGATTCCCAACCTTGGCGTCGTGCGCCGTTGGACGGGCGACGGCACGGTCTTTGCCGATATTCCGGGCTTGGTGGAAGGGGCACATGCGGGAATTGGGCTGGGCCATGACTTCCTGCGCCACGTCGAACGCACCCGCGTCCTGCTGCACTTGATTGACGCCACCGCCGAAGACCCGATCGCCAGCTACAAAACAATCCAAGCCGAACTCGCGGCTTATGGTCGGGGCCTGGTCAATCGCCACCAAATCGTCGCCCTGAACAAACTCGACGCCACCTACGCCGACGATCCGCAAATGATCGCCATCGCTGAAGAACTGCAAGTCCTGAGTCAAACCCCTAAAGTTTGGATGATCTCCGCCGTCAGCCGCCAAGGACTTGACGACCTGCTCAATCAAATCTGGGAAACCCTCGATCGTACCGCCGACGAACCTTTCGAGCCATTGGAGCCATTCCTGCCCGCTGCGCCGATTCTCGCCACTCCGGCACCAGCTGCGGTTTAATTTGGCGGTTGGGCAATTCGCGGGCGATCGAACTTCTGGGCCGCATCCTGCCCCTGATTAAACCGCTGATAGGCCAGCCGCGAAATCTGCTGCACCAGCTTCTCCGCACCCGGATCATCCCGGCGACGCTTCACCAGCACCGAAGCGAGGTAGCGTTTGCCCGTTGGCGTATCGATCAAGCCGATATCGCCCAACAGCACCCCCAACGTCCCGGTCTTGTGGGCGATCGTCGCGCCTTTATCCAAACCCTGGGGCAGTAGGGTGTCGTTTTCGATCCGGCGCATGATTTCCAGCAGACGATCGCGGGATTTCATCGACATCAGCTTGCCGTTCTGCACCTGACTCATCAACGTCGCCAAATCCTTCGGACTCGTCGTATTCGTCGCCTTCACGTCGGGCAGGGGATTGGCCAAGAGTGTCGCACTCAGCCCCCATTCCTTAAATCGCTGATTCAGTGCGGGCATCCCCCCGAGCCGATCGATCAGCATATTGGTCGCGGTGTTATCGCTAATCACCATCATCTGGGTCGCCGTCTCGATCGCGCTGAACGCCGTCCCCACGGGCTGATACTGCATATTCCCGGATTCGGTGGCGACTGTTTCTTTCTTCATCACCAGGGATTCGCCCAGTTGGATCTTGCCTGCATCCACATCCTGGAAAAACGCCACCAGCACCGGAAACTTAATCGTACTGGCCGCCGGAAATACCTCGGAGGCATTGATATCAACGTAGGCATTGGTATCGAGATCCAGCAGCATGATGCCCGCCTTCGTCTCCTTCTGCTGGGCCACAAGGTTCACCAGCTTGCCCTTCAGATCGCCCAATTCCTGGCCCAACTGCAAGGTCTCGACGGGCTTCACCTGGGCGATCGCGGGTTTGTTCGGAGTCGAGCCTGCCGTGATCCGACTGGCCGGATCCCACACCGAGAGCACCGTCCCCGCCAACACGCCAACGCCGACGCCCAACACCATCAGGCGGGCCGCATAGAGCATCAATTTCCCCGACTTGCTGCGGGGGCTAGGCAACTGCACCAGCTTCGGCGCAGCCTCGATCGGCGTCGATCGATTGCGGCCCGATCGGCGCTGCTGTCGCACCATCCCCTGTCGCTCGAACGGAATCACCGCCGCCGCGCTGCGGCTAAAGCTGGGCCGCTGGGGCGACGCTGTGCGACGTGCGGGCAGATTGACTAATTGCTGACTAGCGGCACTGCTAGCGGACTTGGAGCCACGGCCCCGCTGATTGCCCGCCGCCCGATCGGACTTTGTGCCCCGTTGCCGACTCTCCGTCTTTCGTCCAAAACCCAAAAAAGCAAACAAATTTCCCCCTGACGATTTCCGATCGCGTCTTCGTTTGGTTCCACCCGTCCGCTGCGGCGCTTCCCCAACGCGCGGCCCAGCCGTCGATCGTGACGGCGGTTGACCCGTTTTTCGTTTGGCGAATCGGTTTTGATCCCGCATGGATGGTGTTTACGAACTGTATTTTGTCGTCGCGATCGGATTTTGATCTCCGTGGTTTGCCGGATCTTTGGGAATTTTGCGATCTAAATCGATCGTTCAAGCCCCGATTAACAAGATTTGCTGGACGGATTCTACCGTACTCTTCCAGTCTAGATTCGCCGATCCCTGACAAAATTGCGGCTTTCCTGGATCCGAAGCCCAAAATCCCTACAGTGAGCCAAACCCTTTCTTATTCTTGGCTTTTTTCGGCTTTTTCTGCTGGGGTGGGCCGCCGCCGCCCTGATAGCCGCGCCATCCCGGCCCTTGGGCTGCCCCGCCGCCGCCACCCCCACCACCAAAGGGATTGCCCATGCCGGGGAAACCACCGCCCATACCCGGAAAGCCACCGCCGCCCATACCGGGGAAGTTGCCCTGGCCCATCTGCTGCATCATCGTCCGCATCTGCTTGAACTTGGCCACCAGTTCAGCCACGTCGCGTTCCTTGTAGCCGGAACCCCCCGCCACCCGACGACAGCGGCTCATCGCCCCGATCAGCAAGTCGGGATCTTTGCGTTCGGCCATGGTCATGGAGCCGATCATCGCTTCGACTTTCTTCAGTTCGCGTTCGCCCTGTTGGATTTTGTCGTCGTCGAGCATTTTGCCCATGCCGGGGATCAGCTTCATGATGCCGCCGAGGGAACCCATGTTCTTCAGCATCCGGGTTTGCTTCAGGAAGTCGTTGAAGTCGAAGCGGGCTTCGAGGATTTTTTCGGTGAGCTTCTCGGCTTCGCCTAGATCCATTTCTTCGCGGGCTTTCTCCACCAACGTCAGCACGTCGCCCATGCCGAGAATCCGGGAGGCCATCCGATCGGGGTAGAACGGCTGCAATGCCTCGACTTTCTCGCCCACACCAATGAATTTGATTGGCTGACCGGAGATCTTCCGCACCGAAAGGGCCGCACCACCCCGCGTGTCGCCGTCCATTTTGGTCAGGATGGCACCCGTGAGTCCGATCCGATCGTTGAAGGCCTGGGTGACATTCGCCGCTTCCTGACCCGTCATCGAGTCCACCACCAGCAGCACTTCATCCGGGTTCACCGTGGATTTGATCTGGGCGAGTTCGTCCATCAGCGTATCGTCGATTTGCAGACGACCCGCCGTATCGATGATCACCGTGTCAATGCCCTCGGCCTGCGCTTTTTCGACGCCCTGACGGGCAATCTCCACGGGGTTCGCATCGATGCCCATTTCAAACACGGGCACATCAATCTGCTTACCCAGCGATTTCAACTGGTCGATCGCCGCTGGTCGATAAACGTCCGTGGCCACGAGCAGACAATTGCGATTTTCCTTCCGCAGGTGCAGCGCCAGCTTGGCTGTGGCGGTGGTTTTACCCGCACCTTGGAGACCCGCCATCAGGACGATCGTCGGCTTATTCTCCGCATTGGCCAGGGGGACATTCGCCTCGCCCATCACCGCCAGCAATTCCTGATAGACAATCTCGATAAACTGCTGATCGGGCTTCACGCCGGAAATCACTGCCGCACCGAGGGCATGCTTCTCCACCTCGGCGATGAATTCCTTGATTACTTGTAAATTGACATCCGCTTCCAACAGCGCCCGCCGGACTTCGCGCAATGCCTCCTTGATATTCGACTCGGAGATTTTGTCCTGGCCCCGCAGTTTTTTCCAGGCTTCATCAAGGCGATCGGCAAGTGCGTCAAACATGGTCTCTAAAAGGGGTTCTATAGGAAATCAGCCAGGCCGCCAAAACATCTGCGATAATCACTGCACAAACATTCGCCTGACACCCAATGGTAACGCGAGACGTAGTCGATCGACTGGTCAAATTCAACGCCAATTGGCAAATCGCCGGAGTCCGCCGCAAGTTTGATCTGATGGCAGATGACTCCTTCAGCTTCTTCCGGGGCAGCGCTCACCTGTTCTACCAGGATTTGGCCACCACCGATTTAGCCGCCATCCACGCCACGCCCGCCGTCTGGATCTGCGGTGACCTCCACTGGCAAAACTTCGGCAGCTTCAAAGGGGAAGACCGACTCGTCTATTTCGACATTAACGACTTCGACGAAGGCGTTCTAGCCCCGGCAAATTGGGAAATCGCCCGTTTCATCACCAGTCTCTTCGTCGCCACGGCGATCACCGGATTCGACCCACCGGACACCCAAACCCTGGCCCAGCAATTTCTCCAGAGCTACAAGGCGGAACTACAAGGCGGCAAATCCCGCACGATCCACCGGGAAACGGCCAAAGGCCTGGTCGGTGATTTGCTGGAAGACCTGCGCGATCGCGATCGGGCCAAATTCCTCAACGACCGATCGACCGCTAAACGCAAAACCCGCCAACTCAAAATCATCGACGGCAAAACTGAGGCGATCGATCCGGCACTCAAAACCACGATCGCCGAGGCCCTGGCCCATTGGGCCAGCACCCAACCCGAACCGGAGTTTTATGCCGTTCACGACATCGTCCACCGGATCGCAGGCAACGGCAGTTTGGGGTTGGCGCGGTATCTCATCCTGGTGGAAGGCAACGGTTCAGCCGATCGCAATTACCTCCTCGACCTCAAAGCCGCCCGATCGTCCGCCATTCCCACCCCACTGACGCAGCCCAATTGGCCCAGCGAAGCCGACCGGATCATCGCCATCCAACAACGCTGCCAAGAATCACCGCCCGATCGTCTCCATTCCCTGACAATTGGCTCCACCCCCTTCGTCCTGCGCGAACTCCAACCCAGCGCCGACAAAGTCGATGTCACCAACCTCCGAGGCAAACCCAAACGCCTCACCAAACTGGTCGAAACCATGGCCCAAGTCACGGCCTGGGGCCAGTTACGCAGCGCCGGGCGACAGGGCAGCGCGATCGCCGATGAATTGATTAAGTTTGCCCAGGGAGCCGATCGTTGGGAGCCGGATTTGTTGGCCTATGCTGAAGGCTATGCGACCCAGGTGGCAACCGATTATGCGGTGTTTCGGCAGGCGTGGGCAGCGGGGGAAATGGTGAGCCAGCGACAATCTGGGCAGCCCCTCGACTAGAAGTCGGGGCTGAGAGCGAAAGTCCGCTAGAAGCGGACTAAATAATAGAAAATCATGTGGAAACCCAAATTTTTAGTGTATTTCAATGCACTTTCGCTATTAGCCCCGACTTTCAGTCGAGGGGCGGGTGAAGGTCGGCGTCGAATAACGCCTCAAAGTTCACATTTCACGCCCGATCGATTCCCCCACTAATACGGGCAGACTAAGGCCAATTGTCACCATCGCCTCCCCCGATCGCTTTATGTCATTCTCGCTCGAAATCCTCGCCTTCCCGATTCTGACCAATCGCGCCCGCTATCACACCTGTTTCATCACGATTCCCGACGAACCCAAACCCGTCGCGGGCATTGAAGTGATCGGCAAATACTACAGCTTCGCCCGCTTCTGCCCCAACCAAGACCAAGCCTTCGAGACCACTTCCCGCCTGCTCGATCGCGATCGGCTCTCGATCATTACCGCCGCGCCCAAAGGCTATGCCGTCTGGCGCTGGGAACCCGACGCCGCCCTCGTCACCCAAAAAACCACCAAAGCCAAGGCCAAGGCCGGTTTTTGCAAAATCCTCAAGGTGCAAACCAAAGTCCCGACCTGCGCGATCCAGGTGCCCGATCTGGACAAACCGCTCACCGCCATCCGCGTCAGTGGTCAGTTCTACGCCCTGCTCAAAGGCGTGGCCGACGAAGCCGCCGCGATCGCCCTGGGCACCCAAATGAGCGAATGGGGCGACCAGATTCTCGTCACACCAAAACGCACGGGCTTCTCGCTCTGGATCCATGAAGCCCACGCCCAAGTCATCCCCGCCGCTGTCACCCCATAGTCCCAACCCGGCCCAATCAAAAACTGCGTGAGACGATCGTCCCACGCAGCCCAATCAATTATTCAGGCATCGAGCCAAACGCCGCGCCTAAACCGAAACGTCGCTCAACACCAATGTCATGTGATCAAACGGCTGATCGACCAAATTCCCGGTGGCGATCCCCGCCGCCGCCAACCGCTGATTGATCACTTCTTTCATAATCTGAATCCCCCGCACCGTCGGCCCGATCGGCACACCCAGCGAGTTATAGACTTCGCGCAAACCTTCCAGGACGCGCTCATCCAACACGTCACTATCCCCGGCCACGATCGCGTAGGTCGCATAGCGCAGGTAATAATCCATGTCCCGCAGACAAGCCGCATAGCGCCGCGTCGTATAGGCATTCCCACCGGGACGAATCAATTCCTGGTTTTCTTCAAACAGGGCAATGCCCGCTTGACGGACGATCGCTGCTGCATCGGCATTAATCACACCCACCGCCTGAACCCGAGCATTACCCGTGCGGAAATACGCCTTCAGATCATCGATCGCATCGCGATCGAGGTAGCGACCGGTTACGTCGTAATTTTTGATTAGGCTGGTCACCGCATCACGCATAACTGATTTCTCCCAAGGTTCCCTGTAAAGACACAGCAATATTTGAAATCACTTTATCACGCCGCTTTCGCCAAAGCGTCGGCAAGCCCGAGTTTACTGAGAACTGTTTGTCAAACTTAACAATCCGCCGCTGACCGATCGGCAATTCTTCCGGAAAGTCTTCGAAATCGAACCCGGATTTTGTATCGGGTGATACAAATCGCGCTATCATCACTCCTTACCATAATTTAGGTGCGGTTTTAAGTCTGCCTTGATTTAACTGATCAACGTAATTTGGGTGTGAATTTGAATCAATCGGCCTGGGTGGCTTTCCTGCCAGCCGATCGGATCAGACCTAAATGCCCTTCCAAAAATCATCCCATTGAATTGAAGCAAGAATTTTATGAGTGGAAATGCAGTTCGGGCCGAAGCGATTCGCCAAATTCTCAATCGTCCGGCCATGCCGCCCAAGGCCCCGGCGCGGTTAGATGAGATTTGGGCCGAGAATGTCTTTGACCTGGCGAAGATGCAGGCCAGTTTGCCCAAGACGATCTTTAAGTCGATCAAGAAGACGATTACCGCTGGGGTCAGTCTTGACCCGGCGATCGCTGATACGGTGGCCACGGCCATGCGCGATTGGGCGATCGGCAAGGGCGCACTTTACTACGCCCACGTCTTCTACCCGATGACCAACATGACAGCGGAGAAGCATGATGGCTTCATCTCGCCCCAGGGCGACGGTGAAGTGATCTCCGAGTTTTCGGGCAAGCTGCTGATTCAAGGCGAACCCGATGGTTCGTCCTTCCCCAACGGCGGTATCCGTGACACCTTCGAGGCCCGTGGCTATACCGCTTGGGATGTCACCAGCCCCGCCTACATCATGGAAACCGACAACGGTTCCACCCTCTGCATCCCCACGGTGTTCGTCTCCTGGACGGGCGAAGCGCTGGATAAGAAGGTGCCCCTGCTGCGCTCGATCGCGGCGATGAACAAAGCCGCCACCAAAGTCCTCAACCTGATGGGCAACAAAGACGTGGCCCCGGTCAACTCCAGCTGCGGCCCGGAGCAAGAATACTTCTTGGTCGATGCTCAGTTTGCCACCCTGCGCCCAGACTTGCTGTTGGCGGGTCGTACCCTGTTTGGCAAGCCGCCCTGCAAGGGCCAGGAATTTGACGACCACTACTTCGGGGCGATCCCGGAGCGGGTGCAAGTCTTCATGCAGGACGTGGAAGAAAAGCTCTATAAGCTCGGTATCCCGGCCAAAACCCGGCACAACGAAGTGGCCCCCGGCCAGTTCGAGATCGCCCCGGTGTTTGAATCCGCCAACGTGGCGAGCGATCACCAGCAGATGCTGATGACAATCCTGCGGCTGACGGCCAAGCGCCACGGCTTTGTCTGCCTGTTGCACGAGAAGCCCTTCGCGGGCATCAACGGCTCCGGCAAGCACGTCAACTGGTCGGTGGGGAACTCGACCCAGGGCAACCTCCTGGATCCCGGTGATTCGCCCCACAGCAATGCCCAGTTCCTGATGTTCTGCGGTGCGGTGATTCGCGGCGTGCACCAGTATGGGCCATTGATGCGGGCGGTGATTGCCTCCGCTAGTAACGACCACCGCCTCGGAGCCAACGAAGCGCCGCCCGCGATCATGTCGGTGTACCTCGGCAGCCAACTGGAAGAAGTCTTCAACCAGATCAAGAATGGCAGCGTGGCCGAATCGAAGCAAAGCGGCGTGATGGATCTTGGCGTCGATGTCTTGCCGAAGCTGTCGATGGATGCGGGCGATCGCAACCGCACCTCGCCCTTCGCCTTCACGGGCAACCGCTTTGAGTTCCGGGCCGTGGGTTCCAACCAGTCCGTCTCCGGGCCACTAATCGTGCTCAACACCATGTTGGCCGATGCCCTGGAATGGATGGCGGGTCGTTTGTCAACCGAATTGGGCAAGGGTGCCGATGAGAACACGGCGATTTTGACCGTGCTCAAGGAAGTGATGAGCCAGCACGGAGCCGTCGTCTTCGGCGGCAACGGCTACTCCGACGAGTGGCATAAGATGGCCGTCGAACAGCGGGGCCTCGCCAATCTGCGCACCACCGCCGATGCGTTGCCCGTGCTGAAATCAGCGGCAGTCTCGGAGCTGTTCAAGCGCACGGGGGTCTTGACGCCAGTGGAACTCGAAAGCCGCTTCGAAGTCTACGCCGAGCAGTACGTCAAGTCGATCGACGTGGAAGCCAAGTTGGTGGTCAACATGGCCAAGACGATGATTTATCCCGCCGCGATCGCCTATCTATCGCAACTGTCCAGCACCATGCAGGGCCTCGTCGCCCTGGGTGTGAGCCTGGACAAAGAGCGGGCACAAACCGTTGGCAACTTGCTCAACACCATGATGGCCTCAGTCAGCAAACTTAGCGACGCCCATGCCAAGCATGATTTTGCGACCACCGAAGCCCACATGCAGCACTGTGCTGGCAGCATCCGCAGTCTGATGGATGAGGTGCGCCAGTCAGCGGATGCGCTGGAAAGCGAAATTGGTGATGAGTTCTGGCCATTGCCGACCTACCAGGAAATGCTGTTCATCAAGTAGATTCCTGAATTGAATGAATAAACCCCCGGTTGGTGATGGCACCGATCGGGGGGTTATTCGTTATTTGCCATCACCGCCCCGCGACTGTAAGTCGGGGCTAACAGCGCAAGTGCATTGAAATGCACTGGGAATCAGGATATTGCGGCCTATTTGCGACCAAACTCAGTCCGCTTTTAGCGGACTTCCGCTCTCAGCCCCGACTTACAGTCGCGGGGCAGCCCAGAACTATCGCCGATCGTTAATTCCTCCGCCCCACCCAATACTTACTCATGTAATGGGTCTGCGTCTCCACCACTTCAAATCCGGCATTCACCATCCGCGCCCCGATGTCATCCCGCACATAATCCCGATAAAACGGCTCATGAAACGTCTTCGCAAAACCCTCCATAATCGGCGACAAAATCGGCGAATCATCCAACTGAATCGAATCACAAATCACCAACGTCCCCCCCGGCTTCAACACCCGGAACGCCTCATCAATCACCTGCTGCCGCACGGGTCCCGGCAACTCATGGAACAAAAACACACAGCTCACCGCATGGAAATAATTGTCCCGGTAGGGCAAATTCTCACCCTCACCTTGCACCAACTGCGGTAACGTCCCCGCCGCACCGCCCAATAACTGATTCGCCTTCCGCAAATAGGCCGGAGACAAATCCACCCCATGCAACGACGCCTGCGGCAGCATCCCCCGCAACAGCTTCAGTGTCCGGCCCGTCCCACAGGCGAGATCCAGCACCTGCATCTGCTTCGCTGCCACATCAGGAAATGCCGCCAACCCCGCCTTCAACGGTGCCAACACCCGCCGCCGCATTGGATCAGCGCCGCCATTGAACAGTAGCTCCACCTGCAAATCGTACAGATCTGCCGACTCCTCGCTCAGGTAGCCACCCGTCTGGTAATGGAAGTTTTGGGTGTAGTAATTGGGCAGACCCGTTGTATCCACATCCGCATCAAAGTCACGAAAATCCTGCTTACTCGCCCGATCCCAGATCTTCGGCATATCCAGCCAGACACGGGGATAATTCACCACATCGTCAAAGGATTGGTCAAACAAGATGCTCGGGGGATACACGCCCATTTCGGCATCCTGCCAGTCGATCGCCGTAATCTCATCCAACCGCTGTCGCACTTCGTCAATAATCGCCCGATTAACCTGCGGCACATCCGCTTGGTCATAGGTCGCACCCCGATCAACCACCCCCGTCGGCGCAAACTGCTTCATCGCCGCATTCGCCAAAAACTTATGCACAAACCCAAAGGTGCTTTTACCCTGTTGGCAGGTTTGGTAGGCGAGTTTGGTGAGTGGATCGGGCCGGAGTGACTCAAACATAGGGATGACTTAACGTGCTTAATGTAAATGGGGGGAAGCGTTTTATTCGTTACTAATCTTAATCCTCGCAGATTTTCCTGAGAGAAACAATTGCAATTGCCCGATCGCCCCCAAATCTCCCCCCAGAGGCAGTTATGAAACCCTTCGCGATTTATTTCATCCGTCACGGTCTGGCTGGACAGTTCGGTGACGTGGCCGATGATGCCCGACGGCCCTTGACGGCGGCGGGCATCGCCAAGGTCGAACAAGTCGCCCAACGACTGCCAGCATTCGATGTCCAATTGGATCGCATCCTCACCAGCCCCTACGATCGCGCCGCCCAAACCGCTGCCATCATCCACCAGCAATATCCCCACGCCCAACTCGAAACGATCGCCGATCTCGCCCCGGATGGTGACTTTACGCGCCTGTACGATCGGCTAAATCAACACGATCGCACCCAAAGCATCGCGATCGTCGGTCACGAACCCAACCTCAGTCAAGCCGCCGAACAACTGATCTGGGGCGGCATCCGGGGGCGGCTAATCCTCAAGAAAACTGGCATAATCCGGCTCGACGGGCCAAGCGACGGCGAACTGCTCGGCCACTGCGAATTGCGTTGGTTACTGCCCGCCAAAGTGCTGTTGGCCGGGTTGGATTAAGTCTGACGATAGGGGGCCAACCGCTCGACCAGCACCGCCGCCTGCGATCGCACTTGCGCCCAATCACCGCGCGCGATCGCCCCCGCCGGAAACAGCTCCCCCGCCAATGCCACGGCGATCGCGCCCGCCTCAAGCATCGCCGCCGCATTGTCAAAATTAATTCCCCCCGTCGGAATCAGCGGAATCCCCGCCAAGGGCACCCGCAGACTGCGGAGATAATCGGCCTCCCCCACCGCCGTAATCGGAAACACTTTGACGCTGGTTGCGCCCAACTGCCAGGCCCTCAGGATTTCGGTCGGGGTCAGCGCCCCCGGCACCACGGGCAGCTGCGCCGCCACCGCTGCTTGGATCACCAACCCATCCGTCCCCGGCGCAAAGATAAATTCCGCCCCCGATCGCCTTGCCTGCTCAAACTGTTCCAGGGTCCGAATCGTCCCGGCCCCAATCACCGCATCGGGCAAGCGATCGCGCAACTCCCGCACCAGTCGATCGGGTGCATGGCTGCCCCAAGTAATCTCGATCAGCCGCAGTCCGCCGTCATACATCGCCTGCGCCATCGCCAAACCCGTCGGCAAATCGGGCGATCGGACAACGGCGATCGCCCGTTCTTGTTGTAATATCTTGAGCCAATCAGCCGCGTTCATAAAATCGAGGGGAACTAAAGAATCAGAGCATTGGCCCGATCGGCGCAGCCGCCCAATCGTAGTATGACCATCCCCCTGCACCCCAGTCCAACAGATTTTCCCGAACCCCCCAAAACTCGGTTATCATCTTAATAGTTTCTTAAGAATTTGATTTTGACCGTGTTTTTGGCTAGCGCATCGTTCCCAGCACTTCAGCCAAAACCACCGTTGCTCGCCGATCGCGGCCATTTAATTGATTTGTCCGGAAGTTAAAGTCTCAACTTAATCCCCCCCGAAGAGCCAAATGAATTATTCTCACAGCCATCTGATCCGCCGCCTCTGGGAGCTAGTTGAATCCCACGCCTTCGCCTTGCGCGAACTCAACGACGACGCGATCGTCCCCTGGCTGATGGCCCAAATCGAAACCCAAGGCGGCGTCAACCGCGACGATCGTTGCGCCTTGCAGGAATACCTCACGCTGCGGACTTGCCTCATCCGCGACATGGTGGAACCACCGGTCTGGTAGGCGCGATCAGTCGGCCATGATTTTCCCGGCCGCCACCACAGGCGTCTGCACCACAGCCGTCTTCCCCACCGGCGGCAACTCCAAACTAATCGGCCCTAATTTGCCAATCCGAAAATCATTCAGCAACGTATTTGCCGCCCGATCGATGTCGCCCGTATAACGATGCTGGGCCACGAGTTCCACATAGCTTTCGCCCGTCACATCCGATGGGTCAAGCCGATACCGATCGGTCAGCACCTTTTCCAGATGCAATGCTTTGAGTAAATCCACCATCTCCACCGCCACCCGCTGATGGTCATAGCTCGCCTGGCCAATGTCATCGCAGATCGCCAGCTTAATCGCCGCTGTCTGATCATCCAATCGGTGGGGCAACACCCCCGGCGCATCCAACAACTCAATTTGATCCGAAATCCGCACCCAACGCAGCGACTTGGTCACCCCGGCCTTCCGCGCACTCTCGACCACGTGTTTGCCGATCAGCCGATTGATCAACGCCGACTTGCCCACATTCGGATACCCAATCATCACCGCCCGCACCGGACGCGGCAACATCCCGCGTGCCACCCGCCGCTTGTTCACCGCCGCCCCCGCCGCCTGGGCCAGCTTCACCAAGCCCTTGACGCCCTTCCCGCTCTGGCCATCGGTGAAGCAAGGTGGCTGGTCGGTCGCCTTCAGCCAATCCTCCCACTCATGCCGCATTTCGGTCGAAATCATATCCATCCGATTCATCACCAGCACCCGACCCTTCGTGCCGATCCATTGGGCCACGCGGGGGTGATGGGTCGCTAGGGGAATCCGCGCATCCCGCACCTCCAACACCACATCCACTTTCTTCAACTGCTCCAGCAGATTGCGTTCGGCCTTGGCGATGTGACCGGGATACCATTGGATTGCAGGCGTTGACATAAAACTTTTCCAATGGGACGGACGAACCTCCCTACGGTACCACCAACACTGGACAAGGCGACAGACTCAGTACCTTCTGGGTCACACTATCCGCTGCGCCTTCCGGGGTGAGTCCGAGTCCGCGCGAACCCATGACGATCAATTCGGCGTTGATTTCGTCCGCGACATCGCAGATTGTGAAGGCGGGTTTGCCCGATCGTTCGATCGTCGATGCCGTAATGCCCTGAGCCTCAAACATCGCCTGGGCCTCGGTGAGCAATGACTCCACGGTTTCCGGGGAGGCCATCGTCTCGTTCTCCGATTCCACCACCGCCAAAATATGCAGCGTACTGCCGTGCTGCTGCACCAACTGAATCACCAAAGCCGCTGCCTGTTGGGTCTCACGACTCCGATCGACGGAAAATAAAACGGTCTTAAACATCGACTTCCTCATTGCTTGAACCGCGCAATCGCACCAGTCGGCGGCGGGGATATCTTGAAGCTAACGTATTTTGGGGCATTCCTCGGCGGATGTAAAGGCAACTTAAGATCCGGGCGGCCATCACTTACCGATCGTGCCACCAGCGCAGGCCAAAATAGCTGCCCACCGCCAAGCCGATCGCCAGTAGCCACAGCGGATATTGGGTCAGGAAGGCCAGTAAGGCAATCAGCCCGATCGCCCCCCCAAAAATGCCGCCAATCCAAGCGATCATCGACAACTGCATCCGCAGGACGGTCGCTGCCGGGGCCTGCCGCGTCATGGTTTGCTGATAGGCTTCGCGGGCAATGGCTTCGGCGGTTTGGCTGGCTGGATCCGCTGAGGGGTTAGCCGATCGGGCGGCGCGGGCCGCTTGCGCTTTGAGCCGTTCGACTAACGCCTGATCGAGCTGCTCGTAGGCGGTATTGATCTGCTTGAGCTTATCCTCGGCTTTTTCCTTGAGCCGGGGATTGTGGGCAAACCGATCGGGATGCCACACCTGAGCCAAATCCTTATAGGCCTGCTTCAAGTCTTCCTGGGAATAGCCGGGGCGTAGATCGAGTAGGTCACAACATTTACGGATATCCATGCGCCGGGAGAATACTTGCAGTGCTTCTAGTATTAACCCAAATTCCCGGTAGTCAAACATTCCGGCGTAGGCCAAAATCGGATATGACCGCGATCCATCCACCTTGACGCCGTTCAACGCTACCGTGCTGTATGAATCCCACCGCCCGCCTCAATCCCCAACTCACCGCCCAATCAATCCCGACCCAAATTCGGACGATCGGGATGAATCCAAATTACTGGTATGCCGTGGCCTGGGCCAAGGATGTGGTGCCTGGCAAAATTCTCCCGGTGGCCATCTGGCACCAGGAAATTGCCCTCTATCGCGATACCCAAGGTCAGATCCAGGCGGTGGCCGATCGCTGTCCGCACAAAGGCGTGTCGATGCACCAAGGCAGCGTCGTGGGCGATCGGATTGTCTGCGGCTACCACGGTTGGGAGTTTGGGACAGACGGGGAATGCGCCCGGATTCCCTACTTCCCCGCCGACCAGAAGCTGCCTCGGGCTTGTCTGCCCACCTATCCGGTGCGGGAACGCTATGGGATCATTTTCCTGTTCCCCGGCGATGCGGCGCAGGCCGCCACGACGCCGATGCTGGAAATTCCGCAGTTTGACGATCCAGACTATTTGGTGGTGACGATCGGGGCGGAATTTAAGGCTCACTACACGATTTGCAATGAGAACACGATCGATGTGTTCCATGGGCATTTGCACAACAATCTTCAGGGCTGGTTCGATCCGGTGCTGACCCAACTTCAGGAAACTCCGGACAGTGTCTACGCCGAATACCAAGTGTCCTACGGCGGCATCATGAGCCAATTTTTGGGCCTGAATGACAGTCGGGGCACCACCACCCAGACGATCGCCGTGAATTATCAATATCCCAACTACATCAACACGCTCAAGGGCAGTTCGTTCCTCTACTTGATGCGGCTGCCGATCGCCGCCGATCGCAGTCGATCGTTTTCCCTGCTCTGCGTCCCTGTCCGGCTGCCCCGTTGGTTCCTCAATCCCCTGCGGGCGCTGCTCGAACCCGTAATTCGGGAGCAGTTTTTTATGCGGTTTTTGCGGCAGGACATTGCCATGATCGAAAGCGAATTTGCCCATTACCAACAGGATCCACAGCAGCGATATGTCGAAGTCAATCCGGCGATCGTCGCGGTGCAACGCCTGATGATCCGGCAGTACGATCGGTCGGTGGGTGACGCTTCTGCGCGATCGGGGGACAGTTCGGCGGACTGATTCGATCGATTTGGCCCCAAGAATTTCTGCGTCAATTGACCCGCTCACGACTATCATACGAACCTTGAAGTCCATGACTAGCAAGTGGTTCATCTATACCTATGGCTCGTCTCGCCAACACAATCGAAGCAATTCTCTACCTCAAGGCCCAAGCCCTCACCCTCGCGGACATCGCCGAACTGGCGGGCTGCGATCGGGAGACGGCGGAGGTCGGCCTGTTGGAGCTGATGGGCGACTATGCCCACCGGGAAACCGCGCTGGAAGTCGCCGAAACCCCCAATGGCTACAGCTTGCAGCTGCGGGAAGATTTCCAGAATCTGGTGCAGAACCTGATTCCAGCGGATATCGGCAAAGGCGCACTGCGCACCCTGGCGGTGATCGCGCTCAAAGGCCCGATGATCCAAACGGCGCTGATCGAGCTACGCGGCTCCACGGCCTACGACCATGTCCGCGATCTGGTCGAACAGGGCTTTGTGCGCAAACGTCGTCGCTCCGATGGCCGATCGTACTGGCTCCAAGTCACGGATAAGTTCCACCAATATTTCCAACTGAATCAGTTGCCGGGGAACATCGACCAACTGCTCGGTGGCCAAGCCAGCAATACGACCAAAGTCCAGAGCAGCCCGCCCGAGGGCGCTGATCCGGCGACGGATTTGGTGGGTGAAACCGCTGCGATCGATGTGGCGGCGCACCCCCCGATCGACCCCGCAATGCCGATCGAGCCACCGGATGAAAATGCCGAACTGGAAGTCGTGGGGACGCTGTCCGATGCGATCTTGGAACGCGAGGAGCAGCTATTTGACGCGGCAGAACTCGAACTGGAAGTCGAACCCGTTGCGACTTAGCCCGTAGCACGATGCGCCACGGGCCAAAATTGGGTAAACTCGAAATTAACTAAAACCCCAGCTAAACATCTTGGCTCGTCCACTGAATCAACGAGGCGCGAATGGCATTCGATCCTGACAGCATCAATTTCTTACACGACGGTGAAGCCGTCGATACCAATGCGTTGCTGAAGTATCTCCAGCATCAGCCGCCCGAAGTGTTGGAGCGGATTGCCCGATCGGTCAGTCCCCAGGTGAAGCAGATTATTTCCCACAATGTCCAGGGGCTGGTGGGCGTCCTGCCGAACGAAGCCTTTAATGTGAAAATCTCCACCGATCGGGAGAATCTCGCGGGGATTCTGGCGTCGGCGATGTTGACGGGCTATTTTTTGCGCCAGGTGGAGCAGCGAATGGATCTGGAAACCTCGATCTTTGATTCGCTGCCGTCCTTTGGCGATGATGCGTAGGTTGGGTTCCGCGTTGCACCCAACGCCACTGTGAATTCTGGCGTTGGGTTCCGCGTTGCTCTACCCAACCTACGGCTTGCTGGGTGGCGGCAAATTGACTGGAGTGACGTTGACCACTTGAGATTTGCCTTGCCGATCGACGGTGACGGCCAGGGCTTGACCGAGCTTCGTGCGATCGAGCAGGTTGCGGACATCTTCGGCGTTGTTAATCTCCGTTTGCTCAATCTTCACCAGCCGATCGCCCGGTTTGATTCCAGCGGCGGCGGCGGGGGTGCTGCGACCGACGGCGGTGACCAGGACGCCTTTGTCTTCGGTGATGTTGTAACCCAAGTTGGGATCTTGGTTCAGTTCGGCTTTGACTTGGGGATTGAGATCCACCATCTGGATGCCGAGATAGGGATGACTGGCTTTGCCTTCGCTGAATAACTGCGAGGCGATGCGCTGAACGGTGCCGATCGGAATCGCAAATCCCAAACCCTGGGCATTGGCCCGAATCGCCGTATTTACCCCAATCACTTCGCCCCGCGCATTCAGCAATGGCCCGCCGGAGTTGCCGGGGTTGATCGCCGCATCGGTTTGAATGAAGCTCACCCGCTTGTCGGAAATCCCGACTTCGCGGCTGGTGCGGCCCGTGGCGCTGATGATGCCCGCTGTCACCGTATTGTCCAGGCCGAGGGGATTGCCGATGGCGATCGCCCATTCGCCGGGGACGAGCTGATCGGAGTTGCCCAGGGTCACCGTTGGCAATTTTTCCGCGCCAATTTTGATCGCGGCGATGTCGGTGACGGTATCGAGTCCCACGACTTTGCCTTGGAACGATCGGCCATCTTTGAGTTTGACCTCGACTTCATCCGCGCCATCGACCACATGGGCATTGGTCAGCACCTGGCCATCGGCGGTGAGGATAAAGCCCGAGCCGGAGCCTTCCTGCACTTTTTCCTCCGGCACCCCACCTTCCCCAAAAAACTGGCGGAACGGATCAATCTCCCCATTCAGCCGCTTCAGAGCGTTGATCCGCACCACGGCGGGACCAACCTTTTCGACCGCTTCCGCAATGAAGTTAGGATTGCTGACGGCGGGCGCGCTGGCCACAGCGGGCACGGCGGGCGGCGCGAGGGGGCTGGGGCTAGTCGGGGCGATCGCCGCTGGGGCATTGGCCGGGGCGGGCAACTGGCCGACCCGCTGACAACCGCCGATCGTCAAGAGTCCGAGGCTTAATAGGCCGATGCCCAATGCTGGGAATCGCATCATCGAATAATTCAACTGCATACCGAATACTGTGTCGTCGAGTTAACTGAAAATAAACGCGTCATGATTTGCGTCTCCTCACATTACTACCTCCCTATGACGGCTGATCCGCAAAGATATGACATTGAAGCAACATTGCTCACCTCGATCGGCGTGCCCAACACGTAGGATTCAGCATTCACGGGGAAATCAATCAATCGATTCGATAGATTTGGCTTATAGTGCTGGTGTTTCCCTGAATTACGAACTTTTTTATGACGGCTTGGCGACGATCGGGACAATGGTTGGGACGGGGGCCGTGGCGCAGCCTGGGGGTAATCCTCGGCAGCGCGATCGCCTGCTATGGGGCGGAGCGATTGGCCTTGAGCCTGCTCCGCATCGGCACCCATACGCCGCCACTCAATCCCGTGGCGGGTCTGGGACTCGGGCTGATGCTGCTCTATGGCCGATCGGCCCTGGTTGGCATGGTGCTGGCGGCGATCTGGAGCGCCAAGACCCAGGGCTTGCCCTGGCCCACCCTGATCGGCAGCAGCCTTGGCAACGGCCTCGCGGTAGGTCTGGGCTATTGGTTTTTGCGGATGTTGCAGGTCAATTCCCGCCTGTCCCAACTGCGCGATGTCGGGCTATTCATCCTCTGCGGGGCGTTGTTGCCCACTAGCCTGAATGCGACGATCGGCAGCCTCAGTCGCTCGATCGGCGATGTCTTGCCGCTGCCCGTGCTGGGCGATTATTGGTGGAGTGTGTGGCGATCGGATAGTTTGGGGATTTTGACGATCGCGCCCGCTTTACTCGTCTTGAATCAGGGGCGGCCCTTGAATCGGGCTTGGCTGCGATCGGTGCTGCGCCCCCATCACCTGCGGCAATTGTTCCAGCCGCGCCGCTGGGCCTTGGGGCTGTGGCTGTTGGCGGTGTTGTTAATTACTTGGATCGCCGTGACGGGCCATTCGTCCCGCTGGCCCTGGCTGGATTATTTGCCGTTTTTGGGGTTGGCTTGGGCCGTGGCCCGCTTTGGTCAGCGGGGTGCGGTTTGGAGCGGTGGTTTGAGCGTTCTGTTGGCCGCTTGGTATACCTTTCAGGGACAGGGCTTGTTTTTTGCGCGGGGCGGCAACCTGAGTGCCAGTATCACTGGCTTCCAGAGCTGGAGTGCCGTGATGTTGGCGATTTCCCTGGTGATGGGGGCGGCGATCCAGGAACGCCAAACCGTGATTGATCAATTGCCGATCGGGCCAGTATCCGATCGGGATGCCGACGTGGCGGTGGAGCGGCTATTGAGTGAAGTGGCGAGTCGGATTCGCCGATCGCTCAACCTGGACGAAATCTTGCAACAAACCGTTGAAGAAGTGCGGCAGTTGTTGGGGGCCGATCGGGTCTGCGTTTTACAAGTGGATACCGATAATACCGGGTTTGTGGGGGCCGAATCGGTCGGTGAATCCTGGCCGTCGATTATGGGTGAGCGATTTCCGGCGGCGTTTGTCACCACGATGCAGCAGCTCTATGACCAACAGCGGCTCCAAGTGCGCGATGATGTGCAAGACGATGCCGCCGTGTTCAGCTATTTGCAAGCGTTTTACGATCGGTATGCCGTCCGTGCCAGTCTGACCCATTCGTTGATGCAAGGTCAGCGGCATTACGGCTCACTGGTGATCCATCAATGTGCCCAGCCCCGCGCTTGGCAAGCCACGGAAATTGATCTAGTTGAACGCCTCGCGCCCCAAATCGAATCAGCCATTCAACAGGGTATTTTGCACAATGATCTGCAAACCTACGCCACCAAAATGGCAGCGCAGGTGCGCGATCGCACCGAGCAATTGCGCGGCAGCATGTCGCAGTTCATGGAGCGCGATCAAGCGCGGCAGCAGTTGCTCCATGCGGTGAACCATGATTTGCGGACGCCGATTCTGGGGATGCTGATGGTCTTACAAAAGCTGGCCTTGCAATCAGGCGATCGGGTGGCCCTGCCGAAGTCGGTGCTCGATCGGATGCTAGAGAGCAGCCACCGCCAACTTGATTTGATCCAAAGCCTGCTGGACGAATACGCCGACCAGCCCGACCCCCGCTTCCAGCCCAACCCCGAACCGCTCACCAGCCACCGCCTGATCGCCCAAACCCTAAACCACCTGAAGCCACTGATCGACGAAAATCACGTCCCGATCGACAATCAAGTCAGCCTCGATCTGCCGGACATCCAGGGTGACAGCGTCTATTTGCAACGGGTATTAGAAAATCTCCTGGTCAATGCGATCCAGCACAATCCGCCCCAGACCCCCATCACGATCGCCGCCCAAGTCTTGCCCGCCGATCCCACCATCCCCACCCCCGCCCAACTCCTACTCGAAGTCCGCGACAGCGGCATCGGCCTGACAGCGGCCCAACAGCAGGCGGTGTTTGTCCGACCCTATACCCGCAGCAAATTCGATCGGCGATTGACCGGGATTGGTCTCGGGCTATTTATCTGTCACCAAATTATTCAGGCGCACCAAGGCGAATTGGGGGTCGAGAGTGAACCTGAGGGTGGGGCGACCTTCTGGTTTACGGTGCCGCTGGCCGAGGGGTTGGCGTCGGATGGGTTGGACGCGATCGTGACCCAATGATCGCTACAATGATGACCGTGAATTTTGCCCAGCGCCCAATAGGTCACTCCTTGGATCACCCCGCCCCCAAACTCCTCCTGATCGACGGCCATTCCCTGGCCTTTCGCTCCTACTACGCCTTTGCCAAGGGCCGTGATGGCGGCTTGCGGACGTCCAGTGGGGTGCCAACCAGTGTGTGCTACGGCTTTATCAAGGCGCTGCTGGAGACGATCGACGCCGAAAATCCCGACTACATGGCGATCACCTTTGACCTCGGTGGGCCGACCTATCGCCATGACGCCGATGAGACTTACAAAGCGGGTCGGGCCGAAACGCCGGAAGACTTCATTCCCGATTTGCATAATCTTCAGGGCGTGCTGTCGGCGATGAACTTCCCGATTATTGTGGTGCCAGGCTACGAAGCCGATGACGTGATCGGCACGATGTCGCGGCAAGCGGCGCTCCAGGGTTGGCACGTGCGAGTCTTGAGCGGCGATCGGGATCTGTTCCAACTGGTCGATGCGGACGAACGGGTAAAAATCCTCTACATGAGCACCACCTTCGGCAAAGCCGCGCCGCCGCCGAAGGAATTTGGGATCCAGGAAGTGAAGGACAAAATGGGCGTCTATCCCCATGAAGTCGTGGATTTCAAAGCGCTTTGCGGTGATAGCTCGGACAATATTCCCGGTGTGCGCGGCATTGGCGAAAAGACGGCGGTGAAGCTAATTGAAACCTACGGCACCCTGGGCAAGATTTACGATTCCCTGGATGAACTGAAGGGCGCGGTGAAAACCAAACTCGAAACCGGGAAGGATTCGGCCTTGCACTCCCAATGGCTGGCCCAAATCCATCTGGGCGTGCCGCTGCCGATCGATCTAGTGGATTGTAAATTGGTCGGATTTGAGGCCGCTGCCGTCGAACCCCTGATCGAACAACTCGAATTCCGCACCTTCAATGCCAAAATCGAAGCCCTGCGTCGCCGCCTCGCGGGCGAAGCGCCTGCGCCCAAGGCGAGTCGGGCCGTGGTGCCCCAGGAAGAGGGCGATATTTCCTTCTACACCGCCGCCGACACCGCCAAAGCCCAGCAAATGCAAACCGTGCCGATCGTCCCTCGGATCATCGACAGCCCGGAACAACTCAGCGCCCTAGTGGACATCCTGCTGACCTGCAACGACCCCCAACGACCCGTCTCCTGGGACACGGAAACCACTTCGCTGGAACCCCGTGACGCGCAATTGGTGGGCATCGGCTGTTGCTGGAACGATGGGGTGAGCAATCTCGCCTATATTCCCCTCGGTCACAGCAGCGGCACCATGCTCGACTGGGGCATCGTGCGGGAAATGCTGCGCCGCGTGCTCGAAAGCCCCGACCACCCCAAAACCTTGCAGAATGCCAAGTACGATCGCTTAGTGTTGCGGCATCAGGGGATTGAACTGGCCGGGGTGGTGTTTGACACGATGCTGGCGAGTTATGTGCTCAACCCGGAACGGAAGCACAACCTCACTGAACTGAGTATGCGCTACCTGGATATCCAGCCCCAAGACTACAAAGACCTCGTACCCAAGGGCAAGACGATCGCCGACATCAGCATCGCCCAAGTGGCCAACTACTGCGGCATGGACGTCTACACCACCTGGCAACTGACCCAAAAAATGCAGGCGGAATTGGCGGCGATTCCCAGTTTGCAAACGCTATTCCAAACGATCGAATTGCCGCTCGAACCTGTCCTCGCCGATATGGAAACCGTCGGCATCGCGATCGACACCGATTATCTCCACACCTTCTCCGGCCAACTGGGCGAAGAATTGCAAAAGCTGGAAACCCAGGCCTACAAAGACGCGGGGAGTGAATTCAACCTTGGATCACCGAAGCAACTGAGCGAACTGCTGTTCAATCAACTCGAACTCGACCCCAAAAAATCCCGCAAAACCCAGACGGGCTACTCCACCGATGCGGCGACCTTGGAGAAATTGCAGGGCGATCATCCTGTGATCGATTCGATCATCGAATACCGCACGTTGTCAAAGCTCAAATCCACCTACGTCGATGCCCTGCCGCTGCTGGTACGCAAAGATACCGATCGGGTGCACACCGATTTCAACCAAGCCGTCACCGCCACGGGACGCCTCTCGTCGTCGGAACCCAACCTGCAAAACATCCCGATCCGCACGGCCTTCAGCCGCCAAATCCGCAAGGCATTTTTGCCGAAACCGGGATGGTTGCTCGCGGGGGCCGACTACTCTCAGATCGAGCTGCGGATCGTCGCCCACTTGAGCCAAGAGCCGACCCTACTGGAAGCCTACCGCACGGGCGAAGATGTCCACACCCTCACCGCCAAGCTGCTGCTGGAGAAGGAAGACATTTCCTCGGACGAACGTCGCCTCGCCAAGATCATCAACTTCGGTGTGATTTACGGCATGGGTGCCCAGCGTTTTGCCCGCGAATCCGGCATGAGCAATCGCGACGCCAAAGCCTTCATCGAACGGTTCAACGATCGGTATAGCCAAGTGTTCGCCTACTTGCAGCAAATGCAACGCGAAGCGATCGCCAACGGCTATGTCGAAACGATTTGTGGTCGCCGCCGCTATTTCAACTTCAACAGCCCCAGCCTCCATGCCCTGCGCGGCACTAATCCGGATGACATCGATTTGGACAGCCTCAAACTGCGTGACCAATACGACGCCCAAATGCTGCGCGCAGCCGCCAACGCCCCGATTCAAGGCTCCAGCGCCGACATCATCAAACTCGCCATGATCAAGCTCCAAACCCAACTCGACCCCGACACCGCGCGCCTGCTACTCCAAGTCCATGATGAACTCGTCGTCGAAGTCATGCCCGAGGCTTGGGACGACCTGCGGGCGACGATCAAAACCACCATGGAAAGCGCGATCGCCCTCACCGTGCCCTTAGTGGTCGAAATCCACGCGGGCAAAAATTGGATGGAAACCAAGTAGGATGTGCTGCCTTGTAGGGCACCGCATCGCCGTCGATCGCTGTTGGCAATTAGCACCAAGCACAAGATAAGCCTAGCTGTTGATCCCCGCGTTTAATCGGGGAAAAATAGAGAAGCTCGTGCTCTTTGATTATCTCTGTGAATCCCAAATGTTATGGTGCAACCTTCCGATCGCCCCGGTGCTGAAGCCTTTCAGCCCGAGTTTTACAGTTCGCATGAACAGGTTTTATTAAACGAAATCCTCGAACTTCAAGGATTCATTGCCCACCTTCAGATCCAAAACCAAACCCTCCAAGCCACCGAAACCGCGCTCCATGAACGCGAAGCCCAATTTCAGGTGCTCGCCGAAAACTCCCAAGACATTATCTACACCCAGTCCACCACGGGCACGATCGAATACATCGCCCCCAGCGTCAAACTGGTTTTGGGCCAGGATGCGGCGCATTTTCTCGGTCAGTCATGGCTCGATTTTGTCCATGACGAGGATGTGCTGCGCCTGCGGCAGATCTTTGAGCAGATGCAGGCGACGGGGGAAGCGCGGGGCAGTATCGTCCTGCGGGTGCAACACCAAGATGGCGGCTATCGCTGGCTCTCGGTCAATCTGACGCCGATCCATGAAGAAGATGGCGCGATCGGGGCTTACCAAGGCATTGCCCGCAATATTACCGAACGGTTCGAATTTGAAGCCGAGCGGCGGAAGGTGCAAGATCACGTGCGATCGACCCACGCGTTTTTGAAAAACATCCTGAACCATCTGCCCGACCCGATCTTCGTGCAGGACAACCAAGGCAAATTCGTCCTCGGCAACGAAGCCCTCTGCGAGCTGCTCGATCGACCGATTCATCAAATTATTGGCAATTTTAATCACGAAATCTTTGTGCCAGAAATTTGCGCCTCGGCAAACAGCAACCAAGCGGCGCTCGAAACCGGACAAACCCAGGTGTGTGAGGTGTTCTATCCCCATCCCGATGGCCCGACGCGGTTCCTGTCGATCAAGCGCAGTGTCTACACAAATCCCGAAAATTACCAGTTCATCATTGGCAGCATTCGTGATTTGACGGAGCATCGATCGGCGGAGGATCGGCTCAAAGAGATTCAGCTCCAACTGATTCGCAATGAGAAAATGTCGGCCTTGGGCATGATGATCGCGGGCATCGCCCATGAGATCAAAAATCCGCTCAACTTCATTGGCGGCAACCTGTTTCCCCTCGAACAGTCCCTCGGATCGCTGTTTCGGTTCATGGCGGTTTATGACCAATCGGTGACGACCCGATCGGCCGAACTCCAAACAGTGATCGACTCCGGTGAAATCGACTTTCTCCGCGAGGATTTGCCCAAGCTCATGACGTCGATGAACCTCGGCGTCGAGCGGATGCAAGAAATCGTCCAATCACTCCAAACCTTCGCCCGCAACGACACCGACGACAAACAATGGGCCGATCTGCACGAAGGCATCGACAGCACACTGTTGATCCTGAAGCCCCGACTCAAAGCCTGCGGCGATCGGCCCGATATTCCGATCGTCCGCAACTACGGGGATTTACCTTGTCTGGAATGCTATCCTGGCCAGTTGAATCAGGTGTTTATGAACCTATTGGGCAACGCGATCGATGCGATCGAAGAAACCCTACCGCAATTAGCTGATCGGCCGGATCAGTCTACGTGGCAGCCACAGATTACGATTACGACCCAAGTCCTCGACAACGGCGCAATCCAAATCCAGATTGCCGACAATGGCTGTGGGCTATCCGCCGAAAACCAAGCGCGATTGCTCAAACAAGCCTTCACCACCAAACCGATCGGCAAAGGCACCGGACTCGGCATGACCATCAGCAATCAAATCATCACCGATCGGCATCAGGGTGAAATGACCTTTACCTCGGTGTTGCATGAGGGCACGACGTTTAGTTTGATGTTGCCGATTGGGTAGGCGATCGGGTTACGATCGATAATAATCCTGCGTCCCCTTCGCGTCGATCGCCTGTCCCAATCGATCGAGCGCATGGACGTAGCAGGCGAGACGATGGCTGATGTTTTGGGTGGCGGCGATCGCGCAGATGTTTTCGGTTTCCGTCACCATTCGCGTTCGCAATCGATCGTTGACTTCCTCGATCGTCCAGTACCAGCCCGATCGATTCTGTACCCATTCAAAGTAGCTCACCGTCACGCCCCCCGCATTCACCAAAATATCAGGGAAAATCTGCACCCCCCGATCGACCAAAGCCTTCGCCGCCGCAAAACTCACGGGGCCATTGGCTAATTCAAAGATTAATTCGGCCTGAATATTCGCGACATTCCGATCGGTGATTTGGCTTTCGAGCGCAGCGGGAATCAGCACATCCACCTTGAGTTCGAGCAGTTCGGCATTGCTAATCTTTTGGGCGTCGCCCATGTTGCAAACGCTGCCGTCACAGTAGATTGCTTGGATTTGTTGGGTGGACTTTTTGTAAGCCCGCACCGACGGAATATCCAATCCCTGGGGCGCATAAATCCCACCTTGGGAGTCGCTCACCGCTACGATTTTGTAGCCCGCTTGGTGCAGTAAGGTGGCCAGTTCCGCCCCCGCATTGCCAAAGCCCTGAATCGCGACGGTGGTGGACTCGGGAGTCCGATCCAACTTCGGCATCACGGTTTGAATCACATGAAATGCGCCCATCGCCGTGGCCGTATCGCGCCCTTCACTGCCACCGAGGGCGATCGGTTTGCCCGTGACGACGCCAAGCACTGTTTTCTGTTGAATTTGGCTATACTGATCCATCATCCAACCCATCACCATCGGATTGGTATAAACGTCCGGGGCCATGATGTCCACATCGATCCCAATAAAGCTGGCGATCGCGTCGATATAGCCGCGACTCAGGCGTTCTAGCTCCAGTTTGGACAGGGCTTTGGGGTCAACGGTGATGCCGCCTTTTGCGCCACCGAAGGGCAGATTTAACACCGCGCATTTGAACGTCATCCACATTGCCAGGGATTGGACTTCATCCAAATTCACATTCGGGTGGAACCGGACGCCGCCTTTGTAGGGGCCACGGGTGTTGTCGTAGTGGACGCGATGACCGGAGAAGACTTGGAGCGAGCCATCGTCCATGCGGACGGGAATGGCGACGGAGAGACTGGCTTTGGGGGATTTGAGGGAGGCGATCGCGTCGGGTGACAGTTGGGTGTGTTTGAAGGCTTCGGTGAGGTGTTGGCTGGCATCGGCCAACAGCGATGAAGGAGCGGCGGATCGATTGGTGTCTGGCATGGGGCGGCTGTCCTCGATCGGGTTGATTTCTATTGCAGCCTAGATGGGGACAGGATGGGGGGATTTGATGCGAAATTTAATCTGGTGTTCGATCGGTCAAGAACATGATTTATGGTCTACGCTGGGAAGTTGAGGGCGCGGGAATCTCGCCCCTACAGCGATTTACGGGGTTTGTTATGTTGTTAAATGATGCGGGCCGATCGGTTTATGCCGAAATCCAAACTCTGACGCAGGTGTTGGCTCCCCGTCTGATCGAAATCCGTCGCCATCTCCATACTCACCCGGAACTCAGTGGTCAGGAAATCCAAACGGCAGCTTATGTTGCCGGAGTCCTGTCGTCCTGCGGGTTACACGTCCGCGAGGGCATGGGCCAAATGGGCGTGATCGCGGAATTCGATGGCACGGGGGACGATCCACGTCATCTAGCGATCCGCACCGACATGGATGCCCTGCCGATCCAGGAAAAGGTGGTAACAGAATTCACCTCGCGGAATCCGGGTGTGATGCACGCCTGCGGCCATGACATCCATACCACAGTGGGTTTGGGCGCGGTGATGGTGTTAGCGCAATTGCAGGCGCAGATTCCGGGGGCGATGCGGTTTATTTTTCAATCAGCGGAGGAGATCTCCCAAGGTGCCCATTGGATGGTGCGCGATGGGGCGATGGTGGGGATTGACCATATTCTGTCGCTGCACGTGTTTCCGTCGATCCGATCGGGCAAAGTCGGCATCCGGTACGGCGCACTCACCGCTGCGGCCGATGATTTGGAGCTGACGATTATCGGTGAAAGTGGCCATGGTGCTCGCCCCCACGAAGCGATCGATGCCATCTGGATCGCCGCTCAAGTCATGACCGCACTGCAACAAGCGATTAGTCGGACGCAGAATTCCTTGCGGCCGATCGTGCTGACGATCGGCAAAATCCACGGAGGCCACGCGCCAAATATCATTGCGGATCAGGTGCAGCTTTCGGGCACCGTCCGATCGCTCCATCCCGAAACCTATGCCGCACTGCCCGCCTGGATCGAGCAAATCGTCGCGGGGGTTTGCAGTGCTTATGGTGCAAAATATCACCTGGACTACAAACGCGGCGTACCTTCAGTGCAGAACGATCATCAACTCATGGGGTTAATCGAAGCGGCGGTGCTAGCAACCGGGGGGAAAGCCGCGATCGAACTGCTGCATGAACCTTCCCTCGGAGCGGAAGATTTCGCCGTATATCTCGACCATGCGCCCGGTGCGATGTTCCGGCTCGGCGTCGGATTTCCCGATCGGTTTAACTACCCATTGCACCATCCGTTATTTGAACCTGACGAGAAAGCGATCGTCACGGGCGTTGTCACCCTGGCCGCCGCCGCGATGCAATATTGGCGATCGGTATAATTCCCCGAAATCCCTGTAGGGGCGCGCATTCCGCGCCCTCAGCCAGATCCCCGAATAAAACCAACCACATTGATCGTCCCCCCATCCCGGCCAATCCGATCGGTCGATCGCGCAAAAAAAGGGCGCGGAAAACGCGCCCCTACGGGAAAATCGATTAAACCAACGATCTACGCTGCGGCCTGCTGGCGCTGATACAACGAATAATACAATCCCTTCTTCCGCAACAACTCATCATGCGTCCCGCGCTCGGCGATCACGCCCTTCTCCATCACCAAAATCAAATCCGCCTTCCTGAGCGGCGCAAATCGGTGGGCAATCATAAAGATCGTCCGATCGCCTGCGACTTTCTTGAGATTCTGCAACACCTGCTGCTCCGTCTCACTATCCAACGCACTGGTCGCCTCGTCCAACACCAAAATCGGCGCATCGGTCAAGAACAACCGCGCCAAGGACACCCGCTGTCGCTGCCCCCCGGAGAGGGCCGTGCCGCGCTCACCGACGTTGGTTTCGTAGCCGTGGGGCAAGTTGCTGACAAATTCGTGTGCCGCTGCATTCCGCGCCGCTTCCACGATTTCGGCTTGGGTCACTTCGGGTCGTCCCAAGCTGATGTTGTCGATGATGTTGCCGTTGAAGATATAGTCTTCCTGCAACACGACGCCCATCTGCGATCGCAATGAATGCAAATCCGCACTCCGCACATCAAACCCATCGATCGAAATCTGACCCGCTTCCGGCAGATAGAGCCGCTGCAACAATTTCGACAGCGTACTTTTGCCCGAACCACTGCGGCCCACGACGCCGACCAGCATTCCCGGCTCCACATCGAAGGAAATACCCTTCAAAATTGGTTCCTGGTTGGGAATGTAGCGGAAGAACACCTCCTCAAACTTCACCCCACCCTGTAACTTCGGCAAAATCAAACCCGAACCTGGCTCGGCTTCCGGTGCGACGTTGAGAATATCGCCAATTCGATCGACGGACAATAGCACCTGCTGCAAGTTCTGCCAGAGCTGGGCCAACCGGAGCAATGGCCCGGTCACCCGCCCCGACAGCATTTGGAACGCCACCAGTTGACCCACGGTGAGCTTCTGGTCAATCACCAAGCCCGCCCCGGCCACGAGGATAATCAAGTACGACAGCTTGGTCAAAAAGTCGGCAATGTTGCTGCTGATGTTCTGGGTGGTCGAAGCCCGGAAACCCGTGCGGATGAAGCGGGCAAACAACCCTTCCCACCGATCGCGCGAAGCCCGTTCTGCCGTATGCGCCTTGACGGAGTGAATCCCGGTGACGGTTTCGACTAAGAACGACTGACTATCGGCATTGCGGTTGAAGGTCTCATTCAACTCCCGCCGCAAAATTGGCGTGGTAATCAGCGTCAGAAAGATAAAGAACGGCAGCACCGTCAGCGACCAGCCCGTGAGCGGCGCACTATACCAGAACATCAAAATCAAGTACACCGACGCAAACAGCGCATCCAGCACCACGGTCATTGCCGTCCCGGTGAGGAACTGCCGGATGTTCTCCATCTCCTGGACGCGGGCCACGGTATCGCCCACCCGCCGCGCTTCAAAATACGCCAACGGCAATCGCATCAAATGCCGGAACAACTGCGCGGACAGCGACAAATCCAAGCGCCGCGCCGTATGGGTGAAGATAAACAACCGCAACGTCCCGAGGAACGCCTCAAAGATCGCAATCCCGATCATCGCGAAGCCCATCACATGCAAGGTCGAAAGACTCTGCTGCACCATCACCCGATCGATGATCACCTGGGTAATCAACGGCGAACCGAGGCCCAACACCTGCAAGACGATCGAGGCGAACAGCACCTCCATCAACAAGCCCTTATATTTCCAAACGGCGGGCAAGAACCAGCTGAGGTTAAATCGATCCTGCTTCTGGATCAGCTCAACTTGCCACACCTGCCCGTCCCAAGCCGATTCAAATTGACTGCGATGAATCGCTTCGCAGGTCATGGCGGGATTCATCGGATCGGCAACGATCACCCGATCGCCCCGCACCCCAAACAGCACCACCCACTTCGGGTCGCGACTCGCGCCGCCCCACTGGGCCAAGGCCGGGAAGTCCAGCAACCGGAAGCTGTCCCATTCGGTTTCCAGACGGCGCAGGTGCAGACCCGTTTTTTCCGCCGCGTCGATCATGTTGGTGGGTTGCTGGGTGCGCAGTTGGCGCTGCACCCATTCCATTTGCACCGGATTTTGCAGGTGGTTGGCGACCATGGTCAGGGCCGCTGCGCCTGTGTTCACGCCCCCGACAAAGGGGAAGCCGCTAATGGCTTTGGCGCTGTTATCCGTCTGCGGCTGGTAGCGATTGCGTTGGCTGGCCCAGTAGCGACTCAGCGCTTCCGAATCCAGCTCGTTCCAGTCGCCCGATCGCCAGACGATCGCCTCGACATTACTCGCGGCCCGCGCCTTGTAATCGGCCAGATTCAGCAGATCGCCAATCCAATCCCCGGTTTTGAGCAGGATTGATTCGCCCTCGTCGTTGACTAAGCGGACTTTGCCGCTGAGCAAGAGGATTTGGGTACCGGGCATATCCGACGACCACAGGACTTCCCCCAACTTGTATTGGCGGATATCGGCTTGGTTCCGAAACTTGACCTGCTGATCGGGTGACAGCAGGGCGAGCGGCGGTTCATTCCAGGGGAGATTGGGGGCGAGTTCGCTAGTGATCATGGATGGGTGGGGGAGTACACAGAGGGATTGGACACTAATTGCAACGGGATGTCAGCGCGGGGCGGATCAACTCACGAAGGCGGCGGCACTGCCGCCGCCAAAGGGTAAGTTACTCTGGCACTTGGAGTCGGACGGCCATCTTCTGAATCTTCTCGGAGAGCCACCGCTCGAACAGCTCATTCCGCAAGGACTGCTGCAACTGTGGGTCATCCAAGGTCGCTTCCATCTGCTGCTCCACCCGGAACAGACCCCAGCGATTTTCCAGCGCCAACGGGCCGAGGATATCCCCGACATCGGCGGCGTCAATCTTGGCCCGGATTTCGTCGGGTAGGGTGCCGCGACTGACGGGACCCATCATGCCGTTGACCAACCGATCGTCGGTAATCGAATGCTCCTGGGCCAGCTTCTCGAAGTTCTCGCCTTCGGTGATTTGGACTTTGATCTCTTCGGCCATCTCGTGGCTATCGACGATGATCCGGGACAACACCACCCGATCGAGAAATACCTTCCGTTCGATAAAATACTCTTGGAGCCGTTCACCGCTGATGATCGCCTTGAGCTTTTCGAGCTTGAAGTTGTTGTTGATCTGCTTGTTGAAGCCGATCGCGTCCATGCCATTCTTTTGGAGGAATTCTTGGAATGCCGCCGGATCCGTCAACTGCTGCTGGATCCGAAAGTCGATCACCGACTGCTGCACCGCCGCATCGTCAATATCGAGATCATCCCGCGTAGTCAGCTCCTGTTCCAGCACGTATTGCCGCAACACATCGGCGATGAATTGTTGGAGCTTATTGCCGCTTTGCAGGTACCGCAGGGCATCCCGAATGGACAACTCCTGGTCGTCCACGGTGAGAAAGGCCTTCGATTCTAAGACTGTAGATTCCATAAATTCCTTAAATAGCGAATGCTGCGCCTAAAATTTCAACTGTGTCCGTTCAACTCGGCTCGTCTATCTTGCCTAATTTTTCCCAAGTCGCCGCAGTAAATCAGGAAATCCTCCGCGATTAAACGGTCGCCAACCTGACTTTACTGAGATAGTCGGGGATTGCGCCTCCGCATTTTCCACAGGGTTTGCCCGAATTCCGGTACTGACTATAGACCTAAAGTTACGGTATCGCAAGGCACTTTGGTCACCCCCGCCCGATCAGTTGCGGCAAACTCACGCCATGGCGCACAATGGAAGGCTGAACATTAAGCAAGTCCCCCCGGTTGAACCCCCCAAAAAATCCTATGGCAACCATCCTCGAACAAGGCAATATCTCGATCCACACCGAGAATATTTTCCCGATTATCAAGAAATGGCTATATTCCGACCATGAGATCTTCATGCGCGAGCTGATCTCCAACGCGGTCGATGCGATGAAGAAAATCAGCATGGTCTCCCGATCGGGTGAGATGTCCGGTGAAATCGGTGACCTGGAAATCGTGATCACGATCGACAAAGCCAAGAAGACCCTGGCCATCAGCGACATGGGCATCGGCATGACCGCCGAAGAAGTGAAAAAATACATCACCCAAGTCGCCTTCTCCAGCGCCGAAGAATTCGTCGAGAAGTACAAAGCCACGGGCGACGAGCAGATCATCGGCCACTTCGGTCTGGGCTTCTACTCCTCCTTCATGGTCGCCTCCCAGGTCGAAATCGACACCCTCTCCTACAAAGTCGATTCTCAGGCGGCCCACTGGGTCTGCGATGGCAGTACGGCCTTCACCCTGTCCGAGGGGACGCGGGCCAAGCGCGGCACCACGATTACCCTCAGCGTCCAAGACGAAGAGCAGGAGTATCTGGAAGAGTACCGGATTCGGACGCTGATCAAGACCTACTGCGACTTCATGCCCTTCCCGATCAAGCTGGAAGTGATCGAAGCGCCCGTGGCGCAGGCCGAACCCGCTGAAGGCGAGGAAGCGGCCCCCGAAAGCAGCGTCCAAGTCACCAAAGCCCCGGAGCAAATCAACAAGCAGATCGCCCTCTGGAAGCAGTCGCCCAAGGAGCTGACCGACGCGGATTATTTGGAATTCTACCGCTATCTCTATCCCTACCAGGACGAGCCGCTGCTGTGGGTGCATCTCAACACCGACTATCCCTTCGTGGTCAACGGCATCCTCTACTTCCCGAAGCTGAAGCCCGATGTCGATGTCACCAAAAGCTCGGTGAAGCTGTTCTGCAACCAAGTCTTCGTGTCGGACAACTGCGAAGAAGTGATCCCCCGCTTCCTGATGCCGCTGCGTGGCGTACTCGATAGCAGCGACATTCCGCTCAACGTGTCGCGCAGTTTCCTCCAAGCCGATCGCACCGTGAAGCAAATCGGCAACTACGTGGCGAAAAAGGTCGGCGATCGACTCAAGGAGCAATACCGCGACGATCGGGCCGCCTACATTAAGTCGTGGGAAGACCTCGGCACCTTCGTCAAATTCGGCTCCATGAACGACGACAAGTTCAAAAAGCAAGTCGAAGACATTGTCGTGTTCCGCACCAGCTTGACGCCTGCGGCAGACAAACCCAAAGTCGAAGTCGAAACCGCCGATGGCGATGTCTGGGACAGCGAATCCGCCAGCAACACCGTCAATGGCCGCACCTACACCACCTTGCAGGAATACCTCGATCGGAACAAGGCGAAACATGAGAACCGCGTGTTCTACTGCACCGACGAAGTTTCCCAAGCCACCTACGTCAACCTCTACAAAGGACGCGGCATCGAAGTCCTGTTCCTCGATTCCTTCATCGACAGCCACTTCGCCACCTTCCTGGAGCAGTCCTACAGCGACGTGAAATTTGCCCGCGTCGATGCCGACCTGGACGAGTCCCTGGTTGAGCAGGATAAGTCCGAGGTGATCGATCCCACGACGAATCAGACGTTTAGCGATCGGATCAAAGGCATCTTCACCGGGGCTTTGGGTAAACCGAAACTGACGATTCGGACGGAGTCGATTATTTCCGACAACCCCGCCGATGCGCCGCCTGCAATGGTGTTATTGCCCGAAGAGCAGCGTCGGATGCAGGAAATGATGGCGATGATGCAACAGCAGCAAGCCGAATTCCCCGAAGACCATATTCTGCTGTTGAATACTAATCATCCCCTGATTCAGAACCTCGCCGCCCTGAACAAAGGTGCCGTCGAAGGGGTTGAATCGCCCTCAGCTGAGCTATCCGGGATGATTTGCCATCATATTTATGATTTGGCATTGATGGCCCAAAAAGGGTTTGATGCGAATGGGATGAAGGATTTTGTCGCCCGATCGAACCAAGTCCTGACCCGATTAACCGCCGAAAAATAACCGCGAAAAACCTTAGGGGCGAACTTTTCCCGCCCCTACAGGCCCGATGGCACCACCATGTTCGATCCGTCCGCGATGGTTTCCGATCGACTGGTGGTCATCGCGCCCAACCGCCCATCCAGTTTGACCGACTCCGCCACTGGCACTGCCGCCAATCCTGCCAGATTCAACCGATACCCCACATTCCGCACCGTCTGAATCAAATTCGGCTGCTGTGGATCCAATTCGACTTTTTTGCGCAACGACAGCACGTGGGTATCCACCGTCCGGGGATTGTCAATCTCATCCGGCCACGCCCGCTGCAACAAATCCGCCCGACTCAACGGCTGACCCGCCACCTGGGCCAACACATACAGCAAACTAAATTCCTGCGGCGTCAGGTCAATCAACTGACCATAGAACCGCACCCGCCGATGCACGAGATCAATCTTCAGTGCCCCATAGTCCAGATAGGCAGGCGGAGCCGAGGGTTTGGCCCGGCGGGTGAGGGCCTCCACCCGCGCCATCAGCTCTTGCATGCCAAAGGGTTTGCGCAGGTAGTCATCCGCCCCCGATCGGAGGCCCGCCACCACATCGCGCTCCGTATCCCGCGCCGACAGCATCAAAATCAACAACTGCGGCTGTTGTTGCCGCAACCACGCACAAAACTCCAATGCCACCTGATCGGCCCCATCCGCACTGAGGATCACCAGTTGCGGCTGCCGCTGGTAGAACATTTCCTTGGCTTGCGGCCAATCCCCAGCCATGAATACGCCATAACCCGCCTGCTGCAAATGCCAACTGAGCAACGATCGCAGGTGAGAGTTGGGTTCGATAATCTGAAGTTCAAAAGCTGCCACAGGTTTTTTTCTCTTGACAGACAATGCCTAGCCTAACAGAACCGACCCAGAGAGGTTTGTAAAGCTGGCTACCCTTACGTGCGGTTTCCCCGGAGTCACGCAATTTTTTGACGAACCGGAAATTAGCGTGAGATCCGTACATCAATCACTAGGGTAACGGGATAATTCGTATTAAGATTGGGTTAGCTAGAACACACTGGCTGATAGTCGTTTTGATCCCGCGCTGTTCATCGTTACCTGATATATGCTACAAGACGCTCGCTCAGTTCGCTATTACCAAAGGATCACCGACGCTTTGGTGGACCATTGGAATCGGGGTTACCGCTTCGACGATCTGCGAATGTATCTCGATGGTTACCTAGCTGCCTTGCGCCACGGCGATGATCTCGAAGCCTACGTGATTCATCGGATTGAAGAAGAAGCCATCCGCTTTCTCCATGATCCGTCCAACTTCATGGAGCCGGAGCCAGAGTACGAAATGGAAGTTGAAACCAAACGGGGTGGATATTACTTCTAAAGAATTTTTTTGAGGCTCTGACTTTCAAACCAAAGGCGCGATCGACTGAATGAGTCGATCGCGCCTTTGATTTGGGGGTGAGCTAGGAAGCTAAGGCCACTTCCACTTGCTGTTGCAGTTCACCGCTTTGGTATAACTCGATCAAAATGTCTGACCCGCCGAGGAATTCGCCATTCAGGTAGACCTGGGGAATGGTCGGCCAGTTGGAGTAGTCTTTGATGCCTTGGCGAATTTCGGCGTCGGCGAGCACGTCACAGGTTTCAAACGGCACGCCCAAGGTGTTGATGATTTGCACGACGTTGTTGGAGAAGCCGCACTGGGGCATCAGCTTGTTGCCCTTCATGAAGACCATGATTTTGTTGGCTTGGACGAGGGCGTCGATACGGGCTTTGACTTCAGGCGTCATGAGAATTTTCCTCGGCGGTGTGATAATTGAATCGGGCGGGAGGCGGGCCTTAGGCGGACTTGCTGGCCCACTCTTCGGGGGTAAAAGTATTCAACGCGAAGGCATGGATCGCGTCGCTGGCCATCGCCTCTTTGACCGCCCCATAGACCAGTTGATGCTGCTGGACGCGGCGTTTGCCCGCGAATTCGGCGGCGACGACGGTGACTTCAAAATGTTCACCATCGCCACTTTGGACATCGACGGTCGCGGCGGCGGGCATCGCCGATCGAATCATCGCTTCAACCTTATCCGGGCTGATCATAGCTGCCTCGCTTCTAACGTTGGTGCAAATACCGTTCTTTAGTGTAGCTGATGCCTGGGCCAATTGGCGGCGATCGACGTTATCGGCGCTCATCGGCCAGCTTGTCACGACCTGCATAAGTTCCAATCGGCCAAACGATAAACTGGGGTGAGTGGTTTTTGGGAATTGAGGCAGTTATGGGGCATTTTATGTGGCGGGTTTCGGGGTTGTTGGTGGTGGGGCTGTTGGGCGTGGGGGCGATGGTGGGCCGATCGGACGCGGCGATCGGGCAGCCTGTGGAGGAGAATCAAGCCAATGTTCTGGGAAACAGCGAGGCCAGCATGCTTCAAATCAGCGAAGCTGAACAATTAATCCAGCAAGGAAATCAGCAATTTCGTACGAGCCAATATGAAGCAGCGCAACAGTCTTATGCACAAGCATTAGAAATCTATCGCCAACTCAAAGACCGCAATGGCGAAGCAAGCACACTGAATAATCTGGGGAATGCTTATGGATCGCTATCGCAATACGACAAGGCGATCGGCTACTACCAGCAAGCGCTGCCGATTTTTCAGCAAGTCAACGACCGCAATGGCGAAGCAGCTGCACTAAATAATCTGGGCGAGGCTTATCGGTCGTTATCGCGATATGACCGAGCGATTGGCTTTTATCAGCAAGCCCTACCGATTTTTCAACAAGTCAAAAACCGTAATAGTGAAGCAGATGTACTGATGAATCTGGGCGTTATTTATGAGTCACTATCGCAATATGACCAGGCGATCGGCTACTACCAGAAGGTCCTACCAATTTTCCAGCAAGTCAACGACCGCAATGGCGAAGCTAAAGCCCTAAATAATCTGGGCCTTGTCTATTGGTCGCTATCGCAATATGACAAGGCGATCGGCCACTATCAGCAAGCGTTACCCATTTACCAGCAAATCAAAGCCCGCAATGGCGAAGCCAAAGCCCTGAATAATCTGGGCCTTGCCTATTGGTCGCTATCGCAATATGACAAAGCGATCGACTACTATCAGCAAGCGCTACTAATCTATCAGCAAGTCAAAGACCGCAATGGCGAAGCCGATGCACTGACTAATCTGGGCAGTGCTTATGGGGCATTATCGCAATATGACAAAGCAATCGCTTTCTATAAACAGTCGGTGAACGTCAGTGAATCAGTTCGCTATGGCATTCGAGAACTACCGCAGAACAGTCAAAAAGCCTATGTCAAATCAACCGCTGAAACTTATACATTTCTTGCGAAACTGCTGACGAAGCAAGGTCGATCGACTGAGGCCCAAGCGGTTTTGGCATTGCTCGATCGGGTTCCCCCCAACAATGCCGATGGTATCGCCCTCACCCCCGCCGAGCAGAAGATCCTCGCCGAATTCGTCAAGTAGAAGTTGTTCAGTCGATCGCTCATGTCGGCTCACAACTGCCTGGGCTAGAATATGAAAAAGTTCTACCCGATCGAGGTGGCCGTGAGTCTTCAACTTGAACAGGTTTTCAGTCAGGCCCAACAGCTTTCACCGCAGGAGCAGCTTCAGCTTGCCGATCGGCTGTTTGGTCAGGTGAATCGGGGAAATGGAGCCGATCGGGCGTTAGACGATGCGCCTGAGGCGGAGTTGGAATATGTGGATGGGGTTTTGGTGGTGAAGACTCAGCAGCCGGGGACAATGGAACTGGATTTGGTGGAATTTGGGCGGCAGCAACGGGAAGAACGAATGCATCAGGTGGGTGGCTGGTGAAGGTTTTGTTTGATACAAATGTTTTGATTGGGGCCTTTTTGCCCGAGCATCAAAGCCATGTTGACTGCGTTGCTTGGTTGCGGCGGGTGCAAGCCCACACGATCACAGGCTATGTGGGAACGCATTCATTGGCGGAACTGTATTCCAACCTGACGAAATTGCCGCTGAAGCAAAAGATTACTCCGGGGTTAGCCCAAAATCTGATTACAACCAACCTGAAGGCGTTTGTGAAGGTGAGTTTGGATGTGGAGGATTATGAGGCGGCGATCCACCGTGTGACCCAATGTGGTTTGGTGAGTGGGGCGGTGTTTGATGCGCTGATTGCTCAGGCGGGATTGAAGGTTGGGGCCGATCGGCTGTTGACGTACAATGTGCGGGATTTTGAGCGGTTGGGGGATGCGGTACGTCAACTAATTGAGGTGCCAGGATCATCAGGCTAAGTCGGTTTTGGCATTGCTCGATCGGGTTTCACCCAGCAACGCAAACGGCATTCCCCTCACTCCCGCCGAGCAGCAAATCCTCGCTGAATTCACCAAGTAGATTTCCTTTGGAGGACTGATATGAGTTGGCACGAACATCATCGCCAAAGTGAGCAGTTTGCCAGTAATGCCGAAGTTTTGCAGCGGCAAGGTGACGTTGAAGCGGCGCGGCAGAATTACGCGATCGCGGCGGAGGCGGAAGTCAAGGCTTTAGCGTTTATTGGCCCGGATGAACAGCGCACGTTAGGGATTACCGCAGTGAGTGCCGTCGCGTTGCTGTACAAGGCTAGGAATTTTTTGCAAGCCAAGCAGGTTGCCTATCAATATCTATCGACTGAGACGCTACCCCATTTTGCGATCGGGCAATTAGAGGAGATTCTGAAAGAGATTTTGGTGCTTGAGGCATCGGCAGTGGCGGTTTGAGGTGAGGAGCGAAGTTTATTTCCGAAGCCGCCGCCAGCCGACCAACACCCCAGGCCCACGAAAAATGCGCTATGGATGCGGTGTAATCGCCAAAATCGTGATCATTCCAGAATCCGGCCCATAGTACCAAAACACCCGAAAAGCCCCAGGGGTTTTGGTTTCAACGTAGGCTTCAAACACCTCTTCATTGTTTGGCCCCACCAATGCATCGTATTTATGGGTTTTGAGACCGGGGTGGCGGAGATTTACTTCCATCAAACCCAAGGTTTTTAGCACCTTGCGGTGCTTCTTCGGGTCAAGCTGTTGCAGTGCTGATAGCGTGTCAGCCGCTACCTCAGTAAAAGCCAAACGAAACCGCATTAATCTTCAATCTCCAAGTCAGCATATTCGGCAAAGGAACCCAAATCCTTTACTTGTCCTGCCTTCGCTTGCTCAATTCCCAGTTTAACCGATGCTAGCGCCTCCGGATTCTGCCAAAGCCATTGCTCTGCTTCTGGCCGATGTGCGATCGGGTCGAGCAAGATCTGTCCCGCTGGATTGATCAAAATCCGGTATTCGCCCGCGACGGCTTGTTCGCCCAGACTGGCGCGACCCGCTTGATCGATACTGGCAGTCGCTTCGGTGAGTTGGAAATCTTGATTGAGGCTCACAAAGTTGATCCATCGGTTGGTTCACCTCTTGATTATAGATAATTCCAGGGTGATTTGCCGCTGTTCGATCGGCCCAAACGCTATGATCAAAGGACGAATCAATCCACCGATCGCAACATTATGGAACGGGCCATCCTCCGAATTCTTGACGCCAACCTCGATCGTGCCCGGGAAGGACTGCGCGTCATCGAAGAATGGTGCCGCTTTGGCCTCGAACGCAGTGACCTCACCGAAATCTGCAAAGACCTCCGCCAACAGCTCGGCCAACTGCATACCGCCGACATCCGCGCCGCCCGCGACACCCCCGGCGACCCCGGCATCCACCTGACCCACCCCCAAGAAACCCAACGCGAATCCGTCACCCAAGTCCTCCTCGCCAACTGCGCCCGCGTCCAAGAATCCCTGCGTGTGCTCGAAGAATATGGCAAAGTGGAACGGCCCCCCCTCGCCACCGCCGCCAAACAAATCCGCTACCAGGTCTATACCCTCGAAAGTGCCATGACTGAAAAACCGAAAATGGCCCAGCTCCGCGATGCGCGGCTCTACCTCGTCACCTCGCCCGAACCCAATCTGATCCACGTGGTCGAAGCCGCGCTCAATGGTGGACTCCGCCTCGTCCAATACCGCGACAAAACCGCCGACAATGCCACCCGCTACGACATCGCCACCAAGCTGAAATTCCTCTGCCACCAGTATGGCGCGGTGTTTATGATCAATGACCATATTGATTTGGCCTTGGCGGTGGATGCGGATGGCGTGCATTTGGGGCAGCAGGATTACCCGATCGCCGTGGCTCGCCGCCTGCTTGGCCCGGACAAAATCATTGGCCGATCGACCACCAATCCCACTGAATTGCAGCGGGCGATCGCCGAGCAGGCGGACTACATTGGCGTTGGCCCGGTGTACGAAACGCCGACGAAGCCTGGAAAATCGGCCTCCGGACACGAATATGTGGCCCATGCCGCCGCCCATGCACCGATGCCCTGGTACGCGATCGGGGGCGTTGATGCGACGAATCTGGGCGACGTGATTGGGGCCGGGGCCACACGGGCGTCGGTGGTGCGAGCGATCATGCAAGCGTCCGATCCCAAAGCCGTGACCCAACAATTAGTGGCCCAATTGGCTCAAGCGCCGGAACGGTCAATGCTAGGCTGATACCAGCGCGCTGCGAGAATATTGCCCATGAATGATTTGATCGAGCTTCAGGTGAATGGCCAAGTCCAAGCCTGCCCCCCCGAAACCCTACTCCCCACACTCCTCAGCCAATTGGGCATGAATCCCCAACTGGTGGCGGTGGAATATAATGGCCAAATTTTGCATCGGCAGTTTTGGGATGAAACGCGGGTGCAAGCGGACGATCGGTTGGAAGTTGTGACGATCGTCGGGGGCGGCTGAGGATGATGCCCGATGTAAAATCCAATCCGTTCACGGTGATTAAAGCGCGTGAAGTGTTCTACGTCTTTCTGATTGCGAATGTCATGGGGACGCTGGTGCTGTCGGGACTCTGTCGGCTGTCGGGGATTAGCGACAAAGATCCACATCAGTCCTGATTCGGTGCGGTATCTGATCGATCGGATGACGCAGTTGAAAGCGGCGACGCGGGCGACGGATTCGGTGATGCCGCAGCTGAGTCGGGTGTTACTGTTTATTTTGGTGATTGTGGCAGCGCCGTTGTGTGAGGAGTTTGTCTTTCGGGGCATCTTGTTGCAGCGCTGGGCGACGAAATGGAGTCCGCCGATCGCGCTGATTTTAACCTCATTATTGTTTGGCGCATTGCATCTGAATATCGTCGGGATTGGCCTACTGGGGTTGGTCGCGGGCGTGTTGTATTACCAAACCAAAAGCCTCTGGGCACCGATCGCCCTACATGCGATCAATAACACGATCGCCAGTTTGTCACTGGTGCCGTTCAAGAATTTGCCAGAATCCCACAATTCTGCCTCGTTGGAAACGGTCATCGCGCAAGGTTGGGTGACAGGCGTCGTTTGTTTGGTGGTGGCGACGCCTTGGCTGCTCCGCTTTCTGATTAAGCACTGGCCCCGCCAGGACGCCCCGACTCCGTATCAGGCGAATCAGCACCGCCGGATTTTCGGTTAAGTTTAGTTTGAGTTCGCTGCGGGTTATTAAGAACTGATATGGATTCGGCTTGGGGCTGTCGCCGCTTGTTACGATCGGGAAGACTTTTCAGTTGAGGTGCTGCACTGGCCGCAGGGCGAGGGTCAGCTTGCACAATCGGCGGCGCAACGGATCAGTCGGATGTGATGTGCCTTGGGCACGATCGATATGGAGAATGCCTGAATGATGACGCCGAAAGCCACCAAACCCAATGCCAAAAAAAGTGCTGAAAGCCTTGCCAAACCTGATGTGAAGACAGCACAGAAGCGACGGGCAAAGCCATCGGTGGCGAAAGATATGGCGGTCGCTGACGTTGCAGTGGCAAAGACCGTCAAACCGCCAGCCCCTCAAAATCCGCCAGAAGCTGCCCCGATCGCGTTGCGGGTGGGTGATTATGCTCATGGTCTGATACAGCGACATTTCCAGCGGATGCTGGATGAACGAACGGCGGTGGCAGATGATCGCGCGCCTGAAGCATTGCATCAGATGCGGGTGCATGGACGTCGTTTACGGGCCACAATTGATTTGTTCGGGTCAGCGCTAAAAATCCCCAAACAGGGTCATTTGAAATCACTACAGCGGTTTCACCACACCTTGGGCCGCCTGCGTAATTTGGATGTCGTCATCGCCCAGTTGCAACCAAGTGATTATCCTCAGTTGCCGGAATCGGAGCAGCCGGTGCTCGATCGCTGTCTCAAAAAGCTGGCAAAACAACGTCGTCGGGCTTTAGCCGATGTGCAAGTGGCGATCGCGGCACAAACCTTTGAGGCGGCTTATGCGGATTGGCTGAAGCAGCCAGCATATCGTCAGTTTGCGGCTCAGACCTTGACCCATGTGTTGCCACAATTGTTATTGCCGGATTTGACGGCGTTTTTGGCCCATCCGGGTTGGGCGATCGCCGCAGCGGATGCGACGGCGGCCGATCCAGCGGTGCTACATGATTTGCGGAAAGTTTGTAAGCGTCAGCGCGATCAACTTGAGGCGGTGAGTCCGATTTATGGGACGGCGATCGCGACTTGGATTGTCGGTTTGAAGGCGATTCAGGATTGTTTGGGGACGCTTCAGGATTTGGCGGTGTTAGCGGCAATTGCGCCCGACGCGATCGCGTTGCCCCACTTGGACGCGTTGCTCCAGCAACAGCAGCAGGCGGCGTTAGGACAATGGGACGAATTGCGGCAACCCTATGGCCAACCGCAGTTCCATTACCAATGTTATGAATCAATTCTCCAAGTGTTAACGGTCTAGTTGCATGAAACAGATGATGCTGAAGCCTGATGATTTTTTGGTAAAACCGGGGAGCACGATCGATTTAGTCCGAGATTTCTCGCCCAATTACAAACCCGATGGCTTGGACAAGGAACGGGCGTCAGGCCAATTGGCGCAGTATGTTGAAGAATTGTCGGGATTGCAGAATGTGCTGTACGCCCAGAATATCTATGGCGTGCTGATCATTTTTCAGGCGATGGATGCGGCGGGCAAGGACAGCACGATTAAATATGTGATGTCGGGGGTGAATCCCCAGGGTTGCCAGGTATTTTCGTTTAAATCGCCGTCATCCGAGGAACTCGATCACGATTATTTATGGCGATCGGTGAAATGCTTGCCAGAGCGGGGGCGGATTGGTATTTTCAATCGGTCTTATTATGAGGAAGTGTTGATTGCGCGGGTGCATCCCGAGATTTTGGTGGCGCAGAAGTTGCCACCGCAGGCGAAGCCGAAACAGATTTGGCAACAGCGGTTTCGGCAGATTAATCAGTTTGAACAGTATCTGAGTGAAAACGGTGTGGTGGTGCTGAAATTTTTTCTCAATGTGTCCAAGGCAGAGCAGAAAAAACGCTTTCTCGCACGGCTGGAGGAACCGGAAAAGCATTGGAAATTCTCCGCTCAGGATGTGATTGAACGGCAGCATTGGGATGTGTATCAAGCGGCTTATCAGGATATGTTCAATCACACGAGCACGGCATCGGCTCCGTGGTATGTGATTCCGGCCGATCGCAAGTGGCTGATGCGGTTAGCCGTGTCGGATATTATTTGCGCCAAGCTGCGATCGTTGGATTTGCATTATCCAAAATTGACCGATGAACAAGTAGCCGAACTAGCCCGAGCGAAGCAACGGTTGTTGGATGACCCGGATTAGGTGAGTGTGATTCGGCAGGGCGATGAGCAAAACCCCGCTGAAGCGGGCTAAGAATAATTCCAGCCCACTTTAGCGGGGTTGCCTTACTAGCCCGCCGTTCACGCGCGGGGCGGGCAAACAGCGTAGTCCAACAATGCGCCAACCGAATCGTTCATTCGCACGCATCACTCTTTCTTCCACAATTGCGGCTGCTTAAATCGATACACATCCCCGATCGCCCTTGTCCACCCCGCCGCCACCGACGCCCAAATCAACTCGCCCTTCTCCTTCGTCGCCGCCGTCGCATCGCCGATCACCCCACTACGACTGATATCCCGCGTCAACCAAGGAATCGGCATATTCCGTTCCAGGGTGAGCATACTATCCGCCTTTGGCAACCCGTGGGGATATTCCATCACCGCCCGCTCCATCCGCACCGTCTCGGGCAAAATCGCCAGCAGCAAACTTGTCTCCGCATCCCCCGCATGAATCCCCAACTGCGCTTCCTTTTCCGTCAGCAGCGACTTGGTAATATGCGGCACCCGCCAGGTAAAGAACGGAAACACCTCAAAATCCGCATGCAACTGATGCAAATCCCGCGCCACGATTTCCATAATCTGCGGCTGCCCCCCATGGGAATTCATCAAAATCCACTTGCGAAACCCCGATCGATACAGACTCTCGCCCACTTCCATCAACAGGGTGATCATCGTCTGGGCCGTCAGCGTAATCGTCCCTGGAAAATGCCAATGCTCATTCGACTTGCCGTAATACAGGGTGGGCATGGCATAGGCGGGAATACTGGCATCCAACTGCGCCAAGGCGCGACCCAGCACAGCCTGCCCGATCGCGCTATCCACCGCCAGCGGGAGATGTGGCCCATGTTGCTCGATCGCGCCCACGGGTTGGATCATCACCACCCGCGATTTGTCCGGCATCGCCTCGACATCCGTCCAACTCAGATACGGAAAAAACCGATCGGCCGGAATAAATCCATGCATCATGATCGTGTCAGCGCTCCTAAATCGGTGCTATATTATTAACTGACTCGGACCCATGCGGTCTTAACGCCCAAATCTTGTCAGGACCGGAAGGTAGCAGCAATACGGGATGCTTAGGACAGGCGTGGTATCCGGGTCTCTCGCATTTTAAAGGGGAATTCAGCAAAGCTACGACAGCTCCATCACCTTACTCGTCGCATTCAAACTGCCCAGCACGACATTCCATTCGTACAGCTCGTAGGTGACGCAGTGATTCACCACCAGCGGATCGCGGCGGACGATCGATTCGGCTTCGGCCATGGAGTCGGCGGTGAACAGCAACATGCCCCCGCCCCGTCGCTGCCAGTAACCCGTACTCGCCTGATGGCCCCGATCGATCAAATCTTGGACATACGCCTTGTGGGCGGGCACATATTGATCAAATGTGGCCTTATCGACAATTCCTGCCTCAATTTTGACAAACCAAGTCATGCTGTTTTTCTTCCTCAAAAATAACTAGACCACGTCGATTAGCGTTGCTGGCGGGCGGGCCAGACATCGATCTGTGGTTTGGTCGGGGCATCCTGAACACATTTGCTAATTTGAATTTAGCCTGTTGGGTGATGGGGGCGTATCCGTACTAGGGCAGATGACGCAACCATTAATCCGCACCTTAGGGGGGATGTTACGGTGCCGATTCCCCTGTATTGCCCGCTATTCGGCGATCGTGTTTTCATGTCCCCCATAATTCTTTAGCAATTCTTCACGAATGCGTGATTGGGGGAAGTGATCCCGCTAATTTTGGTCGGATTCGCGATCGTGGCCAGTGTATTCGGTAACACTGACGTTAATCAAACGGCTCACAGACCGTCTGTGTCTGACCATCAACGCCAGGTGCCGCGAAGTTGATGCGCGATCACCCTGGTTTTAGCCTAAGATTTCAGATGGGATCAAGTGATTGTTATCCTGTTTGGGCATTTGCGGCGGTCAAGCCGTGCGTCAGCCTCCGATCGTTTCGTCGCAATCCTTAGTTTGAACCATCAGGCTCAGTTAACTCGATCTGGATGACATGTTCGGAAAATTAACGTCTGTTAGGAGCGAATCGAGGTTCATTTGTGACTAAGTCAAAAAGCCGCTTAAATCTATTCCGGAAGCTGCGCGGGCAGGCTGATGCGGTGGAGCCAACGTCCACCGATCGCCAACGCCGGGGCCGACGTCGCCAACGCCGGGGGATTTTGGGGTGGCGGCAGCAGGCGTTACAAACCCGTGAGGCGGTGAGCGATCGGGTCGATCGGCTGGGCCGCCGCTTGCCGCCGCCGCTGAAGCGTCGTCGCAATCAATATATTCTGGGCGGCTTGTTGCTGACAGGTTTGGTCTTGGGGGGGGGACGGCTGGCCTATTGGCAGATGACGCAATCGCTGCCGGAACCGCGCCTATTGAGTTCGTTCCTGCGCCGGGGTACCGTGACGATTAAGGCCGTGGATGGCACGGTGTTGCAGCAGACAGGCGATGCGACGCGGCAGAGCGTCCAAGTCGAAAAGCTGCCGAAAAATGTCAAGAATGCTTTTATCGCTGCCGAGGATCGGCGGTTCTATGACCACAACGGTGTGGACTTCCAGGGGATTGCGCGGGCGATCGTCCGCAACATCACCTCGGGCGGGGCGGCGGAAGGGGGCAGTACGATCACCCAGCAAGTTGCCCGGATGGCCTTTCTGAACCAAGATCGCACCCTCACCCGGAAATTAAAAGAAGCGGTATTGGCCCAGAAGCTGGAACGGGAAATCCCCAAAGACAAGCTGATGGAACATTACCTGAACCTGGTCTACCTCGGTTCCGAAGCCTATGGTGTCGCCGATGCGGCCTGGGTCTATTTCAGCAAACCCGTGGATCAGTTGAGCTTGGGCGAGGCGGCGTTGATTGCCGGATTGCCGCCCGCGCCGAGTTCCTATTCGCCGCTGATCGACCAAGACGCCGCCCGCAAACGGCGGAATCTTGTGCTCGATCGGATGTTGGAGCAAAACTTCATTACCGCCGACGAAGCAACCAAAGCCAAGGCCGAAGAAGTCAAGCTGAAGCAGGCGACACCAAAGAATTTGTATAGTAATGCGCCTTACTTCACGGATTATGTGCAGAAGGAATTGCCGAAGTTGATTAAGGCCGAGGATCTCGAAGCCGGGGGGTTGGTGGTCGAAACCACGCTGAACGCCCGCTGGCAGAAGTCGGCGGAGGACGCTGTGCGCAGCCAAACGGGGGAAGCCACGGGCAAAGAAGCCTTCCAGGGGGCCTTGGTGTCGATCGATCCGAGCAATGGCGAAATCCGGGCCATGGTCGGCGGCAAGGACTACTACGGCAAAGGCGGCAAGGATAATCCCGACGCCAAATATAAGGGTGACCAGTTCAACCGGGCGACGGAAGCGAAGCGGCAACCCGGTTCGACCTTCAAGACCTTCGTCTATACAGCGGCGATCGCGTCGGGGTTTTCGCCCTATAAGTCGTACCAAGATGCGCCGTTCCACGTCGATGGCTATGAGCCAAAGAACTACGGCAACAGCTATTCCGGCTATCTCGATCTGCGACAGGCCCTGACCAAATCGGCCAATACCGTGGCCGTGAAGTTGTTGATCGACGTGGGCTTTGACCCGGTGATCAAGATGGCGAAGAGCATGGGGATTGACTCCAAGCTCGAACCGGTCTATTCCATGGCCTTGGGTTCCTATGAAATGAACTTGATGGAGATGACCAGCGGCTATGGCACCCTGGCCGCGAATGGGATGCATGCTACGCCCCACGGCATTCGCAAGGTGATGAATGCCAAGGGCGTCGTGCTGTACAACGCCGAGTACAAGCCGAAGCGGGCGGTGGATGAGGGCACATCCGCGATCATGACCTGGATGCTCGAAAGTGTCGTGAACAACGGCACAGGCCAACCCGCTTCCCTGCCCGATCGGCAGGTGGCCGGAAAGACCGGGACTTCCGAGAAGGCCCGTGACCTGTGGTTTGTCGGCTATATTCCGCAATTGGTCACTGGCGTGTGGCTGGGCTATGACGATGACTATCCGACGGGCGGCAGTAGTGCCCTAGCCGCTGACATCTGGCGGCAGTTTATGCGCGATGCGACGAAGGATATTACCGTGGCAAAATTCCCGGAGTTGCCGAAGAACTTGGACGATCGGAAGGGCAGCATTAAAGCTGCTGCGGTGAAGCCGAATCGCCGTTACGACAAAGCGGTGGAGAAGGAAAGCCGCCGCCGTCGGCGCGATGATGACAGCGATGATGGGGGCGGTTCGCGCAGCTATTCGGAGCCAGCCCCTGAGCCGCGCTACTATGCGCCGGAGCCGGAGCCGTATTATCCGCCCGCCGCACCGGATCCGGAACCCTATTACCCGCCAGCGGAGCCAGAGCCACCAGCGGCGGCGGAACCAGCCCCAGTGGCCGAACCCGCGCCCGTTGAGCCGCCAGCTCCCGTGGGTGATCCCGGTGGGGCGGAACCCGCACCACCACAGTAGTTTGGTATTCTTTCAATAGGGCAAGACGATCGTGAATCAGCTAAATAGTTGGATGTTGGGTAGTCGGTCACTAGCGGCGGCGGGCACCTTTCCGGCGGCCGCTGCGGCGGTTTCCGTGCTCGGGATCGTAGTGGCCGTGAGCGTGGGTTTCTATGCCGTGAAGAAGGCCCGCGAAGTTAATGCGGCCAGCGTCGATTTGCGATCGGTGCCCGGTGAAGACGAGTAGCCCGATCGGTCAGGACGGTAATTTTCGGTCTAAGACGGCGACCCAGCGTTGGTAAAGCCGTTGGATTAGGTCGGGCAGATTATTGGCACAAGGCCCTGGACCGTCACAATTCAGTTCGATTTGCTGGATTTTGGTCAGGAGTTTGGCTTCTTCGGTGCCGACGTCGCCATCGCTGTAGATCAGGCCACTGATCGCTTCGAGCAATTCTTGGCAATCCAGGTGAGTCGGCCGATCGCCCAAATAGTCTCGCAGGATTTGGTCGCACTGGCTGGGATCGATTTTGCGCAGGCCGTGGAGGAGGGGATAGATTTCTGGATCGTCGGCGACACCTTTGGCTTGGGCGACTTGGCTGAGATAGGTTTGTTCCTCCAGCTGCACCTTGCCATCAATCCAGGCGGCCCCGATCAGGATCTTGAGCAGATTTTGGACGCTATGGTTGGGAGACTTGACGGTTTTGCTAAACATCGGGTTACCGATCGACGGTGGGTGAAGGGAATCGAATCAACCATCGATCCCTCCGTTGTAGTCGATCGTGCGGGGGAATGCCCCGAACCTTCAGGCTTTTTTAAGTCGCACCATGAAAAAGCCGTCCATCTGGTGTTGGTGGGGCAGCACTTTGAGCCAGCCAGCGGCGTTGATCAACGGCGCGATCGGGCTGTCAGCGGCGGGTGGATCGACCTGCCAATGGGCATTTGCGGCGAGAAAGGCTTCGACGATCGCTTCGTTTTCGGCGGGGTGCAGGGTGCAGGTGGCGTAGACCAGGATGCCACCGGGTTTGACCCAGGTGGCGGCTTGTTGAAGAATTGCTTGTTGCAGTTGGGTGAGGGCGGTGACGGATTCCGGGGTCTGACGCCAGCGGGCGTCGGCGTGGCGATTCAGGGTGCCGAGGCCGGAGCAAGGCGCATCGACTAAGACACGATCGCCGGTCCCCACGAATTCCGGGATGTTGCGGCTGTCGGCGATTTTGGTGTAGATGCAGTGGAGTCCCAGCCGATCGACGTTCTGGTGGATTTTTTTCAATCGGGAGGCGGTTTTGTCGATCGCCCAGACTTTGCCTTGGTCTTGCATCCGTTCGGCGATATGTAGGGTTTTGCCACCGGGGGCGGCGCAGGCATCGACGATCGTTTCGCCGGGTTGAGGGTCGAGCAGGGCCGTCACCAGTTGGGCGCTGCTATCTTGGACAATCCATTCGCCCGCTGTGAAGCCGGGGAAATGCTGGATCGAACCCGCATGGCCCGTGAGTCGCAGGGCTTGGGGGCAGTAGGGCAATCGCTGGACGCCAATATCGGCTTGTTGAAATTGGGCTTCGACTTGCTCGATCGTGGTTTTCAGGCCGTTAATCCGCAGGTCGATCGTTGGGGGGCGATTCATCCAGGCGCAGAGCTGGGCTGTTTCGTCGGGGCCAAATTGGTCGAGGTAAACCTGCACGATCCAGTCGGGGTAGCTCTCTGTCAGGCCGATTTGGGTGGCGAGATTAGGGGATTGGGGCAGGGCTTGGTCGGGGGCGCGATCGTATTGCCGCAGCAGACCATTGACGAATCCCGCGAGGCCAGGGAGGCCGTTGTTTTTCGCCAGATCGACGGTGGTGTTGACGGCGGCGGAGCTGGGGATATGGTCGAGGTAGCGCAGTTGGTAGAGTCCGATGTGGAGAATCAGCCGCAGTTCGGGGGGCTGTTGGTTGGCGGGTTTGGTGGCGAGTTGGTCGATCAGGGCGTCGAGGGTGCGTTGGCGGCGGATGATGCCGTAGGTCAGTTCGGTGGCGAGACCCCGATCGAGGCTAGAAATGTTGCTGGTTTTGAGGGCGCGATCGAGGGCGACATCGGCGAAGGCTCCGCCTTGGATTTGTTTTAGGGCTTGGAAGGCGAGTTCGCGGGCGGTGGTGGCGGGAGCCTGGGGTTTGCCAGTTGGGAGATTTGCCACGGGGAATTTTTGTGCGTTGTAGGGGAATTGTAGGATCTAAGAATATCAGGTTGCTGGGGGCTAACGGCTGTGGGATTCTTTGCGCGGTTCCAAACCATTGTCTATATCCAGATCAGTCCGAGCTGGGTCACAGTTCGTCATTTACAGCGGGGAAAGCCAACGATCGAGTTTGCGGATACGCCGTTGGTGGCAATTTCAATCCATCCCAAGCGGGGCAAACAACTTGTTGCCGTTGGCAGTGCGGTTAAAACCTTGCGACCAGAGCTTGATCCGGGTGAGGAACTAATGATTGGCAATGGGTTTGAGCATCCCCGGAGTGTGATTGGCGATGTCGAATTGGCGGAAATCGTTCTTCGAGAGTGGTTTAGAAAAATCCTGAAAAGTCGAGGAGTATTGTGGGTTTCACCCGATTGTCTGATTCAGGTTTTGGGTGATTGGGAAGGTGGTCTCACATCATCAGAACAGGAAACATTACGAGGATTGGCGATTCGTGCCGGGGCACGATGTGCATTTATGATCGAGCAGCCCAATCCACTTATGGATGAGCAAATCTGGGATCTATATCGCCCAGAATCGTGATTTGAGCCAAAGCCTGTTGACGAATTGATCGACTCCGCATCTGACCCGCCCCGCGCGTGAACGGCAGGGCTAGTAAGGGAACCCGGCTAAACCCGGCTGGGATTTCTCTTAGCCCGCTTCAGCGGGGTTTCGCTCATAGCCCTGCCGTTGACGCGCGGGCGATTGGGCAGCGAAGCCGATCGGCTGATGCCTCACCAAATCTTCGCCATCTTCAGCACCAATCCTGGCAACTCCGGGTCACAACCGACGATCGCCCCTTTCCAAAGTTTGATGACCGAGAAGATCCACTAAACTGTGATTAGTTATGTCGGTGAGTCATTCTATGAATACCCAAGAGTTAGCTCAACTCCAATCAAACTTCGAGTTCCAACGGGTAATCGATACGATTGAGCGGTTTCCGATCGAAACCCAAGCGGCATTGATCACCGTGATCCAAAATCGTCTGCGGGAGAAACGCCGATCGGTCTTACTCGAATCGGTTGCGGATTCCGAGAATGCCTATGACCAAGGCGAAGTCCGACGAGGCAGCGCCGCCGATTTATTGGCGGAGTTATAGCGGTTCTTTGCCGGGTGAGGTACACTAAGTTCCTGTCAAACCCTTTCTGAGTAGGGACTTCAAAAATTAGTCTGTACTTCATAGAACCAGTAACCGCTATAGAAGACTGATGCAGTTAGTTTGGAGTCCATCGGGGTTCCTAATGCGGTGAATAATCCGACTCATGGGCCGCCATAATCGGCGCGATCGGCAGTTTGACCCACCAAGGCATACTGTAGTTGGCCAGGATATTAATTCCGATGGCACTTTTGACCAAATACAGCGCATAGATGCCAAATGTCAAACCAATAAACCGTTTCATCCGATCGTGCCTGTTGAGAAGTGCTGATACTTCACAGCCTAGGGGGTGATTGTCACTATCCCGTGAAGGCCGATTGTCGATCGTGTGGCGGTGACTCAGTCTTTATTTCCGGGAACCCCAAACCTTTTGCATCAGGCTATACCCGATCGGGTCGTATTCCTCCAGAATTTCACGATCGCGGGGAAACTGGTCATTCGTCGCAAGATAGGCCACACTCAACTCGGCAAAATACTCATGTGAATCAGTGGCGGCATAGACTTGGCTGTCTTGCCTGCTGCGGAGCGACATCATGGTGTAAAGCTTTTGCGCCATGGCTGCTTGGTAGGCCGATTGGATCGGGGAATACTCGTGTCCCAGCACTTGGTGATGGTAAGCATGGGCAAATTCATGCAGCACGATCGCGGTTTGAGTCGTTTCGTCATAGTTGATAAAGCGGGCGGCATTGCCAATTTCAATACTGCGGGCTTTTGCTGGATTTAGCTGGCGCGCTTTCAGGGTATCGGCTGAGACGGGAAGATAATTGCCCGCATGGGCGATTTGTTTGAAGGTGAGATGCTTACCGCCAAAATCGGGGCTGCTGGATATTTCAAACGTATACAGTTGCTCGGTCGAGAGCCAGATTTTTGTCTGCTTGAATGCGGCGAGTTGTTTGGTGGTGGTGATTTGGCCGATTTGGGTCAAGATCCGATTGAGTTGTTGCCGTAATCGCTGAGTTTGCTGGGGATTGTTGAGGATCTTGCGATCGACAAACACCGAAAACCCCTGAATCGTGAATTTTCCGTAGTCGCTCGTGGGTTTCTTGTCGGTATTGCCGCCGTGTTTGGTACCGGGTCGGAGGAGCGGATAGTCCGCTGATCCACTGGCCTGACTGTGATTGTTTTCCCAGATCCAATGACCATTCGCAAAAAATACAGTGTAGCCCAGGCTGGCCAGTAGGATGGCTGAACAAAAAGCAAAGCTGATTTGGTCTTTGCGCCGCCAAACGATCGGCGTCCTGGTTCGAGCGAAGAAGCTCATTTGACCGGACCCCAAACCTTCTGCATCAGGCTATACCCGATCGGGTCAACTTTTGCTAGCACATAGCGATCCTGGGGAAACCCATCGTTCTTCGTCAGGTAAGCGACCGACAACTCGGCAAAATATTCATGGTCATTGGTGGCGGCATAGGCTTTCCCGCCCTGGGGCGATCGGGGGTCGGCGACGTTGTAATGACCGCGTGCCATGGCTTTCTTGTAGGCGTCGCGGATGTCGGGATTGTTGGGGCCGAGGACTTTGTCGTGGTAGGCGTGGGCTAATTCGTGGAGCACGATCGTCAGTTGCAAGTCCGAGGGCGCACGGCTGAACAACAGGGCATTGAAGACTTCGACGCTTTTGGCTTTGTCGGGATTGTGGCCGTGACTTTTCAGTTCTTTGGCGCTACTGCCGCGATACACGGCGATCGCTTGGGTATTGTGCCCAGCGGCCTCGCGGGCGCTTTCATTCACCCGGCGGTGACGGACGATCGAGACCCAGATCTTGGTCTTTTTCAGTTCCGTGAATTGGGTGGGCGAAATCAGTTGGGAGACTTTCAGTAGAGTGGTGTCGAGTTGTTTCAGGAGGATTTTGGTGCGGCCCCGATCGTCGAGGATGTCTTTGTCCACCAACACCTGAAACCCCCGAATCGTATAGACCTCGTAGGCATTGGTGGGTTTTTTGTCCGTGATGCTTTCGTTTTGCTGCCATATTGCCTGGACAAACTCGCGCTGGAAGTTAAATAAATAAACGCCCATCACAAACACCATGATGCCGCCGCCTGCGACACCGCCCGCAATCCAACCTTTCACCGAATTTTTCATAGGAACTGGCCGCAATTCATCAACTTTCCCAGGATGCCCGATTTTTTGGCCCGATCGGCCCCGTGATTTTGCTGAATGGGTTATCCGGTGGTGAGGAAGAGTTTTCTGAGCCAATTCGTGAAGCTGGCCGCGATCGGGGCATCTTTTTCGAGGACTTTGGCGGTGATCGCTTGGCCGATCCGGAGTTCGGGGTCTTTCTGCCAAGCCAGCCAAGTGTTGATGAATGCTTTGCCGCGATCGTTCGCTGGGTAGCGCTGAATTTCAAGGGCTTCGATTTCGGTCAAGATGCGATCGGCATGGCTGGAAAGTGCATCGGTGGCTGGAATCAGTAGACGAATAAAGTCCTCGGTTGTCCCAATATCCTGATTATTGGGCATCAACCAAGCTCCAAATCGTGGCAAGAACGGATCCGGCGCTTCTAAGATAAAACCTTCTACGGGAGGTGATTTGGGCAAGTTGGTATAGCCAACTTGATTCAGTCGGGTGCAAACGGATTTCCAGCGATTTTCCACATTTAGATCCGCATCGACCACGATGCCCAACGTTTTGGTGTCGTCCTGTTTCAAACGTCTTGGTAAGGCTTTCAGCAGTGCTTCAATCCCAGTTGCACCCTTTGGTTGCGAGTCTTGGCCTTCCTGCTCTTCTGGTAGTAGAAGTGTGAAATCCCGATTTTGCAGTAGGGCTTTGATCACGTGTTTGTCGTTTGGGCCTTCAACCAGCAGGATATTGGGCGATGTCAGTTGGGGTGACGTACTCATTAGCGAACCTCAATCCCCTGTGCCACAACCACTTCTAAGTCTTCAGCGTCATATTCGATCGCCCGAACCTCGTCGCCCCTCGCATCAATTCGGAAGAGTTTTCCGATGCTTTGGTCTTCCATGTCCGCAAGTGCCGCTTGAAATGCCGCAATACAATCCCAGCTATGAGTGCTCGCAAAAACTTGAACATCCAGACGCTTTGCAGTTTCTAAAACCACTTTCCACATGGAATACTGCGCTTTGTAGTGCAGTCCCGTATCAATTTCATCGATGACTAAATAACCCGATTTCGTCACTGACAAGGCCATGGCAATCCCTAAGAGTCGTCGCATCCCATCCCCTAGTCGGCTCAGAGAAATTGGATTGGATTCATCGAGTAACCGTAATTTGATCGCATTGATGGAGTTCGGCCGACTCACCAGCCCAATACGTTGAATACGTGGTTCCAAAAGCTGCATCGCCTTGACCACATCTTCTTCTTCCGGGGTGAGATTCACTTCATCCCAAAATTGCTGCAAAGCCGTGAAACCTAGACCCCGACTTTCAATCAAGCAATAGGGATACTTTGCTTTTTCAGCAGCGCTGGGTGTTTCATCAATGCGAGGGTTAACGAATGATTGAGAAAGAATGCTGGGTTGGCTATCGGTCAAATTACTCTCGATCGCTAAACTAACCAAACGCCAGTCGGTTTCAGGGGTATCCATGATCGGTTTCGGATTGGAATAATCAATAAATGTGTTTCCCATCTCGAAGATTAAGGACAGATGATTAACATAGGCTCTGAGCTTTAAGTCTGATTCAATCAGGAAGTGATCCTGGCTTTTTTGTGTATGCCGATCGACATGAAATAGATCGCCGACTTGGTAGTGATGCGTCGTTTGAAAATCCCCACCTTGGAGGAGTTGTTCGTAGGTCTGCTCACGAGCACTCAAAATCTCTAAAAGGCCTTTTGGATTGGCTTTGCTGACATACAAATACACCGCTTCCAAGAAGCTGGTTTTGCCCACATTGTTTTTGCCGACGATCAAGTTGACTTGTGCCAAATCCTTGACGTGCAACTTCTCAAAGCAGCGATATTTCTCAATTGTCAATTCACGCAACATGGGGATTGACTCCGACTTTGACCTTGGCCCGCCGATCGGTAGACCAGATCATCCGGCCTACCTGCTTCTCGCCTCTCTATTCTGATCCAAAAACCGCCAAACTGACCTAAATCACCCCATGCCCCAAGGCAATCCCCGCCGTCAACATGCCAAACACCAAAAACGGCTGGGCACTGGCCTGATACTTCACATCATTCTTCAACGGGTCGCGCAGGAAATACATATCCTGGAACGTAATCTGCGGAATGATCAGCAGCACCATGATCGTCGCGAACAGATTCTCATGAATGCTCACCAGATAGCCCGCAATGAACAACTGGAAAACGTCGATCATCAAGACACAAATCCAAGCCGCCTTCGGGATGCCGAACATCACCGGGAGCGACTGTAGCCCCAAGGCCCGATCGCCCTCCACGCTCTTAAAGTCATTGACGATCGCGATGCCCAGTCCCGCCAAGCTGTAGAACAACGTCAACACCATAATCGTCGGATTCAAATCCCCAAACAGCGCATGACCCGCCCACCACGGCAACGCGATATAACTCGCCCCCAGCGCGTAATTCCCCAACCAGCCGTTTTGCTTCAGTTTGAGCGGCGGCGCGGAATAGATGTAGGAAATCCCCGAGCCGATGAACGCCATCAGCGTAATCGTCGGGAAGCTGTGGTGCGCCCACTGATCCAGCAAGAACGCTACCACCAAGCCCAAGCCCAGCAAAACCAAAACCTGGATTTTCACTCGGGTCAGGGAGATGGCTCCGGAGGGAATTGGGCGATAGGGTTCGTTGATCGCGTCGATTTCCCGATCGTAGAAGTCGTTGATCGTCTGGGTGTAGCCCGTGAGCAACGGCCCGGACATCAGCATACAAGCCAGGGATACGGCGACATTTTCGAACGTCCAGGTGAAGCGACCGGAGGAAGCGGCCCCGCAGAGGACGCCCCACATCAGCGGAATCCAGGTGATGGGCTTCATCAATTGGAGGTGGATGGCCCAGATCGATTTGTCTTTGACGTCGCCGCCTTTCATGCCGAGCAGTTGCCGGGCGGATGCGGATTTCAGTTCAGCGGCAGTGGCCTCGGGGATCGCCGTCTCAGCGGATTCGGGCAGAATTTCGGGGTTGCTGTCGCTCATGGCAAGTTCTTAAGGAGTAAGGGTTTAATTCCGCCGCTCCGCCTAAAACTGGTGATTGGATGCTGACGGGCCGTTCTATCGAATCCTACACGAACTTTGGCCATTGATGTGTTGGGGCAAAGCACCAACGCCGATAAATCATGGAGTAATATTGAAGCATTCAGCTAGATATTGACTCGGGTTTGATGCGAATTCGCTGGGATGAGACAAAGCGGCAGTTAGTTCTGGCCGATCGGGACATTGACTTTGAGCAGTTGTCGGAACTGCTTTATCTGGCCTATTTGGAAGACCAACGATCGCTTGTACCGGAGCAGTATCGCTTGATCGGCTTTGTCGAGGGGCAATTGACGACGTTTATTGTGGAATATCGTAATGATGCAAAAAGTGAATTTATCTGGGTTGTGACAGCCTGGAAGTCAACCAAACAGGAGCGCCAGCACTATGAACAGCGAATTAACTGAACTTCGAGATATTGAAGATATTGCCCAGCAGGCACAAGCTGGGGTGGATGTTTCAGCGCATTTTACGGGCAAATTCCAGTCCAAGCAGAACATCAGTCTGGCGCTGCCCTTGGATTTGTTGCGAAGTATTGATGCCGAATGCCACCGTCAGAATATCGATCGGCAAGATTGGATCAAGCAAATTTGCGCCGAGAAGATTGCTGAATCTTCATCGCATTAGGTGTAGTTCGGGCGCGATCGTGGGCAATCTAGGGATAATTTGCGAAAGGTATCCCAAAAATGAACGCTTCGATCGAATCTTCCGGCGTTTTTTCCATTCTTTGTGGTTTGTAGGGCTGCTTCGGGGGGCCAATCCTACTTTCCGTCTTAGGCGGAGCCTTAGGTGTCAATGCCATCTTGAAAGAGCGCAATCGCAAAAATCGCTCTCCCGTTCAGAAATATATCGGAATTGTTGGTTGCACGCTTTGCACGATCGCCACCCTCTTTTTCTTCGTGGCTCGGGCGTTTGCTCCCCGCTAGAAGCTAATGATCAAATAACCGGATTGGAACTTCGCGCCGCTGACGGGGCGACCGCGCAATTCTGGCGGCAAGAAGATATTTCGCCGCTGATCGCCTGCCTCGATCGTCACTTCTGGCCCGTACTGAGTCAGCTTCACCTGCTGCTTATTAAAGCTCGGCAGGAAGAGCGCCACCTGTCGGTTCACGACATCGATGACGATCGGTTTAGGGGCCATGCTTGCTTGGCCAAAATCTGGGAGCGCCTGCATCAGCGGTGCCCAATCGTTGCCGGATTGGCGGGGAATGGCGCTCATCGGTAAGGGATCAAAGGTATCGGGAATGATACTTTGACTCAACAATTGATTCAGCAAGACGCCGCCCACGTTCAAACCGACTTGTTGGGCGCTGCCCCAGAGATATTGGGCTTGGGCGATCGCCGCTGGGTCATCGGTGGTGACGAGATAGGCGGCGGTGCGGGCCGGGTCGGCGATGATCTGCTTGGCCCGATCGAGTAACGTATTAATTTCCTGGGTCGGTTGGGCGAAGTTGTCGCTGCCCCAGTTGACGTTGAGGATGGCGGCAGCAATCGGCGGCACAAAAGGCGCGATCGTCCGGCCCAAATCCGAATCGGCAAACACCTGCCGGAACCGCCGCACATACCAACTGGACACCTCCGGCATCCCCAGCATCCGCAGGGTTTCTTGGTTGCCCAGACTGTCGAAGACGATCGCGTCATACCGATCGTCGTAGCGGCGGATCTCGTTCAGCACCAGGGCGCTTTCCATCCCCGGCAGCAGCCCGAGTTCCTGGCCGTAGACGTTCTTGAAAAACGGCGTGCGGAGGTATTGCGATTCCAGTTGTTTGACTTCCTCCCAACCCGCTTCGAGCAAGGTCGGCGGATGGAGCGGCAATAGATCAAGCTGGGGCGCGATCGTTTGTGGTTGCGCTTGGGGGGTAATCGTTTGGCCCAGAATCATCCCGAAGCCGGGGCTGTTGTCTTGGGTCGCCAGGAGGACGCGTTTGCCCTGGGCGGCAAGCTGTTTGGCCGCCGCGATCGCCAGAGTGGTTTTGCCCACCCCGCCTTTGCCCAAGAACGTCAGAATAAATGCCATGCGTCTGCCTCACTAACCTTGTCCCCAAACCCACCTGACCCCAAACAAATTTAATGAGGCCGCCCCGAAGAACGCCCTCATTAAATTGACCCATCGATCGGGCGATAACCTAAGCGCCCACTTCGACTTCGTCTTCGAAGAACCAAGTGGAAAATTTGTCCTCGAACTGAACCAGGACGCCAACGCCACTGCCATCCGTCATCTTGAAATCCCGGACGACGCCGGTCTGTCCCAGCTTGGCCACAACGGTTTCGGAAACCTTGTCGCGCAATCGACGCACTCGTACCTTTTGTCCAATTTCCATCGCAGTACAAAAACCGATACTAAAACTTCGCTAATTTTATCAGCCTGTGTGCCCAAACTGACGGAAAAATATTGGAATTGTCGGCGGTCATAACGGGAAACAATCCGCTAAACTAAGAAATTGCGGAGCGGCATCGGCCATTCTGTGAGAAATTCTCATGAATTTTTGTGTTTCATGTAGAAGTGGGTCATCCCACTTTTTTATTGGGAAATTTTTGATGTCGCATCCGGTAATACCAAGCATATTAGAACTGGCCGCTCCGGTGGCGGCGGCACTTGAGTTGGCAGTGGTCAACGCAGTGTTTCGCACCAACCAAAGTCCGCCAGTGCTGCGGCTCGATGTCCGCAGTCTCACCCAAGATACGGGTCTGGAGGACTGTGAACGGATGAGTCGGGCCTTTGAGCCAGTGTTGGATGAGGCCCGATTGATTCCCGAGGCTTATGTCTTGGAAGTCTCCAGTCCGGGGGTGTCGCGCCAGCTGATCAGCGATCGTGACTTCATCTCGTTCAAGGGATTTCCCGTGTCGGTACAGGCCGACGCGGCCGATGGCGGACAGCAGCAATGGCATGGAAATTTATTGGGACGGGACGAAACGGTGGTCAAAATCAGTCTGAAGGGGCGCACGGTGAAGATTCCCCGCGCGGTGATTACCCAGGTGCAATTGGCGGAAGGGCAGGCGGAGTAGTCGCACTTTCCCGCCCCAGCTAGCCCCCAAGTCCGATCGAAATTTTACGGAGAAATTGAATATGTCAATCCAGTTTGCTGGCCTGCGCGAGATGATGGACAACATCAGTCGCGAACGCAACCTACCCAAATCCCTCGTCCAAGAAGCGCTCAAAGAAGCGCTGATGAAGGGCTACGAACGCTTCCGTCGAACGCAGCAAATCAATATCCATTTTGAGGAAGACTATTTCGACCACTTCGAAGTCGAATTGGATCTCGAAGAAGAAGGCTTCCGGGTCTTGGCCGTTAAGACGATCGTCGAAGACGTCGAAAACGTCGATCACGAGATCAGCTTGAAGGAAGTCCAAGAATTCGATCCCGAGGCCCAGCCAGGGGTGGAAGTGGTGGTCGATGTCACCCCGGACAAGAATGAGTTTGGTCGGATGGCGGCGATTCAGACCAAGCAAGTCCTGGCCCAGAAGCTGCGCGACCAGCAGCGCAAACTGATCCAAGAAGAATTCCAGGAATTGGAAGGGTCGATTTTGAATGCGCGGGTGCTGCGGTTTGAACGGCAGTCGGTGATTATGGCGGTGCAGAGCAGCTTTGGGCAGCCGGATGTGGAGTCGGAGCTGCTGAAGCGCGACCAGTTGCCAAATGACAACTACCGGGCCAATGCCACGTTCCGGGTGTATCTCAAAAAGGTGAGCGAAGGCTCCCATCGTGGGCCGCAGTTGTTGGTGTCGCGGGCCGATGCGGGGTTGGTGGTGTACCTGTTCGAGAACGAGGTGCCGGAGATCCAGGAAGAAATTGTGCGGATCGTCGCCGTGGCGCGGGAAGCTAATCCGCCGTCGCGCTATGTCGGGCCGCGTACCAAGATTGCCGTGGACACCGTGGAGCGGGATGTTGATCCCGTCGGCGCTTGTATCGGGGCGCGGGGATCGCGGATTCAGGCCGTGGTGAATGAACTGCGGGGCGAAAAAATCGACGTGATTCGCTGGTCGCCCGATCCCGGCAACTACATTGCCAACGCCCTCAGCCCAGCACGGGTCGAGGAAGTGCGACTGGTGGATCCAGAGGAACGCCAAGCCCACGTGCTGGTGCCCGAGGATCAGCTGAGTTTGGCGATCGGCAAGGAAGGCCAGAACGTCCGGCTTGCGGCGCGCCTCACGGGTTGGAAGATCGACATCAAGGACTTTGCCAAATACGATCGGGAGGCCGAAGATGCCGCCATGTCCGTGGTGCTGGATCGCCGCGAAGCCGAACAGGCCGAACGCGATGCGATCGCGGCGGAGGAAGCGGCGCTGGAAGCGCAGTATGCGATCGAGGATGCGGAGTGGGAAGCGGCGCGGGCGATTAAGCTGGCGGCGGCCGCTGCGGCTGCGCCGGCGGTGGTTGAGGCTGTTGAGGCGGAGGCTGTTGAGGCGGAGGCCGTTGAGGCTGAGGAAGATCTGGGGGAGGAGGCGTAACAGTTGGGGCGAGCGGCCGCTCGCCCGTACGGCTAGGGGGCAGGCAAGCATAGGAGGAAAGGCGGTTGAAGGATTATCGTCGCTGTGTCAGTTGCCGGATTGTCCTGCCGAAATCGCAGTTTTGGCGGATCGTGCGGTGCCATCCCGATCGGATCGTGCGGTTGGATCAGGGCATGGGCCGATCGGTCTATCTCTGTCCCACCCTCACCTGTCTGCGATCCGCCCAAAAAAAAGATCGACTCAGTCGATCGCTCAAAATCAAGGTTGATGCAGCGGTGTATCAACGGCTGGAGGCGCGTCTTGCCTCCGGCGAGGGGGCAAGACGCGAGACGGATTTGCCCGCTGAGTCGGGGGATGTCACCCCGATCGCTTAGAATCTTTAGTTTCCAGCGCACCGATGCAGTGCGCGTCAGATTATCCTAGTAGGGTGTCGGTTGGCGGGTGTTTGTCCGGTAGCCATTAAGCGTGAAGCCAGATTAGTCCTTTAGTCAAGGCAGACAGCGATCATGTAACAACGAACTTGCAGCAAGGGGAACGTGGATGAGCAAAGTTAGAGTTTACGATTTATCAAAGGAATTGAACCTGGAAAACAAAGATATCTTGGCGATCTGTGGCCAAATTGGGGTCGCAGTAAAGAGCCACAGCAGTTCGATCGAGGAAGCGGAAGCGGCTTCGATCCGATCGGCGGCGAAGGCATATCAGCCGTCGGCCCATCCCCCCTCCACTCCATCCGTTCCCCAGCCACCTAGGAATACAGCACCTTTGGACAAGCCGAAAAAGCAGCAGATTCTTCAAGTTCGTCGATCGCCCGAGGGTGCGGCCACCAGCCCCACCCGCCCGGATCAATTGGTGGCACCGCCCGTCGCCCCGAAGGGTGTGAGTCCTGGCGTGACGCCCCCTGCGGCCACCGCCGAACCCCGACCCGTGGCCCCAATGGCCAAAAAGCCCGCGATCGAGCCGACTGTCGCCGCCGCGCCCGCTAGTCCACCCATGGCCCCGGCCAGCCCACCCGTTGCCGTTGGCCCACCCGCTGCGCCCGCCGCACCGAAGGCCGAAGTGACGGCCAAGCCCACCGTGGCCCGGCCCGTCAATCCGCCACCGCGCCCCGTGCTGAATAAGCCGCCGAGCATTGTCAAGAAAGCCGCGCCCCGATCGGATGCTCCGGCGTCCTCGGTCGAAGGCGCAGTGCCGCGGCCCGGCCCGGCCAAGCCCGGACCCGCCAAACTCGCGCCCGGTCAAAAGCCCGCCGCCCGGCCCCAGCAGATTGTTGAACTGCGGCGGCCGAAGCCCGTCGGCGTTGGCGATCCCGCCAAGCCCACCCCGATCGCCAAGCCCCAGCGGCCTGGTACGGGTGAAGCGGCAGCGGGCGGTGAAACCGCCGTGCTCGCGGGCAAGCCCGTGTTGCCATCGGCAGCCGAACTGCTCGCCAAGCCCACCCTGCCCACTCGCGCCAAAATCCGCAAGCCCTGGCAAGAAGAGGAAGATCCCGAAGCCGCCGAGAAAGCGGGCAAAGCCGCGATCAAGAAGCGTCGTGGGCCGAAGTTCCAGGAAGAAGAGGACTTCGATGGCGACGACGACGAAGTCGATGATGAGGAAGGCGTGTCCCGCGAGCAGATGAACCTGTCGCTGGCCCGTCCGCCCAAGCCGAAGTCCACCACCGCCGTGGCCAAGCCTGTGGCCTCCACTGGCCGCCGTCGGCCTTCCCAGGGTGGCAGCGGCAACAGCTATCGCGAACGTCGAGATCGCCGCCATCAACAGCAAAATCAGAAGCCCGATCGGCCAGAGCTGATCACCCTGAATCGCGGGGTGACGGTGCAAGAGTTGGCCCAGATCATGGTCGTCTCCGAGACCGAAATCATCCGTAACCTTTTCTTGAAGGGGATTGCGGCAACGGTGACCCAGACCTTGGATGTGGACACCGCCACCAAAGTCGCCGAAGAAATGGGCATGGTGGTCGATCACGCGGAAGAACAATCCGCCGCTGCCAAGACGATCGAAATGCTGGATCTCGATGATCTCGATAACCTGCAACGTCGTCCGCCTGTGGTCACGATCATGGGCCACGTGGATCATGGTAAAACCTCCTTGCTCGACGCGATTCGCAAGACCAAAGTCGCTTCCGGGGAAGCGGGCGGCATCACTCAGCATATTGGGGCGTATCACGTCGATGTCGAGCACAACGGCGCGATGCAGCAAGTCGTCTTCCTGGATACTCCCGGACACGAAGCCTTTACGGCCATGCGAGCGCGGGGGGCGCGGGTCACCGACGTCGCGATCCTGGTGGTCGCCGCCGATGACGGGGTGCAGCCCCAGACGATCGAAGCCATCAGCCACGCGAAGGCCGCTGGTGTGCCCATCATCGTCGCCATCAACAAAATCGATAAAGAAGCCGCGCAGCCCGATCGGGTGAAGCAGGAATTGACCGAGTACCAACTCGTTCCCGAGGAATGGGGCGGTACCACGGTGATGGTCGGCGTCAGCGCCATCACGGGTGAAAACCTCAATACCTTGCTGGACATGATCCTGCTGGTGACCGAAGTGGAAGACCTCAACGCGAACCCGAATCGCCTGGCGAAGGGTACCGTGATTGAAGCCCACTTGGATAAGGCGAAAGGCCCTGTGGCCACCTTGCTCGTCCAGAACGGCACCTTGAATGTCGGTGACATCATTGTGGCGGGTTCGTCCCTCGGTAAGGTGCGGGCGATGATGGACGATCGCGGCGATCGGGTCAAGCACGCCACGCCGTCCTTCGCCGTTGAGGTGTTGGGTCTGAGTGAAGTGCCCGCAGCGGGTGACGAATTCGACGTCTACAAGGAAGAGAAAGATGCGCGAGCGATTGCCTCCGATCGGGCCGATGCACAGCGTCAGTCCCGCTTGATGGCGGCGATTTCCTCCCGTCGCGTCAGCCTCAATACCCTGTCCAGCAAGGCCCAGGAAGGCGAGCTGAAGGAACTCAACATCGTCATGAAGGCCGACGTTCAGGGTTCGGTGGAAGCGATCTTGGGCGCACTCAAACAGTTGCCCCAGGGCGAAGTCCAAGTGCGTGTCCTGTTCGCCGCACCGGGCGAAATCTCCGAGACGGATGTGGACTTGGCTGCCGCTTCCGAAGCCGTGTTGATTGGGTTCAACACCACCTTGGCCACGGGTGCCCGTCAAGCCGCCGATCGGCTCGGCGTCGATGTGCGAGAGTACAACATCATCTACGGTCTCTTGGATGATATCCAGGCGGCGATGGAAGGTCTACTCGAACCCGAATTGGTCGAGGAAGAACTGGGTAGCGTCGAAGTTCGGGCCGTGTTCAGCGTCGGCAAGGGCGCAGTGGCAGGTTGTTACATCCAGACGGGTAAGGCGATCCGGAACTGTAAGATTCGGGTGCGTCGGAAAGCCGAAGTGGTGTTTGAAGGCACCCTGGATTCGCTCAAGCGGATGCGCGAAGATGCGCGTGAAGTGGCAGCGGGTTACGAATGCGGCGTCGGCGTCGATAACTTCAACGCCTGGGAAGAAGGTGACATCATCGCCACCTATCGCATGGTGACGAAGCGTCGGACATTGAACATGTCGGCGCGTTAAGAGGCTGTTTGAACAGGTAGGGCGGCTTGTAGCAAACGCCATGATCCCCCTAAATCTCCCTTAAAAAGGGGGACTTTGAATCCGGTTCCCCCCTTTTTAAGGGGGGCTAGGGGGGATCGTTGACTACTGAATCGAACTGTTGATGCCGCTTAAAACATCCCTGAAAGCGGGTGATGCAACGTGAAAAGGGTCGGGTAACAATTGTTGCCCGACCCTTTTTTGATGGATGGGTTGACTGATGGGTTTGTTTGACTATTCCCGCACCTTCGGACAAGGCACCGGATCGACTTGCCCAATGCTACAAATCGGGGTCAAACAAGGCTGCTGATAAGCATCCTCCGTCTCCAACGGCGGTGCCACCTGCCCAAAAATCATCTCACAACTCAAATCCTCAAAATTCGGGATCATCGTCAACGGAATCCCAAAATCCTCGGCAAAGAATTTCTGTGTCGGCAACTTGCACATATTGATGCACATCCCCACACAGCCGCTCTGCTCCAAATATCGACATTTTTCGATCTGCACGCCGCTGTTCTGCGATCGGGTGGTGCCATCGGCCAGGGTCACTTCCACTGACTTCACCGTACAAGGCCCGACCAGCCAATCAAACAACAGCGTCGCAAACCAGGCATTCGATTCGCAGACCCAGCGCGTCGGCGAGAATAACGTCCGCGCCACCCAGAGTACGGGCGCCGGCACCAACGATCGCAGCACCACCGCCACTAACTGCTGCTGATCCTGGGCATTGCGGCCCGCCATGATTTGCTTCGACAGATCGACAAACCCGTCATAACCACTGCGACGCGGCGATTTGCCCACCGCCTTTGCCATCTTGCGACTAAACAAAGCAATGAATCGGCGATCGAACCAATTGTCGTTATAAACTTGTTTCGCCTGAATATCCATAGCCAGCGAAAAACACCTATTCAAACTTACGCTCCTATCATAAGTCCCCTAACTCAAACTCGCCGCCCATGAACCGTCGAACTGTATTGAAATTATGCGGTGCCACCAGTGCACTGGCCGCGATCGGCGGCTACACCCTCTGGATCGAACCCGAGCAAATCAGCGTCGATCGCCACAATCTCCGCGACCATTTCGCCCGCCTCACCCCCACCCCAAAGTTCAGCAACCAAACCCTCCGCATTGTCCAAATCAGCGATCTCCACCTTAAAGTCCTCGATCGGTTCAATCGCCAGATCACCGATCGGGTGAATCAACAGCAAGCCGACGTGATTTTGTTCACCGGGGATATTCTCGATCGGGACTACACCCTCCCGGTGCTGGAAGACTTTCTCACCCGCCTCGACCCCAAACCCGCTAAATACGCCATCCTCGGCAACTGGGAAAACTACGCCGAAGTCAACCTCACTGCCCTCACCGCCCTCTACGCCAAATTCAACTGTCCGCTCTTGATCAACGCTAGTCTGGTGCATTCCCACCAAGGCCATGACCTGTTGCTCACCGGACTCGACGACACCGTGGAAGGCCAACCCAACCTGACCCAAGCCCTAAGGGGCGTTCCGCCCTGCCCGAATCATCTGATCCTGGCCCATGCCCCCGACCAGCGGGATTTGTTCACCCCTGCCGAAACCGAGTTGCTCCGCCAATTTCAGCCCCAGATGATGCTTTCCGGCCACACCCACGGCGGCCAAATCCGCCTCCTCGGCTTCGCGCCCGCATTGCCCCATGGCTCCGGCAAATACGTCAGCGGTTGGTACGACGCGGCCGCACCCCAGCTTTACGTCTCACGCGGCCTCGGGGGATCGCATATCCGCGCCCGCCTCGGCTCCATCCCCGAGATCGCCGTCTTCGAATGGCCCCTGATGTGAATTCTGGGTCGCCACGATCGCCTCGATCACACTACTTGCCCCGCCCGCACCCCAACTGCATCCCTCGGCCAAATACAATTGAGCCGCCTGCCCCACTTGATATGCCCCATAGCTCGCCGCTCCGGCTTGGATCGCGCCGCCGCCCAGCCATCCGGCGATATTCCCGTCCGCCAGCAGCGCCCAACCCAAAAGTTCCGTGGCCAACAGACTCCCGGAACTCAGGAGCAATGTTTTCAGCAGGTTCCCCGCTTCGTACCGGGTCATGGGTAAGCCATATAGCTGCGACAATTCCCGAATCAAGGTCAAATCCGCGATCGCGCCCGCAATGCAATCGAGGAACCCCCAGGGATTCAGCCCGATGCCGATCGCCTTGGCTTGGACAAATCGCCGAATCAGCCGTTCAGCCTCCCCCGCCCGACTGTCAATAATTGCGGCGGCCATTCGGGCTTCGGCCTGCTGCGACTGCCGCAACGCATTCAAGGCCAACAGCGATCGGCCTTCCCGCTGCAACAGGGCCGCGATCCGCTGCTGTAATGGCGCAATCTGGGCGGCGGGCTTTTCCCACTGATAGGCCACCGTGCCGTCGGGGCGCTCGATGCGCACCTGCTGCGCCACCGGATCCGCTGCGACGAGCACCACATCATCGGCGGTTAACAATTGCGTCAACTGACTGTCGCCGATCGACTGCTGATTCAGGGCCAACAACTCCTGATAAACCTGCTCCCTTGTCTGCTCGGGGAATTGATCAATTTTGTTGAATACCAGCATTAATGGCTTTTGGGCCGATCGGAGATCGGTTAAGGCCGCATATTCCACCTGGGTAATCGTCCCGGCCACCACAAACAAAATTAGATCCGATTGTCCCGCTACCGCCGCTGCCATTGCGGCCCGCGTCGCGCCATCTACCTCGTCTAATCCCGGTGTGTCGAATAGTTCAATCACCGCGCCCGCCGCCTCACTGTCCGCTTCACCGCTGGCCGCATCCTGACTCGCCTCCGGCGACCATTCCACCACCTTGACCTGCCGCGTCACGCCATGCAGTGGCCCGGTTTCCAGCAATGCTTCACCCACCAGCGCATTCAGCACCGCCGACTTGCCCCGACTGACTAAGCCAAATACCGCAATCCGCACGACCCGCCGATCGAGCTTGTCCAGCGTCGTCACTAACGGGGCCAATTCCTGATCCAGCAGTTGGGTCAGGGCTGCACCGCCAAGCCGATCAGCCGCCGCATCGCGACATTGCTGATAGTTCGCCAGGGTTTGGGCCAGACTGTCCCTGGCCCGTTGCAGATGGAATGTTTGATGATTTTGCTCAGTCACAGGTCAGCCAACTCAGTCACGACGCTTGATCCGCTTTCATTTTGGCTTGAGTCACGCCAGTTGCCGCAAGATTTCGAGTCCCACTGCTAAACTGACTAAGCAGATTGCAATTCATCCCCGCCGATCGCCTCCCCGAATGCCTCCCATGCGCCAACCTCTGTTGTCCGTCGAACACCTCAGCCTCACCTATCCCCACAGCACCCAGCCCGTGGTGCGCGACATTTCATTCCAACTGCAACCGGGTGAACGGCTCGGCCTCGTCGGCGAATCCGGCTGCGGCAAGTCCACCCTAGGCCGCGCCATCCTCAAGCTGCTCCCCGACGGCTCCCAGCAGGCGGGCGACCTGTTACTTGACGGCCAATCGATCGCCCGCCTCAGCCCGACCCAAACCCGCCGGTTCCGAGGCGAAGTCGTCTCCTTGATCTTCCAAGATCCGATGACCCGGCTGAATCCATTGCTGACGATCGGCGACCACTGCATCGAAACCCTCCTGGCCCATCGCCCCGAGCTTGACCGATCGGCCGCGAAAGTCCTGGCCCTTGAAGCCCTCGCCACCGTCAATATCCCCGCCAACCGCTGGGCGCAATACCCCCACGAATTCAGCGGCGGGATGCGGCAGCGCGTGGCGATCGCCCTGGCCCTTCTGCTCAATCCCAAACTGATTGTGGCCGATGAACCCACCACCAGCCTTGATGTCACGGTTTCGGCCCAGATCTTGGACGAACTGATCCGACTCTGCGCCGATCGGCAAATGGGATTGATCCTGATCTCCCATGATTTGGCGGTGGTGGGGCAATATTGCGATCGGATTGCGGTGATGTATGACGGTGAGATTGTCGAAATGGGCGATACCGATACGGTGCTGCGATCGCCCCAGCATTCGTACACCCAGACTTTGCTGCGATCGGCGTTGTATCTGGAGGCGGGCAAGGACGATCGGGCGGACGACGATCCCTGGGCCGAGCCGATCGCCAGCCAACCGATCCTCAAGCTGACTGACCTTCAGCAACACTACAGCCTCGGCGGCAACCCCCTGACCCAACTCTTTACCCCCAAAATTGATCGATCGATCCGCGCCGTCGATGGCATCACCCTCGAAATCCAGGCAGGCGAAACCCTCGGCCTCGTTGGCGAATCCGGCTGCGGCAAATCGACGCTCTCCCGCACCATCCTCCAACTGATCAAACCCACGGGCGGCACGGTCGAATTCGCGGGCCAAGACCTCAGCGGCTTTGGGCGCAATGCCATGCAGCAACAACGCCGCGAAATCCAAATGATCTTCCAAGATCCCCACGCCTGCCTCAATCCCCGCATGACCGTGGGCGAAAGCATCCTCGATCCACTGATCATCCACAAAATTGCCACGGCGGCCACGGGTCGCCCCCAAGTCGAAGCAATTATGCAGCGCGTCGGTCTGGATCCGGCAGTTTTTCACGATCGATATCCTGGTGAACTCTCCGGTGGCCAGCAACAACGCGTCGCGATCGCCCGCGCTTTGATCACCAAACCCCGCCTCGTGATCTGCGATGAACCCGTCAGTATGCTCGATGCCACCGTCCGCACCCAGGTGCTCGACCTGATGCGCGAACTCAAGCAGGAAATGCATTTGACCTATTTATTCATTACCCACGATCTCTGGGTGGCGCGGTTTTTCTGCGATCGGATTGCCGTGATGCACAGCGGCAAAATCATCGAAATCGGCCCCACGGCCCGCATCTTTGAGCAGCCCCAAGCCGATTACACCAAGACCTTATTGGGTGCCGCACCCCTGCTGAGCCGCAGTACCCGCTCGGGCGATCGCCCCCCAAGTCAGGGAACCCGGCACAAAACACTTGACTGATCCCCAAGTCGCTGTAGAATTCAATCGGCATCACAACCATCGGCCCTAACGCATGTCCAAAGGTTATTCCCTCGGTAAATTTCTCACCCATGCCACGATCCTGATGTGGCTGATGTTTGCGGTGCAGAGTTTGCGCGGCAAAGATTTCACCCAGCAAACGGCGCAGTTCAATGGCGGCGATGCGCCCCTGGTGATGCAGGGCGGCGATCCCTACATTCGCGCCTTGATGCGGACGATCTCCATGAGTGAATCGAACTATCCCAATCCCTACGCGATCATCCACGGTGGGGCCTACGCCGACGACCTGAGCCAACACCCCGATCGCTGCACCGACATCAGCGTTGGCCCGAACGCCGGACGCTGCTCCACCGCCGCTGGCCGCTACCAATTCCTCACCACCACTTGGTCGGAGAAAGCCCGGATCTATCATCCCTATCCCGCCCGCTTCATCGTCTGGGAACGCTACAGCTTCGAAGCCAAATACCAAGACGCCGTGATGTACGCCTGGCTCACCGATCCCGAAGCCTGGGGCGGCGACCTGCGCACCACCCTCCAACAAGGCTACGTCCAAGACGTCCTGGCCAAACTCTCCGACACCTGGACGAGTCTCGGCTACGGCATCGAAACCAACTCCATGAGCGGCAATCTCCCCGAACTCTACAACAAGTTCCTCAAGGAAGAACTCACCGCCGCTGCCGCATCGCCCACCAATATGACCCAACGCACCAACACGATCGCGCCCAAGTTATAGCGGCAAAAAAGTTGTAGCGCCACAAAAAAAGGAGGCCGCAGCCTCCTCTAATCATCAAATCAAACCTGAGTCGGTGACTTAGTAAGTCTCAACGTGCCAGCGCTCGGCCTTCTTCATTTCGCGCACATAGTCCTTCCAGACAACGCCTTCCTTCGCGGCCTCGGCCCCGATCGCTTCCTCAATCCCCGGCTCCATCCCCCGCAAACCGCAGATGTAAGTATGGGTCTTCGGATTCTTCAGCATTGACCAGAGTTCCACGGCGTTCTCGGCGACCCGGTTCTGGATGTACATCCGACCGCCTTCGGCGTTCTGCTGTTCGCGGCTGATGGCGTAGGTCAAACGGAAGTTGTCGGGATACTTGGCCTGCATCGCTTCGAGTTCACCCTTATACAGGATGTTCGGCGAAGTCGGCACCCCGAACACCAACCAGGCAAAGCCCTTGAACTGGTAGTGGGGATTGGCGGCCTTCTCGTTGTCCTTGAACATCCGCCACAGATAGGCCCGCATCGGCGCAATGCCCGTCCCGGTGGCAAACATGATCACATTCGCCTCTTCGTCCAGGGGCAGGAGCATTTCCTTGCCGACGGGACCGGTGATTTGGACTTCATCGCCGGGCTTCAGGAAGCACAGGTGCGTGGAGCAAACGCCTTGGATTTCCTCACTCGCATCGTTCTTATACACCAACTGGCGCACACAGAGCGAAATCGACTGGTCGTTCACATCATCGCCGTGGCGGGTGGACGCGATCGAGTACAACCGCAGCTTCTCAGGCTTGCCCTTCTTGTCAGTACCGGGCGGAATAATCCCAATACTCTGGCCTTCCATATATTTCAAATCGCTGCCCGCCAAGTCAAACTTGACGTGCTGCACAATGCCGATGCCGCCTTCCGCTACCAGTGCATCATTCGAAATCACCTTGGCGATCAGGGGTGTCTTCGGCTTGTAAGTATTGACGGGGACGACTTCATGTTCCACGGATTTTGCCTTTGCGGGAGATTGACCAACATTATTTGCCGTTGCGGCACTCGCTGTCTGTGCTGGGGGAACAGAATTTTCACCCAGGGGCGTAATGCTGACAATCTTGTGGCCTTGACGCGCCACTTGACGCATGATTTCACTCATCCGACTATAGGGCGCATTCATAAATGTGCTCCCGCTGCGACGGCCACCCAAATACTGCATCACCTCATACCGATACATCCGGTTCGGGGCTGACTGGGCGCTATTGGCACTGGAATTGTACATCGCGATAACTTTCTCCCAAGCTAGACCTAAATACGTGCATTGCAACTGCGATCGCAAAACTTAAAAATCAATTTTCCCATTCTCGCATACGAATGGGCCATCAGGCTGAGATAAAATCCCGACAAACCCGCCCGATCGCCGCTTGTGAGCACTCCCATTAAACGCTACGATTCACAGATAGCACCGCTGAAATTCACGCTGGCGGGTATTGGGCCTGTGGTACCTTCTGGTGTAGGCTATGGAGAGCATCAGCGCCAGTCATTTGGTGCGTGGCAGCGTCGGTGATGGAGTGCGATCGCGCCCGCCCCAAAGGCATACAGTTCAGCAGAGACATTTTTAAGTTAAGAGGAAAGCTATGACTAAGCCAGACCGTGTGGTTCTCATCGGCGTCGCGGGCGACTCAGGTTGCGGGAAATCCACCTTTTTGCGTCGGATCACCGATCTGTTTGGTGAAAACTTTGTGACGGTAATTTGCCTCGACGATTACCACAGTCTGGATCGCAAGCAGCGCAAAGAAACCGGGATTACCGCCCTCGACCCCCGCGCCAACAACTTCGACTTGATGTATGAGCAGATCAAGTCGCTGAAAGCGGGCAACAGCATCATGAAGCCGATCTACAACCACGAGACGGGCGAACTTGATCCCCCCGAAAATATTGATCCGAACCACATCGTCGTCATCGAAGGGTTGCATCCCTTGTTCGACGAGCGCGTGCGCGGCTTGCTCGACTTTAGCGTCTATCTCGACATCGATGATGAAGTCAAGATCGCCTGGAAGATCCAGCGCGACATGGCCGAGCGGGGTCACAGCTACGATGACGTATTGGCCCAGATCCAATCCCGTAAGCCGGACTTCGATAAGTTCATCGATCCCCAGAAAGGACATGCCGATGTGGTGGTGCGCGTTCTGCCCACCAACTTGATCAAAGATGACACCGAGCGCAAAGTGCTCCGGGTGCAAATGATTCAGAAGGATGGCGTGGACGGATTTGAACCCGCTTACCTGTTCGATGAAGGTTCGACGATCGATTGGATTCCTTGCGGTCGGAAGCTGACCTGTTCCTATCCGGGGATTCGGCTCCACTACGGGCCGGACGAATACTACGGTCACAGCGTTTCGGTGCTCGAAGTCGATGGCCAATTCGACCAGCTCGAAGAAGTGATTTACATCGAGAAGCACCTGAGCAACCTCTCCACCCGCTACTCCGGCGAAGCCACCGAACTGTTGCTTCAGCACAAAGAGTATCCCGGTTCGAACAACGGCACGGGTCTGTGGCAAGTGCTGACGGGCTTGAAGATGCGCGCCACCTATGAGCGTCTCGTCGGCAAAAAAGACGGAGCCAAAGTCACCGCTAACGTTTAATTGATGTCTGGAGCAGTCCGCGCGCATGGTCGTCCGCAAAACCCAAAGAGTCACGACTCGCAATGCGACGACTGCTCCGGCCCAGAACCCGGCAAAGCCTGCCGATATTGGGTCTGCCGCCGTAATTGTCCCCATTGCGGTCGTCCCATCCACCCCGATTAAATCCACTGAACCAGGGATCAGCCACATGAGCCAAGAACCAGCCGTCAAAGTCGAGCCAAAGCCCGCTAAAGCCAAGGCCGAGCCAAAGAGCGCGATCGTTAAGCAAACTCCATCCTTATCTATTTGGGAGCGTCCGGTTATGGCCAGTGAAGTTGAAGTGATTGGTACGTTGCAAATGGCGGGCGAGCGACCCGTGGCGGCGAGCACCATGGGGATTTTTGGCACATTTTTGAATGGTCGGCCGATTCAGTCTTCAGATCTGAAGATTTATGATGGGTTGCCCGGTGGTAGTGCGATTTTCCTCAGCGATTTTCATGCGGTGGAAGGCTTGGATCTGCCCGGTGGACGCCCGGTGATGGCGAGTCCCAGTGGGTTGATTGGGTCGGATCGGCATTTCGGCGATCGGCCGATTTTTGCCAATGACACCGATGATGCCGACGCCTTGATGGGCTTCATTGACTAGGGCATGGGGATTGAATGATTTCCATACTTTGATCCAGTGCGGGTCGGGCGTGACAACGCCCGACCCGTTGCTGCGAGTGGGGGGACAACGTTAACCTCCCCTTAAGTTTGACCGGGCCAGATTGTCCTATGATGCAGCGAGAGAGAAGCGTTCCTGTCGGCTGGCATGAGTTTAGGCAAGCATGAGTTTAGGTAAGATATTAGTCGTTGAAGATGAAGTGCTGATTCGCGAGACGATCGAACTGGCGCTGCAGGAAGAGGGCTATGAAGTCCAGACGATCAGCGATGGCCGATCGGCCTTGGATATGCTTCAGGCCACGCATCCGCGTACCGATCGGGATTTTTCGTTAGTGATTCTCGATTTGATGTTGCCCCAGGTGAATGGACTCGATATCTGTCGGCTGCTGCGGCGGCAGAACAATGTCGTGCCGATTCTGATGTTGAGCGCCAAGGGCAGTGAAACCGATCGGGTCGTGGGACTCGAAGTCGGAGCCGATGACTATCTGACCAAACCCTTTGGGATGCGCGAATTGATCGCCCGCTGTCGCGCCCTCCTACGCCGCCAGCACCAGTTCCAATCCGCCACCACCCCCGATCGCACCCAGCTTTCCTTCGGCCCGATCGCCCTCTATCCCGAGGAATGCCGCGTCACGATCACCGATCGCGAGATCAATCTCTCCCCCAAGGAATTCAAGCTGCTCGAACTATTTATGTCCCATCCCAAGCGGGTGTGGTCACGTGAACAGTTGTTGGATAAAGTCTGGGGCCACGACTTCATCGGCGATAGCAAAACCGTCGATGTGCATATCCGCTGGCTGCGGGAAAAGCTGGAAACCGATCCCAGTCACCCCGAGCATTTGGTCACGATCCGGGGTTTTGGTTATCGGTTTGGTTAAGCCCTTGAACCATTGGTGTGGGCAGTGCCCACCCGACATTCCGACATTGCCATTCAATCGTAGGGTGGGCACTGCCCACCAATTCTGGTGAATCTGTGAATTTATTCAGCTTTCTGTTGGGACTGGCGATCGGCGGATTGCTGCTGCTCTCCGATCGGCAACGACTGCGCCAGCAATGGGCCGCGATCGTCCCCCACGATCCGCCCAATACCCTGCGGCGGCGATCGCGCTTTGCCCATGTCCTCGGCGTTGTCCAGTCCGATCGGCAGCAGCAACAAGCCGCCATTGCCGCCTGGAAAACCGTGATCACCCAAGGTCCGATGGGCTATCTGCGGATCGATGCCGACAACCAACTGGTGGATTTCAATCCCCTGGCTCTGGAACTCTTGCAGATCCAGATTGATTTGCCCGAATACCAAGCCGCTGGGCCGCGCCTCCTGCTGGAACTGATTCGCTCCGCCGAACTCGACCAACTGATCGAACAGACCCGCGATCGCCAACAGCGCTGCCAAAAGGACTGGCCGCTCTATCCCGTCAACGCTGATGTGGCCAATGTCCGCGCCACCCTGCTGCCCCCGGTCAGCCACCTGCGTGGCTATGGGTTTCCCTTACCCGCGGCGCATATTGTCCTGCTGCTCGAAAGTCGCCAAGAGCGAGTCTTCCTGTCCCAGCAGCGCGATCGCTGGGCCTCGGATGTGGCCCACGAACTCAAAACCCCCCTCACCTCGATCCGGCTCGTCGCCGAAACTCTGCAAACGCGCGTGGAGCCGACCTTACGCCAATGGGTCGATCGGTTACTCGCCGAAGTCATCCGCCTCAGTATCCTGGTGCAAGAAATCCTCGACCTGAGCCAACTCGAAAGTCACCCCGAACGCCAACTGCCCTTCACCGCCGTCGATCTGCCCCAACTGATTCAATCGGCTTGGCAGAGCCTCGAACCACTGGCCCAGGATCACCACATCACGCTGATCTACGAAGGCCCGCGCGAGCTGGTGATCCAAGCCGATGAGTCGCGGCTGTTTCGCGTCATGATCAACCTCCTCGACAACAGTTTGAAATACGCCCCACCGCACCAATCGATCCAAGTCCAAGTCCAATGCCTCGACGCCTCCCCCCAGGTGCAAATCGATCTGATCGACGCCGGGCCAGGCTTTCCCCCTGGGGATTTGGCGTTGATTTTTGAGCGGTTCTATCGCGGCGATCCGTCCCGCACGCGGATCAATGGGGCACAACGACCCGCCATCCCCAACCCCATTAACGCGGGCAGCGGCAGCGGACTCGGACTGGCGATCGTCCACCAAATCATCGAACGGCACAACGGCACGATCACCGCCCGTAATCACCCGGCCACGGGCGGCGCTTGGCTGCAAATTCGGCTGCCCCAACCCGCGATTAAAGGCGTTTAGTGCGTTTGTCAATCATGTCGGCGATCAAAGCAAACATCGCCGTTTGGCTCGAAGCGACCAAGAGCAACAGACTGCGCTCCGTCAGATCGTGGCGGACGAAGATATCCAGCCCCAACGTGACCAAAAATCCACCAAACAGCACCAGGGCGATCGGGAAGAAAATCCGCATCGGCGCAAAATACACCCCCGTCCGCAGAATCAATTGCACGAAGCGCAGGGTATCGCGAATCGGCCGAATCTTGCTCTGGCCCAAGCGCGCCCGATAGTCGATCGGTTCGTAATGCACCTGACAATAGTTCATCAACATCGCCACCGTAATACTCGTCGTAAAACTAAAGCCATCGGGAAAAATCGGCGAAAACCGCTGGGCAATTTGTTTGTCAAACACCCGCAGACCGCTGTTGAGGTCGGGAATCGGTGTCTGCGTCAGCCATTCCGCAAACCGCACCAAAAACCATTTGGGAATCCGCCGCAGGGCCGAATATTGCACATTTGCGCCAATCCTTGCGCCCACGACCATATCGGCGTTTTGGGCCAAGTCGATCAGGTGGGGAATCTGGCCATTCGGATAGGAGCCATCGGCATCGGTAATCACAATCAACGGCGCTTTGGCCACCGCCATCCCGGTCTTCAGGGCCGCGCCATAGCCGCGATTGCGCGGATGCTCAATCACCCGAATCCCCGTCAACGTTTGCAAAATCGCCCGCGTCCGATCGCTTGAGCCATCGTTCACCACGATCACTTCGTACTGCCCCTGCATCGCGGCCAGATCCACCGCTAAATCATTGATCACCTGAGCAATGCCCGCCTCTTCGTTGTAGGCCGGAATGATTAAGGAAAAGGTTAGCGCAGACGGCGGCATGATAATTTACGCAAGATAGAATAAACGCTTTGCGATCAACGTGGCGCGTCTCCTATTGTTCAAGGTATTGGCCGCACAATGGTATTAAAATTCCGATCGATGTTTTTTGGCCCCCGATCCGATCGTCCGCCTGCTGACCCGATCGCCCGGTGGGCCTGGATCAGCCTGTTGATCACGGCGATCTATCTGATCACGGCGATCCAAGGGAGTTTTTGGCAGGGGGGGCAATGGCAGCCCCAGACGATCGTCCAAGATGACGCACGGCAACATGTGTTTTGGATGCAGCGTTGGCAGGACGCGACCCGATTTCCCCACGACCCGATCGCCGACTATTTTCAATCCGTCGCGCCCTGGGGCTATCAAGTGATCTATCGACTGCCCGCGATGTTGGGTCTGCCGCCGTTGCTGTGGAATAAGCTGCTGCCCCTGCCCCTGGCGCTGATCACCAGTTGGTACAGCTATCGGTTCACCCTGGCGATCGGGGCCGCTCCGATCGCCGCCTGTGTCAGCGCCACCCTCCTGACCCAAAATCTCTGGCTCAAAGATGATTTGGTTTCCGGCACGGCGCGGGCCTTGGTCTATCCGATTTTTGCGGCGTTCTTGAACGCGCTGGTGCGGGGACAATGGCGCGTCAGTTTGGGGACAATTCTGCTGATGGGGCTGTGCTATCCCCAATTCGCCTTAGTTATGGGCGGCATGCTGCTGGTGCGGAGTATTCGCGTGCTTTGGCGATCGCCCCGCTCGGTCTGGCGTCGTCAGCTTCGCCTCCCGATCGCCGGATTGATCCTGATCGGCATCGTGCTGTCTTACTACGCCTTTCACCCGTCGGTTTACGGCCCCGCGATCACCGGATCGATCGCCCGCACCATGCCCGAATTCCTCGATGGCGGTCGGGCCGAATTCTTTGTCCGCGATCCGCTGCGGTTTTGGCTGTGGGAGAAACGCAGTGGTTTGTTGATCCGCGTCATGCCAGCGGCCTGGTGGGGGCTGCTGCTGTGCTGGCTGGTGCGGCGGGAATTGCGATCGGCGGGGATTTTGCTGGAACTCGGGGGCGTGGCGATCGGCTTATTCGGCCTGGCCCATGCCAAATTGTTTACGCTCTACCTGCCCGGACGCTATCCCCAAATCAGTCTGCAATTCATTAGCGCGATCGTCGGGGGGATCGTGGTCACGGCGATCGCGCAGGCGTTGCTCGCTCGGATTCCCGATCGTTACCACCGAGGTGGCATCGGACTTCTGGCCAGCCTCTTGCTCCTGATGCCCTGGACGCAGGCCAAGTTTCCGCAACAATATGCCTTTGAAGTCGGCCAAATCCCGGCGATCTACCAATTCCTCGCCCAACAACCCGCCGATCGCGTTGTGGCTTCCCTCACCCGCGAAGCCGATAATCTGCCGACCTTCACCGGTCGATCGGTCTGGATCAGTCGGGAATATGCCCTGCCCTACCACCAGGGCTACTACGCGATCATTCGGCAACGGGCGATCGACTTGATGACGGCGCATTACAGCCCCGATCGGCAAGTGCTGCGGCAGTTTATCCAATCTAGCGGGGTGGATTTTTGGTTGGTCGATCGGCGGTTGCTTGCGGTCAGTCCTCTGAGTGATCGGGCGTTCGAACTTCAGTGGCTGCGGCAGTTTCCGCCGGCGGCGACGATCGATGCGGATTTGCAACGGGGGATGGTTCCGGCGTTGGTGGCGTTGACGGCAGAATGCAGTGTGATGACCGAAGGCGATTATGCCCTGCTGGACTCAACTTGCTTGCTTTGAGCAATTCAACGCCGATCGGTCGCTGCCGTGGTCGGTTGCGGCGACGGCGCTTCATAGCCCGTGTAGCCCGTTGTCACCCAAACGAGCGATCGGCCGCCATCGCGCACCGCCTTCGACAGCGATTCCTCCGGCTCCTGAGACGGAATCGCCACGGGCTGAAAATCAATCCCCCGACTGCCCAACACAATCTCCCCAATCATCCGCGATCGGCGCATGTGGTAATCCGATGTGATCAGATAGACCTTCGTCACGCCTTGGGCCTTCAGGTCATCCACCAAGGTCGTAAAATTCGTCAACGTATCCACGGCGCGATAATCCAGCTTCAGCCGATCGAGATCGACCCCCGCTTCCGAAAACACCCATTCACTATATTCACGCGGTGCCCCCGACGAAATCCACACAGGCAAATTCGGGTGAGTCACCGCAAATTCCGCCGCATAACGTTCCCGTTCGGCCTCACCGCCGAGCACCAAAACGACTTGGGGTTTGGTCATCACCGATCGAATTTGATGATAGCCCAACCACCCAACGGTGGTGATCGCGATTAAGAGGCATAACCGGGGAATCGATAAACGTCGCCGTCGCCGCACCTTACGGCGGGCCGGATGGGTCGGTCGATTACGGGCTGAGATCGCACGCGCACGCATATCACAAAAAACCTGACAAACAATCGGGACAAAATCTAGCGTCTTCATCCTAGCCGAATTTCCCCCGATTCCTTCACGTTTTCCAGGGCCATGATCCGAGGTGTTTTCAGCTAAACAAAAGGGGCCGATCGTGACAAACGCGATCGGCCCCTCAAATCAATCCATGCTGGCCGAAACCAACTTAAGCCAAGGTCACCGGCAGGCGATCCTTCGGCGATCCGAGGTTCGAGTTGTTCTCCTCGATCGATTCGGCGATGCCTTCACCGGAGTCCGAAATCATCCCGATGAAGTACTGACCTGCCACTGCGCCCTGCCAGAAAGAGCTATTGACACCAGGCAATTGCAGTTTCACGGTTTTTGCGGGGGCGCTGCCAAGTCCGACGATGTTGGGCACCAACAGATTGGCATCGTTGGCATCATCGAAGGTACCAAGGGCGATCGTCCGGGTGGCATCGTCCTTGACCAAACTGTCGCGCTGCGCTTGGGTCAGCGTGGTGTCGGTGCTGGAACGATACAGGTAGAAGGCCACGCTGGTCTGTTGTCCAGTTGCTTTCTTACCCGCGTTTTGGATGGTGTAGTTCAGGTCGATCGTGCCACCTTTGGCGATCGATGTGGGACCCGTCAACGCTGCACCCAACACATCGGGGGTTTGGGTGTTCTGAATCGACAGTTGCTTCACGTCGATGTTCAGACCGCGATTGAAGTTATCCGTTAGACCCGGATTAGCGGTTTCAAACGTCTCTTGGATCGCCCCCTGGTTGGTGGCGACACCCTGAGCATTGCGGACGACTGGATCGATCTCGTAGGCGAGATAGTAGTAAACCGGAGTCGCGGCGTTCGGATTGGTATCCGTTGTCCAGAAGTTGTCATCGCCTGCGGGCAATTGCACCTGGGAGACCTTGGTGGTCGATGCGCCGTTGCCGAGGACCTGGGCGATCGTGTCCGTGCCAAGCGCGATCGTCTTCGAGTCGGCGGGATTGATCGCCGAGACGCGGGACAGGTAGAACTTCACCGTCACCGCACCCGCCGCCTTCGGTTCGGTATTGGTGATGGTGTAAGCGACATCGACGGTCGTCTTCGCCGCTGGCGCAGCCACCGTCAAGTCCGCCAAACGAATCGACCCCGCAAAGGTGCCAGCCGGGCCAGTCACCGAAGCCAGTTCGATGCTCTTAAGGTTGATCGTACTGGGTTCACCCGTCAGCTTCAGGTTGTAGGCCACAGGCGTCAAGGCGGCCACACCTGTTGCCTTCTTGACTTCCAAGTAGTAGGTGCTACCTCCAGCTAAGGCTGTACCTGGGGTGAGCGGCTCGACCACCAAGTTCGGAGTGCCATCGGGCTTCAGGCCCGCATCACGCGACAACACATAGGTGCCATTCGTCAAAGCAGTCGTCGCACCAAAGGCCGAAGTGAGCGCGATCGTCACATCCGAGGTCTTCTCCAACTTGAACTTGTAGAAGTCGGAAGCGGTACCCGCTAAGCTGTCTTGGTAGTTACCGAGACCTTCCAAGGTGCCCATGTTGAACGCCGTGGACAAGGCCGTACCCGCTGTGCCTTGGGGCAGGCTGGCTAATTGCGCGGTGAGTGCGCCGATCGGGCGGAAGTTGGGCGTAACCGGTGACGGAGTGCCATCGGGGTTTTTGATTTCACCGGATTTGGTAGTGTCAAAGTTATTGGCGTTCATCGACCACAGCACCGTCGCACCCGTCGTCGTATTGCGGAACAGGAGATCGGCCCGATTGTTGCCATCAAAGTCAGCGAAGCCACGCTGACCCGACACATCATTGCGGGTGATAATCTCAAAATTCGCCCCCAATGGCACGACGGTCGTTGGTGCGCCTGCGGTGGCCGCAAAACCGACCGCCCCACCGGCCCCTGGTGTAATCAGACCCGATTCCATTTGCCACTGGATTAGTGGGCCTTCTTTGCTCTTTAAACGCCAGAGGAGGTCGGCATTTTGGTCGCCATTAAAGTCACCCGAACCCACTAGATCGAAGGCTCCTGGTGCGCCACTGACGACCGCCCCATTCAGGATAAAGCCGCCGCGACCGGGGACGATCGTCGAACCATCCATCAGCCAGGCCACCAATTGACCCGTTGTTTGGTTCAGGAAGAGGATGTCATCTTTCTTATCGACCAGGGGACCTGTGGTCGCGCCACCAACGGTGTTATTGAAGTCCATGACCCCGAGCGAAGTCCACTCCGAACCCAACAGAATTTGGGTCGCACCAGCGCGCAGATAACCCGATTCAGCGGGCGTATTGATCCCATTGGCCGCTGCCGCAGGCACGATCAAGCTCAACGTGGAATCGAGCAACCAAACCACCACATCGCCACTAGTCGGCTGGCGGAACATGATGTCGCGGTAGCCATTCGCATCGAAGTCGCCCGTGGCAAAGATCTGGAATGCCGGGTCAAAGACCGTGAAATTCTTGGAGCCAGCGGCATTAAAGGTGGCCCCGTCCATCTTCCAGATGACGATGCTGCTCGCGCCCGGAGTCGTGTTGCGGAACAGAATATCGGTCTTGCCATCGCCATCAAAATCTTCGAGGCGCTGGACTTGGTAGAAATCGGGTACGCCGAATGCGGTGGTGGCACCACCGGGCAAGACCAAGGGCTTCGCTTCCCGCAGGGAGTTGTCCGAGTTCATGAACCAGAGGTTCAGTTCGTAGGTGCCGTTGCCGAGGGATTTTTTCCAGAGGAGATCTTGGGATTTGCCACCCGCGTCACTGATTCCGTCAAAGTCGCCCGTTCCGACGATCTCATAGCCTGCTAACTGGGGCAGTGCGGCTCGGGTCGCGGACGCATCGCCGCTCAGGTTAGGCCCATTCAACTGCCAATAGATCGCGAGGGGATCGATGTCGGTCAAAGGCGTGCTTTGCCACAGGACGGAATTGACAGTCGCATCTTTGTTCGCGATCGTTTCGAGCAGATAATCAGCGGCCGTGGCTCCGGCGGGCAGGTCAACCTTGATGACGTAGTTGCCAGCGGGCAGCGCATTAAATACAAATGACTCGGACAGCTTGCCATCGTTGCTGATGTTGCTGGTATTGCCAACGGCTGCCGAAGCAGGCAGCGGTGTGATCCCATCGGCTTGCAACATGTTCAGCCGGGCATTGCCCGTCAGCCCGGACAGGGTCAACTTGAGGTTTGTGGCCGCGCTCGTGCTGAACTTGTAAAAATCGAGCAAATCGGTGGCACCGAGCGCACCCCCGAGGGTTTGCGGGAGACCGTCCGAGAGTAACAAACTGGTCGCGGTGCCGACGGTATTGTTATTGGGGTTGGCTGGCATAAATCTTTACCTTGCGGATAGACGAACAATGACGAAGAACGATCGAGCAATAGCAACGGCGTCGGCAAGTTAAATTGGTGACGCGTTGATTGCCGATCGGGAATCCATGATTTAGGTTACCCCAAGCCCATGAAGGATCTTGCATGGCGCGATCGTTTGTGAACTTTCGATAAAGTCGTTTGACGGCGCTCCATGCGGCCTGACTGAAATACATCAATCCAGGCGGAAAGCTGATTCATGGTAGCCGATTTTTTCTTGAAGCAACCCTAAATCCGGGCGGATTCCGATCGAAATTTGGCAAACTGACTGTGTTAACGGATACGTATCGGCGCAGCAACTGGATTGCTTGGGACGGTATTCGGGATTGTGGGCGCAGGCGATTTGTGTAGAATGGGCGTTCTGGCCCTGTGGGCTGTCTGTCCGATGAGTCCCCCGTCATGCCGATCGTCCAATCTGCCAAAACCCGCCTCAAACAAACCATTCGTCGCCGTTTTGAGCAACTCCTTCGGCCCCTGGTGACGACGATCATCACGCCCATCCTGGCCGAGTGGACCGATCGACAGCAGCGAGATCTCGATCAGCGCCTCCAGGTTGAGCAGCTCAGCCCGATCGTCCAGACGATCATCAATACCGAAATCCGGATCTGGGGAGAACGCGATCGGCTGCATTTGTCCCCCACCAGTGAAATGGTGAATACGCTATTTAATCTGTCTTCCGGCGATGTCACCGTCGGTGACCACACCTTCACGGGCCATAATGTCTCGATGATCACGGGCACCCATGACTATCACTCCCGCCTTGCCGATCGCCTGACCCATATTCCCGCATCCGGTCGGGATATCACGATCGGTCAAGGGGTGTGGATTGGCTCCAATGCGATTATTCTTGGCCCTTGCACGATCGGCGATCATGCGGTGATTGCGGCGGGGGCGGTGGTGACGGCGGGCAGTCAGATTCCGGCGGGCGCGATCGTCGCGGGGATTCCGGCCAAGGTGATTAAGCAAATCGAACCCTGAGTCGATCGTGAGCTTGGTCACAGTCGGCCCCTGATCGGGTTTGAAACGACTATTCTAGAGTTATTCCCGAATTTATCTGGGGCACTATCAAATCAACCCTCAACCTGAATCGATCGCCATGTCCGAACCCTCTGGCTACCGCATTACGCCAACTCCGCTGTCCCCCGACATCACGGTGGCCGGACTGATTGACAACTACTTCACCGCTTACAATTCGGCGCGGTTGCGGGAAGTCTGTCAGTTGTTGCATCGATCGGTGTTGCAGCCGGGGGTGACGGTGGGCTTGAGTTTGTCCGGTGCGATGACGCCTGCCGGATTGGGCACGTCGGTATTTGCGCCACTGATCCGATCGGGGTTTGTTGATTGGATCGTCAGCACGGGGGCCAATCTCTACCACGATTTGCATTTCGGCCTGGGGCTGAATCTCTATGCGGGCAATCCCTTCATGGACGACGTGAAGCTGCGCGAAGCCGGGATGATTCGGATCTATGACATTGTGTTCGACTACGACGTGTTGCTCGGGACTGACGCCTTTATTCGCGAAATCATTCGGGCTGAACCGTTCCAGAAGCGCATGGGCACGGCGGAATTTCACTATCTCCTGGGCAAATACATTCGCGAAGTGGAATTGCGGCTGGGTTTGCCTCACCTCTGCCTGCTGTCCACCGCCTATGAATGTGGCGTGCCGATCTACACCTCTTCCCCCGGCGATAGCTCGATCGGGATGAATATCGCCGCCCTGGCCCTGGAAGGCAATGGCCTGCAAATCGACCCGATGATCGACGTGAATGAAAGTGCCGCGATCGCCTACGGTGCCCGGAACGATGGACCCGAATCCTCTGGCAAAAGTGCCGCGATCATCATTGGCGGCGGCAGTCCCAAGAATTTCCTGTTGCAGACCCAGCCGCATCTACACGAGGTTTTGGGTCTGGAAGAACGCGGCCATGACTTCTTTATCCAAATCACCGATGCGCGGCCCGATACGGGCGGACTATCGGGCGCGACCCCGAGCGAAGCGGTGAGCTGGGGCAAGGTCGATCCGCAGGAATTGCCTAGCGCGATCGTCTGCTACACCGACAGCACGATCGCCCTACCGCTAATCACCGCCTACAACTTGAGCCAAACCCCGGCCCGCCCGCTGAAGCGACTCTATGATCGGCGATCGGCCCTGCTCGATCGGATGCGGTTGGATGTGCAATTGGCCCAAACACAGCCGCGTCCAGCGCCGTTGCCCGATGCCGTCGCCACCTATCCCTGCGGCACACCCAAGCGGATGGTTTAAAAGGCATTGACGGTTTGATTCCGCACTCAACGATCCCCCCTAACCCTCCTTAAAAAGGGGGGAACTGGATTCAAAGTCCCCCTTTTTAAGGGGGATTTAGGGGGATCGTGGCATTTGTCACAAACCGTCAGTTTTCAAACAGCTGCTTCGTCATAAACCAAAAAGGGGGAAGTCCAAACGGACTTCCCCCTTTTTTAGTGATGCGCTAATTCCCGCGATCTAAGCCATCGGGATGCCCACTTGGGGCAACAGGTAGCGCGCCAAGGAGAACAGCAGTGACAGCGCAAATGCGCCCAGCACCGCACTCAAGATCCCATTCCGCAGGCGGAAGCCCTGCACCAGCCACGCGGCTAAACCAAAGATCACAATATTCATCACCCAGGAGATGGGACTCAGAATCACCGTGGCCTTGGCAATACCACCAATCCAGCCCAACAAGCCATTTAAGACGCCGAAGACGACGGCGGCGCTCAAAGCGATGCCCATGCTATCGACTTCGACCCCGATCGCCGGGATTTTCGAAATAATCAGTAGACCCGCAGCGACCACAATCATGGTCACCAAAATCCCAAGTAGCCAAGTCATAACTCAATTCTCCCAAACTCAATTGCCCTCACATTAGCGGAAGACCTGCGCCAGTTAATTGAGTTGTCAAAATAAATTTAGATTTGAGCCGATTTCCGTGAAGTTTTGTGTGATCACGGCATTTTTCACCGCGCCTTTGGCGGTTATGGCTTTTGCGCTGGAGTCGGTACCAGTGGTTGGCTCAAATCCGGCGTGCCACCGCTTTCAAGACTTTCACCGGGAGGCACATCGGGTTCACCCGTGGGCAGTCCGTCCGGGGTGGTGCTGGGAACGCCTGTGGGCGATCCAGTGCCGGTTGTGCCACTCGTTGGCGCACTGGATGACCCACCGGGCGGCAAAACCGTACTCGGCTGCGCCGGGCCACCAGGGGGCGCAAAGGGATTGTTGCTCGGTGGCAGCATCGGATCGGTTTGGCCTGGTACCGCTGGCATTCCTGGCAGACCATTTTGCGGGAATAGATTCGGCTGCGTCCCTGGCATGCCAAACTGGCCGTTGCTCGGATTCGGCACAGGCGCGATCATCGGTGAGGGAATCGTCGCCAGGGCCACCTTATCGCCGCCCACGGCTCGCAACACATCCAGCACCTGAATCACTTGGTCATACACGGCTTCCTTCGAAGCATTCAGCACCAACAGGACGTTGGGGTTCTTTTCGTGGTACTGCTTCAACAGCGTGAACAACTGCGCCCGATCGACGGGGTTGCCATCAATAAACGTTTGGCCAAAGGGGTCGATGCTCACAACTAAGGTCTGCTGCATTTGGGACACCCCGGTTTTCGCCTGGGGGGGGGAGCCAACGCTCAAGTTGATGCCCTGCTGGCGGGTGGTCATCGCCGCCGCCAAAATAAAGAACGTGAGGATACAGAAGATCACGTCAATCAACGGCAGAATCTGGATCTGAGCGTCATCAGCGACGGTATCGAGGTTTATCTTCATAGGAGCTGTCGCGAACTTTGCGCTTACCCGCGTAATGTATGTCAACCAAAAATGCATCAACCCACCCAACCACTGATCCCACCACCTGAACCGCAATTTGTCAAGCCGGAATCAGCCGATCGCCCCCAACCATTCCGGCGTTAACCTTTGTTTGCGGTCTGCATTCCGGCTTTTTCCAGTTGCCATTGTTGGCGATGCAGCAGTTCCATATCATTGCCCGCGCGGCGGAAAATTTTGGCTTGATTGAATACAAACGCTTGAAACACGCGGTAGGCCACCAAACTCAATAGCGCCACAATCAGCCCGGTCGCGGTACAAATCAACGCTTCCCCAATCCCGATCGTCACTTTGTCGGCATCACCCGTGGCCATCTTGCTCACCGTGATGTTGCCCAAGGAGCTGATCAGACCCAGCACCGTCCCGAGTAGACCCAACAAGGGGGCCATGGCAATCACGGCTTCGAGGACTTTGTCGCCCCGACGCATGGAGGCAATTTCATCATCGGCGGCGGCTTCGAGCGCTAACCGAAACAGCTCGGGATCGGGATTTTGCAATCGCAATGGGGCGTAGAGAAATCGCCCGATCGGCTGGTCATAGGCTTGGCGGGCGATTTCTGCCGCTGCGGCCCAGTCCCGCCGACAGGCATCGAGAATCCGATTGGCAATTTCCTTTTCTTTGTTCAGCACACTGAACCAGAACCGACCGCGCTCGAAGATCACGGTCATGGTGAGGAACGAAAGAATGAGCAGCGGAATCATCGTGAGTCCGCCAGCCTTTAGGAGTTCAAGAATATTCATGCGCGTTCTCTATGTCTGCCAACCAGTAAGAATTCGGGGGTAAAAGCCAACCTAACCTAAAGCAATTTAACCTAATATGGGCCGCGTGCAATGGGTCAATCTCGTTTTACACCCACCCGATCGCCCCATCAGGGAGAAATCGGCGGTTTGATCGCTGGTTTGATGGTTAGGGCGACAACCGCGCCTTGGCCCAGCGTTGTTTGTGATACCACTCGGCGATCGCGGGCACCCAAGCCTCAAAATGCGGCCAAATCAATTCGCACATCTGCTGACATTCCAGTTGGGCGTCGGCTTTGGCCCGAAGGTCGAGCACGTGCATCAGCGATCGGGGATTAGCACTCATCACCCAATGCTGCCGTACATCAAACGGAATCAAACTCCGCGCGTGTTCTTCGGCAAATCCTTGATCAATTCGTAATTTATAACGCTGCGCAGCTTCCCGGCACCAGGCAATATCTTCCGCTCTTTGCTCGCTGGTGTAGGAATATTTTTTACCCTGGCGATTGCTGTAATCACCAATAGGACGGAGATAGAATACTTCTTCTATTTGCCGGAGGCCCATTGCCGCATCAACTATTCTCTGGCCAGTATATCTCCCGGATTGCACATCGAAAGAAATTCCAACCCGATGTGTACGGATCTGCTGCATGCAGCTATGGGGAAACCAACCGATATTCAGAACAATTTGTGGATGTTCTAACGGGCCGAAGTGTCCACGATTTCCTGCCAACAGATTTCGGATTAGCAACTCACCAGCTTTCTCTTCCGAAGGGAACTCCCCGCGCTCGTCCCATACAAATCCCTCAGCATAGTCTTGGTGCATCGCCGAGTACATCGCTTGTTGAGGATTAGGGCTTTGAGAAAGCATCTCAACCCGGAAGAATGGATCGGAGGATGTATTTGACACTAGTGACGAGGTGTTTGACATTGGCTCTCTTTCTTCACCAATTGTCTTACATTCAGGGCTATCCGATAGGTCGAGAGAAGAACGTGTACCGTTAAGTGTGGTAGTCATAAGGGGTTGGCAGTTAGACAAGGTGCGAAGGTAAAACGCTATATGTAGTGTTTTACCCCCTAAGGGTGATTAAGTCTAGTGGTAAATTTGGATTCGGCAATACTTTTTTGGAATGCTTCTACGTTGCGATCGGCCCAGATTTGTCGAGAAAATCCCCACAAATTAGATGAATGGAATCCAGCAAATCGATTAAGCTGTCAGAGCGTCGCAAATTCTGACCCAATTTTCCTCAACTATGCCTGTAATCGCCTACTTGACTGCCCGACTGCGCTCCACACTGATTGCCGCCTGCCTAATTGCGGGTTGCGGTGGGTTCGCACCAGTGGCCCAGGCGCAGGTCTACACGCCGTATTTGCCCGCGATCGATGACCAGCAGCTCGAACGGGACGCCGACTACTTGATGGAAGAAGCGCGGCAATTAGCCCAGATTCCCCAACAGCGCAATCTCGCCATTCTCCGGGCCAAACTCGCCACCCAACTGGCCCCCCGCAATCCCGATTCCTGGGCGATCCTCGGCGGTCTGTACTTGCTGGATAATCAAGCCGCCGCCAGTATCACCGCCCTCGAAAAAGCCAAGGTGCTCGCTCCCAAAGAACCTGTGATCTGGTTCCGTCTCGGCAACGCCTATTTCCAAACGAAGGAATACCCTAAGGCGATCGTTGCCTTGGAAACCGGACTCAAGCTCAAACCCAACGTCCCCAGCGCGATGTTCGACCTGGGCAATGCTTATCTCCTCAGTGGCAAAACCAACGACGCGATCGCGATCTACGAAAAATCCTTCGCCCAAGACAAAGAATTCTGGTTCCCGCTCAACAACATTGGCCTAATTCGCTACAAGCAAGGCAAAGTCGATGAGGCAATCAAGCTCTGGCAAACCTGCATCACGATTGATGCGAAGGAAGCCGAACCCAAACTCGCGCTAGCCGCTGCGCTATTCAGTCGCAAGGGCGATCAGGCCCAAGGAATTCGCCTTGCCGCCGAAGCGATGAAGCTGAATCTGCGCTATAGCGAACCGCAATACATGCGTGACAACCTCTGGAGCGAAGAACTCATCGCCGATACGGTGAAAGTCCTGGCCCATCCGACGGTGAAAGCCGCAATTCTCAAGGCCCAGGAAGCCGCCCAACTCGATTCCCGATCGCTCAACGATCAGTAGATTCCCAACTACGACATTCATTCACCTTGGACTAAAGCTCCAAGGCTCATAGCGCAAGTCCGTTGAAACGGACTAAGGCGATTCCCTGAAATGAATATACCCAGTTGGTTGATCGATGATCGCGCCATCCCGCCCGCGACTAGAAGTGCGGGCTATTCGAAGAAGTCCCTTCAGGACTGGGATTTAGGAGTCTTGAAGAGACTTAACGCCATAGCCCGCACTTCTAGTCGCGGGTGGTTGAGCAGCGGAGTCGGTAGAAATATTTCAAGGAATGGACTAAAGAGTAATAAATCCATTGTCTTTGTTGCAACCCGTTTCAACGGGTTTTTGCTATGAGCCTGCGGTTTGAACCGCAGGTGGGCAGTGCGACCAACCCTCGAATTTTTATGTTCACGTGCGGGTGGGCTTGAAGCGTAGTCAAATGCCACTTCCCACAAAAAAACTCCAGGACGATCGCCCTGGAGTCAAATTCAAATCAAAACTCAGTCAATTAGTAGCGGTAACCGCCGCCGGATTGACCAGGCTTGTGCACGATGAAACTCATCACCTGGCACTGCTTGATGTTGTCAAACGCCACCACGCGGATGTAGCAATTCGGATAATCCGACTTGCACTGCTGTACTTCGTTCAACACTTCCTGGGGCGAAGTGCAGTTGAACAAAGGCAACTTCCACATCGTCCAGTAGGACTGAGAGGGATCAGGATTCGCATCAAACTCGATACAAGGGAAATAACCCTGGTGCATCGTGTATTCAATCTGGCGAGCAATTTGCGCGTCAGTCAAAGGCGGCAAGTAGGAAAACGTCTCGTAATGACGTTCGATCGGCAATGTCTTCATGAGATTCCTCAGAGTGCAAAGATGGCTAAATTAAGCGGATTTACGATCGGTCATCATCTGGCATTTGTGTTGATGGCGGCGACCCGTCCTCGACCTGTACCCGCGTCATGCGCTCAAGCTGCTCACAACGCTGGGTCATATTCGCCTGAGTCATCGCGCTCCGCAGCATTCCTGGCAAATCATCCGCCAGTTCTTCCACGAGGCTCTCCCGTACCGTCAGAATCCGAAAGGCTAAGTCCTGCCGTTCCTGAAACAACTTCTGCATAAAAAACTCACCATCTTTAATGCTTTCGCGCGACGAGAATTGGTGCAGCCAGTAGGCGCGTTTGGGTTCAGTCTCACCGAGTTGCTCGTAGACCACCCGCACCGCGCGGTAAGTGAGATAACTAATCAGGGTCTTAGTCGTATCTTGGGCAATTTGCTTCAGATCCATATTCCACATCCATATTCCAGAACGGAAAAGCTGGGGTCTGAAGCCACCGCAACCACAACAAACATTGTGGCCAAAGATTAGATCGTGTCTTGAGCTTCAAACTCAAACTTGATTTCCTTCCACAGTTCGCAAGCCACCGACAGTTCGGGCGACCACTTACAAGCGTCGCGAATGATGTCGCCGCCTTCACGCATGAGGTCACGACCTTCGTTCCGGGCCTGGACGCAAGCTTCCAGGGCGTCACGGTTGGCCTTCGCACCCGGAGCATTACCCCAAGGGTGTCCAGAAGTACCACCACCAAACTGCAAGACGGAGTCGTCGCCGAAGATATCGACCAACGCGGGCATGTGCCACACGTGGATACCACCGGAAGCAACGGCCATCACACCGGGCATGGAAGCCCAATCTTGGGTGAAGTACACACCGCGTGAACGGTCTTGCTCGATGTAGTTCTCACGCAGCAAGTCGATGAAGCCCAAGGTGACGGCCTTGTCGCCTTCGAGCTTACCCACCACCGTACCGGTGTGAATATGGTCACCACCGGACATCCGCAGGCACTTTGAGAGCACGCGGAAGTGGATACCGTGGTTCTTCTGACGATCGATCACGGCGTGCATGGCGCGGTGAATGTGCAGCAAGACGCCGTTATCGCGGCACCAGTGCGACAACGTGGTGTTGGCGGTAAAACCAGCCGTCAAGAAGTCATGCATGATGATCGGCATGTCGAGTTCTTTAGCGTACTGGGCACGCTTCAGCATCTCTTCGCAAGTACCAGCCGTCACGTTCAGGTAGTGGCCTTTGACTTCGCCAGTCTCAGCTTGGGCCTTGTGAATGGCATCAGCCACGAACAAGAACCGATCGCGCCAACGCTGGAACGGCTGGGAGTTGATGTTCTCGTCATCTTTGGTGAAGTCCAAACCGCCGCGCAGGGCTTCGTACACTGCACGACCGTAGTTCTTGGCCGACAGACCCAACTTGGGCTTAATCGTACAACCCAACATCGGACGGCCATACTTGTTGAGGCGATCGCGCTCAACTTGGATCCCGTGAGGCGGGCCTTGGAAGGTCTTGAGGTAAGCAACGGAGATCCGCAAATCTTCCAAACGCAAGGATTTCAGTGCTTTGAAACCAAACACGTTACCGACCAAAGAGGTCAGCAGGTTGGTGACGGAACCTTCCTCGAACAAATCGAGGGGGTAAGCAATGTAGCAAATGTATTGATTATCTTCGCCAGGAACGGGTTCGATGTCGTAGCAACGGCCCTTGTAGCGATCGAGGTCGGTCAGCAAGTCAGTCCAAACGGTCGTCCAAGTACCCGTCGAGGATTCAGCGGCCACTGCGGCCGCTGCTTCTTCCGGCGGAACGCCCGGCTGGGGCACCATGCGGAAAGCCGCGAGGATGTCCGTATCCTTCGGCGTGTAATCCGGGGTGTAGTAAGTCAGCTTGTAGTCCTGAACCCCGGCATTGTAACCCTTCTGGGTTTTTGCCTGTGCGTAAGCCATATATTCCCTTCCTGTGAAAATGTCGAATCAAATTCGAGCAACAAATGCGCTGAGCCAAACGGATCAGTTCGCAGCTAGCTAATTATTGTCTCAGCTAGCGACCACAATTTGTCATGTACCAAAGAATTTGGCGGGGGTGTTTCGCGGCAACTCGACTGATAAACCAGTCAAACCACTGCTAGCAACGCACAAACCCATATCTTTGATACGCTTCTTAGAAATCATATCAGCTTGTGGATTCGGTTTAATTTAGACTTTCTGTGGCAAAGGATAACTCTTAGTTATATGTCGTCCGATCGTCCGGGTGGTTTTCTCCGGGGGTGTTTCGGGTTTGTTAAGGAATCCTGAACTTGTTGCTTGAATTGTAACTTTGCGCATCGTTAGGTAAAGTTGCTTGACAAAATGCGATCGAGAATAATTAGTTCACTTGAATTTGCATGACTAAAGTCATTGGGTGCGATGACTTGCGGCAATAGCGGGCCGATCGGGCCGCGCGTTATCTTAGGTAGGTTGGGTGCAGCAACGCGTAACCCAACAAATCTAGCGTTGGGTTGCACTTCGTTTCACCCAACCTACGGCTAAATCGTCCGCTTTACACTCATCCATCAACCACCGATCACCTCATGCAACTCGCCATTGATGCTGACCAGTTACGAATTGAACTGACTCGGATGGAGCGCTTCTGGGCCGTCCATTTGAGCAAAACTATTACCGTCCCACTGGCCCAAATACGCCAAGTCACGACGGGTGCGCCCCAGACGAACTGGCAGGAAATCCGATCGCCTGGTACTGAGGTGCCGGGACTGATCAAAGCGGGAACCTACTACCACGATCGTATGCGCGCCTTCTGGTACACCCAACCAAAGAAGCCCGTGCTGACCCTGGAACTCGCGCCGGATGCCTACTACCGGAAAGTCGTGTTGGCGATCGATGACAATTTGGGTTGGCGCGATCGGATCACCGCTGCCTGTCAGAACTAGGTCAAAAACATCAAGCAGGCTTGAATATCCGCCGCTTCCAGATCGGGGAAATCAGCCAGAATCTCAACCGCATCAACATTCTCGGCCAACATTTCCAAAATGTCGGATACCCGAATCCGCATTCCGCGAATGCAGGGCTTACCACCACACAGTCCCAGCGTTTGGGTAATTCGTTGGAGAAGTTGCTGATTCATCACGGTGCAATTGCGTCTGAATGGCCTACCTTAACGATTCTAGCTCGAATCAAACAGCACGTCGGCCTTTAACTTGCAAGTTTGGGCAACCAGGCGACAGCACAACCCGTGATCTTGTGGACTGATGCAAGGTTTCAGGTGCGGCATTCAACTGCCAATTCCAGCCAGTTCCCCCAACCATCAGCGTCAACCCACCATGACCACCTCCAAACTGAATTGACAGCCTCAATCCTACAAACCTCCGAATATTTCCACATCCGTAAGGAAATAGACATCAAAAAATTCAATCCCAAAATCCACTAGGCCGATTACCGCTGGTCGATCGTAGACGATCGAGCACCACCATCCCCGATCGTTCCATCTGTCCCGCCAACTGCAACACCAGCGCATCTTGAGCTGGCAATCCCACCAACTGCACCGACAACGGCATCCCATTCGATCGGCGACTCACAGGCAACGCGATCGCCGGTTGACCCGTGACATTCGCCAACGGACAAGGCGCAATCCAATTGATAATTTGCTCAAACAAATCCCGCGTCCGCAACGATCGCCATTCGCCAATCTGCGGCGGCATCGACATCACCGTCGGCATCAACACACAATCATAGGGCAAGCTCGATCGGACAATCCGCCGCCCCAACATATGTAAGACCTGCTGCGCCTGGGGATAGCGCGATGCCTTCGTGAACTGCGCCTTGAACCACAGCGATCGATTCATCTTCTCCAAAAAGATCCCCGGAATCCCCACATCCATCTGCGTCTGCCAAATCAACCGAAACGGCTCCACCATCGCCGTCGCATCAAAGCCTTTTGGATCAACCCGTTCCACCATATGACCCAAGGCTTCCAGCTTCGTGGCGGTGGCTTCGAGGATCGCGATCGTTTCCGCGTCAGCCTTTCCCGTCGGCGGAATCTCGGTGAGTAACCCAATCTTCAGCGATCGGCCCAATAATTCCACCTGCGCGGCTTCGGCAAACGACTGTTCCAACTCCGGCAACCAATAGGGATCGCCAGGGACATAGCCCGCCAACGCATCCAGCAATGCCGCCACATCGCCCACCGATCGGCCGATCTGCCCCGTCACCAAAAACCCCCCAAACAGCTCCCCACCGGGCGCATTCGACACCCGCCCCCGCGACGGCTTGAACCCCACCAGTCCACAACAGGCCGCCGGAATCCGGGCCGACCCACCCGCATCACTCCCCGCCGCGATCGCGCTGAGTCCCGCCGCCACTGCGGCTGCCCCACCGCCACTCGATCCCCCCGCGTTATAGGCCAAATTCCACGGCGATCGGGTGGGCGGAAATCCCGGTGGCTCCGTATAAGGCAAGCCCCCCAACTGCGCGGTCGCCGTTTTCCCCAACAGCACAAAGCCCGCCTGTCGGAGCTTAGTGACGATCGCGTCGTCGGGGTCACTGGCCCGATTGCGAATAATTTTTACCCCATAGGAGCAGGGCATTCCGGCCACGGGGTTGAGATCCTTGACCCCGATCGGAACGCCAAAGAACGGCGGCAATGTTGTGGGATCAGCGGTGGCGAGTTGTGCAGTTTTCGCTTGGGCATCGGTGATCGCGGACTCCGCCGCCACATGGAAGAAGCTGCCGATTTGGGGATCGTACTGGGCAATCCGATCGAGGTAAAGCTGCGTCAGTTCCAGCGGTGAGATCAGTTTTTCGCGAATCAAACGGGCTTGCTCGATCGCGGGGGTAAAGGCCAAATCAGTGGGGGACATTGAATCTACGCCACCCCATAATCGGTGTAGGGCCGCTTGTACGGGGGATGCAATCCCAACACAATATCCTCACGCGGCACGCCCATCTCAACCAAATCCGCCGCGAGGTCGTCTTCTGTCCAATTCTGCTGAATCCAAATCTTGCCGTCTTTGATATCGAAGTGGATAAAACAGCGGTAAACCCGTTTCAGTCCCTCCCAACCCACATTCATCCACTGATAATGGTCACGCACCGTATCGATCACCAACTGCACCTCAACATCGGCTTCGTCTCGATCCGAATTGGCATGACGGGTGATTATTTGTTGAACGTACTCTCGATACTTTGCGACTTTATCCATCACTCGCCTCCTAATGTTTCCAATCATACCGCGATCGATTTTCCGCAGAAAATCCCGTGAGGCCATTCCCTCGATCGGACAAGTAGGCTATAGTTGTAAACTGGCGTGCCGATTCGACACGTCCGTCTTGCCTCGGCAAACCGTCATCACTGAGACAAGGCCCAATAATTCTAACGGAGTTAATCTTCCCCAATGCTCAAATTGCGTCTCAAGCGCTTAGGAAAGAAGCGTGAACCTAGCTACCGTGTGGTAGTGGCCCAAAGTACTTCCCGTCGGGATGGCCGTCCTGTGGCCGAAGTGGGTTTTTATAATCCCCGGACGAAGGAAACGCGGCTCGATATGCCCGCGATCGAAGAGTGGATTCGCAAGGGTGCCCAGCCCACCGAAGTCGTCCAGAAGCTCCTGACCAAATCAGCCGCTGCTAGCGCTTAAACTCATGACGACCAATGACCGCACGACACCGAATTATGTTGAGTTGGTGCGGTTTTTGCTTCAGCCGTTTGTGGATGCGCCTGCCAACCTCAAAATCGCCGCTGAATTTTCTCACGCTGGTACCCGGATCTTGGTTCGGGTGGCGCTTGATGAGGCGGAAGATGCGGGACGTGTCTTCGGACGCGGCGGGCGCAATCTCAAGGCGGTGACGGCAACGATCGATGGGATGGCCCAAGCGGTGGGAAATTCGGTGCGGCTGGAAATTTCTGGAGCCGCGATCGATGCGAAGCCGAAACAGTTGGGTGAACGACGACCCGCAGCGCCCGCTGGGCCAAAGCCCAAGCCGACGTTGAAGCCGAAGAATTAGATCAATTTGATTCAACAAATTCCGCATCTGGAGACCGATAATGGGTTCAGATGCTTTTTTGTGATCAAATCGCCCCTACACCGGAATTAATGCAAGAAACCCTGACGATCGAATTGCCCACGCCCGAAAGCGCGATCGCCCTTTCCGGAGCCAGTGAAGCCAACCTCAAATTGATGGCCCGGATGACGGGTGCGGCATTGGTGCTGCGGGGCCAGGATTTGGTGATTTCGGGGACAAAGAGTCAGGTGGTGCAGGTCGAGGAAGTGGTCAATCGGTTGGCGGTGGATTGGGTTAAGGGCAAGGTGATTGGCCCGATCGATATTCAAACGGCGCTGCGAGTGCGGGGGAGCGATCAGCAGGCAGCGGATTTTCAGCAAATGCAGCAAGATGTATTGGCGAAGTCGCGCAAAGGCGAATCGATCCGGGCCAAAACCCTGAAGCAACAGCAATACGTTCAAGCGATCCGCAAACATGATCTGACTTTTTGCATCGGCCCTGCGGGCACCGGGAAGACCTATCTGGCGGCGGTGATGGCGATTCAGGCGCTACTCGCGAATCAATTTGAGCGACTGATTTTGACCCGTCCGGCGGTGGAAGCAGGGGAAAAATTAGGATTCTTACCGGGGGATTTGCAAGACAAAGTTGATCCGTATTTGCGGCCGTTGTACGATGCGTTGCACGAATTCGTTGACCCGGAGAAGATTGCGAGTTTGATGGAGCGGCAGGTGATCGAAGTTGCCCCGATCGCTTATATGCGGGGTCGCACGTTGAGCCATGCGTTTGTGATCGTCGATGAAGCGCAAAACACCACGCCCGCGCAAATGAAAATGCTGTTGACCCGGATTGGTCAAAACTCCAAAATGGTGGTCACAGGCGACGTTACTCAGACCGACTTGCCCTATCACCAGGAATCCGGTCTGGCCGTGGCGGAGAAGATTTTGAGTCAGGTGGAGGAGATCGCCTTCTGTCGGCTCGATCGAGCGGATGTGGTGCGGCATCCATTGGTGCAGCGGATTGTTGAGGCGTATGACGGTCAGGAGGCGTAGGGTGTGGGTTGGTGGCGTGACCCGCCCGTGGCTAAAGCACAGGGCTAGTAAGGGAACCCGACTAAAGTCGGCTGAAAACCCCTGACGGAGTGCCCTTTAGGGTACTTTCCTTACTAGCCCGTGATTTATCGACGGGTGGGCATTGCGGCCAACGTTCGATCGCCGCATCGGTACGATCGACCGGGATCTACGCGATCGACTGCATCACCACCAAGGCCGTCCCAATCCCGATCGTCACCAAAGCCGCCGTCCGGAACTTGGCCAAATCCATCGTCTTTGCCAACTGCGACACACCCAGCGCGATCGCCAATTGCACAGCGGTAAACCCGGCCAAATAAGCCACCAATGGCGTCGCTTCCGCCCCGATGATCGCTTCACCATAGGCATAACCGTGGAACAATCCGGCAAACCCGATTAAACCCGCGATCGCGGCTAAACCCAAGCGCTCCTGCACCAACATCAGCAAACCCAACACCAACACCGAACCCGCCACCCACAGTTCGGCCCCCGGCAAGGTGAAGGCGGCGAGATGGACGGCGGTTCCGGCCAAGGCGGCCAGCCCAAAGGCGATCGGCAACCAAAACCCGTGACGCTTAATTCCGGCAAATAGCCCGATCGCCACCACCATCACAATGTGATCAATCCCAATCACGGGATGCGCCACACCGGACATCAAACCTTCAAACAAGGTCGCCGGAACCCGCCCGCCCATGGGATGGTGGGCCAACACTGGGGTTGCCGCCAAGGTCACAGCGGCGATCGTCGCCAGCGTAATTTTCAAATTCTTCATGCACGTTACCTCGCAGATATTCCGCCGATTTGCCCAACCCAATCAAACCAAACCGACTGAGCCAGTATAACAAGACTACTGACTGAGCCACGCGATCGTCTGGCGAATCCATTCCTCGGCATCGGCGTTTTTGGCCAATGTACTGCTCTGACCCACGGCATTGAACGCCTTCAGAATCTCGCTGTCGGTATAGCCCAAGGCCAACAGCGTCATCTCCACATCCTCGCGCACCGATACCACGGGTCCCCCGGACGGTTGCAGCGACAGCCCACTCTGTTCGCGCCATTCCGCCAGCTTGCTCTTTAGCTCCAGGGCAATCCGTTCGGCGGTTTTGGTGCCGACGCCGGGGGTGCGGGACAGGAGGCGCGTATTGCCCGAGACGATCGCCTGCACCAATTCCTGCAAATTCAAGCCATCCAGCAGCGCCATCCCCATCTGCGGCCCAATCCCGCTAACGCTAATCAACTGTCGAAACAAATCCCGCTCCGCCATCGACGTAAAGCCAAACAGCGTCAGGCCATCATCCTTGACGTTGAGGTGCGTAAAAATATGAGTCGAATCACCATAGGCCGGAAGCTGCAACAGATGCCGACTGGTAATCTGCAAGTCGTAGCCCAGACTATTCACTTCCAAAATCAACTGCACGCGATTGTTCTGTAACCGCTGCGTATGAATCACTTTACCAATCAGGTAACTCAGCATAAATCCCCAGCAATCCCCAATCACCCGTCTATTAGTTCAAAATTATACAGTTGATTTGTACCGATCGTGCCAGATTTGCCAATCTTCGGGGCGGTTGCAATTGAACAAAATATCGGGGTCAGCCACGGGCAGGATGGCGATCGACTGCGATCGTAACCATCGCTGAAACGATCGGCCCCCCTGGGCAATAAAGGTTTGCAACGACTCCCGGCAACTCGATCGATAAAACCCACACAACGGCTCCCAACCTTTCTCGCCTTCGGGCAAGTAGGCGATCGCCCCCTGTGGAAGCGCCGCCAAATCCTCGATCCAACCCGCGATCGTCCCTACATCCAAATTCGGCAAATCACAGGACAACAGCAAGACCCAATCCGTCTCCACGGCGGCCAAACCCTGCGCGAATCCCACCAGTGGGCCAACGGTTTGCCGATCGAGCACCCACTGACAGTCCGGCACCACCGCCTCATACCGCTCCGGCCAACCCGTCACCACCACCACCGATCGACTCAACGGCCCCACCAAATCCGTCACCCGCCGCAGCAACGGCACCCCGGCAATTTCCATCAACGCCTTGTCCTGCCCCATCCGCAGGCTCAATCCACCCGCCAGGACGATCGTGGTAATCGACATCACAACTGATTTGGGTCAATGCCCAGTTCACGCAGCTTCGCGGCCAAAACCGCCGCCCGTTGCTCCGCGATTTCGGCGCGTTGCTCGGCGGTTTCGGCCCGTGTCAGCATCTCTGTTTGGGTCACAAACCGATCGCCATTGGGATAAAAAATCTGAAAATCGACTGCTGTAAACTCGAAACGAATATTGAGTCGGGGACTAACCCAGGCATCGATCGCCGCAATCTCCGCCAAAAAACCATCCTGCCGAATATACCCCTGAAATTCATGCCGATCGGGGTCGTAGATGTAATATTCCTCAACGCCAAACCGATCGTACCACAGCAATTTGCGGCTCATCTCCGCTTTGGTATTGCCTGGAGACAGGATTTCAAAGACGACTTGGGGGGCGATATGCGCTTCTTCCCATTGTTTATAGGAGCCGCGATCGCCTTTCGGGCGGCCCACCACGACCATCGCATCCGGTGCGACCCGCGTTTTGTTATCCCCTTCGATCGGGTACCACAACAAATCCCCCGCTACAAAGACATTCGGCTGATCAGCAAAAAGGCATTCGAGGTTTTCTTTAATCGTGACAATCCAGCGAAATTGCTTCGTATTATCGGACATGGGATTGCCGTCGCGGTCAGGATAGCGAATTTGGGTGGGGCTAGAGGATTGAAGCTGAACCATCGGTTTAACCAGTATTCAACGGTGGTTGGGTGAAGCAAGGCGCAACCCAAATAGTGACCAATGGGTTACATGATTTCAATAGTATAGCGAAGTCGATTAATAGTACATCGGCATCATTAATTCATTGCCGCAATGACATCGCGGATTTGGCGGCGGCAGGCTTTCAAGGTTTGACTCCGTCCTTCAGTCAGCGATCGATTCAAGACTTCCTCAATCAGTCCAACCACATCAAACTGTAGGAAATGCGGACTGAACTTGGCAGCTTGATAGATCCCGTTCTGTAACAAACTGATGCGTAAATGCCCGTCCTCAAACCGCCATAACTCCGGCACACCCAAGGCTTGATAGGCGTCTAAGCCAGTTTTGGAAGTGATATCAACTTCGATCGCTAAGTCGGGTGGCGGGTCGATCGCGAGATCGAGCCGCATTTTTCCGACCATTTGACGGGCATTTTCAATGTAGAAGCAATCATCTGGCTCAATTCCCGCGGCCATGCTAGAACGCTTAAACGGACTAGAACCGAAGCATTCATTGTCAATATCGAGTTCTTCCAGCAGCATCTTGATCACATCACCAATCAAGACTTTTGCCTTTTCATGCTCTGGCAGCGGCATACGAATCTCCAACACATCATCAAAATACGTCACCCGACTCGATCGCCGATCGCCCAGTTCATCGACGATCGCCTCAAACTCAGCCCAATCAATGCCTTGAAGCTGAATTCTCTGACCAGGCTGGACGACCAATTGCCGAAACTGTAGCATTACCATCATGAGTCACCGATCATGGATAGGCCAATTATACCCGCTACCCTCTAACACCAAAATCGCGCTGGCCTATTCAGTCAGGACAGCGCGATCGGGAAACTCAATTGATCGTTGACTACCAAGGAAACTCGGGTAACGCTTCAATTTCGTCCTTCAACGCCTTTTCCTGCAAAACCAAGCTCACCAAATGCGCGATCGACAAGCCCAAAACCCCGAGCGACAGCACATAGCTATGAATCGTATACATGTGGCCGATTGTCGGCGTGCCAATGCTCCCACCCGTCAAAATCTCGGCCAAAGTCGGCCCGACGAACGGAATCGACATAATCTGTCCGACTTCCACCTTCATCCGCCAGAAGCCAACCTGCGACCAATCCAAAATAATCGCCGTCCAGCTCAACCCGATCGCCGCCAAAATCACCAACAGGCCCGTCACCCAAGCACTAATCCAAGTGGGTCGTAGCCGTGCGCCCAAAAACATCACGACAAACTGCACCAAACTCAACACAATCAACCCATTCCCGGCCAAATCATGCAAGCGACGGATCAACCAACCATAGTTCACCGACTGGTCAATCAGCTTCAGGGACTCATAGGCGTTCCCCGCTTCTGGCTGATAGTAGTAGGCCATCAAAATGCCTGTCACCGCCGCGATTAGCGTCAAGGTCAACAGCGCGATCGCCAACAGCGTTGAAAGTCGGCGCACCGCCCAAGTCAAACGCGGCAAGCTGATGGGTGAAGATGTTGTAGTCATGGTCGTCGGCTCCATAAAACCGGGATGTGGCACAGCCTTTATTGTAACAATTTGTAAAGCAACCTGCCTAGTCGAATTTCTCACCGCCGTCCCTTAAGATAAGTAGGATGTTTTGAAGGAAGCGGCCCTGTGAAAGCGATAACTCTGCTCGGTTCAACGGGTTCGATCGGCACCCAAACCCTGGATATTGTCGCGCAGTACCCGGAACAGTTCCGGATTGTCGGGATGGCCACGGGTCGCAATGTCGAACTGTTTGCGCAACAAGTCCGCCAGTTCAAGCCGGAAATCATTGCGATCCAAGATGAAAGTAAGCTGGCCGCACTCAAAGCCGCGATCGCTGATCTCTCCCCCCAACCCCAAATCCTCTGTGGGGCCGATGGCGTGGTCGAAGTGGCCCGTTACGGGGATGCGGAAGTCGTGGTCACCGGGATTGTCGGTTATGCCGGACTGCGACCCACCATGGCCGCGATCGCGGCCGGGAAAGACATCGCCCTCGCCAACAAAGAGACCCTGATTGCCGGAGGCCCGGTCGTCCTGCCGCTAATCGAAAAGTATGGCGTCAAAATCCTCCCCGCCGACTCGGAGCATTCCGCGATCTTCCAATGTTTGCAGGGTGTTCCAGACAAAGGTTTACGCCGGATCGTGCTGACGGCATCGGGTGGGGCCTTCCGCGACTTGGATGCCGCCGCCCTTGCTAATGTCACCGTCGCCGATGCGCTGAAACATCCCAACTGGTCGATGGGCCGCAAGATCACGATCGACTCCGCGACCCTGATGAATAAGGGTTTGGAAGTGATCGAGGCGCATTACTTATTTGGGCTGGACTATGACGACATCGATATCGTGATTCATCCCCAGAGTATTATTCACTCGATGATTGAGTTGGCGGATACGTCGGTGTTGGCGCAGTTGGGTTGGGCGGATATGCGATTGCCATTGCTGTATACGTTGTCCTATCCCGATCGCTTGCCCACCAATTGGGAGCCATTGGATCTGGTCAAAGTCGGCAGCCTCACCTTCCGCGCTCCGGATCATGAAAAATCCCCCTGCATTAATCTCGCTTATGCTGCCGGACGGGCGGGCGGCTGTATGCCTGCGATTTTGAACGCCGCGAATGAGCAAGCCGTCGAGCTATTCCTCGAAGAGAAGATCCACTTCTTGGACATCCCCAAAGTGATCGAACAAGCCTGCGATCGGTACACCAACCAGAACAACATGAAGCCACAGCTTGAGGACATTATCGAGGCCGATCGGTGGGCACGCGAGTTTGTTCTCAAGGTGAGTCAAACAGTGGCCGTGTAGTCGTCTTACGTAGGTTGGGTAGAGCAACGCGGAACCCAACACCCACATCGACGCACGTGACAAAATCATCGAGTATAGTCGAATTATCCCGTTTCAGAACCGGAGAAAGTCAATCGTGCCCAATCCCATCCTGTCGCCGCCCCCAAGTCAGACTGCCGAACTGTACGATCGCGACTTCTGCCTGTGGGCCGAAACCATGTCAGCAGCGCTCCGATCGGGCGATCTGGCCGAACTGGATGTGGAAAATTTAGCGGAAGAGGTCGAGAGTTTGGGACGGCGCGATCGGCGGGAATTGCAGAGTCGCTTGGCGGTATTGCTGCATCACTTATTGAAATGGCAGTGCCAACCGGATATGCGGTCGGGAAGCTGGCGCGGCACTTTGGCGGAACAACGGATGCGGATACGGCGGTTATTGCAAGATAGCCCCAGTTTGCGATCGGTGTTGGAAAGCTCGATCGACGAATGTTATGCCGATGCCAAGGTGCAAGCCTCGGAAGAAACGGGTTTGGCGATCGAGGCGTTCCCAGCGGAATGCCCGTATGCGATCGAAGCTGTTCTCAGTGTTGAGTTCTTGCCGGATTGAAGTTCTTAGATTATTGGGAAATTGACCATGGCGTATAGCCAGTTTACGATCGAAAAAATTAAAACCGAACTGGGCTATCAAGTGATTGAAGGCTTTGGGACGTTTGGCAACTTACCCATTGTGGCGGTGAGTACGTTTTTGACGGATTTGTTGGTGCGATTTACGCCCCTGGCTTTGTCGATCGATACGGAGAAGGCTCGATCGGAATACATCGTCGCACCGATCTTGTTTGAACTCAAAAGCCAGTTGGACAATCAGGTGAGTTTGTTTTCGGGTCGTGAGTTCAACGTGGATGCGGCGTTGGGTTTGACGGGATTCTGTGATTTTCTGATTAGTCGATCGACCGAGCAGCTGATGATTGAAGCGCCTGTACTAGCTTTGGTCGAAGCCAAGAACGACAATATCGCCTCGGGTTTGGGGCAATGTATGGCGGAGATGATTGCGGCACAGATGTTCAATCAACAAAAAGGCCATCCGATCGAATCAATCTATGGGGTGGTGACAACGGGCACCAACTGGAAGTTTTTGCGCCTGCGCGATCGGGCGATCGAGTTGGACTTGAATGAATACTTTCTGGGCGACTTGGCCAAGTTATTTGGGATTTTGCAGCATTGCGTTGGGCATTAGGCGTTAATCGGTGATTTCTGGGTGGGCCATATTGAGAGCTTGCAGTATTCCGGAAGGGTCGCTAGTCAAGTGCTTGAGTTATGGTCAATGCGGCATCGGACGATCGTGATCCCACGGTGGAGGCTGAAATCTCTGGGATTGATTGGCGTGATCGGGACTTGCGGGGCCGCGACTTCAGCCGTGAATCACTACAAAATTCTGACTTTTCTGGGGCTGATCTGCGTGGCTGCAATTTCTACAATGCTGATCTCTCGGGAGCCATGGCTTTGAATCCCCATCCCCCAAATTTGTTAAGAATTTTACGAACTTGTCATCTGCCCTGGTCGATCGGAGTAAATTTACGAATGGAACCGTTTAATCATAGGAAATCATTGACATGACTGGATCATACGCTGCTTCCTTTTTGCCTTGGATCATGATTCCTCTCGTGGGTTGGGTTCTGCCCGCCGTCACGATGGGCTTGCTTTTCCTATACGTCGAAAAAGAAGCCTAAGCGCCGATTTGATTGGCATGAAACGGAAAGGGGAACGCGAATTCGCGTTCCCCTTTTTTCGTCGTGTGTGTTGTGGCGCGATCCCGCGATCGTTGACGATCGTGATCCTTAGTTCTTCTTCGAGGCGCAGGGGGCTTTCGAGGCGCAAGGAGCCTTGGACGCGCAAGGGGCTTTTGTCGTACTGGCGGGAGCCGTAGTCGTACTGCCCGGTGTTTTGGCGGCACAGGGATTCGAGCAACCCGCCACCGTGCCCAGGCTCAACAGCGACGCCGTGGCCAAAGTCAGTAAGTAATTGACGCGCATAAACAAAAACCTCAAATTGTCAGCAGTGGCCGTGCGCGCATCGCACCGAAGTGAATTCGCGCACTCTGACAGGTATACCGGAACCCACCCGATCCGGTTTTAAACCGTTATGAAGATTTATCTCCCCCGCTGACTTTAAATCTGAGGGTACCCAAACCATGGAGAATATCTCATGGCATTTCCATCCTGAAACCGATCGACTAATTCCGTAAATAAAACCAAGGCGTGTAACTTTAGGCACCAAAACTTTTCAAAGCTCAGCAGCTGACGATCGGATATTTATGGGACTGAAATCATTTGACGGCGATGAATTTGCCAGTGAGTCGATCGGCGCGATGCCGTGGCAAAACCGCCTGGGTCAGCGGGCCGTAGCTTGGAGTTGGCCGTTGCTGATCGTGATGATCGGGTTTGTCCTGCGATTTGCGAACCTGGAACCCGTGGTCTACTGGGGGGATGAGGTGTACTCGTCGATGCGGATTTTTGGGTATACGACGACGGGGATTCATCGGGCGATCGCCCACAATCCCTTGATCACAGCCGAAATCCTCCAGTCCTTCCAAAGCCTCAATCCCAGCAATGGTCTGAATGCTTCGATCAAATCGATGGCGATCGAGGATTCCCATATCGCGCCGTTGTATTTTATCCTGGCCCGGATTTGGGCCAGTTGCTTTGGGGATTCGGCGGGATCGCTGCGGAGTTTGTCGGCGATGTTTGGGGCGTTGTTGATGCCTGCGACGTATTATTTGGCCTTTGAGTTATTCAGTGCGGGGACGGATGGGCGGCGTGCGCTGCCCGTGGGGATGCGGCGATCGACGGATGGCGATCGGGGTGATCGCCGCACGGCTCCCCGATCGGCCCGTGCCCCCCACGCGATCGCCAGTTGGGCGATGGTGCTGGTGGCCAGTTCGCCGCTGCATTTTTTGATGGCGCGGGAAGTGCGGCTGTATAGCCTGTGGACGCTGACGACTGTGCTTAGCAGCATCTTCCTGCTGCGGGCGCTGAAACAGCCCTCGGGGGAACGCTGGGGCCTGTTCGCGATCGTCTTGACGTTGAACTTCTACAGCAATTTTCTGGCGATTATTACCTTCGCGGGTTATCTGATCTACGTGATCGTGAGCCATTGGCGCGATCGGGCGTTGGTGCGGCAGTTTGGGGTGGCGTCTTGCGTCAGTTTGATGGCGTTTGCGCCTTGGCTGGGGATTTTCTTGACGCGCCGCATTGTTGATAACCGTGACACCGAAGGCGTTGTGGGGATTATGAGTGGTCGCTTGGCGATCCGCAATTGGTTTGAATTGTTGCGGCGTTTGGTGATTGATTTCAATACGACGCCCGGTACGTCGATCGGCTGGGCGATCGGGCTGACGGCGATGACGGGGCTGCTGATCGGCTTGCTGATCCTGGGGTTCCGGCGGCTGATGCAGGAGCGGGGGTTGCCCGTTTGGTTATTTATTCTGACGCTGACGTTGCCATTCCCGCTGTGCTTCTTCGATCGGAGTTTGCAAGGTTTGCTGCCGTCGCGGTATCTGCTGCCGAGCTATATCGGGCTGCAACTGGTGCTGGCCTATTGGCTGGGGCAACAGACGATCGCCCGGTCGCGGGTCATTTGGTCGGTGATCATGGCGACGATCGTCGCGGTTGGTGTCCTCTCCTGCGGCCAATCCATTGCCGCCGATCACTGGTGGAACAAGCATTTCAGCAACTGCAATCCGGCGATCGCCCGCATGGTGAATCAAACGCCCAATCCGCTGATCATCAGCGATGGCACCGGGGGCAAATTCTTCGATCACGGGTTGAGTAATATTCTGTCCCTCAGTCGTAGTCTGCGCCCTGGCACCCAGTTTCAACTCACCACCGAAATCGCCGCGCCGATGACGATCGCCTCGGGCTTCAGCGATCAATTCGTCGTCACGCCGTCCAAAATCCTGCGCGATCGGCTCGAACAGCAATACCCTGGCAAACTCCAACCCCTGCTCGAACTGGAAAATCCCTATCGCGGCTCTCCCGTTTGCCTCTGGCGACTGCTACCCTAAGAGAATGTTGTAAAAGTGGATGGTTTGTAGCAAACGTCACGATCCCCCCTATCCCCCCTTCAAAAGGGGGGAACCGGATTCAAAGTCCCCCTTTTGAAGGGGGATTTAGGGGGATCGTGATGTTTGCCATAAACCGTTTACCTTTCAAACATCCTCTAAAGGTGACAAATTCTTCTCCGGTGCCATGTCCACAATTCAGCTGCTGCAAAACGATGGGACTTGGCACGATCGGTCGGATCTGATCCGGCCCAGCATTGAGA
>JANOQX010000130.1:0-25433 GCA_031415035.1 Cyanobacteria bacterium VAR_4_metabat_243
TTCAGACCTGGCTAGAGGTCGAAATTGCGGTGTGCGAAGCGCAGGCGGAGCTGGGCTACATTCCGGCGGAGGCAGTGACGGAAATCAAGGCCAAGGCGAAGTTTGAGATCGATCGCATCCTCGAAATCGAGCAGCAGGTGAAGCATGATGTGATCGCCTTCTTAACAAACGTTAATGAACATGTCGGCGATGCGGGGCGCTACATCCATCTCGGCATGACGAGTTCGGATGTATTGGATACGGCGTTGTCGTTGCAGATTGTCGCCAGTATGGAATTGGTGATGCAGCAAGTTGAGGCTTGTATTGAGGCGATTCGGGTGCAGGCGCGGGCGCATCGCGAGACGGTGATGATTGGCCGATCGCACGGGATTCATGCGGAGCCGATGACCTTTGGGTTTAAGCTGGCGGGTTGGCTGGCGGAGATGCTGCGGAATCGCGATCGGCTCAGTGCGTTGAAGAAAGGCATGGCGGTGGGCCAGATTTCCGGCGCAGTCGGGACTTACGCGAATATCGATCCGCAGATTGAGCAATTGACTTGTGAGAAGTTGGGGCTAGAGGCCGATGCGGCTTCGACGCAGGTGATTTCTCGCGATCGCCATGCCGATATGATGAATGGCTTGGCGTTGGTGGCGGCCTCGATCGAGCGGTTTGCGGTGGAGATTCGCAACCTGCAACGGACGGATGTGCTGGAAGTGGAGGAGTATTTCTCGAAGGGGCAGAAGGGGTCTTCGGCAATGCCACATAAGCGGAATCCCATTCGATCGGAGCGGCTGACGGGGATGGCGCGGTTGGTGCGGGGCTATGCGGTGGCGGCGTTGGAGAATGTGGCGCTGTGGCATGAGCGGGATATTTCGCACAGTTCGGTGGAGCGGGTGGCGTTCCCGGATGCGTTTATTTTGACGCATTTTATGTTGAGCGAGATTACCGATTTGGTGAAACATATGTTAATCCATACGGACAACATGACGCGCAACATGAATTTGTATGGTGGGGTGGTGTTTAGTCAACGGGTGTTGTTGGCGTTGGTGGGCAAGGGGATGAATCGGGAGGAGGCTTACGCGATCGTGCAGGATTGTGCGATGAGTGAGTGGAATGTCGAGGGTGGTAATTTCCGGGCGCGGATTGAGGAAAATGCCAAGGTACAGGGCGTTTTGTCGGGGGCCGAGATCGCCGATTGCTTTGATGCGAAACATCATCTGAAGAATCTCGATCGGGTTTATCAACGGTTGGGGATTTAGTCGCCGAACCGCCCCCTAGCCCCCAATTCTGGGGGAACCGGAGATCGAATGTAGGATGCGTTTCTTGCGTATGCAAAAACGCATCGCCCCACAATTTAATCGCGAACCATCATATTTATGCGTTATGCCGTTCTGATTGAAAAAGGGTCAAGCAGCTATGGGGCGTATGTTCCGGATTTGCCAGGATGTGTGGCGGTTGGCGAGTCGATCGAGGAAGTTCGGCAGTTGATTCAGGAAGCGATCGAGTTTCACCTTGAAGGATTACGTGAGGATGGCAGCTATGTTCCTGAAGCGGTTTCGATTTGTGAATATGTGCAGGCTGGGTAGTCGATCGGGCTTTTGAATGAATATGGCTGGGTATTACCCAAAAGGAACAACGCCCTAAAACCACTTAAATCTACCAAATTTGAATAAAAGGTAAATTTTATACCAAGGAAACATTTTATGCGTTACTCTACTATATGTGCAAAATTAATTCATGGTTGCCTAGACCAGATTAATTCCTATGTACTAAATTCCCCCTTGCACATTATAGACTTTCAGCAGCAGAGGATATTGTAATGAGTCCAGAAAAGTTTAGTATCAAGAGCATATTACTGTTGCTAGGTGGTATGGGAACATTAGGGCTTGGGAGTCTTGCTGTCAATTTCTTGAACAACAACCAAATTGGGAACACAACGACAACAACGATTGGCGGAAGCACAACAACCATAAATGGAGTCTCGGAGAAAACTACGGAACATGTCAACGGTGCTGGAAGATCAGAACCCATTATTCGAACTCCTCAAGAGGGGAATGTTGTAGAGCGTGAAATCTTAATGACAGGCAATCTCAATACGTTGAATAGTAACGAGAATATTTGGGCGTATGTTTATGCCCCCGGCGAAAAACGATACTATCCAACTCAAGCGGTCTATCGTCTAAACGATAAAACCTGGCGTGCACCTCTGGTCATAGGATCAACACGATCAGATGATTCAGGTGCATCGTTTCAAATTGGAGTATTCACAGCTAATACTTCATTAGCAACTGATTTGAAAAGCGCTGGTGAAAAGGGCATGAACAACTTACCAGTAGGTGTAAAACCTCTGACAGAGATCACAGTAAAACGGAAATGATTTTAGGCTAGCAATGGCTTCTTGGTGCATCTACACAGTTTAAGTTGTCTCGTCTATCAGGTAACATACCTATCTTCGCAGCAATCATATATGACACCAGGAAGAAAATTCAGTAATGGCTATACATTACCTGAACTCTTGACAGTAATCGCAATTTCAGGATTGCTAGCAGGCATTGCAATTCCATCGTATCTGGCAATTGTCGATCGTGTAAGGTGCTTGAATTTCAGCAATCTGGAAGTTGTCAATCCGAGATGTCCCCTAGAGGCCATAATCGTCAACCCACCCAATGGCGGCACAGTCCCTAGGACAGTCGAATTTAATGGCACTTTTAAGAGTCTGCCAAAAGGCTCAACCATGTGGATTTATATTTATGCTCCAACTGAGCGTAAGTTCTACTTCAGCCAAGTAGATAATATTAATGATCGTGCTAAGACATGGAAATTAGAGTGTGTCGTCATCGGTGAATTAGGGGATACAGGTAAAACTTTCAAAACCGGGATCTTTATTGCCGACCTAGACGGGACGATGGATCTACGTGAGGACGGAGGGGAGGGACGATTTGATTTTCCAAGCGGGAAATCACTTAATGAGTTTACAGTAACTAGACAGTAGCTCCAATTAGAAATATGACCCCACATGAACTCCAAACGCAAGCCCTAGCGCTACCCAGCAACGATCGGTGGCAACTAACCAACGCCCTCCTCCGATCGCTCCAATCCCCATCAACCGCCAAACCCCAAGGTTTAGCCGCCAGCCTCATCGGCATCGCCAGAACCAACGGCCCCGCACCCACCGACAATGAAGTCGCCGCAATGCTTGATGAACGGTTGGCGCAGAAATATTTGTAATCGATCGATATATCAATCCTCAGACAGATAGAGCCGATCGATCTTAATGATACAATTGCACCATATCAACCCAATCCCCGCCCCCTGATTTACAATAGAGAAACCAACGATCGACAGCCCTGAGGTAATCGAATGACTTCCACCGTCGCCGACATTTTGCAGATCATCGAAGCCCTATCCCAGTCAGAGCAGCAGGAACTGGTAATGGCGATGTGCGATGGTCTACGACCGACCGGAGGTCATCAGGTTACGATCGACGAGCCACTAGAATTCGCCTTGGGGGCCGACCCCGCCTTTGCCACGCTCGATGCCGATGGGAAACGTGAACTGCTTCGCCAAAAGCTCCTATCCGGCTTAGAACAAGTCAAGCAAGGGCGCGTTACTGATGGGGAAATTGTCTTCGATCGGCTACAAGCCAAGTTACGCCAGATGAGTGAACAGCAGGCATGAAATACAGGTTTTCAGAAGATGCGATCGCTGACCTCGATGAGATCTGCGATTACCTCGGCAGTCGAAGTGTAAATGCGGCGAGCAAGCTATTCGATCGCATTCGCCAAAAAGCGAAATTAGTCGCAAGTTATCCCAATACTGGGAAATCCTATGAAGCGCTAATTCCTGGCTTACGCGGATTTATTATCGATGATTACATCGTGTTTTATGTCCGCGATGGTGATGGAATTGAGATTCTGCGTGTCATCAGCGGCTATCGGGATCTACGGTCAGTCTTTGAACTGGATTAACCACAGCCGATCTCAATCCTCAGACAAATAACGTCGATCGAACATCATGATACAATTGCACCATATCACCCTAATCCCCACCCCTGATTTACAATAGAAAAACCAACGATCGACCGTCCCTGAGGTAATCTATGACTTCCACCGTCACCAGTAGGTTTCGGATTTGCCCAGATGTGTGACGATCGGAGAGTCGATCGATTACCATTGAATTAGATCATTACCAGCCGCAGCCAGCAGGAATACATCCATGGCAATGCAAGTCAAAGACCTAACGATCGATCAGCTCAAAGCGATTATTCGTGAGACTGTCCAGGAAACGCTGGTCACACTTGTGGCAGAACTGCAATCTCGCCCAACATCGTCTTCTCTGTCTGCCGAAGCGCGTGCGATCGAGCGGCTGACCAGTCTCGATGACCCCACCCAGTGGATTACGACGATCGTCGCTGGCGCAGAAATTGACGAAACTGCACTCAATGATTGGTTAACTCATCGTGGCAACGCAATACACCATTCAGATTAACCAAGCGGTCATTCAACAAGACTTGGCTGAGCTGCCAGAAGAACTCCAGGCAGATTTCGGGCGTTATCAGCAGGTTTTGGCGATCGATCCGCATCGAACTCGTGGCTTGCCGAGTCACAATCTGACTGGGAAATTAACGCATTGCCGATCGCTGGAAATCGACTGTGAAGGGGTGGCTTACCGACTGGTCTATCGCATTTACGAATCACCGTCACCCAAGCGCGTCTTAATCTTGAGCTTTGCCGAGCATGACGACGCCTATGAGAAAGCACAAGATCGCAAAGGGTAAACTTGATTGGTAGTAGCGATCACGCTAACCTAAGCCGACACAACACGAGTCTCCGATCGCGTATCCGCCGCCAAATTCGGCACCACTCGAATTTCCACATCACGACCCAAGGCATTCAGGAACCGGAACAATCGATCGGTCGAAAAGCCCGACAACCGCCCACGCACCAGTGCCGACACCTTCGGCTGGTCAATCCCCAAAAGCTTTGCCGCCTCAACTTGAGTCAATTTGCGTTCCTCAATTAAGTCGCTGATTTGATCCGCAAGCTGTGCCTTAATCAATAACTCATCCGCATCCGGCAAACCCAAGTCAGCAAACACGTTACCACTACCGGAATAAACTTCAATTTCCTGAGTCATGACGCTGCTCCTGTAAATATGAATCATAATGTTCCTTCGCCCGCTTGAGCCGTGACTCAATCAAGTCAATATCCTGCTTCGGCGTCGCAATCCCCCGCTTCGACTTCTTCTGAAAAGCATGAAGCACATAAATAATTTCTTCAAACTTCACCGTGTAGACCGATCGATAAGTATCCCCGTCGAAGTCCTCCACAATTTCAATCACAGAAGCGCCCTTAAACCCCTTGAGTGGTTTGGCCTGAGGATGTTTCTTGCCCAACTGCGCCCGATATAACGCGAAACCCATCAATTGCTGAACATCATCGGGAAACTCGCGCAAGTCATCACGAGCACCCCCAATCCATTCCACAGGCTTTAATACAGGCTTCATCTCTTAATTATGCCACTTTCAGCATATTCCGTCAATGTCAGTCATACCCGCTAATCGACAAACCCTACGGCTTAACCTCACACCGATCGAGCACTGGATATGACTGCCGAAAACTCCCCCCACTGCCATCCGGCATGTCCCGGTATTCCGTGCGGTAGACGGGTTTGCCCCCTTTAGCTTGGCAGGCGGAAATCACACCCTGATCGCGATAGCTGCCGATCGCGTACAGCACGACGATCATAACCAAAATTAGACCAATCACAAAAAATGCCCGATCGCCCGCAGTTTTGAACCAGGGAAGTTGCTTGAGCTTTTTGGACAGGTGGTAGAGCGGACTTGCCATCGGATGCTCCCAATCGAAGGATCGCTAAGGACATTTTCTCGTGGATACAACCCAGCTTCAACAGGTTATGCAATCCTCTAATTCCATTCCGGATGATCCGGCGGGGGTGGCACCGCGATCGGCTTGGAAAAGCGGGAATACTGCATCATGCCACTATTGGCCGCATCAGCCGACACCGCCAGCAAACCCGTTTTGGTATTCTCATCATAAATAATCCCACCAATCCGCCCACCCACCATAAACGGCCCATGATAAAACCGCTGCTGGGGAATGCAAATCGTCAGGGCATCGGCGATCGTCGAACCCGCGCCAAATAAATGCTGACAAATACTCAACGTCACCGCATCCAGATAGGGATCGTCCACCCGTGATCCCATCCGCGTAAACTTTGGATGATCGGCAAAATGATCCATGTAATATGACCAAATCTCCGACAAATCGGATTCATCGGTCAATTTTTGCTTCAGTTCACGCCAGCGATCGCTATTCATAGGCTACCGACATTTTGATCAATCAACCACAATACTCAAAATCTAGCAGAACCATCCCCGATCGACATCATCCTAAAGTCAGACATGCGGTTACTTCACCCGCCCTTTGAATCGGACAAATCCGAAGGCTCCAGCCGGGGTGCCGGGGGCCGTGGCATTGGGTAAGTTGCCGAGGTTGATCACCACGGCTCCATTACTATTCGTCCCGCCACAGTTAAGGTTGGGATAGACGCTGGTCGGATCGCTATTCGGTGGGAAGTAGCGGGCCGCATCACCATCGGCAATGTTGGTGAATGCAGCGGTGGTGCCGTTGATCAGGGAGAGGATGCCGCGATCGCCCCCTAATCCACCCGTTGCGGTAGGTGTGACACCATTAAATGCGGTAGGCATGAAGCTGACATTGGTGGGAACCCGATCGCAGAACAACACATTCTTGGCCGCAGCATCGCCAGCGGAGAGGAAATAGATTGTGTATTCTAATTCGTCACCGGGTTTGATGTTACCGCCAGCAATGCCACCGCGCATAAAGCTACTGGGCGTCGGCCATTTGTCGGTATCTTTTGGTGGATCGGTCGGTGTTAATTGGGTCGGAATCGTGATGGTGTTGTCATCGTAGGGATTGGTGAGGGCATCGATATAGCCCGCCAAGCTATCGCCACCGACGCTACTAGTACCACCATTGATGGCGGTAATCCGTTTGACCAGGAGCACTTGCGGTTTGGTCGAGAGAAACCCAAAGTCTTGATTGGCTAGTGTTGCACCATCCGCAATGGTAATACCAGTTTGAATACCGGTGTTACTCGCACCCGTCGGATTCGCAGTCGGTATTGCACCGATCGGAATGTCCGAATCCGTTAAGGCAACTTGCAGCCTGTAATTGCTGCCCGCAGGAACATTTGTAAAACTGTAGTTGCCGCTCGCATCCGTATAAGCAGTAGCCACGATTGTACCAGTGCTCGAAATCAAATTTACCGCAATATTTGCTGGCATCGTCGTATCGGTGCCACTGTTGTAGAGGTTGTTCGTGTTAGTATCACGGTATAGGGTGCCCGTAATATTACCCTGATCCAGGGGGCTACAGGGGGCCGCGAATAAATCATCAAGGAGTAGATCATTTCCAAGACCACCAGGCGCGTTATTCACTAGCCGATACTCAATCTGGGTGGCATTACCCGTATTAATAATTGCCCCGTAGTTGAACCAAGTTGGCGTGTTTGCCATAGGTACAAGTCCACTGTTAGTGACCACCTGACCCTCGCCGAGTTCATCAATCGTGCCATTATTGTTATCATCCACCCCAATGCGATTGATCACGAAGGAAATATTGGGTCTTATTGGTGAACTCAAAGGCGACGATGCCTTAATTAAATTCAAAATCCAAGCAGAGAACTCGATATTTTGGTTGGGGGGTACCGTCAACATTTCGGTATAGAACGTTCCAGGGACAGCGGCGGCATTGACGACCATCATTTGGTCGTTGACCGTGCCTGTTGTATGGCCAAATGCATTATGCCAATTGCCAGAAAAAGTGTTTTGGTTTAGCTGATTGACGATCGCATAGTTGCCATCATTGGGACTGGCTGAACCGTAATTCTGAAAGTTGTAGGTGGTGCGACCGGGGGGCAGCGGTGTACTGGTGGATGGTGTTGATGAACCTGTCCCAAAGTTACCATCATTGGCAAATAGGTTCGTGCCTCGGATACCTCCGGCCACAGTACAAATATTGGGAGGCGCAGTCGTAAATGGCATTGTCACTGTCGCGGGGCTGGCATCGGCTTGACCCGCTGCATCGATCGCCGCATAGGTAAAGCTCACCGTCAGCGCGCCGTCATTGGGGTCGATCGTCAGTTTAGTGGGATCGTAATTGGCGATTGTCTGTCCGGCAGTAACAGGCGTGCCATCATAGGACAGGGTGCCATTGGTCGGTAGGGTAATGATTTTGAAGCTGTCATTATTGCCGATTGCGCCATCTTCCGGATCGGTGCCACTGAGAGGAGGGATCTGTACCGCTGTCGAGCCGCCTGGATTCACTTGGGATGTGGCATTAATATCGACTGTATTCGGTGGTTGATTGGCCACAGAGTCCACAGGTAGACTCGTCGATGTACCACAATTCACTCCCGTCGTACAAATGGGCGGCTCCGAAGGCAAACCGGAACTATCAACATAAGCCACTGTCGCAAGATTCTGAACCGCACCAGCAATTGCCGTTACCTGTACCAAAAAAGTCAAGGTTGCAGTATCGGGGTCTGGCAAGAATGGAATAATTCCCGTTGCGGAACTAGGACTATTCAAGGAAAATCCCGTACTTGGATAAGCCACCAGCCCCAGATTGACACCGTTTAAGGTGGCACTATTGGGAACATAGCTCGTGCCGATCGGCAAATTATCCGTTAGGCTCGTGCTACGTGCCCAAGTATCACCCGTGTTTTTCGCCGTGACTGTATATTTAATATACTCACCCGGTTTAACTTTGGTTTGATCTGCCGATATTGTAGTCGCCGCTGCGTCGGTATAAATTTGTTGGTTCTTAGTGACGACGACGTTGGGAGTACCACAAGCGGTGAGATCCGCACTACCCGCTCCAACTCCATTAGCCGCACCAATATTTACCAGCGGACTATTCCAACCGGTATAACCGCTACCAGAACGAGTCAGATCCACCTTCTTAAATTGCAAAGCAGCCTTCACAAATAAATCCCCTTTATAGAAAGCCGCACCAGCAAAGTTTACCGTCGCAGACGTTTCACCTTGATAGATCCAGGTTGTCCCACTTTTTTTGTAAAAATAGGCTTTAGTGGTTTGTAATGTTTGTTGTCTAACATTATTAACGATAGGATAAGCCGTAACAACAGCATTATAAGTAATATTATAGACATCTCCGTATTCATCAGTCGTCAGATCACCACCATTAATGAACTCTGTACCAATCGGATACAAGACAGGGTCATTGACTGCTGATAAATGATTGTAGGCCCCCGGATCGCCAGAATAATTATAGACCGTTGACGTCGCCCCCCCAATGACCGCCCCAGATGAGTTTAACGGGACAGAATAGACTGCAACTCCATTGGATTCAGCAATGAGCAGCGTATTACCGTCCACTGTCATTTTGTTTAAGTTGCTAGAGGCTCCAGCAATCGATTGAGTTCCCGATGACCCAAGTAAGCCACTGACTGAAACTGGAGTCCAAGCCGTATCTACTCCAAATTTGTACTTATATAATGTCCCAGTTGTGCCAATCCGATCAAAGGCAAACATGGTGCCCGATTCTTTATGAATCCCGATCGCCGCAACTGCCGTTCCCATTGATCCACCAGGCATCGTAATTTGTGCCGTCGGGCCAGAAGCGGATGTGGTTAGTCCAGTTGTGGGATTGATCCAAGCCAATGTGTTCTGATTTTCAACGCTCCAAACGGTTCCACACCAGTCTTTTCGACCAGGCGCGGCTTGGGCTAATTGGGTGAAAAGAAATCCTTCCAAACTAGAGATTACCGTGCTGGATAGCAGGAGTGATGTGGCTAAACGGCAGCCAAGTTGCAGAAAGGAGCGCTGATTTTTTTTGGAAGAGACTGGCATGGCTTTATGGGGATAATGTTCTCGGCAGGAAAAGGATTAGGTTGACTAAGAACCGTATTTGAATCATTCAATCGGGCTAATTGATTAGTAGCGTTGAGGCACAATCGCCTTGCGCGGTTGTTTAATCGGTGCCTCGATCGGTTGGGCAATCGGTTCAACAACAGATTCTGCTTCAACATCGCTAACAGGATGTGTTATTGGCATTGGCTGCTCCACTGGAATGGCGATCGCTGGAGGTTCTGGCGTTTGTGCAGCAGGTATTTTTTTGGGCGGCTTCTGCAATCCAAAGCCATCAAACAATTCATTCAGCTTGAAGGTCAGACCGAGATATGCGCCGCCCGCCGATCGGCTGGTATCGAATTCCCGATCGCGCACTCGGCCAAAGCTATAACCCGCCGCCACCCGCAGATTGGGCGAAAGATAATAACCCGCTTCCAAAGACAGCCCCATTTCTCGCGAATTCGCACTCGACTGATTTAGCCAGCGGGCTTCACCCGTGAGATCCCAGGAATCATCGAGCCGATAAGTCGCCCTCGCCTGAGCCACCGTCACCGTACCTTTCCCGATTAAATCATTGGCAAAATACGTCGTGCTATTCCGCAGCGCAAACTTGCCGTAGAATTCCCACTGCCAATTCGGTGCATAAATCGCTTCCACTCCAAACAGATGATCAGTCGTGCCACTGCCGCTCCCAAACAAAATCGTATCAGGCGAAATCGATGGGTTTTTACGATATTCATAACGCAACAGCGCATTGAATCGATCGTCGTCCGGACTGCGATAAGCCAAACCCACTTTCAAATTCGCCGTATCACCCAATCCCGTCACCGTTTGATTCGCGACATTCGATTGCTGATAGCGGGCGAGCGCGGTGATGGCCGGACTCAGACGACCTGTAGCCGCCGCTGATAAAACCGTGTTGTTACCCGAAGTGCTGACCCGACGTTCGTAACGGGCACTGGCTTGGAAATCCTTGTTCTCACTGTATTCCAGCCCGACGCTATAGTTGTCCCCACTAACCAACCCCAAGCCCGAACTGCTGGAACCAAAGGCAAACGGCTGGGCGAATAAACTGCCTGATGCCGCTCTCGTGTCGATCGTGCTAAACACCCTTTCGTAAGCTAAATCCATCCGCAATCCCGGTGAGATTTGCAGCTTGTGATTTAGCCCGATCGCGCCTTGCATCGTCACGTCATCCGCACCCGTAAACATCATGTAGCGGCCTTTAATCGTCGTATCGCGGCCCAGTTTCCGATCGCCATCCACACTAAACGTCGTTAACGATTTGCCCGCATACAAACCACGGTGGAAGAATTGCTGCGCCAATTGCAGATTAATTCCCGGAATCGCTTGCCAGTTCAGTCCAAGTAACGTCCGATCGCCGTACAGCGCATCGGTTTGATTCGATAACGTCGTTTCGTTCTGAGCGAGGAACGTGAGATTCTTCGCCAGGGGCAAACTGAGCCGCGATCGCAGTTGGTCGGAGGTGCTATTGAGCGTGCCGAGTCGATCATTACGATCGCGATGGAGCCAATCCATACTCGCATCCGCCGCGCCAAATTTCTGTTGCACCCCCAGGGAAATCGTCGTGAGATCATTATCCACTGCCACACCCGGACGACTAAAGGTCGAAGGCGTGAATAAATCGCCGAAGTTGCTCACCGGGTCGGGGGCAATGCCATTATTACTTTCCCGATCGTACTGCGCTCGAATACTCGTCTGCGGACTCAGCGTTGCCGTCGCTTGAACCCCATAGCGGGCTTGACCGGGAATAAAACTCGTGGTCGCATTATTCGCAAACCCCGCTGCCGCCGATCGGTAGTAAGCCCGCCCCTGCAATCCTTTGGCTAATTCACCTTGCAGATCCAGGCGGTAAGCCGAACCTGTGACATTGGCACTGCTAAAATTATTATCGGAATGGGCATATTCGGCAATTAAACTCGCTTTGTTACCCAAGGAAACGTAGGCATCCGCGCCGTAGATCGCAAACCCCCGATCGCCTTGATTCTCTTTCAAATACGTCGCACCAACCCAACTTTCCTGACCCGGCACACGGGAAAGGTGATAGCGCAAACGCCCCGCATAGAGATTGGCATCAACACCGGGATTGTCATATTGATAACTGACCACAATCCGACGCACTAGGGTTTCGCCGTTTTTACCAATATCCGTCCGCAGCACCAGCTGACGGAAAAGCAGGGAACCGCGATCGTAGTCGATTTCGTAATCCGGGCCACGATTTAGTTGTTTACGATCGAGCACCGTCCCCGGTCGATTCAGCTCCTCCGTTTCCAAATACACATCCTCACTCCCCGCGAGCAACACCCGCCGGGAGAGGAAATAACTACCACTGGTGCCATCAGGCGGAATTATATCGCGCTGATAGCCTTGGATATTGTTGCCGTAGAGCGCCGAAACTTGCAAATCACCCAGGTTGTAATTCGCCTTAAAGCCATGCAACTGGCGCGACGATGCCGTGAATTCCTGGGACTTAGTCGCAAATTCTTCGGTGTTAAAATCGCCCCACATCGCAAAATCACTGCCCGCATTGGCGACGCGCGAAGTGCGTTCCAGCTTCAGATAGACGCTATCCTTCGAGGGCGTCAGGACGGTGGATTGAGAGCTATCACCATAGATCGGATAGTTGTTTTCACAGAATTGTTGATCGCGGAAGAGGCGCGTGTCGCCATTGCAATCTTGGTTCAGATTTCGCGCATTATTGTACGCACCCGTGATCAGCCATTCACCCAATTTCCCGGTGGCAAATAGCGCCACATTACCGTCAACCCGATAGCCATTGTCGCCATCAGCGGGCAAGAATTCTCGCAGACTCCGATGAAAATCCGTGCCCCGTCGGCCCAGGCGCAAATCAATTACCCCAGTGGCGATCGACGGTCGCAAGTTCGTATCAAACTCCAACTGCGTAAAGGCTTCCAGGTTCGTCGCCAAGGCCCGAATCCGCACCGTCTTCGCTTCCAATCCCGCCTTTAATTGCGCGGTAAACAGTCCCTGTTGTGCTCGTACTTGGAATCCGGGCTGCGCGGGTTCGGCATCGTCGCCCAGGAATTCCCCTGCCGTTGTCGCCAGTGTGACCAAATCATCCCGACTCGCGCGATTTTTTTGGGCATCGAGCAATTCGCCCGTAATCGTCGCCGTCGATCGGCCATCAGCGGGAATCTTGGCTTCGCGGGTTTGTACCGTCAGGCGATTGGCCGCACCCCGCACCTGCACCACGATCGCCGTTTTCAAAGTTGCATCAGTGGTCGATCGGAGGACGATCGTATTCCCCGCTTCCTGCAACGGCACCCCATACCAAGTCTGCGTCACCAATCCCGTCGCCGCATCAGTTTCCGTTCGCCCCACCAATTGCGGCGAAGCGGCCAGATCATTCACTAACAATTCCACCGCTTGCCCCTGCGGAAACTGAATCACCACCGTCGCCGCTGGGACATCCAGGAGCGTATCGGCCACGGGTGTCAGGATCTTCAGTTCCGCACTAGTTGCCGCTGCCACCGGAGCGATCGGAATCGCTGGTTGATTCACCACATTCTGCGCCACGGCTTTCGCCGCCTTGAGGGCCTGAATTAGCTCGGCGGCAGTTTTAACGGGTGGCGACTCGGGTTTGGTCGTGGATTCCGGTTCGACGATCGGCAAGGAAGTTGCCAATGCCGCAATCGTCGGTTCCAGCGTTGGCTTTACCGCTAGCTTCGCAGTTTTCACAACTGTTTCAGTTAACGGTTGTACCGACTCTGGATCAACCACTTCCGCCTTCGCCGGACGGGCGATCGCGCTGTGGGTGAGCAGATCAAGCGTGAGGCAAAGCAGGGAGGCTTGCCAATGGAATGCTGTAAATTTCATGGGGTTTGCCTACCGAGGTGACGACGGAAGTGAGCTGGGGGTGACGGCGAAATTCATACGCACCAGACCGCCTGGGGCCAGTCGCACGAACCGCGATTGATTCTGACGATTAGTTTTCAACGGTTGATCAGCGGCCAAGGCATAGCCCGGAATACTCGTGAGATCCAAGACTCCAGTGCGCGCACCGGACAGGACATTACTCACCGAGAACAGGCCTTTCGCGTCGGTGGTGATGCGATTACCGTCATCGAGGAAGATCACGGCATTGGGAATACCGGGTTCATGGGGTTGCTGTTCGCCATCGAAGTTTTTGTCATCGAACACGCGACCAATGATCACACCGCAGTCGGAAAGCAGTCCCGGACGGACTTTCATCTGGTGATTTGCGGGGCCATCTTTGAGCTTAAAGCGATTGTCCGATCGTTCCCCCGTGACCACGGCGGAATTGCGCCCCGTTCCACGTGTCGCATCATGCGTAATCTGCGTCGCATAGGCGATGTTCAACACCCGATTCGGCGGAATTGTCGCTGTCGTGCGGAATCGAATCGTACTGCCATTCACATCAACCGTAATCGGCACGATCTGATTATCAATCTCACCACGCACCGAATTGGGCAAGAATCGGAAACCCAACGGCAGAATATCCGTGATGTCAATCTGCTGCAATGCCGCATCCCCCCGGTTCTTGACCGAGAGCCGATAGACCGCATTCGAACCGGGTTCGGACACCGATCGGTCAGCGGATTTGACAATTTGCATCTGGTCGGGCTGACACATTTGCAAGGTAAATTGGAGCGCCAGTAAGTCTAGCCCGATCGTCTCCGCATTACTCACGAAGGCAATATTATCCTGCACCGTCGTATCACCCGTCGCACTAATCGGCTGACCGTCCAACGACGTCGCCAGATACCGCACAATGTTATTGCCAATGCCACCCGTGCTGTCCACGATCTGAATCTTCACCCGCCGCTGTTGGTAGATCGTATTCGCGGGCGGATTGACCACAAGAATGTAGCTGCGACCCGCTTGGGTCTGACCCTTCGCCGGATCAAAGAGAAAATTATAAACGCCGCGTAAATCCTGAGAAACGCTATTCGACAACGCGTAGGGATTATTGTTCGTGGTATTCGGTGCGAGTCCGCCGGGCACCCCATTGTCTTGCACATCCGGGACTTCCGTCGGCGTCAATGGCACCAGATTACCCAATTCCGTACCCGTCGGATCGCTGGGGTTGGCTTCATACAGCCCCACCGTAAACCCGGCATAGTCCGGCAATACCGCGCCATTACAACCGAGAATTCGACCCAAGGGATCAATTAATGGATTCGGCTGCGTTTCGAGCGTCGAAGTAATACCTTGAAATTGCAGACGATTTTTCACATCGGCGTATTCGTAGGCCGCTTGGTTATGGATTAATGGGCGCGATTCGGCAAGGGCCGCGATCGGGCTGATCAAAGACAGAATTGAACTCGAAAAAGCGAGGAATTTGAAGCGAGGATTGGCACAGATCACTGGGCTTATCTCCATGCACATTAGCTGAAGTGAACGGGGAAATCGGGCTAGGACAACAACAGGGAGACGGGACTACGCTTGGGGATTCGATCCCCCTAAATCCCCCTTAAAAAGGGGGACTTTGATTCCGGTGCCCCATTTCTAAGGGGGTTAGGGGGATCGAATTTACCGCACTTGGACTTCGTAGGAGGCCTTCACTTGGGCATTCGGATTGATCGCGTTATCAAACTGCCAACGCACATGGGTATAGGACTCTGCCGGAGCGGGACGCATTTCTTCCTTGCCATCGGCCAACTTCACTTTGACCATCGGCTTCACGGTAAAGGATTTACCATCGTCAATGCTGTAGGTCGCATTCGCTTGATTGCTATTCTGCGCACTGCCGATTTGGTAAGTCATCTGCCTCGGCACGGGCTGGGTCACCACCAATTTCTTGGCGGCGGATTTACCCGCATTCTGACCCGTGACCACATAGCGCAACCGATCGCCGGGGTTGACGGAGACATTCCCCTTCAATGCCTGCCAATTCGCCTGATCACCCGCACCCACGAGCTTCTCGGCTCCCAAGTTGAGTTGAATTTTGGGCTGTTGGAGAGCTTGGGCGATCGTGTTGCCAGCGGACTGAAAGCTCGCCATCACGGGCTGGCTCACGAAGGGCAAGACGGAGACGAAAGCCGCAGCGGTGAGACCGATCGAGAGTTGTTTCGAGAATTTCTTCATGGTACAAAACCTTAAAAGGGTGATTGTGGGGATTGGGAATTAAATCCCGGTGGTTTTACGGTGCCGCTCAACCACCGGGATTAGTGGAAAATCTAATTCATCTTGCGTTGGAACGTAAAGGTGCGATTTTCACCCGGCACGACCACACCTGTAACGGTATCGACGTACTTGGTCACATCCGTACCCACCGTGGTTCCCGTCTGGTCGGCACTGCCGATCGTGGCGGGTTTGCCACTGAAGAAGGTAATGGTCGAAGCACCAGAATCACGAGCCGAACCCGCAACGTTACTGGTGTCGATCTTGCCATCGCCATCGTTATCCAAGGCCCAGTTATTTTTAGTGTCAGTGGGCAACAGTTTCAGCGTTCCATCCTCCACCACTTTGACATTGCTAGCATTGAGCAAGATATTGCCCGTACCCGCTTGAGCTTCGGAGATGTTCGTATAGGTAATCCGATACTCAATCACGTTGCCGGGTGCGGGGGTCTTGGGATTGACGCTAAAGGTGCCGTCCGCTGCGGCGACCGCTGGGCCAGTGCCAGGGAGCACACGGGATTCCTTCAGCATTTTCAGGAAGCCAGTGTAGACCCGATCGATGGTTTCGTTCGTGGCATTGACCACACCATCGGCTCCACCATCTTTAATGCCGTCGTTGTTGGCGTCGGTGATGTAGTTATCGATCGCGGCCAGTATCGTCACGGGGAAGCCCTTTTCCGGATCAGTGGCATCCGTGGAAAGCGGCGTACCAACAGGCAGATTGACTTCCACACCGTAGTTGACCACTTCAGTAGGATCAAAGTTAGGAATGGTAATCGGCAAACCAGCACCAACGGTACTGCTAACGATCGTGAACGTCGTGCCGTTATACCGATAGCTCACTGAATCCGCACCGTAGGTCACGGTCACAGTGGTGCCCGTGGGCAAATCGGCGAGATTCGCGGGCGGCTTCGGTGCCAGGGTCAAGACACCGGCATCGGTACCGTTATTCTTCACTGTGTTGGTGAAGGCGACGGGCGGCGGATCGACCAGCGAACCGGGCGCAGTATTCGGCGGAATCGGTGAGGACTTGTTAGTAAAGTCATCGTTGACGCTTGTGGGTCCGATCGCGTCGGGTGTCGTTTCCGGGCCGTTTTGCAGCGAGGAAGCAATGGGCGAATCCACCACAAATACGTTGGCTTCACCATCCAGCCCCGTGCCGCTGTTATTGTTGCCCGGATCGCTGGTCACCGTGCCCAAATCCGCTGGATCATTGATATAACCATCGCCGATCGTCGGTGGCTGATCAGGGACGCCATCGTTGTTGGTATCGGTGCCAGTGGGCGGCGTGGTGCCGTTGTAGTTACTGGGGTTTTGGTCACCGGATTCGTCGTAGACCGGGATATTCGTGCCCGGCGTTTTACCAAACAATTGGGCCAAGTTGGCCACGGTCAACGGCGCAGCGGCAGTGGTTTCGACCTTCAGTTGCATCGAGAACCCCGTCACCGTACTCCCCGGTGCAACGGAAGTGACAACGGCGAGGTTATTGATAAAACCAACGCGGGTCACCGTGGTCAAATTCGCCGGAACCGTCGTCGTCCAAGCCGCCACATTCGCATTCGTCGTCACGGGGTCGATCGTGTAGACCGCTTGCCATCCCGGAGGAGCCAGCAGCGCCACAGCCAAATCCGTACCCGCCGGAATCGCATCGGACACCAAGATATGGCTCTTAACGACGCCATCAACTTTCAGGTCGCTGCCCACCAACGGTGCAGGCGTAATGCCATTACCCGTGGGGTCAGTGTTCTCCACCCGCAGACCGAAGTCGTAGGTGAGCAGGTCATCACCGATCGCGGGGGTTCCGGCGTTATTGTAAGCCGATCGGGACTTGAGGATCGTCGCCAGGGCGTAGGTTTTGAGCGTACTGGCCACTTTCACCTGTTGGGTCGAACTGGCTTCACGCACGCCGTTCACAGGCAAGCCCGCAACTTCACCCGGCACCGCGCCGTTGGCGTTATCGACGGTATAGATATCACCACCGTTGGGATTACGCAATTGGTTCTGGGCATCACCCGGCGTGTCGCCTAGGGTGACAGTAATCACATCATTAGTCTGAGCGCCAGCAGAAACCGTCAGCGGCACGCGAACGAGCACCGAACCACCCGGCGCGATCGAACCCGTAATCAATTCTGTCCCGGTAATTGCGACCCAAGTCGTACCGCCATCGGTGCTGACTTCGAGGTTGCCACTGACGGTGGCAGGCCCAGTGGAACTGGCCAAGTTGGGGACGCGGATTTGGGTCGGGTCGTTACCGACGTTGGTCAGAGTGTAAGTGTAGAGCAACTGATCGCCCACTTGCACCACACCGCCGTTGTTATCCGTCACACCCGATGCGGTGACGGTCAAACCTGCGACTTCCGCCACGGTCACAGTCACGGTATTCGAAGTGCTGTCGATCGTGGTGCCAGGTGCATTGGGATCTTCGTAGGTGGCATTGGCCGTGTTGCTAATGCTGGTGCCAGCGACGGTGCCATCGGCGCAGACGGGCAATACCAGCGAGACCAACCCAGTCGCCGCCAGCATGACCGCGAGTAAGTTGCGATAGGGCAAGCGAGTTCTTGTTTTCATGGTGTATCGGGGATGATGAGTGAGTGAGAGTCGAAAAAGTCATGGCGTGATTGAACGCCGCGCGTCAATTTATTGCGCTTCATGTTTAGAAGTTAAATCCCTAACGGTGAAGTTACTGGGAACCCATGCCACGCCGATCGCGCTTCACCCCAAACGCCAACACCACTTACCAGCAGACGATTCAACCAAAAGAGAAGAAACAACAATCCGCATTCGCACGCAACAATTCCGCTCCGGAATACCCAATTTCCGTAATTTCACACCGCCCAACGTCCCCCCAATTTTCAAGCCTGTGCGAAGCGTCCTGATGACAATCCACCACAAGATTCGCCCCCTCTAACGCAAGACATACGCCTGCCCCTGGCGCAGTCGCAATTTTTTCTACATTCAGAGGGAGGTCGTTCAGGGGGTGGCTGTGATTGAATGAGTTAAGGTCTCGGGAATCGTTACATGTATTATTTTTGTGTTGCTTTCGCGATCGGGCTGGGTGTGATTTTTCGAGTGGCCCATTTGGATCGGCTCGTTTATTGGGGCGATGAAGTCTATTCATCGATCCGGATTTTTGGCTATACCACCACGGAGATTTATCAGGCGATCGCGCCGAATCAGTTGGTGACGGCCCAGATGCTCCAGCAGTTTCAGCAGTTCGATCCCGATCGGGGTCTGGGGGCCGTGCTGCGCAGCTTGGCGATCGAAGATGCCCATATCACACCGCTCTATTTTTTGTTGGGCCATGGCTGGTCGCGACTATTTGGCAGTTCGATCGGGAACTTGCGCGGATTTTCCGTCCTGTGCGGCCTGATCTTACTCCCGGCGGTCTACTGGCTGGCGATCGAACTGTTCCAGCGACGGCGCATTGCCCTTTGTGCCACGGCCCTGGTGGCGATTTCGCCGACGCATTTAATCTTCGCCCAAGAGGCCCGGATGTATAGCCTCTGGACGTTGCTGACGATCGTCGCGGGGGCCGCATTGCTCCGCGCCATTCGGCGCAAGACCTGGGGCAGTTGGCTCGTTTTTAGTTTGGCCATGAGCGCCAGTCTCTATACACATATTCTTGCCATCGTCCCACTGTTGGGCTATGGCATCTATGCGATCGTCCTCTATTGGCCCGATCGGCCGCTGCGGCACCGCTTGATCGCCGCATCCAGTCTGGCCGGATTAAGTTTTTTGCCTTGGGTTTGGGTCTTTGTGACGCGCCAAGTAGTGGCCCAAGAAGACGGCACGAACAAACCCCTCAACCTCGGCGAGGGCGTGAAGAATTGGTTTGGCTTATTCCGCCGGATGTTTGTTGACCTGAATACCTCGTTGCAGGATTCATTCCCGATGGCGATCGCGCTGATCAGCTTGGCGATCGGCTGCGCCATTCTCAGTATCATCGCCCTGTATCGGCTCCAACGCGAAACCCCGATCCAGACCTGGCTATTTGTCGGTCTGTTGACCTTCGGGTTGCCGATCGCGCTAGTCGGTCACGGTTTGCGGGGCATTCTGCCGTCGCGTTACCTATTGCCGAGTTCGGTGGGATTATTCTTGGCGATCGGTTATTTGTTGGGCAGTCGGCTGAGTGTCACCCATCCTGCCAAACCACCGAGGCCGCAGCGCTGGCTGAGTGCGAGTGGCTTGGCGCTGTTGCTGCTGACGGGCATGGCTTCGGGGGGTGCCCATGTCCAAGCCAGCAATTGGTGGAACAAAGATTTTAGTGATTGCAATCCGGCCATTGCCCGGCGGATCAATCAATCGGCGCATCCCTTAATCATCAGTGATGGCAGTGGGGGTCCCTTCTTTGACTACGCCTTGAGCAACATCATCTCCCTGGCCCGCATCGTCCCACCCAACACCCAGTTTCAAATCAGCTCCACGCCACAGCCAATCGACATCGCCACCGGCGACTTCAGCGATCGGTTTGTGCTGACGCCCTCGCCCGCACTCCGCGAATCCCTCCAAGCCACCTACGGCAACCGACTCGAACCCCTGATCAAGATGCCTTACAAATATCGCGGATCCCACATCTATCTCTGGCAGATCAACCCCGCCCCGCCCCCGATCACCGACTAGCGATAGTTGTCGAATTGCAACGCCACAGGAAACTCTTCCGTCTTCAGGCGTTGCATCACGGCTTGCAAATCATCCTTGGACTTCGCCGTGACCCGCACCGCATCGCCTTGGATCGAACCCTGGACTTTCTTAAACTCATCGCGCAGCAGCTTCGTAATCGTCTTGGCGTGCTCCTGAGTCAATCCCTTGATCAATTTCACTTCCTGCCGCACCCGATTGCCCGAAGCCGACTCGATCGTCCCATAGTCAAAAATCTTCAGCGACAAATTGCGTTTCGCCGCCTTCTGGCACAGTACATCGGTCACCGCCGTCAGCGTCATCTCGCTATTGGTCAAAATCACCAGCGAATCTTCGCCCAGCTCCACCGTCGTCGCCGTATCTTTCAGGTCGTAGCGGCTGCTAATATCCCGAGTCGCCTGGTCGATCGCATTGACCAACTCCTGCCGATCGTAATCACTCACCACATCAAAGGAATAACTGGCAGCCATAAAAACGCCTCCATCAACAACTTAAACACAACTAACCCGCCGCGCCTAACCCACCGCCAGGGCCGTACGAATACTCTCGGACATCAACGTAAAAATCGCCGACGTGCCGATGGCGAACATTGCCGATCGGAGCAGCCCAATATTCACGATATAGCACACCGAAAACAGCAACCGGGCCACCAGATAAGCCAGCACCGCCCACCGCACCGGATCGGAATCGACCCCACTGACGTAGGCCATCAGCGCCGCCGCCGTAAACAGCACAAACGACTCCCAGCCATTTTGGTGCGCCCAGGTGGCCCGTTTGCCCCATTCCGGCAGCCGATCGAACATCGCACGCGGGGCATTCACGTCATAGCCGGAAGTGACGCGGGCCAAGCCCACCGCCAAAAATGGCGCATAGACCAACGCCGCCGCCGCCGCAATGGCGATCAGCAACACCGCCGAAATCGAAAATTGGGACAACAGCATCGCGGACACCGAACTAATCAAAATAGAGGCCTAATCAAAATAGAACAATGTCACCACTTTCCGTTGCTCCTCGGCATCGCGGCAAGTCTGCAACACGGTATGACTATCGTGGAACGCAAACCCAATCAACTGCTGACACCGGGCAATAATCTCCTGGTTACAGAGCGCACTGGCCTCACCCAAGGACAGCGTATCGTTCTCGGGATGCTCCACCAAATGCATCACCTGATCCAACTGTTCCCGCGATTCCGGCGGTTGCCGATCCAAACTCTGCGGCAAAATCACCGTCAGCAAACTCGGATCCGCCCGCAGCGCACCCCGAATTGCCGCAAAGTTCGTACCCGTAGAACCCGACGTAATAATCCGGTTGCCATCGGACACCATCGCATAAATCATCAGCTCAATCAGCTTCTGGTGCGTAATCGGCACGTGTCGCGATCCCAAGATCGCAATCCGTTTCGCACCCGTTTGCTGAATGGCGGCAAGCTCTTGAACTAAATCATCTACCTTAGGCAGATCTAAAGACTGACTCAAGTGCGCATCACTCATCCGACACAACAATAAAGCTCATTGTAACAGACCGATTTTCCGGCGTCCCAGAAATCGCACGAATCGTCGCATTTGCGATCGCCTACGATCGAGTCATTCTCAATTCTCAATTCTCAATTCCCAATTCTCAATTCCCAATTCCCATGCTCCCCCCCAGCCCCCTCCGCACCGATCGCCTCACCATCGCCATCCGCAACTTACCCGATCGGCTACGCGGCCTGCGGATCGTCCAGATGTCCGACTTTCACTACGATGGGCAGTTCCTCAGCGCCGATTTACTCAATGCCGCGATCGTCGCCGCCAACCAAGCCCAGGCCGATCTGATCGTCCTCACCGGAGATTTTGTCTCCCGCAAAACCGATTGGATCACCGCCCTCGCGACCCAACTGGCCCGCCTCCGCAGCCGCTACGGCACCTTCGGCGTCTTGGGCAATCACGATCTGATCATGCCCCACGCCCGCCGCGACATCATCGCCGCCCTCGCCGCCGTTGACATCCCGATCCTCTGGAATCAGGTGGTCTATCCCTGCGGCGACGACTTCGCCTTGGTCGGCCTACCGGATTTTTGGTCCAAGGAATTTAATCCGGGCAGCGTGTTTGAGCCAATCGATCCGGCCATCCCGCGTCTAGTTTTGTCCCACAACCCGGATAGCGCCGCCGTCCTGAAGCAATGGCGCGTGGATTTGCAACTATCGGGGCATACTCACGGGGGACAGCTTGTCCTCCCCGGCATTGGCAACCTGGCAGCGATCGCGGCGAAATTCGGCGACTACCTGCCCGCCTCAATCCAAAAATCCATCCCCGGACTACGATCGGCCCAGCGCATTGTCCAAAACTGGGATTGGGTGCAGGGCCGCCATGACGTCGGCACCAACCAGCTCTACGTCAATCGCGGCCTCGCCAGCTATCCGCCCGGACGGCTGTTCTGCCCACCCGAAGTCACCATCATTACCCTCGAATCCCACACCCACAAATCCGATCATGGCTAATCAACTTTCCAGTTTCAATCGGCCCAAATTACTCATCGGCATTGCCGTCGTGGGGTTACTGGGCCTCGCCCTGACCCGCAGCACGACGATCGTCCCGGCGGGGCATGTCGGCGTCATCGATACCTTTGGCCAAGTGTCCGATCGGATCCTCCAGCCCGGACTCCACCTACGCAATCCCTTCAGCCAAATCGTCCACCTCTCCGTCCAAACCCAAGAATTCAAAGAAACCACCCAAACACCCAGCAAAGAAGGGCTAATGATGGACGTCGATGTCAGCATCCTCTACCGCCTCAACCCCGAACAAGCTAAAGCCATCTACCAAACCGTCGGCACCAACTACATCGAAGTCGTCGTCCTGCCCGCCGCCCGATCGCTAATCCGCAACACCACCGCCCAATTCAACGCCCAAGAAATCTACACCAGCCAGCGCCAAGCCGTCGCCCAAAAAATTCGCCAGGACTTAGGCCAAGCCGTGGCCGATCGCGGCGTGATCATCGAAGACACGCCCCTGCGCAACGTCACCCTGCCCGAAAACCTCACCGCCACGATCGAATCAAAGCTCCAAGCCGATCAAGACAGCCAGCGGATGCAATTCATCCTCAGCAAAGAAAAGCAAGAAGCCGATCGTAAACGGATCGCCGCCCAAGGCGAAGCCGAAGCCCAGAAGATTCTCGCCACCGGACTCAGCGACCAAGTCCTCCGCCTGCGCGAAATCGAAGCCATGCAAAAACTCGCCGACTCCAAAAACACCAAAGTCGTCGTCATGGGCAACGGCAGCAAAGGCGTCATGATCCAACCCTAGCGTTTGCGGGGGGCCTGCATTTTGACGGATTGACGGAGGCGCAGATCTTCTAACTGCCGCTGCACTAACCGCAATGTGGGCTGATCGCCAATTAGCTCGGCCACCGCGATCGATTGCTGGTAGTAGTTCTCAGTGTTGATGTAGTCGTTGTTCCGGCGGTAGTAGGCCGCGATCGTCCGCAGCGCTTCGAGGATCTCGGGCGCATTATTGTCGGCGCGGGCCAGGGCCAGTCGGCGCTCCAGGTAGTCGATCGCCACAGTCGATAGACCCATGCCCTCATAGGCATAACCCAAGCCTTCGATCGCCCGGATCTCCGAGGGCCGATCAAGGCTTTGCAATGACAGGACGCGGGCGGTTTCGTAGGCTCCGGCGGCGCGGCGATAGTTGGCCATCGCCCGGTAGGCGTCACCCAAATTATTTTGGGTGTTGGCTTCGCCCAGGACGTCCCGCGCTTGACGGCGATAGGTGGTCGCTTGGTTGTAGTAACGCACGGCATCGGCGGGTTGGCTCATGCTGTAGGAGGCCAAGCCCAAATTGCTGTAGGACAGACCGATGCCGCCGCCGTTGTTGACGCTCTTGGCAATTTCTAAGGCTTCGGCAAATAGCGCCGCCGCTTCCTGCGGCTGACTGCGCTGCAACAGCACCGTACCCAAATTATTCGCACCGAAGATTTGGCCCTGGTAGTCGCTCAGGTCACGGGCGATCGCCAATCGACGGCGCATCGCATCTTCCGCATCGACGTACTGCCCCATGTCGGCGTAGGTACCGCCCATAAATTCGTAGACCACGCCTTGGGCTTCCACGTCCCGCAGATCCCGGTAGATCGCCAGGGCCGATTGCCAGGAATCGATCGCCTTGGTGAACGCCCCATTTTGGCGCTGTTGGCCGCCCAATTGCATCAACCGATCGGCCTCGCGGCGTTGGGGATGCAGAGTGCCATTGTTCAGGGGAATCGCCAGTTGCCGATTCAGATCAGCCGCGAAGGCGGTCAGGGACAACGGCATCCCCCAACAGGCGATCGCCACCGCACTCGCCAACAAGGTGTATTTCCACTGCTTAGGATGGTCAAACCACAACATTGATACCAACTCCGAATCGATTGGGGGGAACGGGGCAAAGCGAAAACCTTGGCCGATCGGGAGCTTACCGCAAAAAAGCGGCAGACTCAGGCCACGATCGAATTCTCTTTACATAAGATGCGCCAAAAACCGCCGACTGGCACAAAAAAATCCACCAGTTCACCGATTTTATTGGGAAGGTGGGCAATGCCCACCCGACGGTTGGATCAATATTGTGGAAGGTGGGCAGTGCCCACCCTACGACCGGATAAACTACGACCGGATAAACATTGTCGTAGCGACTGTGTTGAAAGTCAAGTGAGAAAGTGAGATTTTCCTTGACGGTACATGGTCGCCACGAAATGACCGTCTGCGGATGCGCCGCAGGCGGTATCCAGGCATGATTGGCGCTTGATTAAACGGGTTCTACCCA
>JANOQX010000131.1:0-25703 GCA_031415035.1 Cyanobacteria bacterium VAR_4_metabat_243
CCGTCAATTGGGCCATCATGAATACCTTTTGCATCACCTTGGCCAGACGCCAAGGATTCCGAACTGTCCCCCAAGCCCTCAGATCTTGGGCCAATTTACTTGATAAGGTATTTCATTTCTTTGTATGAAACCACCCTGCTAACCCCCCTTAAGAAGGGGGGAACTGGATTCAAAGTCCCCCTTCTTAAGGGGGATTTAGGGGGATCGTGGCGGTGGTGACAAACGGTCAGACTGCTAAAACAGACTTAGTACAAGCGCGAGGTCGAATACTGGCTGAGCACTTCCTGCGCCCACCGCACCAGCTTTTCGGAGCCTTCGATCATCAGCAGGTACCGCCCTTGACGCAGACGATGGCGATAGATCCCCGCCGCTGTCCCTTCCCCAAAGAAGCCGAACAGACCGCCAATCAATCCGCCCAAGGCCCCACTGACCAGACTAAAGGTGGGTACGATCAGCCATTGATGGAGATACTGCGGCACGTCGGGCAGGGCGGGCAGCGTCGGTAAGGTCAGTTGCTGGGTGGCACTGGCGATCACCAAAAGGCAGCCCACGATCGCCCCCAGAATGCCCGATAGCATGGCCAGTTTGAGCGATTTGCGGCGGGCGATTTGGTAGGGGCGTAGGAGGCCGATGCGCTCGGGGCTGCTGTAGCCATCCCCAACGATCGCCAAATTCTCGGGGGAGATGCCATGGTACTGCAACAGCCGATAGGCCTGAAAGGCCGAGATTTCGTCCGGCAGCTCAATCACCGCCAAATGACTTTGGCGACGGGGGGGAGGATTGTGGCGAAGGGTGTTTGTGCGTGTCACAAGTAATCAGACAAAAAAGGGATCGAATACTCTCACAAAGATTCTAAGACCTTGGTCCCAGAATCCCCAGGGCTAAACAGCCTAATTTAAGAATTGCCCGACAGAAAACCTTGCCTTAGGAGAAAAACATAGCTTAGTCTTAACATTTCCTGCCCATGTTCGCAATCATTGGTGCCGTTGACAACCGCCATAGGGTGGAGTTTTGCGATCGGATGCGCTTAGTATAGAGAAGCAATCATTGTTCTTGCTTATTATTTGAGGTGCTGCGATGCCGCCCCGTTGGTCCCGTGTTCCGACTCGAGATGATCCTGATTACCGTCGCCTCGACGATCGGGTTACCTTTGCCACCCATGTGGCCGCCTTTGCGGCCTTGAATTCGGGGATGTGGTTTTTCCGGATGATGCAACAGGCGGATTGGGTGTGGTCGCCCTATATGACCGGGATTTGGGCCGCTGCCTTGGCCTTCCATGCGGTCTATGTATTCGCGATCGCCGACTATTCCGGTGCCCCGAAGGCTCCGGGCACGGACTAAAAAGCACTCAGCTTCGCTAGACTGAAGACGTTGGTACTCGGATCTTGAGAGGGCATGATGAATTCTTCCGAAGCGATCGAGCGGTTGGCCGCGACCATTGGGGAACAGGTGTATATCGACATTTCGAAGTGGCATTTGTATCTGAACGATGCCCACCTGCATACGCCCTTGGCGGAGAAACTTTATCCGTTGCTCGTCAATCGGGATTTGAGCGAACAGGCCGTGCTGGATATTTTGACGGCGATGCCCGTTAAGGTCGGCGGCGGTAAACGCGAAATCCCCTTGCTGGAGCTGATCCCGCTGCAATGTCAGATGGATTTGATGGATGCGTTAGAGCGATTTGCGAAGGCGATGTAGAACCGTCGGTTGGGTAGAGCAACGCGGAACCCAACGCCACCGTATATTGTGGCGTTGGGTTTCACTCCGTTTCACCCAACCTACATGGGACGATAGGTGCGGTAGTTGATGTTGGGGAAGATGTTGTCGATCGCTTCGACTTTTTCGAGCCAGCCCGCATCAACTTTGCCTTCCTTCAGATCGTCGTAGAGTTTGGTGAAACGCTGGACGTGGGACTTGGTGCGGCGGATGGCGTAGGGCACCATGGTGCCGGTGCGCATGATGAAGGCCCAGTCGGAGGATTGGGCGAGCAAGACTTCCCGCGCCGCTTGATTCAAGGCCCGCCATTCCAGTTCATCAGTCGGTTCCATTCGCGCCAGTTCGATCATCCGTTCGGCGGCTTTGTGCAGATGCGGATAGATCCAGGCGTTGGTTTCGTTCAGCCAATATTCGTGGAAGCCTTTGTAGCCCCAACTGGACTGGGAAGGCCGACAGACTTGCTGGGTGGGATTGGCTTGGAGGTAGTCGGCCAGGTGGGTCATTTCGTAGGTTTGCTGATCGTGCCAGGATTTGCGGCAGAAGTAGTCGATGAACCATGGCCCTTCGTACCACCAATGTCCAAACAATTCCGCATCGTAGGGCGACACGACGATCGGTTTGCGGCCCATGGCACCGCTCAGATTCCGCACCTGTTCTTGGCGGTTTTGCATGAAGTTTTCGGCGTGACTGGCGGCGGTTTCCTTGGCCCAGAAAGGATCGTAGAGCTGTTTGTTGCCCGCATCGACGCCTTTGCCGGTGATTTTGTGGTATTTGATCCCCACATTTTTGCGTTGGCCGTTGGGCATGATGTAGGGCTTGATGTACTCATACTCCGCATCCCAACCCAAATCGCGGTAAAACTCGCGGTATTCGGGGGCACCGGGATACCCGACGATCGAGGACCAAACCTGCTGGGACGACTCGTGATCCCGACCAAAGGCGGCCACCCCAGATTCAGTGAAGATCGGGGCGTAGGTGCCATAGCGGGGCCGAGGCCTTGCGTAGAGAATCCCGTGGCCGTCGGTGAGAAAATAGCGCAGTCCGGCATCGGCCAGCATCCGTTCGACCCCTTCGTAGTAGGCGCATTCTGGCAGCCAAATCCCCTTGGGGGCTTGGCCAAAGGTTTCTTCGTAGGATTCGCAGGCGACTTTGATCTGGGACCAAACGGCTTGCGGATACATTTTCATCAGGGGCAGGTAGCCGTGGGTGGCCCCGCAGGTGATGATGTCGAGATTATTCGTGTCGAGGAAGTGCTTGAAGGCGGTGAGGATATTGCGATCGTACTTTTCCCAGGTTTGGCGGACTTCGTTGAATTCCTTGGCGTAGTATTCCGCCAGGTATTTCATGTGGCCATTTTCGGACTGGGAATGGCGATCGATTTCCAGTTCGAGTAGTTCTTCGAGTTTGCTGAGGTATTCGTCGAAGCGTTCTTGGAGCAGGCGATCGCCCAGCATGGCCACGAGGGGCGGCGTCATGCTCATGGTGATTTTGAAGTCGATGCCGTCGCGCTTCAATCCCTCAAACATGTGGATCAGCGGCACGTAGGTTTCGATGATGGCTTCATGTAGCCACTCTTCTTCCAGCACGTAGTCACTTTCCGGATGGCGGACGAAGGGCAGGTGAGCGTGCAGGACGAGGGCGACATATCCGAGGCTCATGGGGCGGTTCTCCGAGACGGCTTATCGCGTTTAATTGTACGGTAATCCGGGCACCAAAACCGCTACCATGGCGATCGGGCGTGGGGGCGGAGTGCGAAGATTTGGGTGGGATTGGGGATGGCAACGGTGCGATGGGCAGACTAAAGGTATCGCCCTGTCTATGCTTGAGAATGCCCACTGCTATGGTCAACGCCTGTTTGCGTCAAACGCGCCGATCGCGCCAATCCCAACATTCACTGGGGCGCAGTCTATTTTTGTATGTGCTGGCGGCAGCGGGCTTGGGTTTGGGCTTTAGCTCGTTGTTGTTTTACGATCGGCTGGAGCAGCAAGCCACGGACGAAATCCGCCAAAATCTCAGTACGCAGGTGAAGTCGATCGAGATCAGCTTGATTGCCACTGAACGCGTCACCGACAGTTTTGCGACGGCGATCGGAGAATTTAAGCGGCAGGGGATTGACGATCCGGCGAGCTACGAGCGCCTCACCTTTGCCTTCTACCAGCGCCGTCCCGATATTGCATTGGCCGTGGGGTTTGGGCAGACGCCGTTTGGGGTGGTGCGATCGCGGGAATGGTATTGGCCCTACTACGGGGCTTATCAGCCAAAAGCGCCGGGGGTGCAGATGCCCGCCCCACATGAGAAGACGGCTTTTGCCGAGTTGTTTAAGGACGACCACTATCCCGACAAGGACTATTATTTGCCCGTGGCCCAGTCCGGCAAAGCGATGTGGGTGGAACCCTATGATTGGTTCGGGACAACGATGACGACGTTCCTGGTGCCAATTTTCGATCAAAACCAGAAGCTGATCGGCATGACCGGATTGGATGTGAATGTGAACGCGCTGGGCGATCGGATTAATCGTCCGGTGGTGCGCGGCGGTGGGACGTTCGCGATTTTTAGCAGTAAGGGGAACTTGTTGGCCTACCCAGCCGATCCGACGAAGGCCAAGGCTTTGGCCACCTACAAAGATATTCCAGCATTAAAGGATTTTTGGCCGCGATTTCAGGGGCAGGCGAGTGGGGTTTTTCAAGCGAATGGACGCTATTGGGCCTTCGAGAAGATCTATGGGACGGATTGGGTGATGGTGGCGCAGGTGCCGACTTCGGTGGTGACGACGCCCGTGTTGCTGAATACGCTGGGGGGCGCGGCGGCGGCGACGGCGGTGTTGGCGATCGTGGTGGGGGTGTTTGTGGCGCGGTTGAATCGGCGGTTGCAGCCGATCGCCGAAGCCTGCCAGCAGCGGTTTGGGCAGCAAGGGATGACGTCGATCGTCACAGCTGGGGATGAGATTGATCTGCTGGCCCAGTCCTTTGAACAAATGACGCAGCAGGTGCAGTTCGCGATCGACACCCTGGAAGAACGGGTCGAAGTCCGCACCCAAGAACTCCGCCAGACCTTGACGCAGCTTCAGCAATCGCAGGTGCAGTTGGTGCAGAGTGAGAAGATGTCGGCGTTGGGGGAATTGGTGGCGGGGGTAGCCCATGAGATCAATAATCCGATGGGGTTTTTGGCGGGGAATATTGAGCCTGCGTTGAATTACATTGAGAATTTGTTCGAGTTGATTGATTGTTATGAGCGGGAATTGCCGGGGAATGCGACGATCGTCGCGAAGAAGGAAGCGATCGACTTGGATTTTGTGCGGCAGGATTTGCCGCAGCTGATTGGTTCGATGGAAGTGGGGGTGGAACGGATTACGGCGATTAGTCATAGTTTGCGGACGTTCTCGCGGGCGGATAGCGATCGGCCCGTGGCGTTCAATCTCCATGAGGGCTTGGACAGTACGATCTTGATCCTCAAACATCGACTGAAACCCAGCGAAACCCGACCCGAAATTGTGATTGTCAAAGACTACGGTGAATTACCTCCGATCGAATGTTTTGCGGGACAGATTAATCAGGTCTTTATGAACATTATTGCCAACGCGATCGATGCCATGGAAAAAGCGAATGAGGGCAAAGCCTATGCGGCAGTGGCCGCTCACCCGAATTGCCTCACGATTCGGACGACGGTGTTGCCGGACAGCGTTCAGGTCTGCTTGCAGGACAATGGTGCGGGGATGCCGCCGGAAGTTCAGACTCGGATTTTCGAGCATTTGTATACGACGAAGGAAGTCGGCAAGGGGACGGGTTTGGGGTTGGCGATCGCGCATCAAATCGTGACGGTGAAGCATGGTGGGACGATCGGCGTGGATTCGCAGCCCGGAGCGGGGACGCAGTTTGTGATCACGTTGCCGTTTGGGCCACGTCGATCGGCGGATTGATCGGGTAGTTCTGTCTTAAAAATGGGTTCCCGGAACTTCACCGAAGAGATGCTTAAGGAAACTGTGGCTCAATTCTTGATTCCAACTGCGGAGTCGCACCATCACCCGCATTAACGAAAATGCAAGTTCGATCGCGTTGGATAATTCTTCAACGCTGCGACTGCTGTTGAGTAATTCTTCGCTGTGGGTGCGTTCGCCTTGGTGATGTTTGGCGAGGGCCAGGAGATTGCGGGTGGAGCCTTGCAATTGCTCGCCATAGGTTGCACCAAAGGCCCACCGACTGAAGCCCCAGAACTTGGCGAGGTGGTTGATTTCGTCTTGGAGGGGTTGGGCGATCGCTTGTTGCAATGCGCCAGTGGAATGGGCCATTAACCAGATATAGACGGCCGATGCGCCCCATTCGGTGGAGATGCGGCTAATCATGTGGGATTGGATTGCTTCCCAAGGGGCTTCGGCGCTGTCACAGCCCGCGACGGAGTTGGGGTTGGGTTGGAGCTTTTCGCCCGTGAGTTGTTGGTAGATTTTGTTGAAGGCGGGGGCATGTTGGCGTTCTTCTTTTTCCCAGACGCCGAGGCTTTGGATCGAGCCGTCGGCGCGGCGTTCGCCACCGACGAAATGGGCCATTTCGGGGTGGAGGGTTTGGAGATATTGCCAGCTTTCGCGGGAGTATTCGCGGATCGGGGCTTCGATTTCGGTGGCGCTGGAGAGGATGAGAGTGAAGAGCTGGGGTTCGACGCCGATGATTTGGCTGGGATTAATCGCTTTCCAGTCGATCGGTTCCCAGTGGCGGGTCTGGGGCAGGACGAATTGCATCGGGAGGTCGGTGAGTCGATCGCTGAGCAGGTTGATCGCCATGTAGTGGTTGATCAGGTGATTGATCCGGGCGCGCATTTGGAGGTAGTTGGGTTTGGCGGGGCAGTAGCCTGCTAGATCGATCGTCACGCGGTTGATTTGGGGCATGGTGTTGTGACGGTAAATCATGTTGAACTCTTTTGGGTGGTTAATGGTTTGTGGATGTGGTGTGGGTGTTGGGTTCCGCGTTGCTCTACCCAACCTACGGGTGGAACGAATGAAGGCGGTTTGGGGTTTAGTGGAAGACGTTGTGTTCGGCGAGGAGTTTTTCGAGTTTGGCTTCGTCAACGCGGCTGATGATGCGTTTTGATTCTTCGATGTCGCGGATGGTTTTGGATAGGCTGATGGTGGAACCGACGGAGAAGAGCAGGCCCATGCCCATGTAGCCTTTCATCCAAAAGTTGACGGGCATGATCAGGAGACCGAAGGTGGTCGCGCCGATCGAGGCCGCAAACGCAATCCAGGTTTGGGCGACCCAAGCATTACTGTGGACGGTGGGGGTGTTAAATAGTTTCTTGCTCATGGGGGTTGGCCTCGCTTTTGGTTGATATGCCTATGATGCTCCCCCGATCGGGTGATTACCAATGAGCGATCGACAGTAGACCCAAGTGGCCGCAGGGGTCGGAAGTGGTATGAAGTGCTATGAAGTGTGTGGTGTACAATCGGTTCAGTGGATATTGTGGATGGGGTTGATGATGGACGTAACGCATCTAGACCGATGGTTTCCGCCCGCAGCGCGGCAGCCGATCGTGGCGCAATTGGTGAAACGGGTGGGCCTCACCCGGATTCGGGCCGAGTATTTTGTCCGATTGTGGGTTTATCTGTTGGTGAAACAGCAGGGCGATCAGATGTCCAAACCCCTGAGCGAACTGGTGCCGCTGGCGCATCCCGAAGTCTGTAGCCTGCGCGAAGTGGCGGAATTGTTTTATTACGATCAGGAGCAGGGGAGCGACCGATCGGCGGGGATGATATTGGCCAAACTCGCCGCATTGGGGTTGATTCAGAAAACCTTTGATGGCAACACGACCCAGATCACGATCGTGCCAATCCCCGAATTGCTGGCTGTCCCGCCGCCCTTAGCCGAAGTCATAATGGATCAATTTGATCCCCGATCGGACGCGATTCCGGTGGCGAATATGTTGGCCCAAAACTATAACTGGATGAACCGCAACCAGGAAACCATGCCCCATCGGATCGTGCAACTGCTGCGTCAATGGTCAGCCCAATACCCGATCGGGCTTCAGGTACTCCGCCGCTGCGACAACGGCAACCCCGTCGGAATCTACATCCTGTATCCCACGGCCAAAGTCTCTGAGGCCAGTTTCTTCACCTCACCGAGCAAGGGATCGCACCTAAGCAGTATGCAATCGATCGATCCTTTTGTGATGGCCGAAATCGGTGATGCCGAATGTGTGTCAGTATTCGTTCGCAGCTGGATGATCGATCCGTTGTATTTAAGCACCCATCAGCAACTATTTCTACAAAACGTGCAGACCACCCTCGGCAAAATGCAGCAAGATTTTCCGAACCTGTGTGATTTGCATACGTTGATTATTCATCCGAGTTACGAGGCCATGGCCGTGGGTTTGGGGTTTCAGAAAACGATTCAGGATGCGAAGTTATCGGTCTATTGGATGTACTTAGCCCTCGATCGGTTTTTGGAATTAGCGCTGTAGAGGATGGTTTAAAATGTCCAGACGGTCAGGCCATCCACGATTCGACCTGTAACGTTGAAACTTGCTCTATTCGATCAAAGTCACTGTCAGCCGAAACCAAGATAAGCTGATGTCGGATCGCTGTTGCGGCAATCCACAAATCATTATCATCGAACCCGATCGTCTGAATTCGCGTCTTCCGACGTTGTGATTGATCCTTCGGGCCAAACGTCGTGAGCAGCGTCGCCTTCAATTCGGCATAGGTATCGCTGATCTCAGCACTAATCGGATACAGATCGAATCTTTCCAGAAAACCTTCAATCCGATCACGATTTTCGGTTTTCCGACTGGAGTTTTCTGCCATGAATTGCAGTTCACCTCGGATAATGACGCTAATTGCAACACCCGCATTACGGCGTCTGAGAACCGCCCGGATCACCTGTTGATCCCCCGCAATAATCCGGCTGCAATGGTTGGTATCCAGTAAATACATCGTTACTTAAAGGGTGTTTCAGCGCCAAAATCCGCCTTGCTACGAGTCGCATAGACATGCGCCAAACAATCGTCTAAGTCCTCCCCCGCCCAAGTGCCAGCAAATTCAAGTAGATCGCCGAGCTTAGCTCCACGGCGAATCGGTTCACCACTCGTGGGTGGCAACGGCGCTGGCGATTTGTGCGATCGCACCCAATCGATCGTGGCAGTGATCAGTGCATCATCAGCCGTCTCCAGTTCTTGCAGCAGGGTTTCTTTGAGGGTCATAAAGCAAATGGGTGAGATCGACTTAATCACTCCAGTTTAGCCGATCGGCTGAGGCTTTAGCCAGGATGCTCGGCCCCGATTGAATTAAATCGCGGTGAATGATTGTCCGGTGGCGACATCGAACCAATGTAATCGATCGGTCGGTAGCCTTAATCCCAGCGATTCACCCACCGCATAGGATGGCTCAACTGGCAGTAACGATCGGAGCATAAAGTCCGTTCCATCCGGATTCCGCCCCGCGATCGTCACCAAATTCGCATTCCCCAAATAATCGACCAAATTCACCCCGCCCACCACTGCCGCCGCATCCGCATCCGCCACCCCCACATCCTCCGGCCTCACCCCCAACACCACCGCCTTCGCCGCCACTGCCCGATCGGGCACGGCCAAAATCATTGATCCCAGCGCCACCTTGCCGTTATGCACTGGCAGCGTGAAGAAATTCATTTGCGGACTGCCAATAAACTCCGCCACAAACCGATTCGCCGGATAACGATAAATCCGCTGCGGCGGATCTAACTGCTGAATTTCGCCGCCATTCAGCACGGCCACCCGATCGGACAATGTCATCGCCTCCGTCTGATCGTGCGTCACATAGACCACCGGAGCCGTCTGCTCCCCAAACTGCTGCTTCAAATCCGATCGCACCTGCTCCCGCAACAACGCATCCAAATTACTCAACGGCTCATCGAGCAAAAACACCGCTGGTTCCCGCACTAGCGCCCTTGCCACCGCCACCCGCTGCCGCTGCCCCCCCGACAACTTCCCCGGCTTGCGCCCCAACAAATCCTCCAACCCCAAAAACTGCGCCACCGCATACACCCGATCCTGAATCGTTGCCGCCGGAATCTGCCGTTGCTTTAGACCCGAAGCGATATTTTCGCCCACGGTCATGTGGGGATAGAGCGCATAACTCTGGAACACCATCGCCACATCCCGATCGCCTGGACTCAGCCCCGTGACATCGCGATCGCCAATCCAGATCGCGCCCGCCGTCGGTGACTCCAACCCCGCAATCAACCGCAGAATCGTCGATTTGCCACAGCCCGATGGGCCGAGCAACGTCAGAAATTCCCCCGGCTCCACCGTCAGACTGAGATCTTTGACCGGGACGATCGTCGCGCTATAGGCTTTGCGCAGATGTTTGAGCGTGAGGGATGGCATGGTGCTGAGTCGTGATAGGGGAGTGAATTGTTGATGCCTTAACCTTTGACTGCGCCTGTGGTCAAACCACTAATAATCCGCCGCTGAAAGACCATGACCAACGCCACCAACGGCATTGTGCCCAGCACCGTCGCCGCCGCGATCTGGCCATAGGGAATTTCAAATACCGAGGCGCTACCGAGCTGGGATGCGGCGACGGGCAAGGTTTTCATGGATTCTTGGGTAATGAACGTCAGGGCAAAGATAAACTCATTCCAGGCGAAGATAAACGTCAGAATCCCCGTCGTCACCAACGCGGGCACCGTCATCGGCAAAATAATCTGCCACAACATCGGCCACAATGTGTAGCCATCCACCCTCGCCGCATCTTCGAGATCCACCGGCAACTGCAAAAAGCAACTCCGCAGCACCAGCATCGTCAATGGCAAATTGATCGCCGTATAGGGCACAATCAGCACCAAATAATTATTGCCTAAACCCAGTCGTTGCACAATCTCCAGCAAGCCAAGAAACAGCAGAATATAGGGAAATAACGCGACGATCATCACCCCACCCAAAATCAACTTTTCTCCCGGCAGCTGCATCCGGGCCAGGGCGTAGGCGGCGGGCGCGCCGAGTCCCAGGGCCAAACTGGTCGAGGTGACGGCAACGATCGTGCTATTCAGGAGATAGCTCAGGAAGGGCCGCCTTGTGAACAATTCCTGATAATGCGCGGTCGTCCAACGCTGAGGCCAGTAGATATTCGGCGTTGCGGCAATGTCGGCGTTGAGCTTAAACGCGGTGAGCAATTGCCAGCCGATCGGGGCGAGACAGCCGATCAGCAGCAGGCCGATCGCCAGTTTGAGCCGGAGGGATTGGGGTTTGACGTGGGGCATGGGATTAGGTGAGGTTTTGGATTTTGCGGAGTTGTTTGAGGAGGCGGGTGGTGAGCCAGATGCTGAGGATTAGCAGCAGGAAAGTGACGGTGACGAGGGCCGCGCCGTAGCCGAAGTCGAGGTAGCGCATGACGATCGCGTAGATGTAGAGCGACACCATTTCCGTCGATCCGGCGGGGCCACCGCCCGTCATCACGGCGACTAGATCGAACATGCCGAAGGCTTGGGCGATGCGAAACAGGGCGGCGATCAGGATTTGGGGCAGCAAAAGCGGCAGGGTGATGTCGCGAAAGCTCTGCCAGGGTTTGGCTCCATCGATCGCGTGGGCTTCGTACAAGTCCGTCGGAATCGATTGCAGACCCGCCAGCAGCAAGATACTGACAAACGGCGTCGTCTTCCAAACGTCAGCGACGATGATCGCGCCCATGGCCAAATTCGGATCGCCGAGCCAGTTGATCCCGGCTTTGATCCAACCGAACCTTAGCAGCAAGTCATTCAGCAGGCCAAACTCGTCGTTGAAAATCCACGTCCAAGCCAATGCCATCAGCGCCGTCGGCAAGGCCCAAGGCAGAATCGCGATCGTCCGCACGAGGCCGCGCCCCCGAAACGACTGATGTAGCACCAAGGCAATTCCTAGTCCCAGGATTAATTCCAAGGTCACGGAGACGATCGTGAACTGCACCGAATTGCCCAAACTCTGCCAAAAGCGGCCATCGCCCCACATCCGCTCATAGTTGCGCCACCCACCAAAGATCGGCTGCAATTCTGTCCCCAGGTTTTGCAAAAACAAACTCTGCCACAGTGCCCGCCCGATCGGGTAGACAAATACTAAGCTCAATAATCCCAATGCCGGAGCTAATAATATCCAGCCCCATCGGCGTTCCCGCTGCTGCATCGAATTCATTGCCAATCCCCCTTCTGTAATTTTGTAAGGTGGGCATTGCCCACCCGACGCTTTCCACCCACCCGCCGTTAATTTTCAAATAACTGTCGCGTCTCCGCTGTGGCCGCTGCCATCGCCGCCTCCGGCGTCAGCCGCTCGGTCAATGCCGCACTCAAATAGCGCTGCAAAATATCCGATGCCTGAGCATACTGCGCGATCGGTGGGCGCAATACCGCCCCATCCAATACGTCCAACATCGAGGCGAAGTAGGGATATTTTTGGATGATGTCGGGATCACTGTAGAGCGATCGGCGGCTGGGCAGGTAGCCCGTGGCCAGGCTGAGGCGCTTCTGGCTAGCTGGACTGGCAAAGAATTCGGCCACGCGCCAGGCGGCATCGGGATGGCGGGACGATCGGGCAATGCCCCAGCCCCAGCCGCCTTGGCAAGCGCCACTGCCATAGTTGGCGGCGTAGACCATGGGCTTCAGGGCGATCTTGCCTGCGACTTTGGAATCGGGGGCGTTGGCTAGGGGCCAGGCATAGGGCCAGTTTCGCATAAACAGCGCATCGCCGTTCTGGAACAGCCGTCGGGTTTCTTCTTCTTGGTAGGTGGTGACGCCGGGTGGCGCGATCCCCTGCTTGATCGTGCCAATCAGGAATTGCAGCGCCCGGAGCGATTCGGGCCGATCGAGTCCCACCGTCAAGGTCGCCGGATCCACCCAACTGCCCCCAAACCCCCGCAAAATCTCCACAAACATCGCCGCTGCGCCTTCATATTGCCGCCCCTGCCAGACATAGCCCCATTTGACTTTGCCGGATTTTTGGAGTTTTTGGGCGGCGGCGAGCAGTTCGGCGACGGTTTCGGGGGGCTTGATCCCGGCTTGGTCGAGCAGGTCTTTGCGGTAATACAGCATCCCCGCATCGGATCGAATGGGTAAGCGATAGAGCTGATTGCGGTAGGTGCCCCCAGCCACATCGGCGGGCAGAAAGGCTTCGAGTTCGGTGGGTGTGATCCGATCGTTGAGTGGCCGCAGCCAGCCCGCCGCTGCGAATTTTGGCACCCAAACGATGTCCATATAGACCAAATCGTAGGGCGAGTCGCCGAGCAAAAAGGCGGCGGTGTAGAGATCCTCCACCAGATTGGTGGCCGTTGGGCCTTCGATCGCGGTGATTTTGATATCGGGATTCTGGGCTTCAAAGTCCGCAATAATTGGTCGCCAGTATGGCAGCTCCTGAGCCGCGATCAACAGCGTCACGGGCGTTGCCCCTTGGGCCTGACTCGGGCTGCGGTGACTGTTCCCGAGCAACAAGCCGACGAACATGGTGACAATCAGCGTGATCGTCACGACAAATCGGGCCAACCCCGCCGGATACCGTCTAAATTGATTCATGTAAATTGAACGGTCAAAAATCTTAAGCGCACTAAAATCGAATCAGACTGATTCACAATATCAATATTTCATTGCACCATTGCATGAATTTCGGTCACAGGAGACGGCATGAGCAAGCATCGGGCAATCGCGCAACAAACCTTCGACCTGATTGTGATTGGTGGCGGCATTAATGGTGCGGGGGTGGTGCGGGATGCGGCGCTGCGGGGACTGGCGGTATTGTTAATTGATCAAGGGGATTTCTGCGGCGGGGCAACTAGTTGGTCTACCCGGTTGGTGCATGGGGGGCTGCGGTATCTGGAGTATTTTGAATTTAGTTTGGTGCGGGAATCGCTGCGGGAACGGGAGATTTTGCTCCGCACCGCGCCGCATTTGGTGAAGCCATTGCTGCTGACGATTCCGATTTATGCCGATCGTTCCCGCCCCTATTGGAAAATCCAGGCGGGGATGACGCTCTACGACCTCCTCAGCTACGACAAGACCCTGCCGAATCACCGAATGCTGCCCTCGAACACCTTTCGCCAGTTGTTTCGGGAAATCGCCGATTCAGGTTTGGCCGGTGGGGCGCAGTATTACGACAGTCAAGTGGCCTACGCCGAGCGGCTGGCCTTGGAGAATGTGCTGGATGCCGAGGCGGCAGGGGCCGTGGTGCGGAATTACGTCGAGGCGATCGCGCTGGAACGATCGGGTGATCGGATTACCCAGATTATTTGCCGCGATCGTCTAACAGGTGAGGAATTTGTCATTGACTGCGGGCCGCAATGTTTGATCGTCAACACGGCGGGACCTTGGGTGGATGCGGTGTTGGCGCGGGGGCGGCAGGGGGCACAGGTGATGCCGATCGGGCAGCAACCGAAGATTGGCCCCACCAAAGGCAGTCACATCGTTGTTGCCCCGTTTCCCGGAATGCCTTTGGATTCGGCTTTATACGTCGAAGCGCAGTCCGATGGCCGTCCGTTTTTCATTGTGCCGTGGTTGGGGCAGGTGTTGATTGGGACGACGGATTTACGCTATGACGATACGTTAGATTGCATTAAGGCAAATGATGATGAGATTGACTATTTGATTCGTGAAACCAATCGAATTATTCCCACGGCGCAATTGACCCGCCGATCGGTGAAATTCACTTACGCCGGTGTGCGGCCTTTGCCCGCCGCCGCAGGCAAGAAGACCAGTAGCATTACCCGCAGTCATGTGCTGTACGACCACAGCCCCGACGGGGCGAACAATCTGATTTCACTGATCGGCGGCAAGATTACGACCTATCGGCAAGTGGGCGAAGAAGTCGTCGATCGCGCCTTTCAACGCCGCCAACAGACCGTGCCAGAATGCGTTACAGCGACCCGATCGCTTCCTGGTGCGATATTGCCCAACGACGATCGGATTAAACAAGCGATTGCTCAGTACCAGGATCGCGTGGGAATGGACACGATTGATTACTTGTTCGGAATCTACGGATCACGGGCGATCGCGGTTTTGCAATTAATTGACGAAACCCCCGAACTCGCGAAATTAATTACACCTGGTCAGCCCAGCATTCTGGCCCAGATTGTATTTGCGGCACGATCGGAATATGCCGAAACGCTGATCGACATTCTCCACCGTCGGACGATGTTGGCCATGCAAACGGATTATGGGTTTAGCATTTTGCCGATCGTGGTGAATTGCCTCAAACAGCATTGCGGTTGGGATGCGGCATGGGCCGATCGGGCGATCGCGGTCTACAAACAATTTATGCGGGATAACTGCATTCCCGATTATGCGGTCGATCGGGAATCATCGCGTGAGACTTAAAGCCAGTTTTCCACTCGCAAGCCAGGAACCTGCTCAAAATCGCGCAAATTTTGGGTTGCGACAATTCCGCCAACCTCGATCGCGATTGCCGCAATTTGTAAATCATGGGTCGAAATCCGAATTCCCTGACGGCGGAACTCCAGAAAACGATCGTAGGCCGCGATCGAAAAATCCAAAATTTCAAATGCATTCATCATCTGCACTGACATCCGCAATCCACTATAAGCCCAACTGAACTTCGCGGCCCGTTTTGGCGGTGGTGCTTGGGACGCCGATCGAATGGCTTTGAGCCAACCTTGCGCTTGTTCTTCCACGGTGATGCCCGTGATCGCAATCTGCTTCATACCGATTGTGCTGATTTTTGCCATCACATTTGGCTGAAGATACTCATAGGCCCGGAGATGATTGGTATCGAGGATATATCGACTCATGCGGCATCGAATTCCCGATCCACGTCAATTTCCTGGCGGTGGGCATCGATCGCCGCACTGACTTCATCATTCAGCGGATTCAGCCGTAGCAAAGGCGCGGGATGTCCAGCGTACTTTTCAATCCAGACATTGACTTGTTCAGGATAATCCGCATAAAAACTCAATGCGTCAAATATCTGGGCGATCGTCACGCGATCGAATAGCGCTCCCGCGATCGCTTCTGGCTTCACGCCTGATTCCCAAAGTTGCACAATATCGCGCACCGCCACGATCGTCCCGGCAATAATCGGTTCACCCTGCAAAACGTCCGGGTCAGAAGTGACATAGCGCATCAGAACATCTGTCATGGTTGACCGCCTCACAGAACTGGCTTTCCTCAAGGATAATCGAAAACTTAAAACTTTGCTGGATAATCGGCGGACTGGGACACCGAACCCCTAAGCTCAAAACGGCCCCCAACCCATCGCATTACCCCACATGCCGCAATATATCCTCGCCCTCGACATGGGCACCACAGGCAACCGCGCTCTGCTGTTCGACCATGCGGGCACGATCGTCGCCCAATCCTACCGCGAACTCACCCAGCATTATCCCCAGCCCGGTTGGGTTGAGCATGATGCGATGCAGATTTGGACGGATACCCAGGTGGTGATGCAGCAAGCCATTGCCCAGGCCCAAATCACGCCGAATCAAATCGCCGCGATCGGTCTCACCGTTCAACGCGAAACCTGCCTCCTCTGGGACAAAACCACGGGCCAACCACTCCACAATGCGATCGTCTGGCAAGACCGCCGCACCGCCGATCGGTGTGATGCTCTCCGCGCTGCTGGCAAAGCCCCAGAAATCCAACAGCGCACGGGGTTGGTGCTTGATGCCTATTTCTCGGCGACGAAACTCGCTTGGCTGATTGATTGGGTGAAGCAGCATCAGCCCGATGTGAATTGGGACAATATTCTGGCGGGGACGATCGATAGCTGGATACTCTGGAACCTCACGGGCGGAAGGGTTCACGCGACGGATGACAGCAATGCTTCACGGACGATGTTGTATAACCTGGCCGATCGGGCTTGGGATCCCGCGTTGTTGGAATTGTTCCAAATCCCGGTGGAGTTGTTGCCGGCGGTGCGATCGAGTTTGGGGGATTTTGGTGTGACGGATGCCACGATTTGTGGGGCCGAAATCCCGATTTGGGCGGTGTTTGGCGATCAGCAAGCGGCGTTGTTTGCCCATGGTTGCGACCAACCGGGGTTGCTGAAATGCACCTATGGGACGGGGGCATTCCTCGTGGCGCAAACGGGAAAGACGATCGCGACTTCCCAACATCAATTGCTCTCGACGATCGCTTGGACGCAGCAAAATACCGCACTCTACGCCTTAGAGGGCAGTATGTTCACGGCGGGGGCTTGCATTCAATGGTTGCGGGATGAATTGAAACTGATTAAAACCGCTGCGGAGAGCGAATCCCTGGCCTTGTCTGTCCCGGATAATGGCGGCGTGTATTTCGTTCCGGCGTTGAGTGGATTGGGTGCGCCGCATTGGGATATGGGGGCGCGCGGGGCGTTTCTGGGGATGACGCGGGGGAGTGGTCAGGCGCATTTGGTGCGATCGGTGCTGGAGGCGATCGCGTTTCAAGTCCGCGACGTGGTGCAGGCGGTGAACGATGATAGTCCCGCTCCTGTCAAACTGCTCAAAGTCGATGGTGGAGCCTGCCAGAATGGGTTTCTGATGCAGTTTCAGGCGGATGTTTTAGGCATTCCCGTGGAGCGTCCGGTGGTGTTGGATGTGACGGCCCAAGGCGCGGCCTTTGGGGCGGGGTTGGCTTGTGGCTTTTGGACAGATTACAATCAGTTAATTCAGTCGCGTCAAATCGATCGGGTGTTCACTCCCGGTGATGGCGCAACTCAAGCTCAGAAGGATTTCCACATCTGGCTCCAAGCCGTCGATCGCACTAAAAACTGGCCCGCTGCCTAAATCATCGCCTAAATCATCGCCTAATAATATCTATGGTCCCCATTGCTCCGCCGATTCTGATCCAAGCGATCGGTCGTGGTCTGTATCAATTTGCCGCCGCGATCGTGCTGTTTTATTTGCCGATCGTTTTTGTGAATTACGTCCATCTGACGGCAACGCAGGTGGGGCTGGCGATCGGGGTGGGGGCGATCGCGGGATTTGTGGGCAATTTTCTCGGTGGGGTGCTGGCGGATGCGCCCTGGGGCGGGCGACGAATTACGATTCTGCTGGCGGCGGGATTGTCGATCGCGGCGACGGTGCTGCTGGCTTGGATCCCCACGCTACCCGCGCTGGTGCTGGCGAATGTGCTGTTTGGGGTGGGGACGGGGTTGTATTGGACGGCGGCGGATACGGCGGTGATGGATGCGACGACGGCGGCGAATCGGCAGTCGGCCTTTGCGGTGATGGGGTTGTTTGACAATCTGGGTTTGGGGTTGGGCACCTTGGCAGGCGGGGCATTGCTCAAAACTCTGCATCCCGAATATCGGATTTTTGGGGTGTCGGCGGTGGGGTTTGGGGTGATGTTGGGTTTATTCGCGATCGGGATGGTGGAAACGCGCCCTGAGCGATCGGCAGTTGACCCGTTCGATGGTCTGACGGGCTGGAAAACCGCGTTTAACGATCGCCAGTTGATTACCTATCTGTTGGTGAATACGTTGTTTATCACGTATCTCGCCTTGGTGAATGGCAACTTGCCGCTGTATTTGATTAATGATCAACAAATCCCCGAAATCACCACCTCGAATCTATTTACCTTTGGCTATGTGGGGTTGGGGGCCTTGCTGCAAGTGCCGATGATTCGGTTGATTGCGGGCTTGAGTTATCTGACGGCCTTGATGCTATCGATCGTGGTGTGGGGCGTGGGATTCGTCTTGGTGGCGTTGTGGCAGCCGATCGATGGCAGTTTGATTCCGGCTTTAGGGGCCTTTGCGATCTTCGCGATCGCTACGGTGATTTATAAGCCGACTTCCGCTGCTTGGATTGCTGAATTGGCTCCGGCGAATTTGCGCGGGATCTATACGGCGATCGCCTATCAATGTTGGGCGATCGGGTATTTTATTGGCCCGATTTTGGGGGGTTGGGCGTTGGATCAACCGGCGGATGTGACCGATCGGTTTTGGTTGGGGGTGGGATTGAGTACGGGGGTGGGGTTGTTGGTATTGCAGGGGTTGCGGCAGCGATCGGTGGGCACGATGGATTCGCCGATTGTGCCAGAATTAGAGTAATGTCCAGCCAGTACAAAGGTCGAAATTACGAATGAAGCGGACTGTGGTGTGGTTTCGGCGGGATTTGCGGATGAGCGATCATTTGCCGCTGTTTCGGGCGGCGGCGCGGGGTGAGGTGATTCCGGTGTTTGTGCTCGATCGGGCGTTGCTGTTTCACCCGGAGACGGCGGTGGCGCGGGTGGCGTTTATGCTGGATTGTCTGAAATCCTTGGATGGGGATTTGCGATCGGCATCGGGGCGGTTGATTATTCGATCGGGCGACCCGGTGGAAGTCCTGCCTGCTTTGGTGCGCGAGACTCAGGCGGATGGAATTTATGCCTATATCGATTATGAGCGGATCTATGGGCGGGTGCGGGATGCCCGGTTGAATCGCGTATTGGCGGAGCAGGATTTGCGGATTCGCTGGTTTGAGCCGATCGCTGGGACGGGGGAACTGCTGCGGTATCCCGATTATCGCAAGCTCTGGTATGGCGCAATGTCGGAGGATATGGTGCCCACGCCGAGTCGGGTGTTGGTGCCCGATACGGTGATGTCGGAAGCGATTCCCGATGTGATGGCGTTGGGATTGCTGCCCGATCGTAAAGTGATTCCCCCGGCTGGCACCACTGCGGCGAGGAAACTGTTGCAGCAATTTATCGAGGAAAAGACCGATCGATATTATTGGCAGTTGTCTTTGCCGAGTGCGGAGGCGACTTCGGGGCTGAGTCCGCATATTAAATTTGGGGTGATTTCGATTCGGGAATGCTTTCAGGTGGCCCGATCGCGGCTCAAGGGCGAAACCGATCGACGAGTGCAGTTGAGTTTGAAGCAACTCATTTCCCGGTTGCGTTGGGGTTCGGGGTTTGGCCAGCGGTTTCGGTATTTGCCCCAGTTGGAGCTGCGATCGCTGTATTCGGTGTTTGACGCGCAAGGTTGGGATTTCAATCAAGACCTCTATCGGGCGTGGCAGGAAGGCGAAACGGGCTTTCCGATCATCGATGCGGCGGCGAAATGTTTGCAGGAGACGGGGGGCTGGCTGGCCTTGAACTTCCGCACACGGGCGATTTATTCCAGCTTTTTGAGCAATCTTTTGGGGATGGATTGGCGCTATGGGGCGTTGCATTTTATGCGGCATTTGATTGATGGCGATTGCCCGATCGACCATTATCAGTGGGCGATGCAGGCGGGTGTGACCCATTGTTTGGACAAATCCTGGACGCGGATTTACAACCCGGAGCAGGCGGCGGTCGATCGGTGCGATCCGAAGGGATTATTTATCAAACGTTGGTTGCCGGAGTTGGCGAATTTGCCGCCGTCGCAGTTGGGCTTGCCGCCGAGTCTGAGTGGCTATCATGTCCCGATCGTCGATTATAAAACCGCCCGCCAGAAACGGGTGAAGCAACTGGAACAGCAACGTCTGGTGTTTCGTGAACAGCCCAACGTGCTGCCATTTCTCGCGCCGATGCCGGAATCTTGGGAGCCATTTGGGGCCGATCGGTTTGAGAGTGAGATTCGCTGGGCTGGATCGGATCAGCGGGAGATGTTTCCGCCTGCCTTGGATTTGGATCACTTGGATGCGGTGGAGTCCCAGGCGTTGCGGACTTGGCTGGTGGCCCATGTGAATGTCACACCGCGCAAGGTGCCGACGGGCGAGAAGAAGGGGAAGGCCCGATCGGTCGTCGTGAATCCCGATCAGATGCAGTTGGATCTGTGGGATTGAACCGCGTCGGGCCATAAAAATGGAGCCTGTTGCCAGACTCCAACATTAAAGAAATCTCAATATGAAGAGATTGAATGATTGCTATACCAGATTGTTCACGCCTGATCGCAGCTTTCAGTATAACAAGTGTCTTAACAAAACGCAACATTCTGACGATCGCTTCTCATAAATCCGCCTGACCGTGGGCTATTTCAGAAAACGGATGGCAAACGGATACTGAAACGTCCGGCCATCCAAAGCCCGCACCGCCGCAATCAACGGGAAAATAAAACTTAAGAGCTTGATCAAACTAAATCCACCGCCGATCACGAAAAAGCTGCCAAACCAGATCGCCGTCGCGGTGGCGCTATTGTGGTTGGTGGCCATGAATCCGGCGGCCAAGCCGCCAAAAAAGCAGGCAATGCCGAGTAATACCAAGATCGTGGCAAAAATTAATTCGGTAATAATCCAATTTACGGCGCATTTGCCATGGGCATCGACTTCAGGATACCGATCGCGCACCCGCAACCAGAGGATAAACGGCACGGCCAAGCCAATGTAGGGCAGCAGATAGCTGGCATATTGACTGGCATGGAGCATCGCATTGTAGCTGGGCAGACTCATGCCAAACAGGTCATCGGACTTTTCCGCCCGTCCGGTTTTGAGCAGGCGTTGTTTGATCGCCGCGTATTCCGTCGCATCGATCGCGCCTTGTTCGTACAAGTTTTGCAGCTTTTGCAGTTCGTCGGCAAGCATCGGGTTGGGGTTATTTGATGAACGTGATCGCGATCGGGTATTTGTACGATCGGCCTTGGGTCGTTTCGATGATGGCGATGATGGGGAAGACCAAGGCCGCCAGCGCGATCAGCATCACTGCCGGAATGGTAATCAGCATCCCAATCAGCGTGAACGCCGCCGCCGTTGCCACCGCGAAATAAATCATCAGCGAAATCATCCAATTGACGATATGTTTGCCTTCGCTGTCAACTTCCGGGTATTTTTCCCGCGCCACGAGCCACAGGACGATCGGTGCGATGAACCCACTGGAGGGGATGAGCACATGGGCAAATTGGCTAGCGTGCATCAGGGCCAGATAATTGGGCAAATCAAGACCAAATAGATCCGGCGATTTTTCATTCACCCGATCGGCCTTGATCAACTGTCCCTTCGCCGCTTCAAACTCCTCATCCGTCAGTGCGCCCTCGGTGTGCAGGTTTTTGAGTTTTTCAATTTCATCGGGGAGCATAAGCCTGCCTCAAGCGGGATTGTCTAGTTCTAGGATAGCCATTTCGATTGAAATATAGACAATCGTCAACAACAAGTTATGCAACGCCCGCCCCTACGGGGTGTCCCGATGTAGTGACATCGGCGCAAAATCCGTGATCACGCCATAAATCGCCCAAATCGCCATCGCCCGCAAATAATGACAGGCCCGGAACGTCGCATTCGCCGTAATCGCCTCTGGTGTGCGGAATTGCAACCCGTTCTCATACACCTGATGCACCACGGCTTCGGTCATCGTCATTGCCTCCACGACCATGCCGTTCTGATACATCAATGCCGCCAGCCCAAAGTTAATCCCCGTCCAGACTTCCAATGGATGGGTCGCGTTGGGATTTTCCGGCTGACCATTGGGCCGCACCCCATTCGCGGCCCCGATCGGCAACTTCGATTTGCCCAGAATCCGATCGCCCTCCGAAATCCGCCCATCGCTGGCACTGACGCCCCCCTCCGCTAAATAGGCATTGAATTTCACAAAGCAGGCATCGTAAACGGTATTGAGTGCGGTGTTCATCGCATCGGTTGGCACGACATCGGGGAGCTTGAGCAATTGCGCGTAAAACTGTCCACACAATTGATCCGCCATCACCACATCGGAACCGGATTGGCTGTCGATGTTGTAGTAGCTGCCGTTCCAGAGGGTGCTGTGATAGACCGATCGGGATTGGGCTAACCATTCCGCAAACGTTGCCGTTGATTGATCTAATACCTTACCGATCGCGATCGCCGCTTCCAAGGCCGCAATCCACAAGCCCCCGCAATAGGCGCTGACGCCTTTGAGTCGCCAGTCGTCGAAGGTCTGATCCGGGGCACCGCTGTTTTCGGGAATGCCGTCGCCGTCGAGGTCGAAGGTTTTCAGATAATGCAGGGTTTCGACCACCGCAGGCCAACATTCCGTGAGGAATTCGACATCATCGGCTCCCGTGAGCAAATAATTGCGATACACCTGCAACACAAAATCCGATCCCAAATCCTTCCACAGATTGCAATCCTGATAGCTGGTGTAATTTGTCTTCTCCCAAACGTGCTCGTTTGGTGCGCCGAGATCGTGGGGCGTTGCACCTTTCAGCTTCTGGGGCACGGGATCGCGGGTTTCCCCGATCGTGGCGTAATACCCGATCGTCCGCAATTTGTCGTTCTGTTCCGGAATCGCCCGCGCAAAGGCATTAATCACGGCTTTTTCCAATTTGGGCCACAGCATCAGCAGCCCAAACGACCCATACAGCCGCACATCCAGACTTTCGTACCAGCGATAATCAATACATTCCAGCACGGCATATTGCCCCACGGGATCAAGCTCACTGGCCGCACTCCACAACGCCCCACCTTGGGTCAAATCGTAGAGTTCGTTAAACAGCGCCATCTTGAACCAATCGGGCAAATCGGTACGATCGACGATCGGGGCTTGCCACGCCTCAATCTTCTCGCGCCAAGTAATCTGCTGCTTCAGCGCCGTCCGAATCATCGACCAACTATTCCGCCCCGATCGGCCAAAGAAATCGGTATAGCGCTTCAGATATTCCACGCCCTGACTGAATTCCATCACCGGGAAGTCCCAGGCCAGAATGAACGGGATCTGCCGACTCCGACCGGGCCGAATCGTAAACTTAATCGCGATCGCGCCACCAATGCGTTCCAGTTCGGTTGCAGGCGTTTCGTCATCAATGTTGTTTAATACGCCATCGGCTGAGAAGTTATTCCATAGATCCGCACCATCGCCCGCTGGATTCCAACGGCTGTGATACGTTACTTCGTTCAGTGGATTAAATATCGAGCCGATCGCCCATTCGCCATCACCTTCACCGGGGATCGCTGGCGCGTTGTGCTGCCCCATTGTGATGCCGATCCGATGCTCGTCGCCCACCAGTTGGTTGAAGTTGCCTGCGCTCTGTCCGATGCGTGGAACGTAGTCGTAGTAGGGGCTGCCATCGTCGCGCTGCTTCACGTCCGGCGTCTTGGCCGTATTCATCAACCAGCCTGCCATATTTTCCCAACTCAGCATGAGACTTAGGGTAATCGGTGCATCGGTGGGATTGTGGGCCGTCCAGAGGAAGACGGCGATCGGGTAGCTGGTTTCTTGGTAATTCTGCGCGACGATCGGCGAGAACTGCTCACAGGTCAATTCGGCCTGCAATACATTGCGGTAGTGATACCAACTGCGGGGATACAGCGCTTCGTACTCGCCACCATTCTCGGCGGGATACCACTGCCAGGTCGCGAGGCTACCGTCGGCTGGCCCAGCGGTGGCGAGGGCATAGGCTTGGCTGCCCTGCACGGTTTGTTCGAATACGCTGAACTGACAGCCCGCAAAATTCTGAAAAATATGTTCGCCGCCATCGACGTGCCACAGGTTGAATTGGCCATTGTGACTGCGTCCGATACAGCCTGCGCCGAAGCCACCGAGGGGCATCCCATGTTCCGGGCCATCGTCGAGATTGCTGGGATAGCGGACGACGTAGGGGTTTTCCCAAAGTTGCCCGATCGGGCGTTTCCAGGTGCAGGTGGGGATGGTAGAAGTCATGTTGGGCAGGCAATGCGACGGTAAATTGGCCAGCCTCAAGCATACTGTGAAACCCGATCGGGAATTCTGCTAAAATTGGGATAGATTTCTGGCTGTGATCGGGTGTTTGTATGACGGCTGTGATGTTGGTTTCGCCTCAGACGACCCTACCCCAGTGGCAAGTGGCTAGCTGGGAAGGGATCCGCCATTCGCAGGTGAAGGATTTGTTTATTCTGCTGATGGGGTTGTGGTTTATGGCCCATCCGGAGCAGGCAGCGCAGTCGATGAGTGGCTGTTTGATTGAGAAATCCGGATCGCAGGCGGCGGCTCCGGATTTGATGTTGTATGTGGGGGAAGGTTGTCCGCAGTGGGAACCGGGGGAGGCGCGCCGGGTTGATCTCGGTAAGTGGCGGGTGCCAGATTTGGTCGGGGAGATTGCCGATATGACGTTGGCAACGGGTTTGGATGAGATGAAGCAGCTTTATGCGGCGTTGGGGATTGGGGAATATTGGGTAATTGACGTGCAGGGGCGGCGGGTGATGATTTTTGGGTTGGGGGAAGATGGGAAGTATCGGCAATGTGCGGTTTCGCAGGTATTGGCGGGGGTAACGACGGGGTTGTTGGAGGAGACGTTGGGGCAGTTTGTGCAGGGGACGAATGTCAGTGCGGCGAATTGGTTTATGCAGCAGGTGAGGGCGGGTTAGGGGTTGGGCGAGGGTGAGCGAGTTTGGCGATCTCGACTCCAAATCTCTTGCAAGTTGCGTAAGACATGAAAATATCCAATTTCCCCATACTTCTTGACATATGGAGGTAAAAATAGCTACAAAGGAACAGGCGTTTATGTTATCTCTCTACTGGAGGACAACTTGTCTTCAGTGCCTTCTTTTACCTCATATCATGATTTAGTACCGCTTGAAAGTGGCGGTGTAATTGCACGTAGTGGATTTGACTTTCAAGACCATGTTACTGCTGGATACTGCTTGGATATGCTTGATTGTGAGGAGCTATTGGCAGTCTGGTGTGAAACTCTAGATGACATAACGCTTGTCTGGCGTAATGATTCACAAGAGAAATTTGAGTTTGTCCAGGTAAAAAATAATCAATTCAGCCATTTTTGGTCTGTGGCAGAGTTATGCAAACCCGGCAAGGGGAAACCTGGGAAGGATAAAATATCGGGAAGTGGTTCAATTTTAGAGAAATCGCTTGCTCATGAGCAGGGCGCAGAACCATGTAGTTTTCGACTTGTAACATCTTTACCTGTTAATGATGATCTTCAGATCCTGACATTTCCTCTAAGTTCTCCGAAACGTATAGGAGCCGATCCTGACTTTACTAAATTATGTCAACAGATTAACGAAAAAATACCAGATTTCAAATCACGTAGAGGTAGTGATGCTTTGTCATGGTTGTCCCGTGTGGTATGGGAAAATAGGTACCCGTTCACAGGGGCTGGCGCGAGGCGTGGAGAACTGATAGTGTAAGGAAATGGAAACGCCATCATCGATTCGCGCGGAATTGAATGCTATCAGTGCCATGGACTGGGCCGCGACACCAGTAAGTGTGCAGCGTTTG
>JANOQX010000132.1:0-8496 GCA_031415035.1 Cyanobacteria bacterium VAR_4_metabat_243
CCGTCAATTGGGCCATCATGAATACCTTTTGCATCACCTTGGCCAGACGCCAAGGATTCCGAACTGTCCCCCAAGCCCTCAGATCTTGGGCCAATTTACTTGATAAGGTATTTCATTTCTTTGTATGAAACCACCCTGCCCTTGGTATTCCCAGGTGGCGTCTTGGGCCACGGCACTCGTAGCACTCAGGGCAACCAAACCGATCGACAACAATGCAATAGGCTTAAACATCAGGAAACTCCGAATCGCGGTTATTTCCCTCTACATGGCCCGATCGGGTTTTTCCGGTCTACGCTGTTCAATCTTCGCATCCTGCTCAACCAAACGCCGAGAAGTCTTCAGTTTGGCCCGCAAATCGCAGGGTCACGATTTTGAGGCTACCGATGCCGCTGAGGATGATTCCGGCGGTGATGTTTTCTGTGTGCGCGATCGACTTGAGGCTTTGGCGCAGATCGACGTCGGGGGTGCGGCGGCGGGCAAGGATTCCGAGGGTACTGCGGGGTTCAGGCATCGACTAATTGTCTCCCGGATTCCACGCTTCAGCGGTCAAATCATCCTGGGCAGTGCTGCGGACATAAAGTACCGATACGCGATCGGCTTTGATGCTAAAGAGGATGCGATAACGATTACGTCCTTTGCCATAGAGCAGCTGCCGCACGTCCTCAGGAAAGATTCGGCTCCTCGTGCCAAAGGGCAACGCAGCGGTTTTTCCTGAAGTGTCGCGATCGTATTCATTAATCCCCGAAACCACGTATCCGCATAATCCGGGTTGGTCTGACTCAACCATTGATACGTCGCTTCAATCTGGGCTTCGGCGGTTTTTGTTGTCCTAACCTGAAATGCCATATTTCTGCCGCATTTCCGCTTCAAATTCACTCAGGGGACGGGTGTTACCCGCTCCGACATCCGCTAGACCTTGTTGAATACCTTGAATTGTTTCAACTTCTTCAAGGTATGACTGGAGCTGTTGAACATTGACTTGCTTGGGGTCAACGAACATTACGAGCACCTTGGATGGCTCGATCGCTGGATCGGATACGGCGGCTAATTCAACTTTGCCGTCGCGATAAAAGCCTTCAAGTGTTTTCAGCATTGTCAACCTCGGCGATCGTCTCGACTACAGTCATGATAACGGAAACTAGCTGGCTTCTCCTCGGTGGTCTTGGTTTCCCTCAATCCGATCGCGCAGAATCGGCTTCATCGCCTTAGAATTTGATTTGGCTGATATGAATCATCCCTAATCTGCCGCAGGCATCAGTGTAAAACCAGTCCCCATCTGAGCCATAGGTGGTAATGGTGGTGCGGCTTCTGATCGCACATCGAATGTTGTCTGTAGTACTTGGGCCAGTTCGCACATTGGAAGGTGGCGCAAATACGGTGGCTGATTTCACCTGGGCACTGCACACCCGATCGAGCATATTGCGGGTTGCCCCTGATTGTGGCGTCATGAAATCGCCAAACACCCCATCTTGTGCGACCTGAAATCTTCCATCACAGGTTGTGAGTGCAGTTAGCCGATCGTTGCCAATCTGATAGGTAAACCAGTAGGACGGTGGGTTCTCACTGCGGAGACTCATTGCCACGACCTGAATCGAGTCCAAGTTCAAGGAGACTTTTTCTCCCGTGGAGGCTCGACCTTGGTATTCCCAGGTGGCATCTTGGGCCACTGCACTTGTGGTGGTAAAGGCGATTAGACCGATCGACAACGCAATTTGCTTAAACATTCAGAGAACTCCTAATCGAGGTTATTTTCCTCTACATGGCCCGATCGAGCTTTTCCGGTCGCTTCGCTCGATTATGAGCCTTCTCGTGGATCGCTCTGCGGTGGATGCCACCCCGCTCTTACCCATAAGGCCCGTGCTTCGGTAATCGGATGATCGCCGTCATACTTTTCATCATTCATATCCAGCCGATCGTGGGTCGCTCGTCCCACTGGCGATGTGCCAAGGATTCTCGTGCCATCGCTTGACCACATAAAGTGCTCTCCCCAATGTTGTTCGCGGGGATTAAATAATGGGGTAATCGCGGCGGTTTCTCGATCGCGGCCCGTCAGGAAGTTATAACGGCGTTGATTACAACGGCTACAAGCCAATGCCAGATTCTCAAATTCATCACCGCCGCCCAGGGAACGTGGCAACCGATGATCGATCGTGAACCGAGTGGTACTGATCTTTTCCGGCGAATGGCAATATTCACAGAGCGACTCGGCTCTCCGCCTGACTCGCTGACGTAGCAAATCATTAATCGTCATTTTGGAGCAAGCAACCGTGCATTTAGATACGTGAAAAACCGATCGAGTTCATCCAGGCTGCTCAGTTCCCGGCGTTCCTCATCTGTCAAAGCATTTGTCTCATTTCCCGTCAGCAGCGTCTCCAGCCGAGATTGAAATGCTTCGGTGAATCGAAACAAGCGCAATCCATCGATTTCTTCGACTCGTACCCCTTCATCCAGCAGCGAAGCCGGACTAATTGCGACTTGAATCATGCGTCTTCTCCCAGTCAGTCAGAGGATTACTCACTATGATAATCGATCGGGGCTGAGTGCAACGAAACCTAACCGTGCCAGCATCTGTGGCTTTCTCAGGACTGACTTTGGTCTTGGTTGCCTTCGAGCCACTCCTGCACCAGCCGTTCCATCTCTTCGACACTCGTGACAGGTGGATACAAAGGAGAGGACGGTTTTGCGGTGTCAACGAAGTAGTGAAAGGCTTCTGTATGTTTGGGATGGTCGATGATGTAGGCGCGCAGTTCCGATCGACTCATGGCTTCAAGCTCAGTAAGGCTACAGGGCTGGCTATTGGCTTCCCGATCGGCGAGGAATCCCGGATTTTGCGCTTCGATTTTCGATCGGATGATGCGTTCGGCTTCCTCCAGACTGACTGGGGGATAGATGGTTTTTGGGGCGTTGGCTGTGGCACGATCGGCCCAGAGGTGGAACGCTTCATCGTCTTGGCGGTTTGCGACCACGTAAGCGCGAAGTTCAGCCTGAGTCATTTTCTCCAATTCCGATCGCATAAAGAATAGCCTCCATATTCCCACGTAAGAAATCTTCTCCTTAAGCATATAGCTTTGTCCGCAAAGCTATTAGTTGGCTCAATAAATACGAGACACCACAGAGGACAAAAAGAATGGTACGTGATAATATGTAGTACAAATGAATACTGTTTTATTTTTGGCGGACAATTGAAATTCGCCTATAAACTTAGCTTTAACAAAGAGGCGTACTCCTCATGAGGCCAAAAACAAAATCCATTATTGAACGATGGTTCCCCCTTTGCATCGCAGTATTGATAGTGGGCGCGAACGTTTTGTTCTTAAAATATTCCCCTTCCAAAGAATCACTAAAGGATCTATTTAATGCGACTTTCAATCTTGGAGGGATAATTTTAGGTTTCTTAACTGCTTCAAAAGCCATATTATTTTCAATAGACGAGAAATATACAATAAAGCAGCTGCGGAGTGCTGGTGTATACCGAAAATTAATCAACTATTTTATGGACACTATACGATGGTCATTTGTGTTGATCGTCTTTGATATAGTGTGTCTGTCAATTAGCTGGGATCCTCCAGCAGATTGGCACAAATATGTTATCAACGTCTGGATTTTCATCATATCCACTACGTTGCTATCCTGTTACAGAGTGGTTTCCGTATTCAGTAAAATACTTGCAAATTCTTAGGGCTTATTGAACATCTTAGCAATTTCAGTTTTCCTCCGACCCCAAGCCTCTTCCAAATGCTCTTTCCTCTCCGTATAAGTTAAATTTCTTCTCTTCGAGTTGTCTGCAACCTTAATTTTTTCTCTCATACAGTCTTGAAGTAAGTCAACAACAGAGGAGTTTCTACTGTCTTCACTAGCTTTCCCTGTAATTCGCATCACTCTGGTTGTTGGAGTTGATTTGTCATCAGCTGAATTTTTTTGACTTGCTGAGAGACGCTGAAACTTCCTTACGTAATGCAATACAGCATCTACATTCAAACCACCTTTCTGGCCTCCCATAGATGCTGTAATACTTACAAATGGTGCTTGGAATTTTTTCGACAGATTATCAACGACATCACCAACAGCTTTATCGTCCTGTTCAAAAACAGATAAATTTTCTAGCCCTGCAACGCGTAAATCAATTTTTTGAATCACTCCGAAATTTTCCAATTTCCTCATAGCATCTAAATTCAGTACTGGATCAGCGGACATTTCAACTTGCATCCCGGCGATTTTTTGAAAATACGATAGAAACCAAGTGATAGACACGCCAGTCAATGTCTTATGAAGTAGAAGAACCCTAGTAGGTGGATGGTAAAGGAATGCCGTGCGCTCGCCTAACCCTTCATCTTCTTCTAAATGAATATCTTCAAGCTTACCTGCCAGGCTTGCCTTTATAGGCGGCTCAATCATACGGATTTTAACCAATTCACCATGCCAAAATCCCTGTTGATTAGCATCTTGCTTGTTGCTAGCGCTCAGAAGATGAATAGGTGCTGAAACAAATTCATGCGTTCGCTTCTCTGTAGGAAGTGCCATTATGTCCTCTAGCATTTTTTCAAATGAAGATACGCCTTCGGGCACCTCTAATCGGTAAAAATCAACAAGAAAGTTCTTACTCATGAATGAGATCCAAGATTTGGTTGAATTTTCGGAGTATCAGCTATTCCGCAAATAGGTTATTCGCAGTGAATGAACCATAGCTGTTTTCCGTAGAAACAGTGGCAGTTAGGCTAGATTCAGCTAACGCAGCGTTTAATTGGTCAGTATATCAGAACTGGTATGCTTGACAATACGTAAACTCCAATATTTTTCGACGTACAGATCATTAGATGAACTAGCATGGAAATTTGCGACCTAATTCTACTTAACAAAAAAGCCCCCCGAATACGGAGAGCCTTTGTATTAATCAGTCCTCAGATAGAGAACCCTAGCCCATCACCGCATTGGCCTTCGCCACCACGTTATCCACCGTGAAGCCAAACTTCTCCATCGCAATCCCGCCCGGAGCCGAAACCCCAAACCGATCGATGCTAAGGATATCGCCTTCATCGCCAGAATACTTGTGCCAACCGAAGCTAGTACCCGCTTCCACCACCAAACGCTTCTTGCTCAAAGGCGGCAAAATCGCATCGCGATAAGCCTGATCCTGCTGCTCAAACAACGTCGTACAAGGCATCGAAATCACCCGCACCTTCTTGCCCGCTTCGCGCAATTTCTTCGCCGCATCGACACAAAGGCTGACTTCGCTGCCCGTCGCGATCAAGATGATATCTGGCAAATCAGCGGCATCTTGATCAATGATATAACCGCCACGCGCCACACCCTCAATGCTCGAACCCGCCAACTGCGGCAACGCCTGACGCGACATCGCCATCACCGAAGAGGTCGTCCGCCGCTCGATCGCCACCTTATAAGCGCCCGAAGTCTCATTCCCATCCGCCGGACGGAACGTGAGCAAGTTCGGCATACAACGGAGCGACGCGATCGTCTCCACGGGTTGGTGCGTCGGGCCATCTTCACCTAGGGCGATCGAATCGTGGGTCAAAACGTAGATGTTCTGGGTTTCCGCCAAGGCCGACAACCGCAAAGCACCGCGCAGATAATCCACGAACACCAAGAACGTCGCCCCAAAGGGAATCAAGCCCGTCTTGTGCAGGTAGATGCCATTACAGATGGCCGCCATGCCATGTTCCCGGACGCCGAAACGCAGGTTCCGACCATGGTACGAACCCTTCTGGAAATCGTCGAAACCCTTCAGCTGTGTCAAGTTCGAGTGAGTCAAATCCGCCGAACCACCGATGAATTCAGGAATCGCCTGAGCCAAAGCATTCAGCGTCTTCTCGGACGTTTGACGAGTCGCCAGGGGCTTGTCTTCCGGCGTATAAACCGGGAGGCACTTCTCCCAACCTTCGGGCAACTTGTAGCTCGTCTGCCGATCGAAGCGGGCGGCGAGTTCGGGATACTTCGATTTGTAAGTGGCGTAGAGGGCGTTCCACTCAGTTTCCAAAGCGGCACCACGCGTGATCGCTTCATTGAAGTGAGCGCGGGCTTCGTCGGGAACCACAAACGGCTCATGCGTCCAACCCAAGTTGGCGCGAGTGGCGGCCATTTCGTCGTTACCTAGGGCGGCACCATGGATGCCCGCCGTTCCGGCACGATTCGGCGAACCGTAGCCGATCGTCGTGCGGACTTTGATCATCGTGGGCTTGCCCGTTTCGGCCTTCGCTTGCTCAATTGCGGCGGCGATCGCTGCCGTATCCGTGTCGCCGTTGGGCACCACGATTACCTGCCAACCGTAAGCCTCAAACCGCTTACCGACATCTTCCGTGAACGAAACTTCCGTGTCGCCATCGATCGAGATGTGGTTGTCGTCATAGAAGGCGATCAACTTGCCCAGGCCCAAGTGACCCGCCAAGGAGCAAGCCTCACCGGAGACGCCCTCCATGTTGCAGCCATCGCCGAGGATGACGTAGGTATATTGGTCAATCAGCTTGCAATCGGGCTGGTTAAACACCGCCGCCATGTGCGCTTCGGCCATGGCCAAACCCACACCATTACAAATCCCTTGACCCAACGGGCCAGTGGTGACTTCGATCCCCGCCGTCTCAAAGTTTTCGGGGTGGCCGGGAGTCTTGGAACCCCATTGGCGGAACTGCTTTAGATCATCGATCGAGACGCTGTCGTAACCAAACAGATGCAGTAGCGAATACAGCAACATCGAACCGTGGCCCGCCGACAAGACGAAGCGATCGCGATTAATCCAGTTGGGATTTTTCGGATTGAACTTCATGAACTTGTCCCACAGGGTAAACGCCATGGGCGCTGCACCCATCGGAAGACCGGGGTGACCCGACTTAGCTTTCTCGACCCCATCGACCGACAAAAATCGGATCGAATTGATACACAAGGTTTCCAGAGATTGGGTTGCAACGACCATGATATTTCTTTGCTACAGAACGACGGCAATACGAACGAATCGAGACTACGTAACCGACGTTGAAGTCGGTCTAAAACCTCAGCTTACCGACTGCCCAGCCAAAACTCGGCAATCAAACCTTAAGCATTAATACTTATTGAGTATCCAGTATGCCAGGTTTTGGCAATATAACTTGATGTACGCCTAGACCATTATTCCGGAAAAGGGGATCGGATCAATCGATCGGCCCAAAAAATCTCTTAAGTTCGCTGGGAAGTCATGGGGCCATCACCCGACTTTTGCGTTGGAGGAAGTTGAGGAAGTGGGCGATGCCGTGGTTGATCTCCGTCTCACTATAGCGCGGCCGCTGCCGCCAAAACTGCCCCTTCGTCCAGTCCCGCATCCGGCCCCAGACGCCGGAATCAGCGGCTAAATCGAGGTAGCTGACGATCGACTTACGCACCTGGGGAGCCGGATCAGTATCCCCAAACCGCAGGGTGATGAAGGCGATCACATGATCGGGTAAATCTTCGACGTGGTAGTTGCGGATCGCTTGGGACAGCGTGAGTTTGGCATCGTGATTTAGCCAGTCGCCGATCACGTAGGCGGCAATATTGGCGGCATGATCGCTATCGGAGGCGAACCGATCGAAGGCATCCATCACGGAGCCGAATTGTTGGGGTTGGCGGATGAAGGTGACGATCGAGGAGCCGATGTCGCCCGCCCAGGAGGTGTAGTCCGCCGTCCACTGAGTCAGATCGGAGAGATTAATCCCCGGCTGATTGATCTGATCCGACAGGGCCGCGATCAAATGTCCGAAATCCGTAACTTCTTCGGCCAGCAAAATATTCCCATCCAGATCCGGCGCGACGAAATTCTGCTTAAAGCCCGTGGCGATCGTCCAGAATTTGGTGGTGTAGGCGCTTTTGGTTTGGCCCCGGAGGCGATTGGCGATTTCGTAGGCCGTGGCACCGGGATGGGCGCGCTCGACTTGCTCGATGATTTGGATCGCTTGGTTGAGGCTGGTGAGGGGTGCGGCGGTCATAGGATCAGAATTCAGGATGGCGGAGCATCTATCCTACTGATCAATTTTCGTTTTGCACGATCTTCTTCTCGGATGGGGGGGGCGATCGCATCTCGATCGATCTCTAGGGATTTGTCGCATCACCCGCCCGTGGCTAAAGCACAGGGCTAGTAAGGGAACCCGACTAAAGTCGGCTGAAACCCGATCGAATCGGAGTGCCCTTTAGGGTACTTTCCTTACTAGCCCTGCCGTTTACGCGCGGGTGGGACTTGCCAACGACCCAATATTCGATTTACCCAATATCCGATTTGCCCAATATCCGATTTACCCACTGGGCGGTGGGTTCCGCGTTGCTCTACCCACCCTTGTATGTTTAGGAGGTCACAACCCGTCCCACCCTCGGTGCTCGACACCGTTCAGTAGCAAGGGTATTGATAAGCTAAAAAAAGCGCATGGTCGATTGCTTGCCCATCGGGTGCCAGACACCGTTCAGTCGCCATTAATCGCCATGCGGAGTGCCCACTGCCAGTAACTCGAACAGTCGCTAGAGGCCTGACCTCGAATTCGCAAG
>JANOQX010000133.1:0-13393 GCA_031415035.1 Cyanobacteria bacterium VAR_4_metabat_243
GGAAACGGACTGGGGCGGAAATCGTGTTGAGTTTGCGGGCGTTAACCCATACCAAAGGCCGGTGGTCGCAATTTTGGGCCAAAATTAATCGCTACGGCTGTAGCTTCGTCCAATAGATACATTAAATTCTAGTCGCACCCGTTAAAGACGATCGGCACATCCAGAAAATTTGGCTGCTCCCGGCGGCGCTATCGCTGCTGTTTTTGCTGTTCTCGATTCAGGCAATTATGACTGAGGGGCTGTTTGGGTTTTGGACGGAACATACGCGCAATTTGTGGGGCAATCAGATTTGGCTAGACCTGCTGTTGGCAGTGGGTATTGGGTGGTTTTTAGTGGTGCCGCAAGTGAAGGCGATCGGGATGCGGCCACTCCCTTGGTTTATCCTGATTGTGTGTACTGGGTGTATTGGTTTCTCGGCGATGATGGCGCGGTTGCTGTATCTCCAAGAAAATGCTTCGGATTCAAATGCGTCATGACTCAAGTCATGTTGATTAATGACCATGGGCATAACCGACAGAATACTGCCACTTGCTATGGTACGGTGAAGAGAAAATAATCCAAAGATGACTTCACCTCATGCTGTCTAACGTCAATCCTGACATTGCTTTCACGTCAAGTCCCGTCAGGATATTAATCGTTGAAGACGACCCGGTGATGCAATTGGGTTTGAGTGAGTTATTTGAAGATCAGCCGCAGTTTGAAATTGTGGCGCTGGTGGGCGATGGTTATGCTGCGATCGCGCAGGCACTGCATCTGAAGCCCCACCTCGTGATCATGGATATTGGGTTGCCGAAGCTCGATGGCATCATGGCAACACAGCAGATTAAATTGGCGCAACCGGAAGTGCGTGTGTTAATGCTAACTTCCCATACCGATGAACCAGAAATGATTGCGGCGCTTGCCAGTGGCGCTGATGCCTATTGTGTCAAAGGCACAAACCTAGAACAGTTGTTGTTAGCGATCGCCTGCGTCCAGGAAGGTGCGACCTATCTTGATCCCCAAATTGCCCGCCAACTGGTCGATCGACTGAAACCCGCTGCGCCCAAACAGAATATTGGTCAGCTTTCCAACCGGGAGTTGGAGGTTTTGAAGCTATTAGTTGATGGTAAGAGCAATCCGGAAATTGCCGTAATTTTGCGTATTAGTATCAGTACGGCGAAAGCGCACGTGCGGAGCATTATGGCTAAATTTGCCGTGGACGATCGGGTGCAGGCGGCGGTTATTGCCCTACGATCGGGGCTGGTTTAGGGACCATCGGCAAGGTGAACCAGAAAATTGAACCATTTCCCGGTTGGCTAATCACGCCAATTTGGCCACCATGGGCGGTAATAATTTGGCGACATAGGTAGAGTCCCAAGCCTAACCCTGGCATATAGCGGGAACGTTCGCCGCGATAGTAAAGTTCAAATAGGCGTTGCTGCTGCTGGGTGGGGATCCCGATGCCACTATCCTGAATTGTGCAGTAGAGCAACTGGGAATCTTGCTGTACAGCATCGATCGTCAGGTGAATGCCTGCCGGATTGTGATTTAAGGCGTTCGTAATTAAATTACTAAAAACGCGCCAGAGCTGATCAACATCGGCTTGAATCAGGGGTAACTCAGCGTTAATTCGATTGGTGAGCACCACCTGATTTTGGGTCAGCAGTAATTCGGCATCGCCTAGAACGGCATCGACTACGGCACTTAATTGCATTGACTGACAATTGAGGGAAATGCCTTGGACTTCGCTCTTATGGGCGATGAGAATGGAATTGATTAAGTTGAGTTGCCGATCGTTGCCTGCGAGGAGTTGCTCTAGTTTGGGGGTGGTGATGATCGCTTGACCGTTTGCTGCCTCGGATTTGCGGAGGAGGCTTTGTAATACGACCGAAGTTCCGAGAACGGGGATACGAAGATCATGGGTTAGGGCATGGATGAATAAACGCAATTCGCGCTTTGATTCAAATTCGCGTTGTTGCAAGCGATCGTACAAAAACAATGCCACATTTGAAACCAGGCAAATCCAGAGCGTCCCCAACATCGCTTCCATCCCGAAATAGATGGAAAATCCTGGCAGTTCAGCAAGGCCCAGCAGGCGATTAACGGAAAAATAATAGATCAAAGGCACTAGCTGAGCGAACACATGCAGTCGCCAGTTCACCGGGATCAGGATCGACTGTGACATAATCATCGCCGTTATCCACCCTTGAAACGGCGACTCAAGAAATGTTCCCAAAATAATTGGGATGAACGTCATAGACCAGGAGATTACCAAAAACATGGCTTTTGGATATTGCTGTCCCCAGGACGTTCGCCACAGCACCAGACTGATCATTGACAATAATGAAATCACTGTGGCATCGACGATCAGCGTCCACTGTTTAAGCCGCTCAAAGGGCACCGACAAACCAGAGGATTGAAGCGCCAACTGCATATTCTGCGGTGTTGGATGCCATACCATCTGATCGAGATGGATCAGCGCAAAGGTTAGATAAACCAGTAAGCACAGCCCTGAGAGTAAGCTGAGGCGTTTCGCTAAAAACTGGTTTTGCCATATCTGATATTCGGCGGATACGCTTGATCCGCCTTTTTTTTGCCATAACAGCAGCAGCGAACTGAGTTGTTTCCCCCAAATTGCCCATTGGCCATAGCGGGTTGTATCAATCCATTGTCGGAGGACAGTCATAATGGTCACTTCAGATTGAATGAGGTGGATCTTAGCATCAGAGCTGGACGAGCGCTATTGACCGATCGGTCAAGGTCAGTCGATCGATGTGAGATGCGCCCAAGCTGTGTAATGTATCCACAGCTTGGTTACTGCATACCGAAACCAAAAACGAGATTCATGAAAAAATTTGCGGCTTTAATAATTCTCTGTTTAATGCTTTCCTCACTCGTATTCGGATATGTTTTGCCCGCACTGTCCGCACCGATTACCTTCGGTAGGCCATACGCCAACGGCAGAGCAGATGAGCCGTCGATCGCCGTCAGTGCGGCTACCAATGTCCGCGAGTTGACGGCGGCGGATGTCGAGACTTTTCTCGACGGCATCGTGCCGCTCCAGCTCGCACGCGAAGATGTGGCGGGCGCGACTGTCGCCGTTGTCAAAGACGGAAAACTGCTGTTCGCCAAAGGCTACGGTTACGCCGACGTGAAGCATCAAAAGCCCATCACGGCAGAAAGCTTGTTTCGTCCTGGTTCGGTTTCCAAACTTTTCACCTGGACGGCGGTGATGCAACTCGTCGAACAGGGCAAACTCGACCTTGGTAAAGATGTTAACCAATATCTCGATTTCAAAATACCGGAAGCCTTCGGACAGCCAATCTCACTGAAAAATATCTTGACGCACACCGCCGGGTTTGAAGAGCAGTTGAAAGATTTGTTCGTTGCCGATCGACGCAGCCCGAATCTCGGAAATCACCTCAAAACACACATCCCAAAACGCATCTTTGCGCCGGGAACGACCCCAGCTTATTCAAACTACGGGGCGGCACTAGCAGGATACATTGTAGAGCGCGTCTCCGGACAACCCTTTAACGATTACATCCAACAGAATATTTTCAAACCGCTCAGAATGACTCATTCGACTTTCGCCCAACCGCTGCCGCCGGAATTTGCACCGCTGATGTCGAACGGTTACGTGCTGGCATCTGACGAACCGAAAGAATTTGAAACAATTGCCCCGTTTCCCGCCGGAGGTTTGACCAGTTCCGCCACCGATATGTCCAAATTTATGCTCGCGCATTTGCAGGACGGACGATTGGGCACGGCGCAAATTCTGAAACCAGAAACGGCACGCTTGATGCACAGCCGCGCTTTTGGATTAGACCCAGCAGCCAACGCGATGGCTTACGGCTTCTATGAAGAATCGCGCAACGGACAGCACATCATCGCACACGGCGGCGATACCGATTATTTTCACAGCGGTTTGGAACTGCTCACAGACTCGGGTGTAGGAGTTTTCGTCTCGTATAATAGCTTAGGGCGTGGGCAAACTGACCCGCGTACAATTCTCTGGGATGCGTTTCTCAACCGCTATTTCCCTGCGCCACCTTTTAACTCGCCAACGCTCGACAGCGCGAAAACTGACGCGAACGCCGTAAGCGGCAATTATATGAGCAGCCGCCGAAGCGAATCACTAATTAAATCGCTAGCCTTAGTGGGAGAAGCCAATGTCTCCGCAAACGAGGACGACACAATTTCGGGCGGCGAGATGAGTGGTTTGTTGAACGACCCAAACGGCAAGCCCAAACGCTGGCGCGAAGTCGCTCCGATGACGTTTCGGGACATCAACGGTCAAGACTCTTTGATTTTTAAGCCCGATCGCAACGGACGGATGCAGCTAATTTTGCCGTTTCCGATTATGGTTTATCAGCGCGTCGGACTTTGGGAAAACAGCCGGATTCTGTTACCAGTCGCCGGACTTTCGCTGTCGATTATGCTGCTGACGCTGCCTTTAGAGTTCGTCGCGTGGCTGGTCAGAAGACATTACCGGAAGCCATTAAAATTAACAACCTTGGAGGGGCGACTACGTTTGGCAGTGCGAATTGTCTTCGCGCTGAATCTGTTTTTTATCGTGACTCTATCCGGTTTTTTGCTGTTTGCGTCAAAGCATCTGGAATTACTCAGCGACAGCAGCAATATTTGGATTTGGCTGCTTCAGTCGATCGGCGTTTTCGGTGCGATCGGCACGATCGTAGTTTTCTATAACGCGATATATACCTGGACGAGCAAGCAATACCAGATTTTGGGGAAACTTCAGGCGACGATTTATGCGCTGGCGTGTCTCGGCGTTTTTTGGTTGATTTTTGCGGGGCATTTGTTATCTTTCAACTCAAATTATTAACTCGCAGGATGCTCGCATTAAGCGCAAGCGAGATTGAATGAGCTACATTTTACCATCAGCGCTGGACGAGCACTATTGACCGATCGGTCAAGGTCAGTCGATCGATGCGGGATGAGCGAAAGCTGATTATTGTAGTGATGGCTCGATAACTCACAGGTTTTTAAGAATATGTTTCCCGATTCCAAACGCTCACTTACTGCAACAGTTGGCAATGATTTTTTGATGGCCGATCGCGACCATACAACGCTCCACGGACTGGCGGGCAATGACACCCTACGCGGGGCATCGCGCCAAGCCAATGTGCTGTTTGGCAACGAAGGCAACGATCGACTCTACGGTGGCCGCCAGGATGATGTCCTGAATGGTGGCAGTGGTCACGATCGCTTATTTGGCGATCGCGGCAATGATTTACTCGTCGGTGGTTCCGGTGATGATTATTTGTGGGGTGGCGAGGGCGACGATCGGCTGAAGGGTGGATCGGGCCGCGACCAACTCTTCGGCGACGATGGCAATGACTACCTCGATGGAGGCGCAGGCTTTGATATCCTCAATGGTGGCAAAGGCAATGATGACCTGTTCGATTATGACGGGGGCGATCGACTGACTGGTGGCAGTGGTAAAGACGTATTTGGGGTAGGCGGTGCGCTATCCAAATCCGCCAGCGTCGTCACCGATTTCAAAATCGGCCAAGACCAAATCAAAGTTTTGCGCCTTGGGGCCGGGTTTGAGAACTTGAGCTTTAAGGATAGTAAAGGCGGGACGATCGTCTTTGATGGTAGACAGGCGATCGCCGAACTCCAAGGTGTGAAAGCCTCCCGCCTCAAAGCCGATAGCTTTATCTTTGGCAAAGCTGAACTCGCGACTGAATTACAAACTAATTTGACGCAATCTCTCGCTGAAGATCCAACGGCAACGGGACTATCATCGGTGGTCTATGCACCGGATGGCACCGTTTGGCAAGGTTTTGCGGGCGTCGCGAACCGTGAGACTAATGCTCCAGTCGATGAGAATTCCCTATTTGGGATTGGAAGTACGACTAAGCCAATGGTCGCTACTGTCATATTGCAGTTAATGGAGGAAGGCAAACTTAAACTGACGGATACGGTTAGTCAATGGGTGCCTGATTTAGCCAAAGATGTGCCGAATAGCGATCGGATTACCATCAAGCAATTGCTCGGCCATACAAGCGGAATTCCGAACTACACAGAGAGTCCAGGTTTGCTAGATCTGACCAAGAATCCCGATATTCTTCGCCGTGAATACACAGCCAAAGATCTAGTCGGATTAATTAAAGGTCAACCAGCTATCTTTGAACCGGGACAATCCTTCTCTTATGGCAATACCAATTACATACTATTGGGTGAAATTGTCGAGAAAGCGACGGGCACAAACTTAGCCAGCCAGCTACGATCGCGAATCTTTGAACCCCTCGGCATGAATCAGTCATTCTTTGCTTCTCAAGAACCGGTTAACTCGAATAATTTGACCCGCACCTATGCCGATCTTGATGGTGATGGCAAGCTCGACTATATCAATGAAGGGCTATCCTGGGCGGGTGCGGCGGGTGCGGTTGTCGGAACAGTCGCTGATACCGCGAAATTTGCCCAAGCACTCTTCCAGGGTGAACTATTAGCGCCAGAGACGTTGAAAATGATGATTCAGGATAACTCGAAGTTTGGCCGGGAATCGATATATCCTCCCGGTGTCGAAAGTCTTGACTATGGTTTAGGCGTTTTTTCTGGAGGGCTTACAGGCATTGGGAACCAGTTAAGTCATGGTGGCGACACGATCGGATGGCATTCCCAGATGATCTATCTGCCCGATCGGCAAATTACTACCACTGTTCTGGGAACTCAATCGGGTGACATCACAGCGACTGCCCTGAAAAATTTGCAAAGCACAGTTCAAAAATATTAATGAGTTCACAATGTTAAATTCAGTTCAAACTTCCAGATCGATCGGATTGGGATTGCTCGAAGCGTTGTTGATCACGGCTATGATTGTACCGATCGCCCAGGCCCAGGAAAGCAACCCGAAACCCGTCGAAGCGCCAGCAATTAAGCCAACCATTATCAAACACGAACTCGATACATCGGGTCAAAACGATGAGTGGGTGCGGCTTGAGATCACAGGCGATGTCGTTAAGCTGTTACATACCCGTGTGGGCCAAAGCGAAACTTCGTCGATTATTAACTCGGTTGCTAGCCTAGGGCTACCAGTTTCGCCACCAAATTTCTATCGGTGGTATGACCACAAAACAACCCGCGTCGCCTTCAAACCGGATGACTGCACCGAGCGTGGCATTCAGGCAACTCGATCAACCTGCCTGATTACGGGCATCGAAACCTTAACCTTACCGTCAGGCCGCAATATTCGCCGGGGATTAATTACGATCGAATACGAAGATCGAAAGCTGATCCGATCGGTCACCTTTCGACTGCCCGAGAAATAGTATCAGAACGACTGAACCAACAGACGGTATGAGTACATCACGATCGCTCAATTTTTGAGGACTAATCCGCAGAGATATTTTTGGACTGTAGAGGCATTTGGTTAATTCCTCTACAGGTTTTCGATTGTCAACGACGTCATGCTCGCAACTTTCAATCGACTTCGGCGATCGCCAAATCATTAGTACCGGCACACCATTTCATTGGCGATTAAATCCCAAGTTCCGATCGCTGCCAACGCAAATTGTTATTGAAAAGTGCTAATTTACGATCGCATCCCTGGACTGAGAAACTTAACCAATTGCGCGATCGCCACTTGAACCGATTTAGGATCAGTCTGCTGGAGCAGTGCCAACGGTTGCCCAGCTTCCGATTGGACTCGAATCAATGCCGCAATTACCAAATCGAATTTCCAGGCGAGCTGCGATCGTGATTGCTCTGGCAGTATCCGTTGAAACACGTCCAAAAATGCCTCCATTGATGCCGCAAATTCCCCCGCCACGATACTCCTGAGCGGTTCAGGTTCAGTCCAACAACGACCCATAAATTGAGCATGGACGGGCAAGGACGCTTTATCTTGAGCCAAAAATTCTAGACATGGTTTGAGTAATGCGGTCAAGATCGTTTCTACCGATGGGACTCGCCCTCCCGCCTGAAGTTGCTTTAGCAGTGCCAATTCTTGCGCGACGACCGGACGGGCAAACCGCGCTACCACGGCGCGAAACAGCTCTTCCTTTGAACCGAAGTGGTAGTTTACCGCCGCTAAGTTGACATCGGCCTCAGTGCTCACATTCCGTAATGTCGTGCCAGCAAAGCCTCGCTCAGCAAAGAGGCGTTCAGCAACATTAATGATTTTTTCTTTAGTATCAGTTGTTGGTGTGCGCAAAATTACCTGCATCGGTTCAAGGTTTGCCAATTGTCATCGAGAACTTGCCATCCGCCAGACGGATCCAACGTTAGCCTAACCCTGATCGGCTTATTGCACTTTATCAGAATGCGTGCTTTAATCAAATCAAACAAACGTTTGAATGAACTTTACTTCGAAAAAGATTTCTTCAGTCCTTGAATTCCTCTATCTTACATGGGATTTCAGGATTGTGAAGGCTCTCTAGAGGGGCAAGGTGTAAATCCTTGCACTAAAACATACGTTTGATTGAAGTTCATCGCCTTTAGCCGCTTGAAAAATTCAGGCTCTACTATGCTTGACCAAGGTAAATTCATTTCGATCGTCGGGTCTTCAGACGTGATTGTGGCGGCTGATCAGACGTTGATTGGCCAAGACAAGCGGCCCTCGATCGCGATCCCAGTTTGCGGGTCATCCAAGCTACCGGCATCGGATATTCGCAAGCAGGTCTTGTCCTACGCGATTCTGGCTCCCAATCCCCATAATATTCAGCCGTGGTTGGTTGATCTGAGAGAGCCTGAGCACATCATCCTCTATTGCGATCGAACTCGTTTGCGGCCCCAAACCGATCCGCTCTCGCTAACAGTTCTAATTGGGTATGGGGCTTTCCTGGAGCACTTAGAGCTAGCCGCCAGTGCCGCCGGATATCAGGCTGAAATTACTTATTTTCCCAAGGGTACGTTTGGCTATTCTCCACAGGAGCGAATCAAACTCAGACATATTAATGATCGACCCATTGCTTCCATTCAACTTATTTCAATATCACGATCGGAGACATAAACTATGAGACGAATACTAAAAAACACTGCCGTTCAGCAAATGGTCGATTCGCTTCAGTTCGCGCCTCAAGCAGCCCAGGTGGAAAGCAATTGGCAAAGTCATTTCAGCGAGCGGGAATGTGAGGTATTGGTGCAATTAGCCCAAGGCAAAAATAATCGAGAAATTTCCCAGATCCTACACCTCACTGAAGGCACTGTAAAAAATTACATCTCGCGAATTCTAGGGCACCTAGAATTGCGCAACCGCACCCAAGTAGCACTCTGGGCACAACGACAACTGATTCATTCACAGAACTAGTAAGGCAGAGCAAGATTCATCATGATGCAGAGTCGAAAAGTAAAAATCATGGGTAAGCCGCTACCGCTGAGGCCCCTTTTAGTTGTGGGTGCAGTGCTGCTTTTGGGGGGAGCAGGCTTTTCGCGCTGGCGATCGCAAACCCTTTCCACTCCTGCCGTCCAAACCGAAACAGCGCCCAGGATTAAAACCATCACAGCCCTCGGCTATCTGAAACCACGTGGTGAAGTGATCAAGCTATCTGCGCCCAATTCTGGCGGCGGTGCGAATCGGGTCGAGCAGCTGTTAGTGAGGCGCGGAGAGGCGGTTAAAACGGGTCAGGTGATTGCGGTTTTAGACAGTCGCGATCGGCTACAAGTTTCGCTGCTACAAGCCCAGAAGCAAGTCGGGGTCTCCCGATCGAATCTCGCCGTCGTGAAAGCCGGTGCCAAAGGCGGAACAGTCGATGCGCAAAAATTTGAAATCGCACGGGTGAAGGCGCAATTCCTGGGTGAAGAACGCGCCCAACGAGAGACAGTCGATCGGTTGCAAGCCCAGTGGGAAGGCGACAGAGCCGCTCAAAAAGCCAACGTCATTCGACTAGAAGCCGAACTCCACAACGCCTCATCCGAGTTAAACCGTTATCAAGCGCTTTACACCGCTGGGGCGATTTCTCAATCCAACTACGACAGCAAACGTCTGCCCACACAAACCCTATCGCAGCAGTTAAATGAAGCGAAAGCGAACCTTGAACGCACCACGATCACGGGTGGGAAGCAACTACAAGAGGCCAAAATCGTCCTGGCCAGGATTCAATCCACAAGTGGGGAGCAAGTGAGTGCCGCTGCTGCGACCCTGGATGGCATTGCGGAAGTGCGTCCGGTGGATGTCGAGGCGGCCCAGGCGCAGGTCGATCAGTCGATCGCGGCGGTTCAACAAGCGCAGAAACAACTGGATCAGGCGACGGTGCTCGCGCCCCAGGACGGCATGGTGCTGGAGATTCACACCCGCCCCGGCGAATTGGTTTCGAGCGAGGGCATTGTGGAAGTGGGCCAAACGCAGCAAATGACGGCGGTGTTGGAGGTCTACGAGACGGACATTGGGCAGGTGAAGGTGGGACAGTCAACGAAACTATTTGCCGATAGTCTGCCTGAAGGACTCGCAGGTGAAGTCGTGGAAGTTGGGGTTCAAATCAAGCGCCAAAACGTCGTCAACGCTGACACCTCGGCCAATATTGATGCCCGCGTGGTTGAAGTGCGCGTGCGGCTGAATGCCGACTCCGCCCAAAAAGTCGCTGGACTCACGAATTTGCAAGTCACCGGAGAGATTGAGCAATGACTTTGATATTACCGGAACCACCCTCAACGCCAATCGACTCACCACCAGCCCATCCAGCACCGATCGGCATTTGGCACAGGCTGCTCGATCGTACGCCCTTAGGCTGGCTGCAACTGAAGAAAAGTAAATCGCGGTTGCTCGTAGCGGTGGCGGGCATTGGCTTTGCTGATCTATTAATGTTTGCGCAACTTGGCATTCAGGCGGCTTTGTTTGATAGCAATACGACGCTCAGTCGCGGGATCGATGCCGACATCATTATTCGCAGCGCGCAATATCGGGATTTAAGTTTGGCCGATACGTTACCCCGCCGTCGGCTCTATCAGATTAGAGATATCCCCGGCGTACAATCCGCCACCCCAATCTATGTTGCCACCGTCATCTGGAAAAATCCCCAAACCCGTCGTCGCACCCAACTCACACTCGCGGGCCAAAATCTCGATCGTCCCGCCTTCACCTTTGATGAGGTCAACCAAAATCTCGATCGGTTGAAGCCACCGGATACTTTTTTGTTCGATCGGCTCACTCGCGGCGAGTATGCTAATGTCGTCGCCGAAGTCGCAAAAGGGAAATCCGTTAAAACTGAAATCAATCGTCGCACCATTGAAGTCACCGGACTTTTTCCACTGGGCGCTTCGTTTTCCACCGATGGCACGCTCATCACCAGTTCCGAAAACTTTCTCCGCTTTTTTCCTGAGCGTAGTCCCGGCCAAATCACCTTGGGTTTAATCAAAGTCAATCCAGGAGTTGACCCAGAATCGGTACTGGCGGCAATCAAAGCCATTTTGCCACCGGATACGATCGCCGCGACGAAACAGCAATATGTCGATGATGAACAAGCCTACTGGCAGAAGACGACCCCGATCGGCATTGTCTTTACCTTCGGCACCGTGATGGCATTTGTCGTGGGAACAGTGATTGTCTTTCAGATTCTTTCGACTGATGTGAATGAACATATGAGCGAATACGCCACCTTTAAGGCTATGGGCTATCGCGATCGATATTTACTAATAATCGTGTTGGAACAATCGATCATTTTGGCATCCCTGGGATTTATTCCCGGTTTGGCGCTCGCACTCGGACAATATGCCCTGATTCGCAATGCCGCTGCATTGCCGCTTGCCATGACCACCGGTCGGCTAATTCTCGTCTTTTCGCTCACGATGGTGATGTGTATCGTATCCGGCGTGATTGCGACCCGTCGGCTACAAGCGGCTGATCCCGCCGATAACTTCTAGGAGCAGTACTCAATGATTGCAAATGATTCCACTGATTCCACCGTGATCACACCCGCCGTGATTCACGTTGAAAATCTCGATCACTTCTTTGGTGAAGGTGACCTGAAAAAGCAAGTGCTGTTTGAGGTCAACCTCAGTATTCAGGCGGGAGAAATTGTCATCTTGACCGGGCCATCTGGTTCCGGCAAAACGACCTTATTATCGCTGATGGGAGGGCTGCGATCGCCCCAATCCGGTAGTCTACGGATGTTAGACACAGAGTTAGTCGGTGCCGCCAAAGCCGTTGCTGTCAAAGCTCGTCGCTCCTGTGGCTATATTTTCCAGGCCCATAATCTCCATACCAGTCTGACGGCTCAAGACAATGTGATGATGGGTCTAGAAGTCTCCGGCATCTATCCCCGTCCCGAAAGACGTAAGCTCGCCTTAAACATTTTGAGCGTCGTGGGTCTAGCCGATCGGACACAATATTATCCCGACGATCTCTCCGGCGGCCAGAAGCAGCGGGTGGCGATCGCCCGTGCCCTCGTCAGCCATCCGCAAATCGTGTTAGCCGATGAACCCACAGCGGCACTGGACAAAAAATCCGGGCGCGATGTCGTGGAACTGATGCAAAAACTCGCCAAAGAGCAGGGCTGCACGATTTTGATGGTGACGCATGATAGCCGGATTTTGGATGTCGCCGATCGGATCATCTATATGGAAGATGGGCATTTAATCGGTCAACCGGAGTAGATTGTGAGGGCATCATGACTAAGACTAAAGTTACGTTCGATATCGTCGATCTTTATTTGCAGGATATTGGGCGTTTTCCCTTGCTGAATCCCAAAAATTCGGACGAACGGCCACCGTCGTGGAAATTGCGGCAGTTGTCGATTTACCACCTCAGCCAATTCGCGAGTATCAATCCTTGATCCAACGACCGCTGTCACTCGATGAACCCATTAGTGAGACACAAGACACAATCGTTCAAGATCTGCTGCCATCAGCGCAACATTCCTAGTTCTCCATAGATTTGAGTAGAGCACATGCACGATTGGTATTTCTGCGGTGGGCGGCGCTAAAATTAGGGGATTAATGGGTGTCAAGTAGAGGAGCCAGAGCGATGCGAATCGGCTACCGCAAACGAACGACCGCCGGGGATAAGACGATCTGTCTGCCCCTACCCGCCGGAATTGATTACGATACCTGGATTCTGGATGCAGCGGGTTATCGGATTTATTTGGATGAACAGATTGCGCAACATCCGGAACGGTTCCCCGCTGGCATCATTGATGGGTATTGGTTAGATGGATTCGTGACGTCGAAACGGCAGCAGATGAAAACACGGCGAATCTTGCTGAAGCACAGTCGTGATACTTACCAAATCCACCCGGATACGGTGATGCCCTATATGATTGGGCGGACTGAAGACGTGGAGAAGGGGCTTTACCTGCGGCGATACGGTGTGCCTTATACCAAATCAAACAATTGATGCATCAGATAAAGCGTTCATAATGAAAGGATATTGAGTCATTGAAGCAATCCATTCGGGTGTCATGTAACTGAGAATCTCGCGGACGGCGAGGCGCAATTGATCCAGGTTGGCAAA
>JANOQX010000134.1:0-14360 GCA_031415035.1 Cyanobacteria bacterium VAR_4_metabat_243
CCCCGCGATCCAGAACCTTGTTTTGCCTCGAAAAAAGCCGAACAGGCATTTTATGACACGATCTGGTTTACTCGCATTCGACAACTGGATTGTCAGACCTGATACCACAGTGTTTTCGATAGATTTGTCAGGCACTCAGCAGTCATAGTTAGACTTGCAAAAGTAGATGAAAGATTCTTTTCTGAGGCACTAGATGTTGCGAATTTAGTACATGATAACTGCATTCGCGCATCCCTTTTAGCAGAACTCGCAGAAAATAATAAAGCCTGCCTAGATAAGGCTTTAAAAACTAAGCGGTTAATCCAGAACAGTATAGATCGAGCAAGGATTTCAGTTTTCCTTGCGCGCATTGAAAAAAGCTACTTCTGGGAAGCATTAGAAGACACGAAATCAATATCGGTGAAGGATGAAAATATTTTCTCTTTGCCTATGAATCAGGATGAACGAAGATGGAATCTAATTTCTTTGGTTTATGTTGAAGATGCGAATTTTTCCCAGATACTAGAAGTTGCGCAGTTAATTCATGATGAAGATAGTCTTGCCTGGATATTAGTTGCTATGTCACGCATTGATCCCAACTATAGCCCCCAAGCCATCCAAGCTATAAGATCTGTTCAAAATCTTATCGACAAAGCACGTGTTCTAGGATGTTTAGCAGCAATCGACAGCAGTTATTTTAGCGAAGCGCTGGAAACTGCACAATCAATTCAGGGCTTCAGACGTGCGAGAGCTTTGAGTGATTTGGCAAGTATTAACAATATTTGCTTTGAGGAAGCATTGAACATAGCGCAATCAATGCAGAAGACGGAAGGAGCAAAATCAATTGATGAGGAAGAGTATGCATCAGTTTTAGGCTCTCTGGCAATAGTCAACAATGATATTTTCCAACTAGCACTAGAAGCAACAAGAGAAATCCGGTTCATTCCGGGTCGAATCAGAGTCATAAATCAGTTAATCAATAATTCGCCTGACAATTATGTCAATCACCTTCATGACATAATCGCTGAGATTCCTAGTATATCCGATCGATCTCAAGCATTCAGCAGCTACCTCCCCCGCCTCCCCCTCGCCAACCTCCCCTACCCCGACTGGCAATCCCACCTGCACCTCCTAGCCCACCGCAAAAGAGCCGACCTAATGGGAGATTTGGCGACGCTTTATCCGGCGATTTTGCACCTGGGCGGCGAGGGGGCGATGCGGGGAATTGTGGATGAGATGAAGCGGGTATGTGAGCAGTGGCCGTAGGAATTGAGAATGGGGAATTGAGAATGGAGAAAAAAGTACAGATAGACTATTTCTTGGGGTAGAGGTCGGGCATGAAAGGATACGCTAGAATGGAGCCATCCAGCAAGCGCACATCACCGCTCAAAGCCGCACCATGCCAGAGACCACCGCCTACAAATACATTGCCCTCGGCAAAGACGGCATTCCTTACATCGCCGGAACCACCATGAAAATTGTGGAACTGGTCACTTCGCACCTGGTCTATGGCTGGAGTCCTGCCGAACTTCACTTTCAGTATCCCCACATCACTCTCAGCCAAATCCACTCCGCCCTATCCTATTACTGGGATCACCAAGCGAGTATTGATGCTGACATCGATCGTCGTCTCACGCTAGCCAAGCAACAACAAGCCGCTGCCCCTGCATCGATCGTCGCCAAGCTCCGGGCATAAGGTGGGCAATATGACCGTCCGATTCTACATGGATGAACAAGTCCCCCGCCAGATCACCTTGGGGTTGCGACTCCGCAATGTCGATGTCTTAACCGTGCAGGAAGACGATCGTGCCGGATTGGATGACCCACATGTACTGGCAAGGGCGATCGAGCTAGAGCGTGTGCTGTTTACTCGCGATGATGATTTTTTCGCGATCGTCAATGCTTATTTGGAAGCAGGGAAGACATTTAGCGGTATTGTCTATAGCCATCAACAACTTGCTAGTATTGGCGATTGTGTTCGTGATTTAGAATTTATTGCCAATGCTTGCGAGATGAACGATTTTGTCAATCATGTTGAATTCCTGCCATTATAGTCACCTCTCCCCCATTGACCGTGAGCAATGGCCTTGAGGCGCTCTCAACCCTAAGCCACACTGTATCCCGTATCAGCCCTTGCATAGGCAGGCTGTAATCCCAAGATAATATCCTCACGAGCCACCCCCAGCGCCATCAACTCCTGAGCAATCAACCGATCGGTGTCATTGCGCTGAATCCAAACCTTGCCATCTTTAATATCTAAATGGATTAATACCGCATAAAACCGCCGATGCCCCTGCCACCCCAAACTGACAAGCTGATAATGGTCGCGATCACGATCGCAGATTAACTGCGTCTCAAAATTTGGATCATCAGAAGATTCATCGATCGATGCAGCCAAAAAGGTTCTAATGATTTCCTGATACTCGTTTAAGCGTTCCATCGGACAATGACCTCCTCGATCGGTTTTCTGAGCATAGCGTAATCTCTTAAGGCTCCACTTGCACCTGCGACGCTCTCAAGATGTGGGAAATAGTGCTTTAGAACTATCTCTTGCGGTAGGTAATGTTCAGGAAAGGATGCGCTAAACTGGAGCTATCCTGATGAGGCAACGGATCATGAGCATTCAAGAACTCGAAGCCCAATTGCTCGACCTTGACCAAAATGAGCGTCAACGTATCGTTCAGATCCTGCTCCAAAGTCTGAACCCACCCAAAACTGCCCCCGCCGACGAATCCTCGATCGTCGATTTCTTCCGCAACTCACCCCTTTGCGAAGTCGCCGATGAACTTGATCTAACCCGTGATCAAAGCCCCATCCCCGATCGGATTGCGCTATAAAATATCTGTTGGATACCTGTGTCGTCTCCGAACTAATGCTATGGGGCAAACTGATCAGTCGATTGGAGCCTCAAGGGCGAATCTTGCCACTGATGGACTCCCTGATTGCCGCGATCGCGTTGCAAGGTGCCTTTACTCTGGTTACTCGTAATGAGAAAGATTTTGCCGGAACGGGTTTGACCATCTTCAATCCGTGGAATTAAATCCAGTCGGTTCTCGCCAATCTTTTCTATGCTGATTGACCGAATCAAAAAGGTCACCCAGCGCGTGGCCTTTTCCCAAATCGAATCTCACGCAACCTTTTGTCAAATATTGAGCCAGGTGAAGACCGATCGGGTAACCTGAAATTACCCCTCATGCTTCCCCAGCGCACCATGGCTGCCAAATCCAAACAACATCAGCCCAAAATCACCGATGCCAAGATCCGCCAACTCGCGACGGAGAAGAGCTTCGATCGTGGTCAGCAATACTATAACAACGGCGCAATCACCAATCCCACGCGGCAAGACAATCGCATCTGGGCCGACTGCTACGGCTCCGAACTCTATCAAATCAGCGCCACCTTAACCGTCTCGGATGTCACTGATTTGCGCTGTAGCTGCCCCTACGACTGGGGTGGCGCTTGCAAACATGAAGTTGCACTGCTCCTCACCTACACCCACCAGCCCGAAGCCTTTCACGTCATTCCACCCCTGCGCGAACTGCTGGCCAACCATAGCCGCGACGACCTCCTGACCCTGATCGATCGGGTACTCCAGCAACAGCCCGACCTCCTCACCAGCTTAGAAATCGCCGCTGAAGTTTCCGCCCCCCAGTCGGCGGGCAAACTCATTGATACCAGCGCCTACCGCCGTCAGATTCAGCGAGCGCTCAAGGGTGACGAGATGCGCACGATCGCCAAGGCATTAGACCCCGCCTTAAAAATGGCCGAACAGCTCTACAACGCCGGAGATAGCTTCAATGCGGGTCGCTTCTATCAAATTCTCCTCGCCGAAATTACCAGCAGCTACGATGGCGAACTGCAAAGCATTGATTATGACGGTGATGTGGCTTGTTTTTCCCAGGACGCGGCAGAGGGTCTGGGGCATTGTCTGGCGGATGCAACGATCGATCCAGCAACGCGACAAGATTGGCTAAATACCTTGCTAGAAGGCGCGCTGGAGGATATTAACCTGGGAGGTATGGACTTTGCGGCGGGCGCTGGGGATGCGATAATTGAGCAGGCAACTGATGATGAGTGGAGCATTTTGGAAGCGCGGATTCGTCAGGAAATCAGCCGATCGACCGATCGTTGGAACCGGGATTATCTTACGGGGCTAATTGCGGAACGATTACAGCACATTGGTCAGGCCACCGCCGCCCAAGACGTCATGCTGGAGCTGAGTAGCCCCGAACAGCAGATGTTCATTTTGGTCAAACAAGGCAAATACGATGTCGCGATCGGCATGGCAAAACAACATCTCCCCAAAAATGCTCCCGGTCTCGTTACCCAGTTCGCCGATGCTCTAATTGCCGCCGGTGAAGCGAAAAAGGCACTGCGATATATGACCGATGACTATAATGCCAACGATGGTTATAGTTCCGGTGAGTGGTTGGTGAAATACCATTCCGAACAGGGTGATGCGAAAACGGCGTTGAAATTTGCCGAAGCTGGCTTTCTCCAACGGTCTTGGCTACCAAATTATCAGCGAATCCAGCAACTGGCCGAACCGATCGGCAGTTGGCCCAAAGTCCGATCGCGCCTCCTGAAGCAACTAACGGAGAAGAAACAATGGCAATTACTGGTGGAAATCGCTATCCATGAGCAGGATGGCAATCAGGCCCTAAAACTACTCAAAAATCTACCAACGTATCAGCAACCGCAATTCAAGCTGGCAATTGCGCCCATCAGTGAACCGACGGTGGCGATCGCCATTTACGAAGAATTAGCGCATACTACGATCCAACGTAAGCATCGATCGGCCTACCAAGAGGCAGTTCAGTATTTGCAGTCAATTCAGAAACTCAAGAAACTCCCCAAAACTTCCAAGGACTGGAAACAATATATCCAACGCATTCGTGATCAATACCCAACACTAAAAGCCCTGCATAGCGAACTCGATCAGCTTTAGCCCATCCCAAGGGTAGGCTGGTACTATGCTATTAGTAATCGTAGTTATGTTTCTCGACGAATGCAGTTTGTGGAAATTCTGGCTGATGGTCAGGTGCTATCCGGTATGTGCGTCAGCCGTTCCAACGAGAGCCAGATCAGGGTGCTCTGAGTGTGAATTATACGTGGCAGGAACTTTGGGAGAGAGGGAAGCCGACCTAAGCCTGATTCAACCGTGTTTATGGCTCCTCGATATTTAATGCGCTCTTGATTACAGACCGAATGTCTTCATCGTCGGGGCGTTTAGAAAATTGTTCATGGTTATACATCCAGAGTGGCTTGATGACGCGGGCGTCTTCGTTGACCAAGTACATCAGCCGAACTTGCCCGGAGGCTCCTTTCCCAAGCCTGATTTCGAGCTTGTGAAATGTCCAGCCTTCTGGTATTTGGGCTTTGATGGGTAGTGGCTCATCACGAGATTTAGGTGGGAATGGATCGGTGGCGAGATCTTCAAACCCAGAAATCAGTGTTTCTATTCCTTCCTTTCGGTAGTATTTAGCGAGTTTCTTGAAAGAACGCTCAAAGGATTCGGTTCTCTCAATTGAGAAGAGAGGTAAGCCAGTCACGCACTTCTCCTTGTTGGACGTATTGGGGCTGTGTTACTGAAGCCGGTTGAAAGGCATTTCTGAGAAGCGCTGAAACGACTGGCAGATAAGCTGGATGGTCGCGTTCAATTTCATCTAATTTTTGTTCGCCCAGGAGCTTCATGTCAGGCAGTTGGATGGGTTCTCTGGATGCAGCTTGAGCTGGAAGTCCTTTTCGAGCTTTTTTCCAGGGAAATTCTAGGTGAGTCATCCCACTGAGATAGTAGGCGTGATGTTCTCCAAAGTAGAGCCACACCTCTTCCAGTAAGTCTCGTTGATCGTTGGAAATGTCTTTTGGCAGGTCTGCTTGCGTGGGGACGGGGAGTTGTTCAGCTTCAAATTGACTAAATAGCTGATATGCCGGTGGACAGACAGGCCCAAGCCGCCAAGCCTGGATTTCCTCTGGGAAGAGGGGGGCATCCTGCAAAGCTAAATGCAGGCACTGGCTGTAGTAAAGAAGTTTTTGTACCTTCAGGTTAGTCATGTCACTCTCTCGTCCATCCTCATAGGATCTGGCGATAAAGTAACGTGCTATGTCAAGGCAACTTGGCATTGATTTAGGTGTGTGTAATTAGGTTGTTTCTAATCGATTCTATGTGCTACCCTAGCACAAAAAAGAGCAGATGATGTGGTACTGTTAGTTGCGCTACATAAGGCGTTTCTTTGTTTTTAGAACGCTACTGGTTGTGTGTTTACAGTAGATCTAGTCTCATGTTGAAGGAAGACGTATTACGGGGATGGGAAGTATCAAGCTGCCGTCGATGCCACGATGGAAGAGTATGCTGCGAGTTTCTAGCCGATGACTGTAAATCTGACAATTCAAGCGGCGGTGATTGACTTCCGCACCGATCGCCCTCGCCAAAGGAGCGTGATTGGGGTAAAATTGGGGTAAGGATTTCTCGCGATCGCGCAAAAGCATACTGAGTAGCGCTTTGGTTTAGCCTTCCAAGCTAATGATGGGGTTCGATTCCCCCCACCCGCTTTTTACAATCTTATGTCCGATCGGTTTGCCCTGTAGCGCAATTGACGATCGGGTTAAATGTCTGTTTCTCCGGCGATTGGGAGCTGAAGCGAATCGTGCCATTTGCCAATCGGGTGGCGGCTTGGGCTTCGACGATCGGGGCTGTGGGTGGAACTAGCACACGCGAGGCTTGAGGGGCAGACGACGGGAGCTGCGCCAACCGCGCGAGGGTGTTGGGCTGACTGGGGCGATCGGTGGGACGACTGGGTAGCCCCCCGGCCCCGGTGACGGTGAATTGGTTGGCGGTGACGTTGGAATTGGGGGCGCAGCGTTGGTCGATCCGATCGGTGGGGTCGGTGACGCCGTTGGGCAATGGGACTAAGCCCCGACTGGGATCGGTGTCTGGTGTGAGCAGATTCACACTGCCGCCGAGGCTGGGATTGCCTTGGGCGATCGCCGTAATGTCGTTGCTCGATAATCGTGCGGCATCCAGTTCGGTGGGATTTTCGGTGCGGAAAATTTCGACTAATTCGGCGCGGCTGCGGGGGGTGAATTGATAAATCCGGTTGGCGGCGATCGTCACGCGCCCACCCCGACCATTGAAGGCATTGGCCGTAATGTCGCTATTACTCTGGGGCAAACTGACGAGAAATCCCGCTGGTGCGTTGATGGTAATGTTGCCGCCATCGCCCCCCGCAGCGGCCAACCCCGCACTGGTGGAAATCGTGCTGTTCTGGCGCAGGAGCAGAATGTCTTTCACGTTCAGCGTAATGTTGCCGCCTTGGGATGCGCTGGTTTGGGCAGTAATCGTGCCACCATTCCGCAATTTTAATTGATCGGTTTGTAGAATGATTTCACCGGCCCTTCCCGATGTCGTACTATTAACCTCAATTTTCGCGGCATCTTCGACGGCGATCGTGCGGGCCGTGAGGTTAATATTCCCAGCTTTACCCGTGGAATTCTGAATACTATTAGCCGCGACAATGGCCCGATCGGCGATCGTCAATGCACCAGTATGAATCAAGATATCGCCGCCATCGCCCCGGTTAAAGCTTTGGGCAACGATCGCGCTGGGTTCTTTGAATTCCTCATTGCGGCCTGTGACCGTCACCGCTTGACTGGCGTTAATAATCACATCCCCCGCCCGTCCGATGCCAAAACTATTGACGGTAATCTGGCCGCTATCACTGATGGATAAGTTGCCTGTGGTGATCCGAATATCGCCAGCGCGACTACTGCCGTTGAATACCCCCGCCCCGATTTGACTATTGAGTAGGTAGGGACCATAGTCCGAGAGGCGAGGATTGCCCTGATCGTCGGTGCCGTAGCCATCGACGCGAATTGATTCGCGGGCGTTAATGGTGAGATTGCCACCGCGTCCTTCGGTGGTGGTACTGACGATGGTTTTGGCCCCACGGGTAATGGTGAGCGTGCGGGTGTTGAGGTCGATCTGGCCCGCGTTGCCATTGCCGAAGGTGACGCTATTCAAGTCGGAGGCTCGATCGAGGCTGATGGTGTCGGCGTTGATCAAGATTTTGCCGCCGTTGCCTTGCGCTCCTTCGTTGATATCGTTGTAAATTCCACCATCTTGATAATTTGCATCGAGGCGGACATTGGTGGCATTGATTGTAATGTTGCCGTTGTTGCCGTTACCGCTCGTTTTGGTACTCAGTTGTCCACCATTCAGGATGTTCAGTGATCGAGCGGTGACCGTAATATCCCCCGCATTACCGTTGCCATACTGTTGCACGTAGTTGGTGATTTTGCTGTTTGGATCGGCGATTGTGACATCGCCCGTGGCATCGATCGTGATGTCGCCTGCCTGCGTCCCTTCTGCGCCTTCGTAGATGCCTGCTTCGAGCCGACTTTCACTTAAAATATTCAGGTTCCGAGCGTAGACGATCATGCTGCCGCCATCTTGGGCCAGTAGATCCACTTTCGACCCATTCAGAAAGGTGACATCGGCGCGGGCGATCGTCGGTGGGACGATTAGATCAAGCGCGGGGGCATTGGCGGTGGGTGTGCTGGTTAATCCGACAACGCCCGCTGTGGCGATGCTGCCGATCAGAAATTGGGTGCCGAGGGGGTAGCCTTTGAAGCCGAGTTGGGTGTTGTCGAATTGCATGTCGCCGCCGACGAGAATCAGGTTTTCGCCTGCGCCGACGCGGAGGCGGGTGTCGGCGGAGCCGATCGGGCCGGGGCGTTGGGTGGCGATGAAGGCGTTGGGTGCGCCTTTGATGGTCAGGAGGGGGCCGGGGCTGGTGGGATTGGTGGCGCTGAATTGGCTGCCGTCGGGGAAGCCGATCGCGTTTACGGTGGTGGCGAAGAATGATCCGGTGAGGTCGAGTTTGTGGCCGGGGCCGAAGAAGATGCCGTTGGGGTTGAGGAGGAAGATGTTGGCGTTGCTGGTGGTTTGGAGGGTGCCGTTGAGGGTGGAGCGGTAGGGTTGGCCGCTACCTGTGACTCGCAGGAGGACGTTTTTGATGGCGGGGTCGATCGTCAGGTCGGCGATCGTGCCGTCGGGGAGTGAGAATTGGCGGAAGCTATGGAAGAGGTTGGTGCTGGCGGTGGTGCCGCCGGTGATGGCGCAGGTGCCGATGCAGGGGGTGTTTTGGGTGCCGTTGACGAGGGTGCCGATCGTGTTGTCGGGGATGATCTGGGCGAGGAGGGGTTGGGTGGTGGCGGTGGTGAGTAGGGTGCCGATCGTGATGAGGCGGGCCGACTGGCGCATTTTTGGGCGATCGAACATGGCGAATATATTTCGAGCGAAAATAATTGACTTTGGAAATTATATCGCTACTGGGGGGTGGGTTTTATTAAGCAGTATGTCGTTTTTTGTGGGGTTATGGCGGGGTTTGTGGGGTGGTTTGGTGCGATTTTTTTTTGGTTATGGCGGGGGCTGTGGGATAGTTTGTTGCGGGGTTGGTTGGGCCGCTGCGCGACGTTTCGGGGATCTTATCCCCGCGCCCCTGCACTGAGCCGTTATGGCTCAACAAATGAGCCAGCGGGGGCCTTTAATCCCCCAAACCCCCTTCATGGTTCGTTTGTTTGGGTTATGGGGCGATCGCTTTAACTTGTCTTTGGGGATTAGGCTGGTTCGGAGAGTCGATCGGTTTGATGCGATAATTGATGCCGATCGTATGAAGCCAGTAGGCGTGGACTGCATGACTCAGTGGACTCCGGAAAAGACGGCGGATGGCTCTTTTACTTTCTTTTCGGAGGAGTTTCAGGAGACGTTTCATAGTCGGCAGGGGGCGAAGGCGGAGGCGTTTTATAAGTTCTCGCGGGCGACGAATCTGCCGGAAGCCAAACACCGCGATCGGCTCTGCATTATCGATGTCTGCTACGGTCTGGGCTATAACACCGGGGTCGCGCTGGAAACGATCTGGGCCGCCAATCCCAATTGCCAGATTACGCTCTACGCCTTGGAACTCGATGCTTCGGTGCCTGTGGGCGCGATCGTGCCGGAGTTATTGCAAGAATGGACGGAGCCTGTACAGCCGATTCTTCAGGACTTGGCCCATGATCAACGATCGATATCACCAATGCTAGACGCAACGATGTTGATCGGCGATGCCAGACAAACTATTCAACAATTAATCGATCAAAACGTCCAAGCGGATTCGATCTTCTTCGATCCCTTTTCGCCGCGTCGGTGTCCGCAACTCTGGTCAGTGGATTTCTTTCGGCAAGTGGTGCGCTGTTTGGCCCCGACGGGGAAGATCGCGACCTATTCCCGATCGGCGGCGGTACGATCAGCCTTGCTTGAAGTGGGTTTGCAGATTGGCACGATTCCGTTGGAGAAAGAAGACTGGCGGGAATATCGACCCCATGATTGGTCACAGGGGACGATCGGGGCTTGGGAGAATACCGATTTGCATCCGTTGACCCCCATGGAATTGGAGCATTTGCAGACGCGGGCGGCGGTGCCCTATCGTGACCCGGCCTTGACCGATGCGGCGACGGCGATTCTGGTGCGTCACACCGCCGAACAAGCAAAATCCCCAGCGGAGGCCACCACTCAATGGCGCAAACGCTGGGGATTGAATTAGGCAGATAAAACCAATCACGTCGGTTGGGTAGAGCAACGCGGAACCCAACATTCCAGAATTTCGCGTTGCATTCCGAGATCATTAACGATTCGACATCTGCATCATGAGGCGCAACACATACCAGAACAGTAACGCGATCGAAGCAAATAACTCGATCGAAGCGGCGACATACTGATTCGTATCGTAATGATGAATCACCTTCGAGGTGTCATAGAGAATCGCCGCCCCCGCAAAAATAATCATCGCCGCCGAGAACCACACCCCCAGGCTCAATCCCCCAATAAACACGCTGGCTACGACCAATCCCAAGGCAATAAAGCCGCCAATCTTCAGGAAGCCACCGAGGAATGAGAAGTCCTTTTGGGTGGTGAAGGCGATCGTGGTGAGTCCGCCGAATAGCGCGATCGTCAGGATCGCGGCAGACGGCAGGAGGTTCGGGTCGGAGAAGCGTAGGGCAATGTAGATTAGCGGGATGAACATGATCGCTTGGGCGACCACATAAAGTCCGAGTCCGGCATATTGCTTCGATCGATCGACTTGGGCAGCAAGGGAGCGGGCCATCCAGCCGAGTAGGGCGAAGCCAGCGAGGATGCCGAGCCAGAGGAAGCCACTGCCGAGAAAGACGTTGGCGATCGTGTCGGCGATGCCGGTGGTGAAGAGGAATCCTTCGAGGAGGGTGAAGGCTCCAACGGCTCCGGCGAGGTGGGTGTAGGTTTGGCGGATGAATTGGGCGCGATCGCTGGGACGCGCTTGGGCGACGGACAGAACCATGGTGGGACTCCTAATTTTCGGCGGTTGAACAGGACTGAATGTTCAGTGATGTTTCCAGGATAGCGATTTTCCCCAGGGATGTGTCTGTATTCTTGATTAAGGCTGGCGGATTAGGGTTTTGGGGCTTTGTCTTTGGGGAATTTGCACTTGACTTCGATTTCAAAGTTGCCTTCGCTCGAAGCCTCAGCAAGGATGGGGATGCCGCCTTTTCCGCCGATTTTTAAGCCGAATTTGAGGTTGAGTTCTTCGACTTCGGCTCCGCTGAGATTTTTGAAAGCGCCGATCGCGTATTGGGCGTAGAGGCGAATGGCGCGGTGAATGTCGGAGAGTTTGGCGGCGGTGGGAGTGAGGACGCTATAGGTTTCGCGGCTGGTGTCACCATCACGGAGCGATCGTTGGACGGTGGGGGCGGGTGATTGGATTTTGGTTTCGACGTAGAGGGTGTAGGGGGTGCCGTCTTCGTCGATCAGTTGGATTTCTTGGATTTCGGCCATGGGGTTCACCGGGGATTTTCTGCTGGGAAAAGACTTCTACGGTATCCTAAGGGCTAGCAGCTTGTTTTGGCAAATTGGGGTGATATGGCTCGACGTTACGCCTTAATCATTGGCATTCAGGATTATCAGCAGATTGCGCCACTGTCGAAGACGCGGGAGGATGCCCGATCGGTGGCGGATTTTTTGCGGCAGACGGGGGAATTTCAGGATGTGTTTGTGGTGCGATCGGATGCCACCCGATCGGAGTTGGTGGCGGTGCTGAAGCAGTTTCAGGAGCAGGCGCGGGGGAATGATGCGCTGGTGTATTTTACGGGGCATGGGTTTGGGTTGGTGGATGAGCTGACGGATGGGGTGACGGGTTATCTGGCGGCGGCGGATACGCGGGTGGAGACGACGGGGAATCGGGTGACGGCGCAGCAGGATGGGATTCCGTTGGCGAGTTTGGGGGCGTTGTTGGAGCAGGGGAATTTCAGCAGTTTGGTGATGCTGTTGGATGCTTGTCATAGCGGCTTATTGCTGGAGCGGGGGGAGATTGAGCAGGGGTTGGCGGTGTTTAGTCGGAAGCGGGATTATTTTCTGATTACGGCTTGTCGGGGGTTTGAGCAGGCGGCGGCGATCGGGAATCAGCCGCATAGTTTGTTTACGGGGTCGGTGTTGCGGGGCTTGGCGCGGGAGAATGCGGATGATCAGGGGAAGGTGAGTGCCAATCGGTTATTTGATTACGTAGCAGGGACGTTGCAGAATAGTGGGCAGGAGCCGCTGCATTTGGGGGGAGGAAGTCGCATTACGATGGTGCAGTATGGTGTGGATGCGCCTGTGGTGCGGGCGGTGAGCGAGGAGAATCCCTATCAGGGTTTGGCGGCATTCACGAAGGAGACGCGGCAGTTTTTCTTTGGGCGCGATCGGGAAATCGAAACGTTGGTGCAGAAGGTGCAGCAATGTGGGTTTGTGCCGTTGATTGGGGCGAGTGGGAGCGGGAAGTCGTCGGTGGTGCGGGCGGGGTTGATTCCGAAGCTGGAGGATTTGGGGTGGAGGATTTTGCCCGTGATTAAACCGGGGACAGAGCCGATGGTGGCGTTACGATCTGTCACTCAAGATTTGTACGTTGATGATGCGATCGAGCCAGTTGCGTCGGTAAAACCCAGAATTCCAGGAAATGAGAAAATCCTGCTGGTGGTCGATCAGTTTGAGGAAGTGTTTACGTTGGGGCGTGATCGATCGGAGCAGGCAAGGTTTATCAAATGTTTGCAGGAGTTTTCGGCCTACGAACAGGGGCGCATTGCGGTGGTGGTGACGATGCGGGCGGATTTTGTGGAGGCTTGTTTGGCGGATGAGGGATTGACGCAGGCAATTCGATCGAATGCTGTATGGCTAGGGCCGATGACGGGCGCGGATTTGGAAGCAGCGATCGAACAACCCGCAATAACTCAAGGCGCAACATTACAGCCGAAACTATTGGCACAGATTTTGCAAGATGTGGCTGCGGAGGAGAATTGTTTGCCGCTGTTGGAGTTTGCGCTTTCGCAGTTGTGGGTCGGGAAGGCGGAGTCGGAATTGACCTTGGCAGCCTATCGCAAGCTCGGCGGCGTGGCGGGGGCGCTGAATGCCCATGCGGGGGCGATCTACAAGCAATTGGCGACGCAGAAGCGGGAGCATTGGGTGCAGCGGGTGATGTTGCGGTTGGTGCGGACGGGAGAGGGGACGAAAGATACACGTCAGCGACAACGCAAATCTGATCTGTTGGATATTGGGACAGATGTTGGCGAGAAGGAGGCGATCGAGTCCGTCATCCAAACCTTAGTCGATGGGCGATTGTTGGTGTCAGATCGGGTCGAAAATCAAGACGTAATCGATCTGAGCCATGAAGCGTTGATGCTCTCTTGGCAACGGTTTGTGAGTTGGCGGGAGAATGGGCGGGAGTTGCGGCGCATTATTGACCGGGTGGAGAATGCTTGGCGGGAATGGGAGGATAAAAACAGGAGTCCCGAATATCTGCTACGCGGTGGATTATTGACTGAAGTACAGGATAAAATCGGGGATAACATAGAGACTAATTTCCCTGACCCAGAAATAGATTTCCTTCAAAAATCTTACAAATTGAAGAAGCAGAATAAGCTGGTCAAGCAAATAACCTCCTCTCTAATGGTTCTAGGAATTCTTGGAATAGGCATAGGATTCTTTGCCCACAAAGACAGGATGAGGCTTTGGTGGTTAATGGCAAACAAAAGTAGATTAGCCAATGTAGATTTGTCTAAAAGCTATTTTGCCTATCCGGAAGCTGATTTGTCAAACGCAAACTTATTTGGAGCGAATCTTACAAACGCAGATTTAACAGATGCAGTGCTAAGTTCAGCAAATTTAGATCACGCAAAATTTATATCCACTTATATGCCTAGTAGACCAGGGCTTAAATAAGTCCACCATTTCAGGCCGCTAACGGCTTGCCTTTATAAGTCCATTTGAAGGGCTTGGCCATGGTGCGATTAAAGTAAGCAATGAATTGGAGAATCCGCTCTTTCAGTTGGTCGGTGGA
>JANOQX010000135.1:0-11699 GCA_031415035.1 Cyanobacteria bacterium VAR_4_metabat_243
TCCACCGACCAACTGAAAGAGCGGATTCTCCAATTCATTGCTTACTTTAATCGCACCATGGCCAAGCCCTTCAAATGGACTTATAAAGGCAAGCCGTTAGCGGCCTGAAATGGTGGACTTATTTAAGCCCTGGTCTACTAGCGAAGTTAGAGCAGGATAAATTGCCCGATCGGCCCACGACGGTGTATCTCTCGACTGATGGAAGTGGGGCAATTCCGATGGAGGTATTGCAGCAGGTGATTGCGCAGGGTGGACAGGTATTGGTGGCGTTTGATGCGGATGGGGCGGGGGAAAAGATGGCTTGGCGCGTGGCGGAGGCGGTGCCGGGAGTTAGGCGCATGGTTCCGGCTGTGGGAAAGGACTGGAACGATCGGCTTTTGGCGGAGCAGGGGGTGGCACCGAAGGAGGCGCAGACCGATCGGCAAGCCTTCAAGGCTCTTTGGAAATGGCATCGGGTGGCGGCGGAGAAAGGACGTCCAGCGGCTTATCTGAAGCGGATTGCGGCGGTGGCGCGGGATGTGGTGGATGGGAAGGGGCTGTCGGAAAAGGCGATTCAGGCAATGAGGCAGGATCTTCAGGGGCTTGAGAAATCCTCACAGCCAGTAGTCGCGGCGGTGGCGGCAGTCCCGACCCAAGTGGCAACTGCCGTAGCACAGGGGACTGAGGCAGGAATGTAACGGGTTTGGTAAAATGGTAATGGTTTGGGATGTAGCGATCGTCGAGGACTAGACTGTGCAAAATCGCTCGAGCGTTGAAATTGAATTTCGGATGAACCGCTTGTCGGTACGGTTGGAACGACTGGCGGCGCATTTTGAGGAATTGGCACAGTTGCTGGCACAGGGGGGCGATTCGGGGGATTGCCTCAAGTATGTGCAGGAATGTAAGTTTTTTATCGAGTGGACGGGGATCGACCTCGATGTTGATAATGCCTATGAGCTGGTGCAGATGCAGCGGCAGTTGGTGCAGTGGCAACGTAATTGGGATGAGTTGTTTGGGAAGCCAGTGGAAGCGGCTCAGATTTCGCAGCAGTTGCGATTGTGGAGTGAGTCGGCCCGATCGATGACCACGGTGTTGGCTTAAATCTCGGTATACGAAGGTCGATAGCGTTGTTGAAGGAGTCGCGGCGATCGCCTACAAAGGCTTTTGAGATTTCTTAGACTTCCCAGTCTTCGTAGCGCAAGTCAGCGATGCGGCTAAATTCGCGGACGTTGTGGGTGACAAGTACGAGATCATTGGCGATCGCAATGGCAGCGATGCGGAGGTCATTGGAGCCGATTGGGGTACCTTGGGATTCAAGTTCGGCGCGGATACGGCCTGCAAGACTACCAGCGCGGTTGTCGAAGGGGAGGCTGGTGAATGGTTGGAAAAATTGTTCGACAAGCTGGCGGTTGCGATCGGTCTGCTGGCTTTTGTAGGCTCCGTAGCAGAGTTCGGTGTAGACGACCGAGCAAAGGCGGATTTCGCTGGCGGGAATGGTGAGGAGGCGAGTTTTGACTGGGGATGGGCCGGGGTTGATCAGGCGGATGCAGGCGTTGGTGTCTAGGAGATAGGCCACTGGATTTCCTCACGCGATTGGGCCGGGATCTGAGTGGGTCGATCGAGGGGGTCGCCTGCCCATTGGCCGATGACGTTATCGAGGAAGTTGCGGGAGTAGCCGAGGGCTTCGGGGGGATGGGGGTTGAGGCTTTGGGCGAGGAGTTCGATGACGATGGTGTTGAGATCTTCGCCGCGTCGATCGGCGAGGGTTTGGAGCTGGGTTTGGAGTTCGGGGGGGAGGGTGATGGTCATGGTGAGGAAGGATGTGGTCGGTGCTTATATTTTAGCGGGTTCGCAATGGTCTGAGATCGACTAGCGATCGGCTTGATCGCTGAAAATGGCTTCTGTCGGCGATCGCTTTTGTGACTGGTTGACAGGTGGGGCGACAGGCTATGATGGCAGGGTAGCGGCAAGGTCGGTGGGACGATGGCGGTGATTTATCAGGTCGATGCAGCGAATCCGGTCTACGCTTTCCCTTGGGTTGAAACATCGGGTTTGGAAGCCACTTTTCTTGAGCTGGCGGCGCAGTGGGAACGGGAAACAGAGATGCTGTCGCTGGTGCAGAAGATGGTGATGCATCCGGCTTATCAGCGGATTATTGGGATGGGCCAACCGGTGGTGCCGTTGATTTTGCGGGAATTGGAGCGGGAGCCGGATCACTGGTTTTGGGCGTTGGAGGCGATCACTGGGGCGAATCCAGTGCTGCCGGAACAGCGGGGACAGTTGGATGAGATGGCGGCGGCTTGGTTGGCGTGGGGACGGGAAAATGGCTACGGATGGTGAACTGACTCGTGCGGCGCGACAGTTGCCGAATGGGAAGTGGACGAGCAAGCTGGGGCGATGGCAGGATATTGAGCACGAGTTGGACGGTCTGGTCGGCGAGATGTATGGAACGGTGAAGCAGATTTTGAAGCGGGCGATCGAATAGCTCAGAAGTTGATTAGGTATCGATCGGTTTCCCTGCCCCCTGTCCTGGACAATTGGAAAGCCACTCATGCTGACAGACAAATCTCGCAGGAGATATTTTGCACGAAGCCGCTCCTACGAGAATAAATTACAGTCTAGGATTCCAGGTTTAAGCAGAATTCTATCTGGGAAGAATTAAAGGCTCCTCTTGTGCAGCAGTACCTGTATGGTATGTCGCATACCCACTCACATGCCAGTTAACACCTTCCGCAATACGCTCTAAACGTTTCTCCTCTATTTTTTTCTGTGTCATATTCTCGGAATTTTCCAGCTCTGCAACAATTTTCTTCATTTTTGGTGAAGTGTCCCCTATTATTGTAGTACTAGAAAAAGACGAGTAATCGCCCTTTCTGAATTCTGTTGTAGTTGCCTTTGCTTTTCCGCTGATTATTGTATCGACCATATTAAGGCTTAAATTAAAGAGATTTGACAGAAGTGAACTTGGATTAGTTCGTAAGGCTTTTGGAATATCAATTTTGAGAGAATTGGTTGGATGAATGTCAATGATTTTTAGAGCATCATTTAAGGATCCATATGCTGTCAGGTCAAGGATTAAGTCATCTTTAGCTTGTACTCTGATCCCATCAATCTTAGAATACTTTTTAGCGTAATTAGTAGCAAGCGAAGGAGGCGCTCCAAATGTGATCACGTGAAGGCTTGCGAGATTGTCAACTCCCATTGAGCGAGCTTGATCTACTACTTTTGTAGCATATATTTCAGCAGCAGCCCCGCCGAGACTATGTCCAGTTATCAACAAATCAAAACTATTGCTTTGAGGTTGAGAAGATGCCTTCATTTGCGACGCAAGTATCCGTTCAAGTTGTTTCAATGCGATTTGCGTGTCAGATTTGCTGCCAGCCAAAGCACCGCTTGCAAATTCATAAAACCCTGGATGAAAACTGCTAACTGACTTGGATTTCCCATTAGCATCGCTCATTGCATTATATACACCCTCTAAAACATTATCGCCTGAATTAGTCCCCCGGAAACAAATAATTGTGTGAGTTGTATTTTTGCCATCTTTGCGGCCTTCAATTGTTCCGACAAGTATTCGGCTACCAGATTCTTCGCGTTCCTTTATACCGGAAAGCTTGGCAATGACAGGCTCTTTACTAACTGTTTCTCCTAGTAATTCTACTCGACCACGGAGAATTTTTTCTAGTCCTTCTTTTTGTTCCTGAAATGTAGCTTTGTAGGCAAGATTAGTAGCAACATCGGCTGTTTGACTGACATTGAGGCATCCAATTGGATTCTCGCGACAAAACTGACCAGCAAAATCTGTATATGTTTTACCTGCGTAATAAGGTCGAGTAGCTTGTTCAGGAGTGATTCCAGGCAGCGCCGTAGTGCAACCTCGTTGTTCCAACTCCGCATTATCACTTGCACTAAGATTTGGGGAACCTGGAATGGCGACCAACTGCCGTAAGGGGGCCGTCTTAGAATCGCGGATGGCGAGGACGTTGGGTTTGCCGAGGTTGAAGAGTTGCTTGGTTTTACCGATGAGTACGTCTTTGCCTTCAGCATTGCCCATGACAATATTGTGCTGAATATCATATTTGTCGCCAATGGCACGTACTGAGCAGATCCGTTTTTCTTGGTTGGATGGGTAAATGAATATTTCCTCACCGCTGGGATCGCGCCATCCACCAATGAAGGGCGTAACTAATGGGTTTTTGGGACGCCACTGTTTGCGTAGATTATCAAGCGCTTTTTCCTCGGTTTTACTGGGAGGTTTGCCTAATGGTTTCTGTTTGGCGAGGTTGGCGAGTTTTTCGGGGGATGGGTATGTGGGTTTGGCGATTACGGGTACGATCGGCTTTGGCGAATGAGATTTGGATGGTTTCACTTTCGGTTTTTCTGATGTCTTAGTACCGTTATCTGGGTAAGCTGCATAAAAACGTTTCTTTAACGGATCTATGCATTCCTTGAAATCAGAAATTTTCAGGTTCAGTTGCCGATTAATTGCTGTACGTGCTGTACTGGGCAATATAGACCATTGATTATCAGCATCTTTCTGAGTTAAAGATGTAAACATACTAAAATTTGCAGGTTTCGTCAACTCTGAGATTTCAGAAGGCGAACCATAATTTTGATGGTACACAAATCCTTTTATTAACGAATCCCCACTAATTTCTCCAACATAACATTGTATAGTTTCGCCAAAAGAACCATACCACGCTGAGATAATCTTCCCATTTTTCTGGAAATGGAAAGGTAGAATTTCTCCTTGCTCTGATATGGTTTTATATCTATACTCCCCATCGGGTAACGATTCAATGCTTCTTTTGGATTCTTGAGAAGTGCTAGGAAGATCTGAGGTACACCCTTCTTGTTCTGCCAATTTGTCTACAACTTGGTAACTTCTAGGGGTTCCTGGGCTGGACTCTCCTCCTAGTGGTTTTAAATCCCCTCTCTCAGTAGCAATCATTTTTAAGAATCCTGGCTGAAATCTCTGAAACCGCTGAAATCTCACAAGAAAATTGTGTTCTCTAATGTAGACATTACCGTCTTCCAAGTACAGTGTTTCGTTTCGCACTTGAGCTAATACTAATTTAGCATCCCCTTCTCCTTTGGAAACAACGCAAACCTGGCCTGTTTTTTTATGTGGATATATTCCGATATACCCTTCCTCGGTAATCCATCCTCCTAGGAATGGAGCACTACCTGGATTTGTTTTTGACCAAGCATCAGAAAAAGCCTTCTCTTGTGCCGTTTTCGAGCGACTATAGATATTATTGTCTTGAAAATATTGACGCTTTTCTTGTATCGTTTTTGGACGGTTATAGACATTGTAGCTTTTAAAATCTTGTCCGACTTGATTGCGGAAATTTCCTATCTCATTACTTGTTGGATTTTTGTCATCTACCGCGATCGCGCTTTCCGTATGCACAAACCCAACCGTGAAAGCCGCTGCAACAACCGATAGTCCCACCCAAGCACAACTCTTACGCATAACGACACCCTAGATAAAAGTAAAATCCTAGAATTGACTCAAACTGCCACCCATAGGCAATCTGACCGAGGCAACCTGCTCTCAGCAAAATTTAATGCGATTCGAGTCTCGTGATTCTAGTCCGAACCTACAAATTTCATATCCGTAAAATTACGCCTTTATCGTTTTGTTGACTAAATTATGGCCAATTTAGACAAAATACTCATAATCGATCGCCAAATCCAACGCCGCCGACTAATACACCATTTGCATCAGTACATTCAGGTCGATCGATACTGACTCATCGCCCGATCGCAACGGCAACCCAAAACAAGGCAATCGATCGGCCCTTCTCCCAGGCACAGCCCGATCGCCCCCTCTACCTGCCAAAGTTTGACAAACGCCGCCCTCGCGCCAAACCACCGATAGTCCATCTGCCGCAGCCCGATCGTTCCCCAACACCGCCCCATCGATCGGCATCCTCCCCGGTCAAGCCTGACAACCGTGTAGCCTCTCTCGCCCAACCATCGATCGGCTCTCCTCCCCAGCCAAAGCCCGATCGGCTATCATTGACACAGTCCAACATCCTAGAGGAGTGGAAGCAATGTCCCTCGCCGAACTACTGCCGCTAGTCGATAACCTCAGTCAACCCGACAAAGCAAGGCTATTCGAGTATTTGGGTACACATATCGACCCAGAAGACCCCGACGATGAATCGGAAGCCATGGTTCTCGACAGCCTCCGCCGATCGCTCCAACAAATCAAAGAAGGTAAAGTCCATCCCATTGCCGAACTCTGGGAGGGTATTGATGTCGGATGAGACTGCTCCCGTCGAACTGTTGTTCTCGGACGAATTTAAGGCACGTTTACGATCGCTAGCAAAGCGATATCGCAAAATCCAGTCCGACCTTCAACCCCTTCTGGAAGATTTGCAAGCCGGGAACTTCGATGGTGATCGCATGTCCGGTACCGGAGAAAATCCTGTCTTCAAAATCCGCTTAAAAAATAGCGATATCCGGAAGGGGAAAAGCGCTGGATACCGTGTCATCTATGAAGTCCGTGATTCAGTCTGCGTCTTACTGATCGTCATTTATGCCAAATCGGATGAGAGCAGCATTGCCCCAGAGAAGATTCGATCGATTGTTGCTGAATTCGATGCATGAGTTACACAAAGCTGCTGACTCATGTACCTTCTGTATCAACGTATTTAGGTGGATCGGTACTGACTCATCGCTCGACGATTGTCATGCTGGGAGCCGCAATTCTTCAAGCGACGGAATTCGCTGTCCCCGCCAACGCAGCAACGACCAGGCATAAGCCTTCCGCAACATCAATTGGTCAGCCGCTTCCCTCAGCGCCGTCAACTCTTGCCGTTCCTCCGGCAGCAACTGGGCATCCTCATTTTTCCGCAGCAATTCCACATGGCGCTCATGCTGCTCTGGCTTCACCTGTGCCTGCGCGATCGCCCTCAACCCCTCGATACTCAATGTTTGCATCCGCAAAAATTCTGGTTGCAACTCCGGCGGAGCCGTATCTGTCGCGGGTGGCAGATTACTCAGGACACTTTGGGACACCAGCGACTCTACCGACTGATGCGTCGCCTCGGCCAACAGCGTCAGTTGCCGCAGAATCATTTCAGGAAGCTCGATCGTGATTTGCTGACTGTGCATAGGGCAATCGATAAGAGTCCTTACATTTTATCGCAAGCCCGAAGCCTTGGCGACTCCTTCGCAGCCCCGCCCCCCTATTTCCTCCGCACCCAATCAAAATCATCCTGACTCAATCCAGCTCCAAGCCCGATCGCCCCTTCCCCATCTGCACCTGCCGCCCTTGCCCCAACCTCACCCGCAACTCATCCTGCAAATCCTGGTTCCAACTCTCCCCCTGCGGCAACACCCGCACCCCAGATGCCAACCGCCCCACCTGTGGCAACTCCTCCAACTCCGACACACTCACATACAACCGCTGCCCCCGCTCCGGCTGATCCAACACCCACTTCGACATCGCCTCCACCGGGTTATCCACCAACACCACCTCTTCTCCATTCCCCAGATAAAAGTAGGACTCTGCTTGACTACCCGCCACGATCCTCCATCCCCCCGTCTCCCGGTCATACAGCAACGCCCCCTGCACCGTTCGATCGTCCAAATCCCGCATCAGAAACACCCCCTTCCCATCCCGCCCCGCATACACCAACTCCTGTCGATGCAATTGATCGACCAACCCCGACGGCAACCCCAACCTCTGCGTCAGATACCGCTTCACCCTCGACCATTGCCGCTCATCCGCCTGCGGTGGGACAAATGCCTGCACGGGTGCCGCCGCAAATAGGGCTTGGGTATATTCCCCGATCGCCGCCCTGGCCGTCACCTCATCAAACTGATCCCCCAGCCCCAATCGTGACGCCACCGCCGCCAATGATGCAGGCTGTCGCTCCGGCAGCGACGATCGCTGCACCTGGGCTTGCAGTTGCTGTACCTGCTGCTGGAGCCTTTGATTCTCTCCTTCGAGGGAACGGGCTGTGCGCTCCAGGTCATCGCACTTTCTCAACACCCGTGCCCGATCGGCCAACTGATGCTGCACTGTCAACCCATCCAACCCCAAATCCGGAGCCTGCATCACCGCCGCATAATATTCCTTCACCTGGGTATAGGTCGCCCGACTGCCACGAATCCCCCGCGCCAATCCCAAACCTGCCATCGCCCCCGCATAGCTATCCTGCCACCGACTCAACTTTGCCCGATCGCCAAACAACCCAAAGCAATTCAACTTGCCCCGATCGTCCAACGGCACCAGATAAGCATGAACATGGGGCGTCGCTTCATCCAAATGCAAATCCGCCCGTACAATCCGATCGCCATAGCTCTCCGTCAACCACTGCTGCACCGCATATTGAAATTGTTCCAGCTTTTCCGTTTCCCAGTCGCCCGCCGCCGCCGGATTGTCCGGTCGAAAATATTCAGGACTCGCCGAGAGCAACATCTCCACACAAAGCACCGCATTTTTGCGAATCGGCTGATCACCAATCCGTCCCCGCACCAAATCCTCCAACCCCACATCCGCATCCGCATCAATCAGGCAGACATTCGATTTCGCTGGGTCAGCGTTCGGCGTTTCCCGCTGGCGACGACTATGTTGCGCCGAAGCTGAAATGTTCCCTTGCTTAAGTTTAATAATTCGAGCGATCGCGAGTGGCATCATTCACCTCCACCGTTCGTTAATCCATCGACCTCAGATTTACCTCAACATCACCTCAGACGTTTTGTTAAGCGTAATTCCAACTTCATGCCACCTGTTCTAACATAATTCTGTAGTGAGTACAGATTTGATTTACGCAACCACCGATCACGCTATGGAGATGGCATTTGGCTGTCCCACAGTTGGCGGCAGGAGTGCTAGAGTGGCGACATCGATCGACCGAGTAGAGGCAAGACGATGGCTGTACATCGAACACGCTGGTTAGATGTGGATGACGATCGAGTGGGTAGTATTTTGCAGGTAATCCAGCAGTTACCCAGCAAAGGCTATTCCCTCAAAATGGTAATTAACGACATGCGATCGGACATTCAGCAAGCCCTCGATCGGGGCTATTCTTACCCCGAACTGGCCGCCATCTTAACCAAACAAGGCATTAAAATTGCCCCCCGAACGCTCCGAGAATACATCAAACAGGGCAAAGCAAAGGCGAAACCCAAGCCCACCCCTGGCATCACTCCAGCAAAACAACGGCAATCGACTTGCCCGATCGTGGCACCACCCACGTCATGCACCATCGGTGATTTTGTCGATATCGCTGACGATCTGTGACATCCACCTTGCACAATTAGGAACACAAGAATGACATCAACACCAACACTGAATCGACCCATTCGAGTCCACCAATCGGCATCCCAACGGCGCATGGTCGTCATCACGGGAAACAAAGGCGGCTGTGGCAAAAGCATCTTTGCGCGGGGTCTACTGGATCTGTATCAACATTGGCAGATCCCCTTTGTCGCCTACGATAGCGACACCCAAAACTCCCAACTCTACCGTCACTATGGCAAAGCAGCGGCAGTCTCGCGGATTGATATTGCACGGCGGGGGACTGCCGATCGGTTATTGGAAGATATGGAACGACCACAACGGCAGGTGATTTTGATGGATTTACCAGCGGGCGGTGGACAGACGTTTCAGCGCTATGAGCAGGATATTCAATTAATTGAATCGGCGGCAGAATTGGACTATCGGTTGACCTTAGTGTCGGTGATCTCGCGGGTGAAGGATTCGGTCAATGCCTTGCGCCAAGTCATGGACTATTGCGGCGATCGGGTGGATTACCTCGTCGTGCGCAATCTCCACTTTGGCGAGGCCGAAAAATTCAAGCGATTCGACCAATCCAAGACCAAGGCGCAGTTTTTGACTTTGGGTGGGATGGAAATTATGATGCCCGACCTATTTGACGACACCTTTGACTTGATTGATGAGACGGATTTGCCGTTTCGCGGTGGTCTCGCAGAAGGTTCGACCCTAAATCGTGCCCACCGATCGCGCCTCAACCAATGGCTGAAAAGAATGGAAGCCGAAACGCGTCAAGCCAGCCAATATCTGGGTATCCCCCATGAATAGAGACCAGGAACTGATCGAAATCCTGCTGGAAGGCCGATCGGACGCATTCAAAGCCAAAGTACTGGAAGCCGTCTATCGCCACAACCTTGACCCCGATGATCCGAACCTTCAGATTATGATTGCCACGGGACAGCTTGAGGTGTTGCTGGAGGAAATGCCCGATCGGTTGCAGCAAATCATCGATCGGGCCAGAAAACCTTGGGTGATGTCGTTCAAGATTGATGGGTCTTGGCAGACGGCGGCATTTGGGTGGGCGATCGGGGTTGCTTTTGGTTGTCTGGGCTGGCTGGGCGGTTGGCATATGAAGTCAGCGCAAGTCTATCAGCACTACAGTCCGGCGGAATTGGAATACCTCGACAAGCTCTGGCAAATCAACAGCGAAAAGTTGCTTCAGTGCCAGCAACAGCAGGCGGCGACCTGTGAGATTCAGATGGCTCCCAATGGTACTCGATCGACCAACTCAAAGTGAGTAGTCTATACAAGCATCGGAAGAGTACATTCACCGATCGAGGTGGTACGGGCGATCGGGGATTCGCAGGATTAGGGAAGCGACGAAAGGTGGCACTTCACTGGGCCTGCCGTTAAATTCTCATTACGTTATACTGGGAAGATGTTTGAATGAAATTGGAGGTCGGGTTCCATCATGATTTCAGATCAGTTGGGTGGCTTATTGCACGGTCGATCGAGTCGCGGTGAAGCGCTGAGTGCGGTGGAAATGTCGCAGCTTGAGGCTTGGTATGCGGAAAAGGATGCCCAAGAAGCGCAGTTGTTGAAGATGCCTGGGGTGGATGTGGACTGTGTGGCTTTGCAAGCTCAGATTGATGCGTCGCTGGAGAAAATTAGTACGGTTTCTCAGGGAATCCGTCAAGTTTCAGCGGAAAATTCTGTTTTGCGGCAGGAAATTTTTGAGTTACAGCAGGCATTAATTGTGCCTCAGTCGGCATGAGTATTTCTGTCGATGTTCGTGAGCAGGTGCGTCAACGATCGGGCTGTGCCTGTGAGTTTTGTGGTGTGCGGGAAGATGATGCGGGCGCGACTTTAACGATCGATCACTTTCAACCGCGATCGAAGGATGGTTCGGATGCGTTGGATAATCTGGTCTATGCTTGTCCCAGTTGTAATCAATATAAACAAGGTTATTGGCCGACGGATGCCCAGTCTGTGCCGCTCTGGAATCCTCGCGATGAGGATTTTTCTGAACATTTTATTGAAGCTGAGAATGGACAGTTGATTGCGTTGACGATCGTGGGTACGTTTACGATCGGACATTTGCGGTTGAATCGATCGCAGTTGGTCGCTTATCGGCAGAACCGCCGTCGTCAGACGGAAGCGCAACAATTACTGGTGCAGTATCAGGAAGTAATTTCCTCGCTTGATTATTTGAATGATCAGCTTGCGGGGGTGGTGGATGAGCAGAAACGGTTGCTGCTTCAACAGCAAAGGCTAATTAAGGTATTGCTTCAGCAGCAGCGTCGATCGTAGAAAATAGCGATCGGTTATTGGGTTGCTTGTGAGAACAATCGGCAGTTTGGATCGATTGATTGAACGGGAATACAGGGAGCAATGCAGCGCCAAGATTGCCGATGCCATTTTGGATGCTGAGAATTATCTGGGTGTTGATTGGATTTATATCCCGTAGAGGGGGCGATCGCGCGAT
>JANOQX010000136.1:0-22768 GCA_031415035.1 Cyanobacteria bacterium VAR_4_metabat_243
TACAAATACTCACCTTAACAGGGGTAGTCGGTGAACCCCAATTGTTCGCGGGTCATCGCCAGTAGGTATTTTTCATTGCGAAACGTTGCCCAGCATTGACCTACAACCCAAGACGCACCGGAGTTGCCGCCGCCGAATGACAAGTCCCATGATTGGTAGATTTTCCACTGGCGACGGGGTAACTCTGAATAAAATTGCAGCCACCCCGGCTCAAAGATGACATCCGCATCGCCGATCGGGTGCTGCTGATAGAGACTCGACCAATCGCGCTGGCCCAAAGTTGCCTTCAGTTCTGCCAGGGCTTCGATTGAATATTGCTCAGGCCACAATGCCTCACCCGGTCTACGTCCAAGCTGGTCATTCTCCAAGGCCAGAGCGGGCAATGTCAAAACCTGCCAGTCTTCATGGGCGGTTTCCTGCATGAGCCACTGCGGAAAGTCCGAGACACCCCAGCGAGTCTGCACTAGCACAATCGCGCCGCCCGGTTGAAGTCGAGTTCTGGCAACCGACCGATACCAGTCGATCAGGTTGTCGCGGTAGGTCGGTGAATCCGCTTGTTCCCGGTCTTTGATCAGGTCATCCAATAGCAGCAAGTCAGCACCGCGCCCGGTGGTGGCACCGCCAACGCCGATCGCTGCATAGCCGCCGCCTGAATTCACACTGAACCGCCGCACAGAGTTGGAATCGGCACTGAGCTTACAGTCTGGGAAAATTGCTTGGTGGCTTGGTGTCTTGATGTAATTGCGAACTGATCGCCCAAACACATCGGCCAAATCTTGACCATAGGACAGCGCCAGAATGCGCTTCGTAGGGTGTTGGCCCATGAACCATGCCGGGAATATCTCGCTAGCCAGTTTCGATTTACCGTGGCGCGGTGGCATGAAGACCAGTAGGCGTTTCGTTTTGCCGCTGGCAACATCTTCGAGTTTGGACGCCAGTAGTTTATGGTGTCTGGCTGGCTTGAATTCGGGGAAAATAGCAGTGCCATAACCCGCCAAATTGTCTCGCAGAAAGCCTAAGACCGCTTGATTATCCATTGTTGCGAGATTCCTGCATGAGTTGACCGAGGACAGTGAGTTGCTGATCGCTCATCTGTAATTGAGCCGCTGATGTACTGCCGTCCGGGAACAGGCCCAATAACTTACAGCGGGTCTCTACCACCTTCACAATGCCGCCTAAGAATTGGGGATTGCCTGCCTGCTGTTGGGTGCGCTTGGAAGTCTTGACCGCTGGCCCGCTGCCCAATGCTTCGAGCATTTGTCCTTCGACCGCATCCATATCAGGCTGGTCAACATCGGTTTCCGTCAATGTCGTTTGGGGTTGCTGTGATCGTTCCCATGCGGCCCAATACTCGGCTTCGACCATGCCAAGGCGCGACATTTCCTGTTGGACGTACAGATTGCGGTCTTCAATCGCCGCATCTAGCCACGTTTGTTTGATGAATTGCACATCCCGAAAGATAGTCGTCTTGCTGGTTTCGAGGTAATCGGCAATCTTTTGGTACGTCCAACCTTTCAACATCAGTTCCATGATGGTGAGTCGGTCGCGGTCGCGCTGAATGGCTAGGCGCTTGTCTCCTGGCATTTGTTACAAATCCTCGCTGTTCCACTTCACCAGCGTAGCCAAAACGGCTAGACACCCGCAAACTCAATAAAGCGCAACCAAATCTTGGTGTGGAACAGACCCATCATCAAACCTGATCAAATTCCACTAAAACGATCAGGTTTGATGATGCCAAGAATGCAACGCCAAACAAAGTGGCACACCCCGATGCCATTGGACTACTCAAAACTTAGAAGTCAATGATTGCAGTCGCTTTGGCACTTCAGTCCATTGGCCTTCTGCGGATACAGCAGAAGTTCTGAACAACGAAACTCAATTGTGACAATGCTTCCAACGCAGTTCAAAAATGATTGGACTAAATTTCTGGACTAAATCCTGATTGTCACATTCCGTTATGCCAGTCGTGAGGTGATGCACTGTGACAGTTTTCTTGGAAAAAGGATTGACAAGTCCTACAATTCGAGATCCGGTAAATTGGGGCGATTGATAAGGTGCCCATAGGTTGAGACAATCATTTTAGCCGATGAATGTCCGGCGAGATATGCGACAGCAGTAAATGACATTCCTTGCTCTACCGCATGAGAAAGTAGGGTATGCCGCAGGATATGGGGCCTTCGATATGGAATGCCCTGCGAGTCCAACACCTTGCGCCACACCTGCCGAAAATTGCAGTCTGATATTTGACACCCACGGGCCGAATGGAAAACCAAGTCATTCACGCCGCCGGGGGTGAGGGCAGTCAGCAATCCTTTGATGGGCTTGTTCATCGACAATACCCGTATGCTGCCCGTCTTAGTGGTTTTTCGCTTCCGTTGGTAGCCGTTCTTTGTCCGGTCAATTGACAGCGATTCCGATATGGTGATTTCAGCTTTCTCGAAGTTCACCAGACCCCAGCGCAAACCGATCGCTTCCGACATTCTGGCTCCCGTTAGCATCAGGAACTTTACGAACGGCGTGTAATGTTTTGCCATCGCCTCAAAGCCAGACAAGACGCTCTGTAACTCTGCCACGCTGAAAGGGGTAATGTGTTCCTTCTCAACCCGGCGCGCCTTCACGGTGTCCCACGGGTTGTCTGTGAGGTGGTTTTGCTTCACCGCCCAATCAAAACATCGTCGCAGGTAATTCCGTCGTTTGTTGAAAGTCGATGCTGCGAGGTTGGCATCAGATAGCCATTGTGTCTGGGGTAGCTTGGGTTGATACCTCACCAGCATTTTGCGGATGCTGCCATAGTGATCGGCCTGGGTGTCTGGTGATAGCTCCAAAGTCTCGACCCACTTATCCCAGATGTCGAGATAGTCGGCTTGGGGTGGTTTTTTTGCCGCTGGCTTGGGATTAATGCGGTAGCGGTCGAGCGTCGTGTCGAAGTTGCCCGCGATAATGTCGTTCTGGATTTGAGTGGCCTTTGCCGTGGCTGTCTGTAAGTCGCGCTTGGTGGCATAGTGCCCGCCGGGGACAGGGCTGAAATTGTACCGTTGCCCATTGCATGAAAACCGCAGGCGAATGGAGCCGTGATCGTCGATCGGGGTGATGTCTTTCATGGCGCTGACCGAAAACTGACCGAAAGGTGGATAAGTGGTTAGTTTTCGACAGCGAGAAAATCGCGCAACCCTTGCTTAAGTGAGGTAGTACCTATGGACGCAAATGGGGGTGGAAGGCCGGAATGTAGCCCAGCTCCGCCTGCGCTTCGCACACCGCAATTTCGACCTCTAGCCAGGTCTGAAATTTGTACTGCTCGCTCCAAATTGCGCCCATCTCAGGCAGGGTATAACGTTCAATCAAGGTTAATGGCGCTACAAATACGACTGTTTAAGATTGTATCGTATCCTTGTCCCTTGGCTCAATCGCCGCTGACCAACTGGCAAAATTGCGGCGCACCCACTCCAGGCCCACTTCATTATTGAGCTTGATTTTTTGCGGGTGATGGCGGTAGACCCGCTCCAAAATACCGCTATCTTGTTCCAAAACCGTTGTGGCCAATCCGATAATATTCTGCCGCATTAATTTCAAGAGCGGACTACTGGATTTCCCATAGAGTAAGACGTAGGTGCGCGCTTGGGTTGACGATTCGGGAATCATCACATGCACCTGACAGATGCTACCCAGCGGCAGTTCGCCCCGGAAGATCACCAAAGAAGGGAAGTGATTTTCCAAATGTGCTTCCAGGACTTTTGGCATAAATAATACTGCCGGATTTTGCCAGATTTCCTTCAAGCGCGGCTGACTGCGCGGCATATTATAAAACGCCTCCGACTGCAATCCATTGTCAATAAATTGCCGAAAATCCACCGACTCAATCCGAAACACCGATCGGTGGGTGCCGTTTTGATGGTTGTAGTCATGCATAATCAGCAGCAGATTGAGTAAATCCGTTTTGATACTCATATCGGCGGAGATCCCGAGGAATTCGTAATCCTGGGCAATTTCATTCGCGATCGTCGGAATCGGGATGGCAGGCGCGGCATCACCATAACTCCAAATAAAATCCCCTTGAATGATTAATTCCAACGGTCTCAACTGGGGCAAAGTCGGCTTATTCGACCCTGGCAATACCGTGCAACCCGCCCCGTCAAACGCTAAGGCATGGTATGGACAAACCACCTTTCCATCTTCACACCAACCCTCGGAAAGCATCGCGCCCATGTGCGGACAGGCATTCGGCAAGGCCTGAATCGTCCCAGCATCATCCTGCCACAGCACATAATCCTGGCTGAGTAATGAAATTTTCATCGGCTGATTGGGCTTCAGCATGGATTTATGCGCGACAAGCCAAGGCGCACCAGGCAGCATCGATTCCATAAGGCTTCTCCGAGGATGATAAGATGATGAGGAATCCGTCGTGTTTCTAGAATATGACAAAATCCTCACGATCGTCAAGTGGTCAGCCATCAAGTAACAAGTCTCCCAATCTCCGCCGTCAACCCAAACAGCAACGCAGCAAAGATCGGGTCGAATCGATCCTCGATGCAGCAGCGGCGGTATTCGATCGGGTCGGTTACGATGTGGCCACCACCCATCTGATCGCGATCGAAGCGGGCACGGCGATCGGGTCGCTCTACCAATTTTTCCCCGACAAAGCGGCGATTTTCAATGCGATGGAATTGCGGCATTGGGAGCGGGTGCGGGCGATGTGGGCACAAACCGATGTGGCGGCGATCGCGCAGTTGCCGTTGCGGCAGATGATTCACTTGTTGGTGGCGGGGGTTTCGGAGCTGTTTGAGCAGCCTGTGTCGCGGGTGGTGTTTATTCAGTTTTTTGTGGCGCGGCAGATTTTTCAGTCGATCGATGACAGCATGACCCAGGAAGCGATCAACTTCATGGCCAGCATCTTGCAGCAACGCCAGCCCCAGTTGCCGCCAGCGAAGCGCCAAAGACTCGCCGAGGTTTGTGTCACGAGTAGTAATGCCCTGACCCTGTCGGTTTTACGCAATCCGGATGGCGCTTATCAACAGTCGATGACCCAGGAAATTGAGGATTTGCTCGTGGCTTACCTCGAACCGCACATGGGCGACGCGATCGAACGCAATGTAATGAAAGTAATGAAATGCCCCCATTGCCGATCGGCCCAGCTTTCCAAAAATGGCTATCGACGGAGCAAGCAATGCTACCTCTGCAAGGACTGCGGCAAGCAGTTTGTCCAAAGCGAGACGCCGATCGGCAATTAACGGCGACACATGATGTTACAATTGGGAACCTCTTTGTTTTATTGCATCTATGTTCAAGATTCTCGGCATCTCCGGTAGCCTACGCCTCAACTCCTCAAATATGACCATCTTGCGCGTATTGACCGAGTTTGCCGGAGATGATATCGCGATTGAAATCTACAACGGGATTGGCAACCTGCCACACTTCAATCCTGAAATTGATCAAGATAATGATCTTGCATCCGTTAAAGATTGGCGCGATCGATTAAAAGAGGCTGATGCGATCATTATCTGTACCCCCGAATATGCCCATGGGGTGCCCGGTGTACTAAAAAACGCCCTCGATTGGATTGTTTCCTCCGGCGAATTCATGCACAAACCGACCGCCGTGATCAGCGCCTCGCCCTCCCCCGACGGTGGCGACAAAGCCAATGCCTCCCTCGTGCAAACCCTCAAAATGATGCTGGCGAAGATCCCTGATGCGGCGATTCTCTGCATCCCAGCGGTGTCGGCGAAGCTAAATGCCCAAGGTAATATTGTCGATGTGGAAACCGAGCAATCCCTCCGATCGCTCCTCAAAGCCCTGCGCCCAAATTAATTTAGTTCCCGTCAATCAATCGTTGACGTAAATTGCGGATGGCGAAACTGGAGTTGCGCGCATAGGCCTCTTGCACCACAGTTTCGACGATCGCGCTGATGTCGATTGCCGGAAAAAATCGGCTTTGGGTTTGCAAGACATATTGCCCCGCTTGAAACTGATAAATTTTGAGGCTTTGCTTTTTCCAGAGCCAAAGCTCTGGCACGGCGTAGGGCAGATAGTCATTCACGTCTGAATAACTTGTGACATCGACTTCGATCGCCAAATCGGGCGGTGGGTCTTGCTGCCAGTTAATTCGTTGCTTGCCCGAAACCGCTTGCCAGTTGTCGATGTAGAAACAATAATCTGGCTCAATGCCACTTTCCTCCGGCACTTCCATCGTAATCGGGGTATAGGCATCATATTCGCGCCCGTCGTGATCCAGGAGGACTTTCACAACATCGCCAAACAAATTCGCATCACGCCCATGGGCAGGCATCGGTGACATGAGTAAAACTTCTCCGTTGCGGTACTTCATGCGGGGGATTGAACCATCGCCGCGTTGTTGGGCTAATTGCTGATATTCTTCCCACGTCGCCGGAAAGCGCAGTACCGCTCCGACTGGCACTTCTAGCTTCGTGGGGGAAATGATGGCAGTGACCATGGTGGTAATGGGTGTGTGGTCGAGTTGTTGGTATTATAGCGCGATCGATTCGTCTGTTGGATGTTTGGGGAATGATGTGGGCAGTGCCCACCCTACTGCATCCGATCGATGGTGCGATACTGGATCGCTTCGGCGACATGCTGGGTTTGCAGGACTGCATCGCCGGATAAATCCGCGATCGTCCGGGCAACTTTGAGGATGCGATCGCTGGCCCGTACCGATAATCCCAATTTTTTAATGGCATTCTCCAGCAATTGGTTACATGATTCATCTAACGCACACCATTGCCGCAAATGGGAACTTTGCATGTCGGCATTGCATTGGAGTTTGGTGTTTTGGAAGCGCTTTTGGGCCACTTCTCTGGCGGTTTGCACCCGCTGCCGGACGGGGGCCGAATGTTCACCTAATGTTGTTTGGGTGACTTCCGTGGGTTTGAGTCGATTGACGCGCACTTGTAGGTCGATGCGATCCATCAGTGGGCCGGAGAGTTTCGCCCAATACCGATCGCGGGCGTTGGGCGCGCAGGTGCAAGGCTGAACGGAATCACCGAAGAAGCCACAGGGACAGGGATTGGTGCTGGCAATTAGCGTAAATTGTGCGGGGAACGTGACGGATTGCCTGGTGCGTGAAATATTCACATAACCATCTTCCAATGGCTGCCGCAAAAATTCTAAAACATCGCGCTTGAATTCAGTCAGCTCATCCAAGAAAAGTACACCCCGATGCGCTAACGAAATCTCCCCCGGACGCGGAAAGCTGCCGCCACCCACGAGTGCTGCGCCCGACGCCGAATGGTGGGGACTGCGGAAGGGACGTTGGGCGACAAGTTCACCTTTGTCTTTGAGTAATCCCGCAACTGAATGCACTTGTGTAATTTCCAGTGCTTCCTCAAATGATAACTTCGGCAATATTCCTGGTAATCGTCTTGCTAGCATCGTTTTGCCACTTCCCGGTGGGCCGACGAAGACTAAATTATGCCCGCCTGCGGCAGCGATTTCCAACGCCCGTCGGGCTTGGGCTTGACCTTTCACGTCGCATAGGTCGTAACCCGTGAATGTGGCCTGATCGAGCACCGATTCGCCATCCAATTCCAGGGGCGCGATCGTCTCAGGATGATTCAAGAAATCCACAACCTCGGTCAAATCCTTAAACCCAAATACTGATAATCCTTTGACTACCGCCGCTTCACGGGCATTGTCTGCGGGGACGATCAGATTTTTGAAGCCGAGCTTTTCGGCACTGGCCGCGATCGCCAATACCCCCGTCACCGGACGCAAACTGCCATCGAGTGACAGTTCACCGAGGAACAGATAATCGTCTAGAAATTCGGCACTGACTTGTTCGTAGGCGGCGAGGATACCTACCGCGATCGGGAGATCAAAACTCGGCCCTTCTTTCCGCAAGTCCGCTGGCGCAAGATTAATGATGATGCGGCGTTGGGGGAAACCGAGGGAGGAATTTTTAATTGCGGCTTTGACTCGTTCCTTCGCTTCTTGGACAGCGCTATCGGGGAGGCCGACGACGACGGTGGCGGGAAGACCATTGGCGATATCGACTTCAACGGCGACTTTGAGTGCCTCGATGCCGATCAGGGATGCGCTCCAAATTCTTGCTAGCATTGTCCAGCCTCATGGGGTGATGATGTGCTGGCAGATGTGGATTTCCGTGACATTCACTTAGAATGCCCGTAATTTTGTTGAGAATAGCAGGGGCGATCATGGCTTATTCAGCATTACTATCCTGGAGGACTTGATCGATCACTGGACGAAGTTGGGGGAGGTCTTGTTGGATCGTATCCCAGACGACTTCGAGGTTGACACCGAAGTAAGCGTGAATCAGTTTGTCACGCATTCCAGCAAAGCCTTTCCAGGGGATTTCTGGATATTGTGTGCGAATCGATTCAGGAATATTTTTGGTCGCTTCGCCAATAATCTCAAGGGCACGGATTACAGCGAATGAGGTTTTCGGGTCAGCTTGAAATTCATCGAAGGTCATATTCGTGACGAAGGATTGGGCTAATTCGATCGCCTTGAGAATGTCTTGGAGGTAGTCACGGATGTCGCGTTGGGTCATAGGTAGATGACCTCTTGAAGGATACGATCGCCGATATTGGGTTTGAGTCCCGCTTTCATGACGAGATCGACTTTGAGGTTGAGGGTCTCGCTGAGGTGATTTTCGAGTTCGCAGAATTTGACAAGGCCAAATCGGGCGTCGGGTTTGAATTCGACCAGAATGTCGAGGTCGCTGCTGGGCGTTTGTTCGCCCCGGACGTAGGAACCGAAGATCCCCAATTGGCTGACTTGGTATGCCTGTTGGAGAAAGGGCTGGATTTGGCGGAGGTTGGTTTGGATGTCGGTGAGTGATCGCATGGTGGGTTGGGTCGCCGGGTTGCGATAGCTGGAACTGGCTCTATTTTACTAATTTTTGGGCCGATCGGCGATCGCGATGTTGAGGTTAAATGATTTATGGTGTGGGTAATGCCCACTCTATTTCCTAAATTATCCCCGAATCACGGTGATCGATCGGCCCGATGGCGTTGCTTGCATTTCTGTCGTGGTGCGATCTTCGATCGGGAGCAGCCCACTGCGCTGATCAAAAATCACCAACCAACCTCGGTCTAACCCCAATTCCGCCAGATATTGATCCGATGTTCTTTCAGCCGTTCGACTAAACTGTCGAGATGCGTATCCATCCGCTGGATCAGGATTTCTTTCGCTTGGTTAATATCTTCTGGAGTGATGGCGATCGTCCGAACGATGACTAAGTTTTCCACAACTTCTTTGACTAGGGCATTAACGAGCCAAGGTTGCCTTGAGTCAGATGGAAAGCCCTTTGGATTGCCTGATCGGCAAAAGTTTGGGCGGTATCGGCGGTATGTTGATGGTAGAGTTCGGCGACTTCCTCGGCAGTAAAATCGCCGAGGGATAGGGATTCTGCCTTGATATTGAAGGGGCTGGCTGTAGTCAGTCTGTCGCTGCCACCGGATGCAACTTTGTAGTCCCGCACATCGTGTAGTCCAATCAGGGCAAGGGAATGGGGAAAAGCCTTGGGCCGATTGGCATAGCCCAATTGCGGAGGGCGGATCGAATTCCTTGACCCGGTTCGACTCGTTCCGCTAGTGTGTGGGCCAAATCGGGGGGAGACGATCGGTGGCGTTTTCGTACCACGATCGGAGAATTGTCGCTTCGGCGGCCCCAATATTATGGGGAAAGGCGTCGGCTTCTTCCACCGAGACCAATACGCCAACGTATTTCCCACTCTGCGTTAATTCCTGGGCGAGGGCCATCATGGCAGTGGTTTTGCCGATTTGGCGGGGGGCGTGGATGACGAAGTAGGCTTGTTGTTCAACGAGTCCATAGCAAATGGCCCTGCGTCGATACTGGGCCACTGATCAACGGCGGCTTTTCAACCAAATCTGACAACCATCCGCCCCAGCCGTTGCACAGAACCGTGATCGGGCGGGTAATCGCAACCAGGAATCCCGTTGAAACAATTCTCCTGATTCCATAAAACTCCCTTGCGTCACAAAAACCTCTAACCCTTTTGGTTCAAGCAATTCAACATTGATGTTGGCATTCCAATGTGCTAATCGCACCGTTTCCCGATCGTCGCGAAATAATTCCAACTGGCGCACTCCGGGTCGATCGGGACTATCCGTAAACGTTTGCTGAGTGCTGTCGATCGTAACCTGTGTGCGATCGTCCGGGTCAAATTGCCACAGTTTTACCAAAATCACACAACCCGACTCCGAACCCGGTGTATGGCGCGAAGTCGGCGGATTGCGGACGTAGGTGCCCATGGGATAATCGCCATGCTCATCTTGAAACACGCCTTCGAGTACCAAAAACTCCTCGCCACCGCCGTGAATATGGGGCGAGAACTGACTTTTGGGCGCATAACGGACGATCGTTGTGGCCCGTGCGACTTCATCGCCGACGCGATCGAGCATCCGCCGTTCCACACCGGGAATTGGTGATGCTTGCCAAGGCAGGGTTGCAGCATGGACGACGGCGCGTTGGGTGAAGTCAGCATTGAGTTCCATCAGTTCTCTCCGGATGATTTAGGCGCTAAAGCTAGGCGCTAAAGCTAGGCGCTAAAGCTGGGCCGTTGCTGCACCCGATCGTGCCATGCCTTCAGGTTTTGCGCTGTTTCGGGAATCGTAATCTGACAAAACCCACCAAACGCAAATCCCGCGATCGCCGTAATATCCGCCACGCTGAAATCCTCCCCAGCCATGTAAGGCTGTTGCGCCAGTTGTTGATCCAAGCGGGCAATGGTCGCGATCGCCCGTGTCTTTTGCCGTTCGCCCCAGGCAGAATTTTGCTCACCTTCGATCGCTGGGCCTAATCCCGGTGTCGCTTGGTGGAAATAGGCGGCGATCGCGTCGAGTAGATTGGCTTCGATTTGGCGTTGCTGCATGTGGACGATCGCCCGTGCTTTCGCTGATTTGCCCGTCAACGTTGGCTCCCCGGTCAAATGGTCGAGATATTCGGTAATCGCCGCACATTCGGCAATGATCGTGCCGTCATCCAGCTCCAGCAATGGAACCGCTGCCGCTGGGTTCTTGGCCAAAAATGCGGGTTGCTTGTGTTCCCCATTCGGCACATCGACTTGGATGAACTCAACTTTGTCGGTCAAACCCTTCTCCGCCAGGGCAATCCGTACGCGCAGGGGATTCGGGAAACCGTTGTATTCGTAGACTTTCATGGTCAACCTCGAGTTTTGTCTATCTAACGTTCGTTAGGTAAATCATGGCGTAAGCTAACCAGTCTTGTCAAGCCCCTATCGGTCGTTAGATAATGGAATGTATGAGCGGATATTCTGAGAAAGCGATCGAGATTTTGGTGGCGGCGGAGTTGCGAATGCGGCGGGGTGGCTTTGATGCGGTGAGTTATCGCGACTTGGCGACGGACGTGGGGATTCGGGCGGCGAGTGTGCATTATCATTTTCCGCAGAAGGCGTTGCTGGGTGCGGCGGTGGTCGATCGGTATGCGGCGAAAGTGTTGGCGGCGATCGGGCCAGTGGATTTAACCCAGGCAACGGCGGCGGCACATTTGTTGCGGCTCTGTGGGGCGTATGAGTCAGCTGTGTGCAATGAGTCGTTGATGTGTTTGTGTTGTGTGTTGGGGGCGGAGTCGCGGGAGTTGCCGGATCTTGTGTCGGATGCGGTGAAGCGGTATTTTATGCAGTTGTTGGATTGGGTGGAATTGGTTTTGGCCGATCGGCCCGATGCGGCAGTTTTAGCCGCGCAGACGATCGGGACATTGCAAGGCACGATGATTTTGGCAGTGACGTTGCAGCGACCAGAATTAATGGGGCAGGTGCGCGATCGGATTGTGCAATTAGGATAGGCAGCGGTAGGGTGGGCAGTGCCCACATCGATCGGGATACGTCAGTTTAGAAAGTCATCGGGTGACCGATCGGATTGCTGGAGACGCTCTCTCAACGTACCTTCCGGTATATGGCGTCTAGATGCTTGGGAATCCCATCGCCTAACCCACGATCGTCTTAGTTCCCCCGGAAACCACTGCCGTAACTAACATAGCCATCCCTGCGGCAATAAATAAACCCTTTAAATCGACTTCCATCAACACCCCCGAAATTGCCTGCGAAAATGGGTCGAGCGCCACGGAAGCAAACATCACCAAACGCATCATGCGGCCTTGCATCGGCGTACTCGTCTGTTGCTGTAACCAGGTGAGTCCCAGCACCCCAACAATTCCGCCGCCCACACCCATGAGGGCAATCACGATCGCCGCCTAATTAACCCCACAATAACTCATTGCTAAAATCTAAAATCTAATGATTCAGAATCGGCTGAATATTTAATTCGGTTTGCCATTGGGTTAGCGGTTTTTCCCATGATTCTTCCCACTTTTGCCCAAACAACGCCCGCGCCGTTTCGCCCATCTGCCAACCCTGACCGATCGCCGCAATTAAAGCCGGTAACTGAGTCGGGTCTGATAACGTACTGGCGATCAAACTATTCGCAATCAACATCGTCGCTAGTGGGTAAGGAAACTGAGGCAGATGAAATGCCTGCAAGCCAATTTCGCCGATGAATGATGTGCTAAACCCAGTCAAAATGTGCCAGACGTCGTGGGTTTGGCTAAGTCGCATTTCCACATAATGCGCGTCCGATTTAGCCGTCATCCCGGCATGTAAATTCGGATCAAATCCTGATTGCTTCATGGCAGCGGCATAGATATAGCCGAGGGAATTCTCAGGATACGTGAGTAGCCGATCGAGGTCGTGGGCCGGGGGAATATAGCGATCGTCAATCAATTCTGCACAATCCGAATCACGCTTTAAATGTTCTGCCATCAACGCAAAAGCCGAGGTGTCCAACAAACCATAGGACAGCTCACCAACTGCTTCCAGACTGCTATCACCCATCAGCATGGCTACAAAGGACTTCAGCAGAAATATGTTTTGGATCAGCTTCATGACAAAATCTCCAGAAATAGACTAATATGTGAGCAACACTCATGTATTTATAATACGAGCATTGCTCATGTATCGTCAAGTGGAAAGTGAGGTTTACTCATGTATTGTTCACGGCGGGGATAATTTCTATGGCGACAGATTCACCAAAATCGACTGGAATGCGGCGACAACCAAGGCAGGCCAGGAGCCAGGAGCGGGTTAGTCAAATTTTGGATGTGGCGGAACAGATGTTTATTGCTGAGGGTTACAACGCGACGACGACGAATGCGATCGCCACTCGGGCCAAGGTGCCGATCGGGTCGCTTTACCAGTTTTTTCCCGATAAGGCCGCGATCGTCCAAGCGCTCGCCCGGCGATATGCCGAGCAACTGCACGATCGATTTGCGGCATTGGACTCAGAGGAATTGTCAAAATTGTCTTTGTCTGACTACGTGGATCAAATCATTGATCTGACGAATCAATTTTTTGCCGACTATCCGGGCTACCACGCCATCTTCATGCAGGTACAGAGCACAATTCCCGAATTAGCCGAAATCGAAAATGCGGCGGATGCTCAACTCATTCAGGATTTAGCCACATCGTTGGCCCAATATGATGCGGATTTACAGGTTGCGGATTATGAAGCGATCGCCTTCGTGATCGTCAAAACGATCGGCACCTTGCTGTGGTTGTCTCTGGGACAAGCGGGCGAGTTCCGGCAACGCCTAGTCACCGAGACCAAACGATTCACTGTAAGTTATCTCCAAAGTTATTTCCCAACGATTTAGATCCTAAATGTTGCTTAAAGATCTGGTGAAGCCGCGACATTAGTGGTGACCCAACGCTGGCCCCGGAACCGCTAGAATTAGAAAGTCAACTTGGTCGCCCCTGAACCAACGCCGTTTCTCCCAACCAAAGCCCCTATGACCGACACGATCTTTGGCAAAATCATCCGCCGCGAAATCCCCGCTGATATTGTCTACGAAGATGATTTCTGCCTCGCTTTCCGGGATGTCGCCCCCCAAGCCCCGGTGCATATCCTGCTGATTCCGAAAAATCCCATCGAAAATCTTGCCAGCACCGAACCCGAAGACTACCGTGTTCTGGGCCACATGCTGCTGAAGGTACGGTCGATCGCCGAGCAGGAAGGCTTAACCAACGGCTATCGAGTGGTGACGAACATTGGAGCTGATGGCGGGCAGACGGTGAATCATCTGCATTTTCATATCATGGGAGGCCGATCGATGGCTTGGCCGCCCGGTTGATTGGGGTCGATTAACTCGGTATGGCTGATTAACTTTTCTTGCCGAACAGCCATTGAGCCGATCCACGTCGCTGGATCTCTTTGTAGACCTTTTGCTGCGCTTGCTCGACTTTGATGTAGCTCGGATCCTGGCTATATTTTTGATAGAGTTGCGATTGTTTGGCTTCTAGGGCGGCGCGGCGCTTCTGGTCATTTGGTGGCAGCTTGTTGAGCTGTGCAATGATGCGGTTGTCTTCCGCAAACGCTTGCTTTACCTGACTGGAGTATGGCAGCCGCGCGATGTATTGACTATTGAGCTTGGCGATCGTTGCATTAATATCAATCGGGTTTGGTTCATTACGCTGAGCCTGGGCCTGGAATTGCTTCATTGTGGCATCCTGCGCGTCGAAGCGTTGTTGATCGGCCTCTAGAAGTTGATCGGCGATACCGTCTCCGTTCACATCAATATCCAAGTTGATCACGCCATTCTGATCGGCGGCCTTGCCTGTGCCGCCGAGGCCGCAGAGTTTATCCAGGTTCGTGGTCTTGCCCGGAAGCTGGACAAAGCACAAGGGCTGATCTTGCATGGCAACGCGTTGGGCCATTTTTGGTACAGCTTGAACCGTGGGGGCGATCGCGAGGATCATCGCGGCGATCGATAAAGCCTGAAATAGTCGGGTCGGGGTTGTCCGATGTAAGCGAGCCATAAATTTCATCCACTTTTACGAATAGCACAATTTACTTCACAATTTGACTGACGCATCGTCGGGAAAGTTTCGATCGCCGAGAAATAAGGCGATCAATCCGGTATGGCGTTACCGCCCGTTCCATATAGCCACTGCGCCGATCCACGTCGATCGATGGCTTTGTAAACCTTTTTCTGGGCTTGCTCTACCTTGATGTAGCTCGGATCCCGGCTATATTTTTGGTAGATTTGCATTTGTTTGGCCTCTAAGGCTTTGTATTCCTGCTTTTGGCTGGGCTGGAGCTTACCGAGCTGGACAACGATACGATTTTCTTCGGCAACCAGTTGCTTTACCCGATTGGTGTAGGGCATCCGGGCGTTAAACTCACGACCGAGCTTGTCGGTAAGGGCATTAATCGCTTCCATGCCCAAATCCGGATCACGCTGAAGCTGTGCTTCAAATTGCTTCTGTGCCGCCCCTCGGATATCCAGATACTGTTGCGTTGCTTCTAGAAGTTGATCCGAGATGCCATCGCGGTTCAGATCAATATCAATCATGTTGTTAGCTTTTCTACCGGAATCGCAGCGCTTGTCCAAGTTTATGGTCTTGCTCGGAAGCTGAACCAAATATGAGGGTTGATCTTTGATGGCAGCACGCTGGGCCGTTTTTGGCGCAGCTTGAGCGGTGGGAGCGATCGCCAAGAGCACCGCCGAAATCGCTAAAGCTTGAAATGTTCGGTTCGGATTTGTCCGATGTAAGCGCAACATAAATTTCACCCACTTTAACGAAATAGCACAATCTACTTTCAATCAGACTGCGGCATTTTCAGGAAAGTTCCGATGATCGAAAAATCGCTTTTGGCCGGAATTTATTGTGTTGTGGCGAATTCGGCAATAGTCCAACTCCGCTCAACCACCGCCCCGCGCGTCAAGGTTGGGCGATGAGCAAAAAACCCGCTAAAGCGGGCTAAGAAGATTCCTAGCCCGCTTCAGCGGGGTTCCCTTACTAGCCCGCCGTTGACGCGCGGGGCGGGTGAATTGCGTAGTCCATCAATTCATCAACAGCATCTTTAAATCAGCCGAATCCTACTTTTCCACGTAGGGCAGCGACGAGTGGTGCACCATAATGCGGAGCTTGCCATTGCTATCTTTGTGAAACTTCCACGTCTTATCAACGGTGGTCACTTCCCCCGCTTTGTTGGTGATCATCACGTTGCCCATCGTCGTCGCCACATTCCCATCGATAAAAATCGCGGCGTTTTGGATGGCCACCTGACGCCAGCCCTTCAGCGCAAAGCCTTTATCCTTCGGAAAGGCCGGATCGCCACCGACAAAATAGGCCAAGGCCCCCGCCCGAGTTGTGCGGAATGTTTGTGGCGCAGTGGTTAACGTTGGCTTAAACAGCACCGTGCCCATTTGATAGCCATAGGCTTGGTCAATCACCTGCTCCGCCAGTGCCTTCGCAGCCGCTTGGCCTTTCTGGTCATAGGTGGTCGAAATAGCGACCAACGCATCACCCCAACCCTTTTGGGCGGCCAAGACTTCCGCTTCTGTGATGTTGGTATTCACCACCAACGTGGGCTTCGTGCTGGAGGGTGCGGTTGTGGCGATCGTCGTCACGGCGATCGGGGTATCGGCATAGGCGGGCAGCGGCGATAACGCGGTGACCAATACACCAGTCAAAGAAAAGAGAATCGGATGAAATTTCATGGGAAATGTACTCTGCCAAGTTAGACACGAACAGGTGAATAGTAGAAAAAATCGATTAGTTTCTTAGAAGCATAGGATTCATGTATGTCTTCTCTGCTGAAAATGCTGAACCATGGCGATTAACGGCGTCAAAATAATAGATGAAATCTATGCTTATCTCAAGAAGCTGCTGATTTGTTTATGACTTTACCATAAAAAATCAATTTCTTTTAGTCATGCGGTGCAAAAAGATCAATCGGGCTGAGCCGATCGCCGCAAAAACCCCGCGCCCAATCCGCGATCGACCGCGATCACGTCAATTCCTAGTAGATGCGCTATGCTACCCATGCATCCTTTGAACACCTGGAACCCGGCATGGTCTACACCCGCCCCCTCGCCCGCCTGATCGAGCATTTCCAACATCTCCCTGGCATTGGCCCGAAGTCGGCCCAACGCCTCGCCCTCCACATCCTCAAACGCCCTGAGGAAGAAGTCGCCTCCCTGGCCCAAGCCCTGATTGACGCAAAAAAACTGGTGGGCATCTGCCAAGAATGCGGCCACCTCTCCGCCGAACCCGTCTGCGAAATCTGCCGCGCCCCCAACCGCGAGAACGGCATCATTTGTGTGATCAGTGACTCCCGTGACCTGATTGCCCTGGAGAAAACCCGCGAGTATAAAGGCAAGTACCACGTCCTTGGCGGCCTGATCTCCCCGATCGATGGGATTGGCCCGGAACAGCTCAACATCCATCAGCTCGTCCGCCGCGTCAGCAAAGAACAGACCAAGGAAGTGATCATGGCGATCAACCCCAGCGTCGAAGGCGAAACGACGACGTTGTATATTGGTCATCTACTCAAACCGTTTACGCGGGTCACTCGGATTGCCTTTGGTCTGCCCATGGGCAGTGACCTGGAATATGCCGATGAAGTGACGTTGGCGCGGGCCTTGGAAGGTCGGCGGGATCTCGATTAACTGCCGGATCGGGCAATTCGACCCATAAAATTTTGATTTTGTTACGGATAAGCCCGACTCGGCCTGTAGAGATAGATAGGGAAAGGGGATGGTGCTTTAAGGACGCCCGGTTGACCTTGGAAAGTCATACAACCGTTTCAGCGTCAGCGCCACCCCCCACTTGCAATTGGTAGATGCAAGACTCAAACTTTGTGTGCGGCGAGATTGATTTTCCTCGCTGGCAACTTATCTTCTTATTATGATTCCCAATTTGCCGATCGAGCGAACATTTTCGATCGGCAAACTTTTTCGATCGCGGATTTACTTGTTTCCGAGCTTCTGCTTGATGAAGGCGAGGATTTGACCTTGCTGCTTCTTGAGCGTCGCGACTTCCGCTTGGAGACGCGCCACCTGCGCTTTGAGCTGGGCCATGTCGGTGCTCGAATCGCCGCTGCTGGTCGTGGTCATCGCCGCTGGACGACGCTTTGACTTGCTCATTGCCGCCTTGATCGCATCAATTAACTGACGCTGGTCAAAGGGCTTCTGGACAAACTCAAAATACTCAAACGGTTCGGTCAGCTTTTCAGTGACTTCTTCCTTGCGGCCTGACATCAGAACCAGCGGGATGCATTGCAGCTCCGGATTCTCCTGAATTTTTTGGAAGACTTCCCAGCCGCTCATGCGGGGCAGCAGGAAATCCAACATGATTAGGGTGGGCCTTTCTTGCTGAACGAGGGTGATGCCTTGCACGCCATCCTTTGCCTCCAGGACTTCAAAGTTCCCTTGCGGCAACATATCCCGCACCATGTTGCGAATCACGGCGCTATCGTCAATCACCAGAACCTTGTGACTTGCCACGGCTCAAACTCCTCTGGGCACATTCATAAAACAGATGAATCAAATTAGCACACAGCAATTGAAATAGGGGTTGCTGCGATCGGGAAAGGTTACTCGAGCGATGAGAAGTAAATTTATACTTCCCTCAGCAAAAAATAGACGCATTCCGCGCTTCCATTACTTCTAACACTTATTTCGGGAAGGTGCGCAGAAACTGTGAGGAAAATTTCCGCCATTGTCCCGATTTCTACGTGGGTCTACGGAGTCAATGGCGCGGCTTTCGTCGGTTAGACTAAGGATTAATTGCGCAATCCGGCGGATCTTTGGGGCGTTCCCGGTCTGCCGTTTGCGGGAACCCGTTATGCGTTGAAGCCGCCTTTGCCCGCCCTATGTTTGATTCTGCCTCTGCCAATGACCGTCGATCGCCCGCTCTGTCGAAGCGTCAGGAAATCCAGGCGATGCCAGAATGGCTGCGCCGATCGAGCCTGGGTAAGGCGAGCGAAATCTCCCAGGTTCAGCAAATCATCAAGCAGCGCAACATTCACACGATTTGCGAGGAAGGCCGCTGTCCCAATCGCGGCGAATGCTATGCGGCGGGGACGGCGACGTTTTTGTTGATGGGTCCCGTTTGTACACGCTCCTGTGGCTTCTGTCAGGTGGATAAGGGCCATGCACCGATGCCGCTTGATCCCCAGGAGCCGCAGAAGGTGGCGGAGTCGGTCAAGCTGCTGGGGCTGCGCTATGTGGTGCTGACTTCAGTGACGCGGGATGACTTGGCGGATCAGGGGGCGAGTTGGTTTGTTGATACGATGGCGGCGATTCGGCGGGTGATGCCGGAGACGCAGATTGAGCTGTTGACCCCGGACTTCTGGGGTGGGCGCAGTGATGGGCGGGAGCCGGATGATTTGCAGGTGGAGCGGATTCAGACGGTGGTGGCGGCGAAACCCGCTTGCTACAACCACAATATCGAGACGGTGGCGCGGCTTCAGGGGATCGTGCGGCGGGGCGCGAAGTACGATCGGTCCCTGCGACTCCTGGAACTAGTGAAGCAATTCGATCCCACAATGCCGACGAAATCGGGGCTGATGGTGGGGCATGGAGAGACCGAGGCGGAACTGGTCGAGGCGATGCAGGCATTGCGATCGGTGAATTGCGATCGGCTGACGATCGGCCAGTACATGCGACCTTCGCTTGAGCATTTACCCGTGCAGAAGTATTGGCATCCAGAGGAGTTTGAGCAGTTGGGGGCGATCGCGCGGGAGATGGGTTTCAGTCATGTGCGATCGGGGCCATTGGTCCGGAGTTCGTACCATGCGGGCGAGGCTTAGGATTTAGTCGGCGTCGGGGTCGATACCGAGGGCGCGGAGTCGATCGGCGAGACGCTGTGATCGGGCTTCAGCTTGTTGAACCTGGGCTTCAGCTTGTTGTGCTTGGGCTTCGGCTTGTTGTGCTTGGGCTTCAGCCTGTTGTGCTTGGGCTTCAGCCTGTTGAACTTGGGCTTCGGCTTGGGCGACTTGTTCTTGAGCGGTTGGGTAGCGCTGATTGGTCTGGTTGTACCAGAACATCCATTCGCGATCGTAACCTTGGTAGTTAAACCGTTCCTTGCCAATGCCGATCGCTAACTCCGGTAGCCAAATCGGATTGCCCACCATTTGGACGTATTTGCCTTGAATCAGTTTGTAGGCTTCGAGGCTGGGTTTGCGTTTGCGGCGGGGATTGTAAACGACGTAGTAGAGAATGCCCAGGTTCTCGTAGAGTTCTTTCTTGGTGCTGTATTCGCCGCGATATTTTTTGGAGACGATTTCAACGACGAGTTGGGGCAGGATTTGTTCTTCCCAAAGGACATAGCTGAGGCGAAGATTTTCGCTCTTGATCCGATCGACGCCCACGGACAGAAATCCATCGGGAACCACAGGCGGTTCGTCGGGGCTGTAGTAAATCCCCATATCGATGCCGAAGAACCAGTCAGGGCGATCGGCCCAGATATCGATCAGCAGGGTTTTGAGGAAAGTGGGGATGAATTCTTGGAGTTCGCTATCCACAGGCGTACTGTCGCAATCAGGGAGGTCTTCGGCGGTGGGGAGCCAGTCGAGGGGTTCAAGGTACTTCAGCATGGGTAGGAAGTCTCTGAAGATTTTGGTTTTTTTATTGTAGCCGATCGGATGTTTACGGCGCTGGTGAAGTTGGATCAGTCGTTTGTGACGCTGCCGATCGGGGATGCGAATGGCAAGATTCAACCGTAGCACTGCCCACATCCTCAATCTAGTAAACCAACAAAGAAATGGAAGAATGGAAATTAAGGATCGCCAATTCAAATCTGAAGTGCAACAGTTGTTCAAAGCTGGTGGAAAAGGAAATTTAGAGACTGTTCAGGATCTAATCGTTTCGATGGAATCCCATCTGTAAAGGAATTTGAGCGAACGGGGTATCCATGAAGTTCGTATTCCCTACTGGCCTTCCGGCTCAAGGTGTTGCACTTCAGACTTGAATTGGCCAAGTGAAGCTCGATTAAATACTTCTTCTAACTTACTTAGTGAAACAGCTCCAGAAACATATTCAGTACCCATAACAAAAAATGGAGTGCCAGAAACCTTTAATTTCCTCGCCAGGTTAATATCTTTTTGAATGGCAGAGGAAGCTTCTGATGAGATTCTATCATTATTAAATTTAGAGATATCTAAATTTAACGACTTAGCGATCTTAATGTATAGGCTCTCACTCAAATCTTTCTGTTGCTCAAAAAGTGCATCATGATAGTCCCAAAATTTTCCTTGTCGTCCCGCTGACCAAGCGGCTTTTGCAGCAGATAAAGCTTCTGGATGAATACTCTCAATTGGAAGATGCTTATACACTATAGAGACCTGCCTCGTATGGTCTGTTGAGAACTTTTTCAAGGTTCTATAAAATTCAAGACAATAGGGGCATTGAAAATCTGAAAATTCGACTAAAATTATTTCTGAATCAGTTAATCCTATTCTTGGTGAATTACCCAAGGTTTCAACAGGATTCAATTTCAATGCCTGAGAAAAATCTTTTAAAAGCTGGTCTTGATGTTTTTCTTGCTGTTGGTTGTAAAGTTGAAATGCCTCCACAATAGCTTCTGGATGCTTACGAATTGTTTGTAATATTTGTTGTTCTGCATAAACATCAGTGTTTGAAGAAGCAATAGCATCTAAAGGCAAGGCAATGAGAAGAAAAAATAAAATCACTGTAAAAAAAAGTGACTCAATACGTTTAGTATACAAAGTTTTCATTTTTATTTATTGTATATATTTGATAACTCAATGAACAATCTTGCAGAAAGCGGTCGGGGTATCGAAACTGATTTGCTCGCGGGTTATTTCCCACATTGTAATTTCAAGATTTTTGCCCCAAGGGAAGGGAGCATGTCATTCTTTTTCAGAGAAAATTGAAAGCTATAGCGGTTCCTGGCTCCATGAAGTGCAGGCTGATTTTAAAAGCCTTACTCAGAAGGGGTTTGGCAACGGCTTGATATACCTCACCCGGAAAGGAACCGCTATAAGAATTTTGGAAGTTTGTCTCCAGTGACAGCGTCTGTTTCTGGGCCTCTATTTTTTCTGCCGAAAAGGTGAAATTCTCCCGATTTGAAAATCATTTCCAACCTATGGTCTACAACTGGGATCTCTTCTAGCAGCAGCTTGAGCATTATCATTGGCTGTCTGTGTGCGAGTATCCCCAGTAACACAAACATGATCACCAGGAAACGCCTCTCGCCATACAAACCCTTGTAAACATTGATCTGCTCCAAAGGGGCATACTTTTGGGGGTTGAGGTATGTCTATGTCATCGAGTACACACACTGGTCTTCCTCCTACACATTCTAGGGTTCCTGGTCGGCCATTTCTTGAACATGACCCACCAGGAAAATTATCTGGATTACAAGCTGCAATTGCTATCGTGGAGGAATTTATCCAAGTGAGCATCACAAATATGATCAAAAACAAGATTGACATTAATTTCTTTTTCATGACAGGTTCCTTTCCCAATAAATTATTAGAAATCAGCGAAGTATGACAAGTCTCTTAGTTTTTAAGAGGGGGGGAGCTTGCGGTCTAACGATAGAGTTGAACCGCATCAGCCCAAACGAAATCGCCCAAAAAGGTGCTAGAGTGGGTTGAAGATCCAAATTCAGTTCAAACATTACTCTTAATCGTACAGAAAAAATCTACATTCAGTGGATTCATCGTTACATTTTGTTTCACAACAAGCGTCACTCGAAAAAAATGGGCGTTTCACAGAAGCTAGTCTTGCAGGTAGTCTTATATGCGACGGCGATTACGGAATCTACCAACGATTTTTGCTGTCTACCCGTTGATGGTGGCAGTAGCATCTAGTAGACCAGGGCTTAAATAAGTCCACCATTTCAGGCCGCTAACGGCTTGCCTTTATAAGTCCATTTGAAGGGCTTGGCCATGGTGCGATTAAAGTAAGCAATGAATTGGAGAATCCGCTCTTTCAGTTGGTCGGTGGA
>JANOQX010000137.1:0-5913 GCA_031415035.1 Cyanobacteria bacterium VAR_4_metabat_243
GCGGGCTAGTAAGGGAACCCGGCTAAACCCGGCTCAGATTTGGTTTGAGGCCCCTTTAGGGGTCTTTCCTTTCTAGCCCTGCCGTTGACGCGCGGGGCGGGTGGATGGCGGAGTCAGTCAAATTTTGAATGCGCCCACAGAATTATGCGGTGGCAGCCCGATCGCCCCACTCTTCCACTCCGACCAATTTCCCACTAAAATCGGCTTCAGTCCGTTCCCTAGGTAAACGCCCTTGCTAGCAGCCATTCTCCACGGTCAAGAAGACCTGCGCCTCGAAACCGTACCCGATCCCACTCCGGGCAGCGGAGAAATCGTGATCGCCGTCGGCGCGGCCACCACCTGCGGCACCGATCTCAAAGTCTGGCGGCGCGGTGGTCATGCACGAATGCTCAAACCGCCGACCCTATTCGGTCACGAAGGGGCAGGCACGATCGTCGCGATCGGCCCCAATGTCACAGGCTGGAAAATCGGCGATAAAAGCGGAGCTTTCGCCATAGGCGATCGCGTCGTCCCCAACAACTCTGCCCCCTGCGGCCACTGCTTCTTCTGCGATCGGCAGGAATATTCCCTCTGCAAAGATCTCCTGTTCAACAACGGCACCTTCGCCCAATATCTGAAAGTCCCCGCCCCGATCGTCACCCAAAACCTCCTGCCAATTCCTGAAGGTCTGTCCTTCGCGATGGCGTCCATGACCGAACCACTGGCCTGTGTGCTGCATGGCGTGGCTCGATCGAATGCGAAAGCGGGCGATCGGATTGTGCTGTTTGGCGATGGGGCGATCGGGCTGATGTTTGTCGCCGCTTTAGCCGCTGGCTACCACGTTGGCGCACCGCGCGAAATCATCGTCTTCGGCGGCAGTCCCCAACGCCTGGAAATCGCCACCAAACTCGGCGCAACCCAAACCTACTTGCACCGCCAAGTCGAGGACATTCCAGGTTTAGTCAAATCCCTCACCGACGGCTGGGGCGCGGATATCGTGATTGAAGCGACGGGGGTGCCGACCGCCTGGGAATGCGCGATCGCCTGTGCGCGGCCCGGTGCCACGGTGAACTTGTTCGGTGGCTGTCCCCGCGACACAACAATTTCGGTCAACACCGAACAGCTTCACTACAATGAACTGACGCTCAAAGGGGTGTTTCACAATACGCCTGTCTTTGTGCGATCGGCCCTGGACTTCATTGCCAGTGGTCAAGCGCCGTTGGCATTGCTCTTGGGCAATCCACAGCCGCTCCAAAATCTGGGGCAAGTCTTCGAGCAAATGCGCGATCGGCAAGTGATCAAGGTCGCCATGATGCCCGAATAGCCCGCCTCCGACTGGTTTGATGACGAATTATTTGCCTACGTATTCAGTGGAGTTTTCGATGCAACGACTTACTGCGGTTCCCGTCCTGCTGGGCCTTTTGCTCGGCTTTAGTGCCCCGGCCCAAGCCCTACCGGGCCAAACGATCGCCGAAGTCACGTCCTGGATCAAGGCTAATCCGACGATCCGCCCCACCAAAAATGAACGGCTGATCGTCCACAAAAGCGACTCCGCTGCCCAACGCTTTAGCTTTGAATCCTCGCTGTTCGCACCGGGGGCCTTTGATGCCTCGACGCGGGATGGCCGGATCCGCAGTGAAGGATTGAAGCTATTTGATATGCAGAATGGGGTGACCAAAGCCCGGTTGGAGGAGTCATTGCGGGCGATTTATGGGTTGGACATAAGTCAGGATTTCGATCGGGCGCAAACGATATATACTTACCCAACCGCAGCGACGGTGAGCACGGGCACCAGCCAAAACAAACCAGTTTTGGGCGCATTGCGGGGTGAGATTCGGAAGGGGGCGCGCTACGCCTATTGGGTCGAAGTCGCGGCCAGTCCCGAAGGTAAAGCCTATTCCGGTCGGATGACGGTGTTCCAGCATCGCGATATTGATAAGCTGGAAGCGGAGATTCGCAATCGCTAAATTGATTGGGCCACAAAAATCACCCTGTAGGTTGGGTGCAACGAAGTGAAACCCAACATGGTGGATGCGTTGCCAGGATGCGTTGGGTTCCGCGTTGCTGCACCCAACCTACGAATTGCCAATTAAATCCGTCAGGGCCATAGGAGTGCAACGCGCGTGAAGCTACATCAGTTCATCCCATTTTTTGATACGACGGCGAGGGATTGGTCAACTGAGGCGAGGCTGTTGCGGTGGCTGACGTTTATTTGGTTGATGCTGGGATTGATGGTGCAGTTTTCGGCCTCGTTCCCGGCGGGGATTCAGGAATTTAACAATGGCTGGCATTATCCGATGCGCCATCTGATTTTTATCCTGCTGGGCTTGGCGTTATTTTTTAATGTGATCGTGCATACGCCGCTGAAACGGTTGATGGATGTGGCCCATTGGGGTTTGTTGATTTTTTTGGGGCTGATTTTTGTGACGCGGTTGCCCGGATTGGGGACTTCGGTGAATGGGGCGGCGCGCTGGATTCCGATCGGGCCATTCCTGCTTCAGCCGTCGGAGTTTATTAAGCCGTTTTTGGTGTTGCAGAGTGCGCGGATTTTTGGGCAGTGGGATACGTTGACGGTGCGGACGCGGGCGACTTGGTTAGGGATATTCGCGATTGTGCTGTTGGCGATTTTGATGCAGCCGAACCTGAGTACGACGGCGCTTTGTGGGATGACGATCTGGATGATTGCCTTGGCGTCGGGGTTGCCGCTGACTTATATGGGGCTGACGGCGGGCGGCGGGGTGTTGTTGGCGACGATTAGTGTGACGTTCCGGGAATACCAGCGCAAACGGATTATGTCGTTTCTGGATCCCTGGTCGGTGTCGGATGGGGATGGCTATCAGTTGACCCAGAGTTTGTTGGCGGTGGGTTCGGGGAAGGTGTTTGGGGCGGGGTTTGGGCAGTCGCAGCAGAAGTTGGGCTTTTTGCCGATTCAGTATACGGATTTTATTTACGCGATTTTTGCGGAGGAGTTTGGGCTGTTGGGTGGGATTTTCCTGTTGGGGATGATGATTGCCTATGCGACGTTGGCGTTGTGGATTGCGACGCGGGCGAAGACGAATGTCTATCGGTTGGTGGCGATCGGAATTATGGTGCTGATTGTGGGGCAGGCGATGTTGAATATCGGGGTGGCGACGGGGGCGTTGCCGACGACGGGGTTGCCGTTTCCGATGTGGAGTTATGGGGGGAGTTCGCTGTGGTCGAGTTTGATGTCGGCGGCGATTTTGATTCGGGTGGCGCGGGAGAATACGGAGGCGGAGGTGGTGGAGATGGGGATGCCTTCGCGGGTGGTGGCGTTTCCGGGGCGGCAGTCGCGGCGGCGGTAGGGTGGTTTTGGGTGGACTGTTGACGATTCCATCCGATAAAATTGGGTGACTATGGTGAGTAAGGCAGCGATCGCGCCGTTCCGCACTAAAATCAAATTATGTTGATCCGTCCAGCTATCCTCAACCGATCGACCGTCAAAGCCCTACTAGCCTTGACCAAAACCCGCAGCAAAGCGATCGATCACGCTCTCCGCCCGCCCATTTCACCCCAGACGATTCACCGCCTCAACTCGATGTTACTCAGTGCTGAAACGCTCAAATCCTTACTTCCAAAAGATCTACGCTATGTCATTGTCGGCGGCATGGCATCCGCCTACTATCAGCCTGCCCGATTCACCGAAGATATCGACCTGATGCTACTTGCCGAGGCTTCGACCACGGTGGAACAAGCCCTCAGCCAAGCCGGATGGATGCAGCTCGGCATCATCAGCTTTGGCGGATCGAGTTGGCAAGCCCCCACTGGCGAATTGATTGACCTGCTCCACGCTCCCGATCAGTCCTGGGTGAGTGCGGCCCTTGATTTCCCCATCAAAACGCCAGAAGGTTTACCCGTTATTGATTTGCCCTATCTGCTCATCCTCAAGCTGATGGCCACCCGTGCCGTGGATATCAGCGATATTGTGGGGATGCTACAACAGGCGAACGAATCGAAAAAACATCGTATCCGCCAGATTATGGCGACCCACCGCCCCGATCGGCTGGAATACTTTGACCAGTTCGAGGCGATCGCCCAACTTGGGTAGCGGTATCGAACCGATCGTTGTCTCCGGCATTGATTGCAGAGTACCAAACGCAGCTACCGGATAAACAGTTGCTCCAGGCGAAGTTGCAGGAGTTTTATGCGCTGAGTGGGTTGGCGGGGGAGGGCTGAAGTGGTTTCTGCGGATCGCGATCGGGTGGTTCAACGATCGACCGCGCTATAATTGCAATGATGTCTAGCAACTGCGCTGTAGTCCTATGAGTCAGATGTTGACTTTGGAGTTGAATGATCAGGTGTTTGCGGCGATTCGGCAGCAGGCGGAGAATATTGGCATTCCTCCCGAAAATTTGGCGGCAACGTTGCTAGAACAGAAGCTTTTCCCAATTTTCAAATTGATTGCGGCTGAGGTGAGCGGACGCGATCGGTTTGAGCGTCACTTTGGTGCGATTGAGTCAAATTCGGCGATCGACATTGACAATGAGGGGATTGATGCCGATTTGGCCAGCGAGTATGCCAGTACCCACGAGGCAGACTGATGTTGCTCGATACGTCTGGGCTGCTATGTCTGCACTACAAAACTGAGCCGTTTCACAGTCAAGCGGTCGCTGGGTATAAAAAGGCGATCGGGCGGTTGACCCATAGTTATGTGATTGCGGAATATGTTGCGTTAGCCAATGCGCGGCGATTGCCCCGTGCATCGGCCTTGGAGTTTGTGGTTGATTTGCTGGATAATCCTGACATCGAGACGGTTTGGGTGGATGAGGCGTTACATCGATCGGCGATCGAATTGTTGACGGTCAGGCCGGACAAAACTTACTCGCTGTGTGATGCTGTGAGCTTTGTTTTGATGCGTCAACGTGGGATGGTTGAGGCGTTGACGACCGATCGGCATTTTGAGCAGGAAGGCTTTGTGCGGCTGTTGCGGCCAGAAGGGTAACGATCTCGTTGTCTCCGGCATTGATTGCGGAGTACCAAACGCAGCTACCGGATAAGCAGTTGCTCCAGGCGAAGTTGCAGGAGTTTTAGGCGCTGAATGGATTGGCGGGAAAGGGCTAAAGCGTTGCGAAGTCTCGCCTGCACCCGTATTTACGCATACTCAAACATCCTAAAAGCCACTAAGCTATAAAAGGCGAACTGGAAGAAATTGGTAACCGTTCAGGGGGTTACGAGGCTTTTAGGGAGCAATGAGGGAGGATTCTGAGCCAGCCGCGCTTGTCGAATGGCGACGCTACCCCTGAACGGTTACTCCTAAACTAATGCTAAGCGGTCAAATGTGATTCAATTTTTGATACTGTCAACAATTGTGAATACACCGCATGTCACATTGGCCTTTGCACAATTGTTCAGTTGATTTTGTTTTAGCAATGTTAAGTTCGGGCCACGATTAACACGCACGTCATTAGCACTATCTATGTGGGAGATGATGAAGCCATTTTTCACCTCAGCGGCAATCGCACATTTTTGTTTTGTGGCCGTTTCACATTTCCGCATAGCAAAAGACCGGGCATCTTCCGCCATTTTATAATTGGAACCCGTCCAAATTTTGCCGTGCCATTCTGTGTCCTTGCCTTCGGTCCATGCTGCTGCTGCGAAACTATCGGGCCAGGGGCCATGCAGGCTGATCGCGTCTTTTGCGTCGCCCCAATTATCCTGCCAGGGCTGGCTTTCAAACACACCTGTGACGTAGCATTCAACCGCATTTTCTGCGCAATACGCATCCAATGGTATGCGTGCATCGGGGATATTGGGCGCGCTCATAATGACCTGCACCCCTGACTGCCTGACAGAAGTGGTTAAAAGGCAATCAGGCCGGGAATGTTGCTGCAAGGAGGGGAAGGCTATGGGAAGCTGATTATTACCACACGCCCAGCTTGATCCCATGCAGCATTCCCCCCAACTGTATATTCAACT
>JANOQX010000138.1:0-2316 GCA_031415035.1 Cyanobacteria bacterium VAR_4_metabat_243
TCGCGGGTCGAGCATCCCACTCACCGCTCGATTCAAGTGGGCCATTAACGTCCCGAAGCTGAGTGGCATATTCTCCATTACGCTCACCTCTCGTCGCTCACACCCTCAGTCTAACGAAAATTTTGAATTTGGAATTGCTGGCTTGAGGCCCGATCGATGCTCGTTTGATCGGCTTCGGCTATGATGGGAAGAGACGTCTTTTAGTTGCGCAAGAGGCAGTTTATGGTTGTGGCGATCGGCGAGATTGTGCGGAATGGGGTGATGTTTGATATGAAGAATTGGGGTGGGGAGGCGTTTAATCCAGAGAGTCTGCCTGGGGTTGTAGAGCAGCTATTCGCACTGTTTGCGGAGCGGGAGACAGATTATCTGCTCGTGGGTGGGATTGCGCTGTTAAGTTATGTGGATGGGCGAAATACTCAGGATGTGGATTTCATCCTTTCTCGTGCTGATCTGGCTGGTATCCCGGAAATTGCGGTTCGGGATGAGAATCGGGATTTTGTGCGGGGTGATTTTTCGGGGTTGCAGATTGATTTGCTGCTGACTCAGAATAAGCTGTTTGATTTGGTTCGGAAGCGATTTGCTACGGTGCGAAGTTTTGGTGGGTTGTCGATTCGGACGGTGACAGTGGAAGGATTGGTGTTGTTGAAGCTGTATGCGCTGCCTTCGTTGTATCGTCAGGGAAATTTCGATCGAGTGAATATTTACGAGTCGGATGTGACGCTGCTGTTGATGAACTATACGGTGGATCTGGATGCGCTAATGCCGATTTTAGCAAAATATTTGTTGGAATCGGATTTATCGGAGGTGCGGGAGACGGTGACGGCGATTCAAGCACGACTCCAACGGTTCGAGCGATCGCGGTTGCGGGAGGAGAATTCGGATTAACTGTGAGAGGACTACAGATCCAGCCGACAAACCGTGCCACAGTTGGCGGAACGGTTTAAACTGAAGGAAGCGATTTCGATCAATCTTAGGAGCCTGAGATTATGAGTCCCTTGTTAGAGCAGGTATTGCAAGACCTCGAACAGCTTACCCCAGAGGAGCAGTCGGAAGTCATAAATCAGGCGAAGCAGCATTTGCAACGTCGAGAGACCAAAACTCAGAAACGTAAACTCAGTGAATTTCGCGGTATTGCGCCAAATCTGTTGGAAGGGCAGGATGCTCAAGTCTGGGTCAATGGGCTACGGAGTGAATGGGATGAACGGGAACGGACAATTTTTGAGGGTTTATGAAGATTGACTCGGCGCTTCAGGGGATATCCAATCAAGTCAGTCTAAGTTCTGCTGATACTGCTGAAAGTAAATATGCAAGGTATCGCCAGTTTATTATTCAGTTACTGATGCAGCATTTGTCTGCACCTGTTAATGGTGAGGTGATGACGATGCCAGTTCTGGATCAAGAGCGTGATCATTATCAGTTGCTCGATATTGGCTGGGATGAAGCAGGGAAACGGGTGTTTCAGCCGATTATTCACATCGATTTATTGGATGGAAAGATTTGGATTCAAGAAAATGCCATGGATGTAGATATTGCCAAGGACTTGGTGGCAGAGGGGGTAGAGCCTTTAGATATTGTTTTGGGTTTGCATTCTCGATCGTTACGAAAATTTAGTGAATACGGGATTGAATAGTTATTCGCTGAGACTGCCTAATTGACGCGCGGGTTGGAACAGTTTGAGGGGTGTCTGGCAAGGCGGGGAATGGATTGGAGGGGCTTGATGATCTCCGATCGACAACGGGAGATGTTCCCGATCGAGGCACGACCGCCGCCGGAGATACATTCGATGGAGCAGGGGCGTCAGATTGTGGTCATCTAATGATCGATACGCCTTTGAACGCCTGAGCAGGGTATTGCAAGTGTAGGAGCCGTCGGTCATCCCGGCGATGCAGCTATGGGGTGGGGGCTGGCTGGAGGTGTCGTTGGCGAAGTCTCCCCCTTGGTGAATCGTGGGGTTTCAAGTGGGTAGACGGTGCCGCCAGCGTTACAGTCCAGCGGAGTTGAGTATCTCGACAAACTCTGGCAGAGGAATAGTGAGACTTTGCTGCAATGCGAACGAGGGCATAAACCTGACTGTAAAATAAAACTGCAATAGTATGGCAGGCTAATTGCCCCATACGGGTGATGGTAAAATCATGTCATCACATCCCATGTGTCCCACTTTGCCAAATTATCGCTATGCTAGTAGACTGGGGCTTAAATAAGTCTGCCATTAGCGGTATGATAAAATCATCCTGTTAATTTTGCTTTCAAGTCATGCCACGATTAAGCCCAGCCGCCATCAGTTTGAGTGAATCAGAACGCGCCGCCCTCGGCGCA
>JANOQX010000139.1:0-72160 GCA_031415035.1 Cyanobacteria bacterium VAR_4_metabat_243
ACCAAACCTATTCTCCACAAAACCTTTTCTCCACCAAACCGATTCTCCACCAAACCCTGTGCGGTGGGAAGTGCCCACCCTACGACCAATGCTCCCGTCAAACGTTGTAACCCAACCATTCGCCCAACATTATGGAAGCCACCGCCGCACCCCGCAAACGCCCGCCCAAAACCCCAACGCAGGCATTCCTCGCGAAAGCCTTTCACTGGGTGAATATCGTGAGTCTGCTGGTAATGGCCAGCAGTGGCTTACAGATTTACAATGCTAATCCGGTGTTTGGCGGACGGGCTGGCTGGAATTTCCCCGATTTGGTGACATTGGGTGGATGGCTCGGGGGTGGGCGGAGTTGGCATTTTGCGGCAATGTGGATTTATATCATTAATCTCATTGTCTACGGTGGTTTTATTTTTATCACGCAACGTTGGAAAAACCGTTTTGTCAGCGCTGGCGATATTAATGCCTTAAAAGCCAGTGTCAATCCCAAACGCAAAATTTTCGCGGGGCATAAGTTGGTATATACGATGCTGATCCCGCCTTTGTTACTCGCGATCGCGTCCGGTGCCGCGATGTACAAACCCGCCCAACTGCACTGGCTGGTGAATCTATTCAATAATTGGCAGACGTTGCGGACCGTGCATTTTCTGACGATCCCGATCGTGCTGGGGCTGACCTTCGTGCATTCACTTATGGCCCTGAAATTTGGCGGCTTCCGGTTAGTTAAATCGATGTTTTTGTAAGAGGTGCAACCCGTGAGTTTGATTTTGCCGAACCGCAACATTTCCCGTCGTCAACTGCTGCAATGGTCAGGACTCGCAGGCGTAGGACTATTAATGAATGGCTGTGCGTCCACCTTCGGCGTCTCGGAAGTTGGATCGGCCACGGAGCCACTAAACCAAACTATTCAATCCCTGATGACTTCCCAGCGGCCCGTGCCGGAATTTGCGGCGAGTCAGATCCAGCCGGATGCCTTGTTGATTAATAGTTTTAATGGGTCACCCGAATTTGACCCAGCGACGTTTCGGCTGAAGATTACGGGAGAAGTCAATAATCCGCTGGCGCTGAGTTTGCCGGAAGTCTACAAATTACCGCTGACGACCATGGTGATTCGGCATGTCTGTGTGGAAGGTTGGGCCGCGATCGTGCAGTGGGGCGGCATTCGTTTGCGGGATTTGATCGCCTTAGCCCAACCCAAGGAAGGTGTGAAATACGTCTATTTCAAATCGGCGGATGGCTATTACGAAAGCTGGGATCTGGCCGCATCCGTCCATCCACAAACATTGCTGGCCTACGAGAAAAATGGTGCGCCGATTCCCTTGGCGAATGGTGCGCCGTTGCGGTTAGCCGCGCCGATTAAGCTGGGTTACAAACAAAGTAAGTGGGTGACGGAAGTGATGTTGCTGAGTCAAATGTTGCCGGAGCGGAAGGGGTATTGGGAAGATAAAGGGTATGAGTGGTTTGCGGGATTGTAGGTGATCGGGCTTTGGATAATTGGGGCACCCTAAGCCTGAAGCGTGATGGCATGAGTCCTGACGCTCAAGTGCATTCGATCATCCCGCTCTAGCTCCTTGAGTCAATGCCCATGAATGATGCACGCCTCCCCCGCTTCTGGAAATCCCTGCGGCTCGATCGCAGCCTCACCCCGATCGAAACCTGGGGTTATGGCCTGGTGGGTGGGCCAGCGGGCTGGCTGGGGCTAATTACGGCGATTCATTTGGGCTTGGGGGCGAGTGCAATTTGGGTCTGGCTGCCCGCCACGGCGATCGGCATTCTGATTAATCTACAAGTCAAGCAACTCGCCCAAGATGCCCCCGATGTCGTGGGTGGGACACCGAATTATCTGGCGCGATTGTTTCACCATACGCCGCTCCTCGCCCGCTACGGCGCGATCGGTTATATCCTCAACTGGATGGCCGCCTACGCGCTCTGTGCGATCCAAATCGGCGATCTAATCAATGCCAATCTCCCCGGCCTCGCGGCCCATGTCCCGGCCTGGGGCACGAAGCTACTCTTCATGCTGCTCCCGGCGATCGTGGCTTTTAGTGGGACGAGGGCCTTGAGCTTGCTGCATCTGTTGGTGGCGACGATCGCCTTTGGGCTGTTGGCGCTCTTTTCGGTACAGGGATTGGCTTGGTTGAGTTTTTCGCCGCAGAGTCCCGGATTCTGGCCCGATGTTTGGCCGCGTGGTCTCAGTGGTGGGGATTGGGCCAAGTGGTTTTTCTTGCTGACCTATGCCGCCTATAGCTGCGAGACAGCGGCCACCTTCGTCGGCGACAGTCGCCATCCCCAGAAAACGCTCAAGGTCTTGAATGGGACGATCGGGTTCATGCCGATCGTCTTTATCGGTGCGTCGTGGGTCGTGAGTCGCGTGGTGACGGAGTCGGGACTGCCGGATGATGTGTTTTTGCTGTTGGTTAAGACGGCAACGCCATTTTGGGGCGAATGGGCCTCGATCGGGATTACGACCTTGATTGCCACAGCCGATTTGGTCGTGCAGGCAACGGCCCTGGCGCTCGTCTCGCGGGTGCTGTACCAGCTGGCTCAAGATGACTTGATGGCCCCGGTTTTTAGCCTCGTCTCCAAGCGGGGCGTATTTGGGCCAGGTATCCTACTGAGTTTGACTTGTAGTGTATTTTTTCTCTGGTGGGGATCGGTGGACGTGGGGCAGTTGATCGTGGCGGGAAATGTGGCGTGGTTTGTCGCCTTTATGCTGTTGCATTGGGGCTTTTGGCGACAGTTTCGGCAGCGGCGATCGGGCTTGGCTTGGCTGTCTTTAGCGGTATTTGGCCTCGAAGCGATCGTCCTTTGGGTGGGGGTGACCGCCTGGGGGATCGTGCCGAGCGCGATCGGGTTTGTCCTGCCGTTTGGGCTGATGGCGATCGACTGGGTGCTTCGGCGGGCAACGCTGGGATTCACGCAGCCGGAATGGTGGCATGCGCGGTACCAAGCCCCGCACCGACCCCTGGTACAAGATTCGCTGCTCGCCCAAGTATTGGTGTTGATGGCATTGATGGGGATGGCGGTGGTGGCGGGCTGGATGGTGCGATCGCTGTCGATCGGCACGGGACTCAGGATGTGGAATGGCTTAGTCCTGACGATGCTGGTGGTGATTGTGTTGGGGGTGGCGATCGCTTGTTGGACGAGTCTTTCGTCGGTGATGCAACTGGCGGAATCGGAGGCGAATTTTCGCAAGGAAGCCAAACAATTGGCGGCGCAGTTGATTCAACAGGAAAAAATGTCGAGTCTGGGCCAAGTCGTGGCTGGCGTCGCCCACGAAATCAACAATCCCATCAGCTTCATCCACGGCAATTTGCAATACGTTAATCAATATTCCACTACGATGTTGGATTTGCTCCAAACCTACGCAGCGGAATATCCCCGACCTTCAACGGCGCTGGCCGATCAACTGGCGGATGCCGATCTAGAATTTATCGCCCAGGATTTGCCCAAAATGATTGGCTCTATGAATATGGGTAGCGATCGGATTCGGGACATTATCCTGAGTTTGCGCACCTTTTCCCGTTTGGATGAATCGGACTGGAAGTCGGTCAATCTCCAGGCGGATTTGGATAGTACCCTGCTGCTGCTCCAGCATCGGCTCAACCAAAGTACGCCACCGATCGTCATCCAGTCAGATTACGGCGATCTGCCCCTGGTGCAGTGCAGTCCGGCCCAGATTAACCAAAGTCTGATGAATATTTTGACGAATGCGATCGAGGCATTGGAACTGGCGATCGCGGACAATCCAGCGTTCCAGCCGACAATCACGATCGCGACCGCAACTTTACCGAATCAGTGGATCAGCATCACGATCACGGACAATGCGGGTGGCATTCCCGAATCGATTGAAGGGAAAATCTTTGACCCGTTCTTTACGACCAAACCGATCGGCAAAGGGCCGGGGCTAGGGTTGACCTTGAGTTATCGGATTGTGGAGCAGCACCAAGGTCGTCTGACGTATCAGGCGGTGCCTGGTGGTGGGAGTCAGTTCACGATCGCGATTCCGATCGGGCAAGGCGCTAGAACCGCAGCAAGCCCTGACGGCCGTCGCGACTGAACTTGTGGCGCTTGTGTATTAACTACGCTACTGTGAAATTTTGCTGGGAAGGAGCTTGATCGATCGGATGAAACGCCCCAAACGCCTTGCCAAAATCCTGAAACGCGGGGCGATGGTCTGCGACCGACCTTTGGTCATCGTTGCCTTGAGCCTCGCGATCGTCGTGGCGCTGATTGGTTTTACCATCGGGCCAGCCGTGGTTGCCAAACGCCTGAATCCCCACGATCGACAGACGTTCCCCGCCGTGACACCTGCCGTTGCGGCATTGCATCAATCCTTGACGATCGCCGATCTTCATGCCGATGCATTGCTTTGGGGTCGGGATTTGTCCCAGTTGGCGGATTATGGTCATGTGGATTTGCCGCGTCTGATTCAGGGAAATGTGGCATTGCAGGTATTCACCGTCGTGACGAAAGTGCCGACGCCGTTGAAGCTGGAAGGCAATGGCAGTGGTCGCGACAATATTACTAAACTCGCAATTCTGCAACGTTGGCCGATCGATGCTTGGTTTAGCCTCAGAGCACGGGCGCTCCACCAAGCACAACAATTTAAAAATCTCGAAAAGCGTAGTTCCGGCCAATTCCGGGTGATTCAAACCGCCGCCGATTTGACCCAATATCTCAAGCAACGCGCCACCCAATCATCCATCGCGGCGGGATTATTGGGGTTGGAAGGCGCACAGGCATTGGAAGGCAAAATCGAGAATCTCGATCGACTGTATGACGCGGGATTTCGCTTAATTGGATTAGCGCATTTTTTTGATAATGAAGTGGCGGGTTCGGCCCATGGCATTAGCCACGCGGGACTCACCCCATTGGGTCGCCAAGTGATTCAGCGAATGCAGGAACGCCACATGATCATTGATTTGGCCCATGCTTCGAGTCAGACGATCGATGATGTCTTGCAAATCACCCAAAGCCCGGTGCTGGTTTCCCATACGGGCGTGCGCGGCACTTGCGATAATGCGCGAAATCTCACCGATCGGCAATTGCAGCAAATCGCGCAGACGGGTGGCGTGATTGGGATTGGCTTTTGGGAAACGGCGGTTTGTGGGCCGGATGTGGCGGCGATCGTCCGGGCGATGCGTTATGTGGCCGATTTAGTCGGCGTTGATCATGTAGCCTTGGGTTCGGATTTTGATGGGTCGGTGCGATTGCCGATCGATGCCGCGAATCTGGTGCAAATTACGGCGGCGTTGCAAGTGGCAGGATTTACGGAAGTGGAAATCGGCAAAATTATGGGATTGAATGTGATGCGAGTTTTGGCGCAAGTATTGCCCGTTAATCCCTGATTAACTCTAATTAACTCTAATTAATGAATACTGAATCTATGCCTTTTGATAGAGACGGCATCCGATCGGGGCATTTATCCTGATTCGTGGGTACGCTACTTTTATGCCAAAGGTGATTTATGTTTTCAGCGATTTTCCGCTCCCAGGATGCCGGACTTCTGCCCACTCAGACCGCGATCGAGGCCAATGCGCCGGACTTGAGCATTCCAACTTTTAATCTCGCTAGCGTTAATGCCAATATCCAGTCAGCCAGTAGCACGTCAGAATCCACTACCACCGTCAACGGCAAAACTACTTCGATTCGCGTCACCGATAATCTGATTCAAGTCAAAACCGACTTCACCAGTGATGGCGTTAACGATCTGGTGCAAATTAATCGGGCGGATGGAGTCGCCCAATTATTCGTCAACCAAAGTGAACCGATCGGGACACCGATCATCCTACCTGTCGTGCCGCCCAGTTGGGATTTTAGCGGATTGACCGATGGCGATGGCAACGGCGTTCCCGATCTCTACTGGACGGATAAAGCCACTGGACAATCCACAGTCTGGCTCAGTACTGGCAGCACGACGCCACCGTTTTATTACCGCACTGAACCCACAGGTAGCCCCGGTGTCACCATGCCCGTGGAGCAACTCGGTGGATCACTCAGCCGATCGCGCCCAGATATTCAATCCCGGATTCAAGCGATTTTCGGGCGGATTTTTCAGTGATAACGGGTGAATGACTGGGGCGATTGGGTTTGGCATTGATCGCCGCTCGATCGTCCGGCGAAAGTCAGATGCGGTTGGCGAATTGTTGGACGCCGCAATTCGCCCGCCCCGCGCATCCGCTACCCCCCCGATTCCACCCCGATCTCCAATGGTTCGACCAACGCCTCCGACTCGGCCACTCGCGCAATCTGCGGTACCCGCCCGATCATCCCCAACATCAACCGAATCGCAAAAGATTTAACCGGAGGAATATTCGCCATGGCCCAGAGTCCAACCCGTCGCACCATGACGATCGGCAAAATCCGATTCGAAAAGGTGCGATCGAGAATATCCGTAAACGCCAGCATCACCAGGTTTTCCCACATCCGCCAGCGTTCGTAGCGCTTCAGCACCGCCACTTGGGCAAAATCTTCACCCTGGGCCAACGCCACCCCAATTATCTCAACCAAGGCCGCCGCATCGCGAATCCCGAGGTTAATCCCTTGACCGCCGACGGGATGACAACAGTGAGCCGCATCGCCAATTAATGCCAGTCCCGGTTGGACGTACTGCCGACTATGGAGGAGCTGCACCGGGAACGCCGATCGTTCGCCGATTAATGCCAATTCGCCCATGTGATCGCCGTAATGTTCGCGCAGTTCCGTCATGAACGTGGCTGGGTCGATTTTGAGTAACCGATCGGCGGCGGCTTTGGGGGCCGTCCAGACAATCCGACAGAGTCCATCGGGCAACGGCAGAATCGCAAACGGCCCTTCCGGTTGGAATCGCTCGTAGGCGGTTTGGGCGTGGGGTTTCTCGGGTTTGATGAACGCCACAACGCAGGCTTGCCAATATTTCCAGCCGATCGTTTTAATGCCCGCTGCCTGTCGGAGGAACGATCGGCCACCGTCAGCGGCAATCACCAGGCGCGATCGCAGTTGGCGGGTGCGATCGCCGAGTTGAACCGTGAGCGTACTGCCCTCGGGGCCAAAGCTGGCGGCACTCACCTGGGCGGGACAGAGCCAATCAACGTTGCGGCATTGGCGCAGTTTGGTTTGGAGTTCGGTCAGGAGGACTTGGTGGGTGGCGACGTAGCCGAGGGTTGGCGTCCCTGTGTCCTCGGGCGAGAAATGGACGACGATCGGGGATCCGGCGTCGGACAATTGGACATGGCGGTAGGTTTCCACCTGGGGCCGGATCTTGGCCCAAAGCCCCAATCCCGCGAAGACCCGACTGGAAAGCTGGTTAATCGAGTAAGCCTGACCGCGCGCAGCGGCCTCGGACGTCGCCGCAAATTCCAGCAGGGCGACTTTCAGGCCCGTGGATTCCAGCAGGCAAGCCGCTAAGGTGCCCACCACGCCACCCCCGACGATCGTCACGTCGTAGTCAAAATCACGCTGGGCTGGCTGGCTTAAACCGACTGACATCGCTGTAAATGAGGGATTAATGAGAAAGGTTTGTTACGGTTCTTTGCAATTCCTATTTTCTATTCTGCCCTGAAAGTCCGGGGGTAGGCAAGTCGAATCGATCGCAATTCACCCGATCAGGTGAAGTCGGGGCGGGGCGTGACGGCTAAGATGAAGACTGATAAAAGAGCACATTTTTATTCCGAAACGGGCTTGAGAAGGGCATTCTCACAGACTGGCTTCGGATTTTTTATGCCCGCATTGGCGAATGGCTGCCCGAATATGAGAATCACCCGATCGGGCGAAGTTACCCCCGAGTGACAAACCCTAAGATGGACACATGTATAGAGCACAGGATAAATTCCGAAGCCGACGGAAGCAGGGGTATGCTTCATGAGGGTTCGGAATTTTTGTTTGAGGTTTGAAGGCTGTTGTGGAGAACTACGATCGCTACTGTGAGATTTTGGAAATTGCGCCAGGCGCGACGCCGCAGGCCGTGAAGCAAGCCTATCGCCGCCTCGCCCGACAGTGGCACCCCGATCGGTTCACGGATTTAGAAGAACAGGCGATCGCCGAAGCAAAATTTAAGCAGATCAATCGGGCCTACGCCGCGCTGAAGGACTACGTGCCACCCGCCGCCGTGCCGCCGTCCGCCGCGCCGCTCCAACCCGCCAACCGCCAGACCGCCCCGCCCCGCCACCGCGCCCCGATCGTCGAAACCGCTGGCAAAAGCGCCCAGGTGCTTTACCAAATGGCCGCCGACTACGCCAAAATCGACCAGTACGAAGCCGCGATCGCCTGTCTCGGCGCGGCAATTCAGGTGCAGCCGGACTACGCCGTGGCCTATCGCTATCGCGGGCATCTGCGATCGCTCCTGGCCTTGGAACGATCGGCCACGGCAGATTTGGCGAAGGCGGATGACCTCGAACGATCGCGGCCTCGGGTCGTGCCCGTTGGCCCGCGCGCCGCGCCACCAGCGGCCCTGGCGACGCTGCCCGCCGCGACAGTGATCGCCCAGCAGTTTGGCCCGGTGACGGCGTTGGCAACCCGATCGGATCGCGGCTGGGTGGTGATTGGCAATCGGGCGGGGACATTGTCGCTGTGGGATTTGGCCCGAGGTGCATTGGGGATGGAGACGATCGCCCATGTCGGTCAGGTCACGGCCCTAGCGGCGATCGACCATTGGGGCCAAGCGGGACGGCTGATCGTCAGCGCCGGAGCCGATGGCCGCCTCAAATGTTGGCGATTGCATTCGGGCGGTTGGGGGCGGCGGCGGGGCTTGGATTGTCGGGCCATCGTCCCGGCGCATCCGGTGGGCATCACGGCGATCGCCGCCCAGAAACGCCGACTGATCACGGCGGACGGTGACGGCTTACTCAAATGTTGGCAAATCGGCACACGCGGAGCCTTGACTTGCTTCGAACAAATTCCGGCCCACCAGGGCGCAGTCCCGACGATCGCCCTCAGCCCCAATACCGATCTAGTCGTCAGCGGCGGCGTGGATGGGATGACATACCTCTGGAGTCTGTCAATGCATATTTGTCTGGGATCCTTACCCCACAAGTCCGGGGCCGCCACCGCCGCTGCCTTCAGTCCCGACGGGCAGTATGTGGCGATCGGTGAAGTCAACGGCTGGCTGCAAATTCTCCGAGTCACGGGCGCACCGGGCCAAATCAGCGTCGAGCAAGTGGTAGCGGCTCACGCGGGCGCAGTCCGATCGATCCATTGGTTGTCGGATCAGCGATGGGTGACAATGGGCGACGATCGGATCATGCGGGTTTGGTCACGTAGTTTGAATCAACCCCAAGCCGCGACGATCGGCTTTGACCATCCGATCTTGAGTGCGATCGTGATGGGTTCGACCTGTCTTGTCGGCAGCGAAACGGGGCAGTTGCTCCAGCAGCCGATTTAATCCATGAATTTCAGCGTAGGGTGGGCATTGCCCACCTTTCCCACAACCATCTTTTTCCCACAACCATCTTTTTCCCACAACCGTCCCATTCGCGGTGAAACATCCATGATCCGATCGGCGCGCAATTCTGGTGGGCATTGCCCACCCTACGCCATCTCCGCCGTTGCGCCCGCTTCTACGTGCTCCGGTGATTCGAACTTGTAGCCGACACCGCGCACCGTCTGGATCAGCGCGGGTTGGCTCGTATCGATTTCGATCTTTTTTCGGATTTGGCCGATGTGGACATCCACGACGCGTTGGTCGCCGACGTATTCGTAGTCCCACACCTGCTGGATCAGCTCGGCCCGTCGCCACACCCGACCAGGATGGCTGGCGAGGAAATGCAACAAGTCAAATTCTAAGGCCGTCAGCGGGATCATCTCTTCGCCCAGCTTGACTTCGCGCCGCACGGGATCGATCATCAGCTTATCGAACATCAAGCATTGCTGCTCGGCGGTGGTGACGATCCGCTGACGCTTCAGGATTGCCCCGACCCTCGCCCCCAGCTCCACCAGACTGAACGGCTTGGTGATGTAGTCGTCTGCCCCTTGGCTAAAGCCGCGCACCTTGTCGGCCTCATCCGTGCGGCTGGTCAACAGCAAAACAAATACCCCCGTCCGACTCTGCATCTCCTGGCAGAGCGAATAGCCATTCGCATCGGGAAGATTCACATCCAGAATCACCAAGTCGGGATTGAACTGCTCAAAACTGGCCATGGCGGCCTTGCCATCTTCCGCCGATTCGACTTGATAGTCCTGCTTTGAGAGGAATCGCTGGATGAGATTTCGGATTGACTGGTCGTCATCAACGACCAGAATTTTGTTCTGGGACATAAATCAACCGTTCTTTTAGGGGAATAGAACCTACTACGCTAGGTAGAGCCGACTATCAGCAAATAGTAGTATGCCTTAGGCGGAAACGCGCGATCGCACTTTTTCTTATATCGCTTTTTGTAGTTGGCCCCCTGTGGCACCAAGCTCATTCTCTATAATGTGCCCCAAAATCCGGGCCACTGCACCAAAATTCCGCGATTATGCGTGGGGAACTTGGGGCACCGAGTAAAATAAAGGTTGTGAATCCCCGCTGGCCTAAGCTAATTTGGAAGCAGCAAGGGCCAAGTCGGGCCGCAGTCAAAGTGGTGGGGCATGAGCAGTCAAAGTGATTATGAAATCTTGGGTGTCACCGCAAGCGCCAGCTTCGAGGATATTCAGTCAGCACGGGCGAAATTGACCAAAGAGCATGCGGCGGACGCGCCCCGGCTCCAGTCGATCGAGAAAGCTTACGATGCTTTGTTGATGGAGCGGTTGCGGCTCCGCCAGGAAGGCAAGATCGACGTGCCCGATGGCGTCCGATTTGCGGAGAACAAAGTCGCGGTGGCCAAAACCCCCGCGAAACCGACATTCTCCCTGCCGCAGTGGAATTCGCAGTTTTCCGATACGCCAGTGGGTTTGTGGGATTGGTTAGCGCCGACGGTGGCCTACGTCGCCTTGATCGGGCTGTCCATCGGCTTTGCCCAGAATCTCAGCAATGTTCAGACCTTGTTGGGCATCGGCACCGGGGCCGCAATTTTCTTTGTCTATCGCAAAGAGAATCGGATCTTGTGGGCGATCCTGTTCAGTTTTGCGGGCTTGATTTTGGGCTATACCGTGGGGCTACCGATCGCCAAGCTCCTGTTGACCGCGATTCCCGGTTTGCCGCCGCTTCAGGTGGTGGCATCGTGGGTGACATTTGCGATCTTGTGGTTGGTCAGCGTCTTTTTGAAATAGCCGATCTACGCATCTACGCGATCGCCAGCCGCTGGTGGATCGCCCGTAGCTGTGGCAAGACCAACGCAAAGGCGCAGCCGCGATGGCTCAACCGATGCTTGGTTTCGGCCGTCATCTCGGCGTAGGTCTGGCCTGCGGCTGGGACATAGAAGATCGGGTCGTAGCCAAATCCCCCTTCGCCTTGGAGCGATTGGAGAATCTCGCCTCGACAGATGCCTTCTTCCTGGATGACGACCGTCCCGTCCGGCTGGGCCACGGCGATCGCGCAGACGAATTGTGCGCCCCGATTGGGTTGGTCTTGGAGTTCTGTGATCACCCGATCGATCCGGGCGGCGTCCGTTTCGGCGTAGCGGGCGGAGAAAATCCCTGGCGCGCCATCCAACGCATCGATCGCCAGCCCCGAGTCATCGGCGATCGCCCATTTGCCAGTGGCTTTTGCGGTTTGGGAGGCTTTGAGGCAGGCGTTGGCGAGGAAAGTGGTGCCCGTCTCTTCGACGTCGATTTCCGGCGGCTTGAGCTGGAGTTGCCATTCGGTGTTGATCAGATACTCCTGCATTTCCTTGAGTTTGCCAGGATTGCCCGTGCCGACCACCAAAACTGTCATATAAAATCCTTTACGTTTGCGTACTAAATCCGGTTGAATCGGCTCGGCTAGCCGCCGATGGTCTCCGACCGACCAGCGGTCATCGGCGTGGGGCAGGTCAGCCGCTGCTGGATTTCCGGCCATTCCAACACGTCCTGCAAAATCGCTTCATAGCCCGCCGAATTCGGATGCAGACCATCCTCACTCAGGCGCGATTGCCACCAGTCCGCGCCCCGATCGCGCCACCGATCGAACAAGTCGAGGTAAGGAATCCCCCGAGCCGCGCAGGCCAGTCGGGTCACTTCCTTGTAGCGATACTGATCGGCGTGGTTGTAGTAGAGGCAGTTCAAGAACGGCATCTGGGCCTCATCCACCGGGACGGTGCCGATAAACAGCACCGGACAAAGCGCCATCGCCTGATCCAAGAGATGTTCCAGCTCAATCTTGAAGGCCTCGATCGCCAGAAAGTTGCGGCCATCGGCTCGACCCAGACGCGGCGAGTCATTCACCCCCACGGAGAGGACGAGCAAATCCGGGACGCGATTGCGGACTTCGCCGCGTGTGCGAAATTCGTCTTCGAGCCGCAGTTCCACCTGCCGCACCCCGTCGCCGCGCACGCCCAGGTTGTACAGCACAAAGTGATCCTGGCCGGGGGTGAGCCACTGTCGTCGCAGCCGTTCCACCCAGCCGCCCCCGATCGGATCACCAAAGCCGTAGACCAAGCTGTCGCCCATCACCACCCACCGGGAGGAAGTGGTTTTGAGTTGGCTGGATCCGCCAGTGGTGGCAATCGGTGCGGTTAAGGTCGGCATACAAAATGGGGGATAAAAGGCGTTATTAATGGCGATGGCGCGGTTCTGAATTCCGCTGTTAGCAATTCTTTACATTGCCTTAAGTTCCATTGTGCCAAATTTTCCGAGCTTTTGATCGATTGGCCCAAAACCCGTTAGCATCAATCCTGTGCTTCAATAGGCTAACGATTCACTCATTGCGATTTTCTGAAACTATGGCAAGATCTGGCTCGCTTAAGCGTCCGGCGATGGACACGACCCAACTGATGCGTCGTGCGGATGAATTGATCAATGCGGCTTCTAACCGCTATCGGATCACGGTGCAGGTGGCGAATCGGGCCAAGCGGCGGCGGTTTGAGGATTTTGATTCGGGGGATGACCCGATGATGAAGCCCGTCATGCGCGCCATTATCGAAATGTCCGATGAGTTGACCCAGCCGGAAATCATCGGCGAATAATTGCCTGATCGGTGCGGTGGTATCGTGTTTCGGGGCTTGGCTTGGCTAAGCCCCGATTGTTCTGTCTGAGGTGTTGGCTGTGAAGACAATCCGACAATACTGGCCGGTTGGGTTCCTTGGGATTTGCCTGAGCCTTTGCTTGGCTTGCCCCAGTGTGAGCCAGACGGTGCGCGTCGGCGATGCCTGGAAAACGGTGTACCAGCAGTTGCCGGAGTTGGCCCGATCCGATCAATACATTTCCCGCGAAACCAAGCAGCCCGATTCGAGCAATACCTTCGTGGGGCGATTGATCAGCTATCACCTCTACACCAAGAATCGGCCCGCAGCGGTGCGGCTCGACTGGAAACTGACGATCGCCGATTACTTGAATGCGAATGAGGATATTGACTCAGACAACTATCCCACCCAAAAGCGAATGCAGACCCATCCCCTGGAGGGCGATCGGGCCATCATCCAGCAATTGACTCGGACACAGCGCGATCAATTAATTCAAGTCTTGATCACGGTGTTGAATGCCCCGACTCCGCCGATCGCGCCCCCTGACTTGAAGTAAATGACATCCCGCGTCGTACGATCGGGGGTGGGTTGGCGGATCGGCTGGAATCCAGCGGCGACGGAATTTCCCGGTCTGATCGGCACTGATGAATGGGCGATCGAACTGACGGCAGCGGAGTTTGCGGATTTTGCTCGATTGACGTTGCAGTTGGCGACGATGATGACGGCGATGCAGGCGGAATTGATGGATGAGGAGTCGATCGAGCTTGAAGCGGAGAGTGCGGCCCTGTGGCTGGAAGTGACCGGATTTCCATCGGCCTATGCGCTACGGGTGATTCTCCAGTCCGGGCGACGGGCTGAGGGAGCCTGGGCCGTGGCGGCGGTGCCGGGGTTGGTGGCGGCAGTGCCAGGGTTGATGGTTTAGCGGGGTTTACGGTTTAGTCGATCGGGTGGGTTGACGACGACGATTCCGACCTGATACCATAGCAAAGCCAACTCGGGGAAACCCCAAAAATTTGCCGATGTGGTGGTTCGATTGCGAGAACAACGGGGCGTAGCGCAGCTTGGTAGCGTACCACTTTGGGGTAGTGGGGGTCGCAGGTTCAAATCCTGTCGCTCCGATAGGCCATACAGCCCTCAGCAATGAGGGTTCGGCCATTTTCAAGACCGGCACGATCGGTCACAACAAGTCTAAATCGTTCACACTTTGCCAGGTTTTGTGTACGAACTGTGTACGAGGCTCTGGGCGGGGGTTGGTCATCAAACTTTGGGGCTGGTCATCAACGATCTGCTTGATGTCCAAGCTGAAAGCCTTTATTGGCGGGATCTTGGACATCGAAAAACATTTGGTCATCAAATTCCGCTTCCTCTGGAGGCTTTTTAGTGGCCTTCCCCCCTTCCCCCTCTTTCTCTTTTTTCTCAACCAAAAAGAGTGCAATTTGATGTCCAAACGTACATTGATGTACGGGATCCCCGCTGCGTAGGCGTTTCAGGCTGGACATCAAAAAATCCTTGATGTCCAGTGATGTACAGGACACGGCTAAAACGCAATGCTGATCGGCGTGACAACAAAAATTTGGCCTGTTGCCCGATCGGAAAAAGTCGAACTCTTCACAGTTTTTCCGTGAGAGTACGTAGTGCTTTTGCACTGAATTGAATTATTGCGCTGGTAGAATTAAGGGTGCGATTTGATACGGCCCCCATCATGTCTCCCCCCAACACTCTTGCCGAGGTCGCCGAAGTTGTTGGCCCTCAAGTCGCGGATTGGCTCCGCCAGCAATATCCCGGTCAACGAATTCGGATCCCCTGCACGATTCCCCCGACTCATGGTTTGGCACGGCTGCCAGAGGCGGAAAAATTAAGCTATTACTTTGGCGGCATTCGGCTTCGCATCCCCGCGATCGAATGGCAGCAAGTTTTGGCGCGTGACCTGCGGATTTATGCCGATTGGCGATCGGGCATGGCGTTGCCTAATCTGGCGGAGAAATATGGGATCTCGGTGCGCGGGGTGAAGCGATCGTTGGCGAGGGCGCAAGCCAGATGATTTGGTTGCTGCTTGGGTTGGGGGCGATCGGGGTGTGGTGCTGGCTCTCTTGGCACTGGACAAATCCCGATGAGCGAGAGTGATAATGTATTAATACTTTCTGAAAACCTATTAATAAGCGTATCGATATGGCCCGCACGGCAACAGTAAAAGCACTCCCGGAGGCGGTCTTGACCGAAATGACGGCGAAAGTGCGCGAGCAGAAATGGGGTCCCACGGCGATCGTCAATTGGCTGGCTGAAGCGGGATACCAAATTGGCCTGCAACCGATCGGGCGCTGGTACCGGGAAGTGAAATCACGGATTGAAGCGACGGAAACGGTGGTGACGGCAACCTATAAAACGGTGGCTGAAGGTCAGGTGACGGAAGTGACGGTCGAAGTGGACTTGGTGTCGATGTTGCGGGGGCATTTGTGGACGGCTTTAGAGAAAATGTCTCCGGCGGATTTTGCCGACATGCCTGCGGATAAATTGGTGAACGCGATCGCGAAGATTGAGATGGTTCAACTGGCGCGGCGGAAATTGGAATTGGAGTTGGGTGCAACGGAGGTGTTGCATCTCAAGCGGGCGGAAGGGTCGCCGGATATTGATGAGGCGACGTTGGTGCAGGTGAGACAACGGATTTACGGGATTTTTGACGCCGATGCCAGCGATTGAGTTATTGCCCTATCAGCAGAAGTTGTTCCACGATCGGAACCGCTTTGTAAGCGTGTGTTGGAGCAGAGGGGCCAGAAAAACTTGGACCATCACTTTAATGCTGGTGGATGACTGCTTTATGCAAGAAGCCCAGGGCAAGCGAACAACCTGGGTGATTTTGAGCCGGGGGGAGCGGCAGGCCAAAGAAGCGATCGAGGAGTGTAAGCGGCATTGCAACGCCTACTTGATGGGGGCGGCGGCAATCCAAGAATCAGATTTCATGAGTGAGGATGGGTTGCGGCGATTCACGCAGCTGGAGATTCGGTTCCCGAACGGATCACGAATTATCGCGTTGCCCGCAAACCCGGATACAGCGCGGGGTTACACAGCCAACGTATTCCTCGACGAATTTTGCATCCATGAGCATGACGTGGAGATTTGGCGATCGCTGCTCCCGGTGTTGCGGGGTCGGTTCCGGGTGATTGTGGCGAGCACTCCCAAGGGTGGGAGAACGCGGAAGTTTTACCAGATTATTAATGATGAGTCGGGGCTGTGGTCGAAGCACGTTGTGAACGTCTACGAGGCAGTGGAACAAGGCTTGCCGCTGAATATTGAGGAGGAGAAGGCGGCGATGGGCGACCCGGATGGCTGGGCGCAAGAGTTTGAGCTGCAATGGTTGGATGAGGCGTCGGCATGGTTGCCGTTTGCGTTGATTCAGACCTGTGAGGATGAGTCGGTGACGGTGGATGGGAGTGATTACGATCGGGTGAACAACAAGCTGTGCTTCATCGGGAATGACATTGCGCGGCGACGGGATTTGTGGGTGGCCTGGGTGTTGGAAAAGGTGGGTGACGTGTTGTGGACGCGGGAGATTGTGGAGCTGCACAACAAATCCTTCGCCGAACAGGACGCGGAGATGCGGCGACTGATGGAGAAGTACCGGGTGGTGCGGTTGTGCATGGACAAAACCGGGATGGGGGAGAAGCCAGTGGAGGATTATCAGCGGTGGTTTGGGGCGAGTCGGGTGGAAGGGGTGACGTTCACTTCGGCGACGAAGCAGGGGCTGGCCACGATCGGGAAGCAGGCATTTGAGAACCGAACGGTGCGCATCCCCAGCAAGCCAGAGATTCGCGATGACCTGTACAAGCTGAAGCGGACGACGACGCTGGCGGGTGGGATCAGATTTGATGCGGAACGGGATGAGAATGGTCACGCCGATCGGGCTTGGGCGTTATTTCTGGCGTTGAATGCGGCGGATGGGGGAGGTGGTACGATCGAGTTTGATTCGGTACCACGGGCAAAATGGGACGATGAAATGGGCGCAGTCGCTAGGTCGGATTTTTATGGATATTAGATGGCTACCCGATGTTTGTGCGACGTTGGCCGTGGCCGCATTTTGGTTGTCGGCGGCGATCGTACTGCTGTCGATCGCGCGCCTTGTTTCGGCTTCGACGACTCAGGCAATCCGGGATTTGAAGAAATAGGGCGACTACCCCAGCCGCCCCAACGTGCTCTGACCCAAGTTTAGCAAGTGAGGGCGGCGATCATTTCGACTTTGGCCAGGTGCTTGCCGTGGCCGCGAGCATTGCGCCATTGGATGCCGCGTGATTGGCAGAGGGGGCGCAATTGATGGGCGGTTAATTCGGCCAGGTCACTGGCTTCGGCACCCAGCTCGACGACATCGATGTCGGTGGCGACCAGGCTCAGGATGGGCAACACCAATTCATCCAAGTCGGCATCGGGTGTGGCGCAGATTTCGGCGGTGATGGCAGCGTAGTTGCGGGTGCGCCATGCTTCGGCGGCGGCTTGGCCTGCGTAAAACGTGAATGCCGTGGCGAATGTGACGGCCCAGGTGACGCACCAAACAGTGTTGAGGGCGACGGTCTCGATCGTGCCAGGGATATCGGCGCGGATATCACGGACAATTTGGTCGAGGCGATCGGCAATAGCGTCGGCGGACTGGATGAAGCTGGGAAGTTGAATGAATTCCATAATTAATACCTGAAACGATGGGTGGAATAAACCGAGCCGGACTTGAAAGGATGCGCGGCATAAAACCAATATAGCGATTCACAATACAATCGTCAAGATGCAATTTAGATATTCCGACGGCGTCAGCGTTCAAATTGCAAATATAGTACATAAGTAGCAGTAACCCCCGGCTCGACCAGATTAGGCGATTACCGGGGGTTGAATTAAAGGCTTTTCGTTCCATCTCCTGAGAACTTAGGGGGATCACCCACCACCCGGAGGCGGTATATGTTCAGGACTGCTGGTTTCCTCTGCTTGTAAAACCACTATAGCAATCACAAAATCAATCGTCAAGATATAATCTGAATTTATTTCTAGCGTTGTTGATATAGTCTGTGAACATCAATCGCCAAAGCGGGCTAGACAAGAGGGTGAGGCGCTCCCACACTGGGGGGACACAATAAGGCCGATCGTATGCAATCTCCGAAATCTCGTCCTCCAAAGATTGGCCCATGGTTACGGGTGTCGATGCCAGTGGCGATGGCAATGCTTGTGGCGGTGTGGTGGGTGTCGATTGTCCAGAAGGATGATCGGGCGATTAGTAAGGATGAGTTTATTGTGGCGGGGTTGGCGTTGGCGATCGCGTCGCAGCCGATGTTGCTGAATGAGGTGATCAGGGCTGCCCTTAGAAAGATTGATTAACAACTTTTTAGGATTTGAAAGGATTGAATTACTAAATGACGCTGTACAGTAAATGGAATGGCTGCAACGGATTAAACAAAATAAGGCGGGTTTGGCTGCGGCTAAGTCGCCAAAACAGGAGATCGTCTATGGATATCTTGGCACCCGATTATTGGGCACTGAAGCCAACGGAGCGCGCCCTTTTGTGCGAGCTGTGCGCGTCGTATCCGCCCAGGCTCACGCAACGGCGATCGATCGTGGGCAATTCCAGGAAGCAATCCTCCGACAAGAGCGCGTCCTCGTCCGGCGTCCGCGCAGTGAGAAAGACATTCCTTTCTACCGAAACTTAGAAATGCTGTGGGGTGAGATTTTGCCATCGGAGTTCAATCGGGCGACGCACTTTATCGAATGTGGTGTGGTGCGACGGGTAGGGAACGATCGGGCGCTGTATATTGTGCCTAGCCCCAAGGAGTCGGTGTTTTTTCAGGGGGCATTCACCGTCCGAGATCGGCTTGGTTGGGTGCGCGATCGGAATTGCGTGTTGATTTGCGATCATTTGCTGTCCCACATTGAGGATGAGTGGGAGGGCTATGCTGGAGCGGCGCTGGTGCCAACCTATGTTTGGATTATGTTGGATTTGATGGCTTGCTGGAAACAACTTCGGGGGAATTAAGATGCTGACCTTTGCTGAGACTCAATCAAATGCTGCCATGGAAGCCGCGATCGGGCGGCGGTTGTTGGCGTTGATTAAACCCGGTGTGGTGGATTTTGCCAGTGGGGGTGGGAAGAAGTGTACGAAGGGATTGAGCTGCGGTGGAAGCTGTATCAGCAAGGCGAAGGTTTGCATCAAGGCGATGAACCCGGCGCAGAAGCAGCAGTATCGGGAGATTGTGAAGTCGGTAAAGGCTGGGGGTGAAGGTGCTGATAAGGCAATGTCAGATTTCAAGGCCAGTCTGAAGCCGGAAGTTTCGGATGCGGAGAAGGAAGCGATCGCGGCTAAGGCTGATGCCGCCAAATCTAAAATCACTGTCACGCCCAAGGTTGAAGAGCCATCGTCTCAAACGCCTCAATCAGCGATCGATGAATTAAATAGCAAGTATGCCAGTGTCAACCCATCAAGAGCGGATGTGGACGCCTGGATTGATGGCCGGATTGCGGCACAAGCGACTGCCGAACAACTGGCTATGCCAAATGCGATGATGCAGTTGGGTCATTCTCAATCGACCGCGACGATGGATGACGTTCCAGAATATATCAAGGCGGTAAATGACAAAGAATCTTGGGCAAGAGCCACCCAAATCCGAGAGCGCGAAGCTCACTTAAATCGTGAGGAGTGGACACCTGCTGATTTTGACATGCGTTCGGATGCTGATAAAAAGAAGCTGGAAAAGAAATTAAATGATCCGAAAACGACTCCTGAACAAAAAGCCAAAATCGAGAAGGAGCGGACTGAATACGATCTAGGCGGGCAAAAAGCTGCTGACCGAATGAATAAAATACGTGAATCAGTATTGAACGAGCCAGATTCACGGTTGGAAGTGGCCCGCAAGGCATTTGACGATATTGCTGCAACCTACGAATCAAAAGCGGCAAAGCTCCAGGCGGATTTGGCTGGCGGTGATGAATCTGTGCGCAAGGCTCTAGGTGACAATGTGCTCCAGACGCTGCCAGTGACATTGCGTAAAAAACTGTCCGCTGGTTCAAGAAACGAACCCAAAGTTGGCGACGCGCTCTATCGTCGGCATGTCAAAGAATATCTGAAAGCCTTGGCGCTCGATAGCCCTGCCGCCCAGCTCGGCATCAAAGGCGCGGTCACTCCGGCCTCAGTCAAGGCGGCTTATAAAAAGGCGGCGGTCAAGGCTCACCCCGATCGGGGTGGCTCGGCGGCTGAGTTTGAAGCGGTGAATCAAGCCTATCTGAAACTGAAATCCAAACTTGATTTCAGCGACTCCGACGACGAACTGATTGTCTATTTCCTGGAATACACAGCTAATTGATCACGAACCAATCTTTGGTGCTCTGGCGAGTGACCTGCTGCTCTGTCCCATCGGCTTCAATGATGAATACCATGGCTTCCCCACTCGGCGTCCGGCCAATGCCGCTGATTTTGCCGATCGGGTCAGTGCATTTGGCATCACGATACAGCGTCAATCCGTCAAAAATACCATCAGCGCTCTGACATCGGGGCGCTGGTCGAACGGCAGATACTCTTGGGGCTTTCTTGGGGGTGAAGGCATTGGCGATGGTGCCTAATCCTAGGGCGATCGCGATCAAGATCACCAGTCGCTTGGGGTTGGTCTTGGGCTTTTCCATGATGTTGGCTGATGGTAGTTGACCGCATTATCGTGCCCAGGATGACCGGGGGACTCACCATTAATTCTGATTGCCGTTGTCCCAGCGTTCCATGATGCGGCGATTCTCGACTTGGAGGCCGCGTACTTCGGACTGCATGATGTCAATCCGCGCGATCGTTTCGCCATGTTGGAGGGTGACGACTTGGATCAGTTCGGTGAGGTTGGTCACTTCGGCCCGCAATTGTTCGGCATATTGGGCCTGGTGTTCGGTCAGCACTTTGATAGCGTTGGCATTGTCGGCCTGGAGCCGCTGGCAATCGCGAATCTCCTCAGCATTGCGCTCCAATATTGCTTCAATTCGGTCTAGCCGATCGGTCATCTCACTTCACTCCTGAGGTTCACTTTTCAATCGGGCTTCAAGCCCCCATACCTTCAACGTCTTCATCCTCCCACTGCACCTCGATCAACTCACTAATTGACTTCAACCCAAAGTAGCGACACAGGGTGGTCACAGTATGGTTGTCGATCCGATCGAAATGGCCTCGGTAGAGCTTGCCGACAGTCGTTGGGCTAAGCCCTGTCTTTGCCGCCAAAGTCTTCTGATCCAGGTTCCGACCTTCCATTAAATCCGGCAGCTTGCTGATCACTCTCATACCTCTAATACTACCAAACGATGATAGCACGATACTACGATGCTATTAAGCTGTTGACAGGATGCTAGTATCGCACTATCCTTAAAAAGAGAGGCGCGGTTGAGGTGAAGACTCAACCGCGCCCGAACCGTTACTCAGAATGGAGAACTATCCTATGCAACTATATCGCGGCTACCGAGTATCGCAATCCCTGAATGGACATTATTGGTTTGGCATCCCCGATCGTGACCTGACGACGGAACACAAGATTACGGCAGCAACGGCAGTTGGCCTGCGATCGGCAATTGATGAGGCGGTGGATGGGGTGCTGAATCCCTGGGAGCTATCCGGCTCGACTTTGGCGGTTGCCGCTTAATTTTGTTCGTCGCGATTCTCTAGGAGATCAACGCCTCTGACTGTTTCACCAATCTTGGACAGTGCGGTAATCGCGGCGGCAATCTCATCTAGCCGATCGCCATCAATCCGAGGCATCTTCTCCGCATTTTTGAGGGAGTACACGGCGTTTGGTGTGATTCCCAGCTTGGCTGCCAACTCTTTGCCGCCGATGCGGTGGCGAGCCATCAGCTCATTTAGTCGCCACTTGGTAGGCATTAGGTCAGGCTGGATAACGACACCGCCCATCATAGAACCTCACTCAGACTTGTTCAATCAATAGCCTAGCATGGCAAATATTAAGCCACAGACGGTAAAACTACATCTTGACTATTGACTTAACAAGTTAGACTTGTTATAAATTTAGTCAGAAAGGAAGCCCGATCGACCCAAGCCCTTGTTGATGACCCGGCATCACCACCCAACCAAAGGACTGACCAATGAACCTGACGATCGTCTCAATCATTTTTGCTTTGACCGTGCCGACTGCTGCGGTTGCGGCCTTTGTCCCGGACTGCAATCCGCCGCCAGTAATTACTCAAGCCAGCGGCACCCGATTCATCCCTTTGGTTGACCGAGGCGCACCCAGCCAAACCGAGGGTGCTGGCATCCGATAGACCACTCTGCCCGATCGTGCCCTGGGCGATCGGGCTTCATCATTTGCGGGGCAAAGCCTGACCACTCCCCGCCAATCTGCCCCGCAAATATAACGACAATGTGACGTCCAATGAACAATTCAATCCCAACATGCCCAGTAACGATCGGGCAGCAGGTATCATTTTTAGAACTGGCGGAGCGACCGGATCAGATTGCTCGCGGCTATGTGGTGGGAATGCACTGGGAGCCGGAACACTGGCTGGTTGAAGGCTGGATTGTGCTGGTACGCTGCACCGAATTGCCGCTCTCCCCCTGGATTGAGACCGAAATAGATATTGAACTGCCTGCCCACGAACTCATTAACTAATCATGACCACCAAAACCAAAGCCAAGACGGCTGAACTGTATCGCACCAACGTCGATCGGGCGCAAATTGTCCTCGATGCTGAGACCCAAACCCGTCCCGGTGGCACCGAACCCGAAATCGCCGCCGAATATGCTGCCAGTCGGGCCGCTGGACTCTGGGACTGGACGACGTCCCCGGCTATCCTTTTCCAGGACAAACACGGCTCCGATGACCCCGCCGATTGGCGCTACTATCCCGGTGATGCCCACCACCGTTTGACCGGCTGCGAGGATGACCACATCTACGCGATCGTCTACGAAGGTACGGCCCGTGATGCCCGGTTCTACTCACTCACCCAGGCGAATAAATCCCATGGCTTGCGACTGAGCAAGGACGATCGGCGTTACCATGCGCGGCTCCTACTGACTGACCCGGAGTGGGTGAAGATGAGCGATCGGGTGATTGCGGAGCATGTGGGTCTGAGCCATCCGACGATCGGCAAAATCCGTGAGGCGCTGGAAGATGAGGGGACGATCGCGGTTTCGACCGATCGGACGGGAGCCGATGGCAAAATCCGCAAGGAACCGGAAAGCAACCTGCAAATTGGCGATTGGGTTCAGGGCAAACTGATTACCGGGAACGCCACCACCGAGGGTTATGTCACCAGCATTGGCCGCAAGAACTTGAAACTGATGCGGGATGGCAAGCCCTTTGTGGTGTTGGCGGCGGATGCGAAACTGCTATGCCGATTGCCGGAGGAGGTGCAGCCCTATGCCAAGTTTTTTGGGGCGAAGCGGTTTGACCTGGCCGTTCAGATTCTCAAGGATGTTTGGGACGATCGGGCCTTGCATCACCTGACCTCAACCAAGCTATTCCGGTATGAGAACTACAAGGGCTGGCAGATTGAGCGCGGGGAGAATGACGACGAGGGGACGGTCTGGCACTTGGCGATCGTCCATCCCGAATATGGCAGTTTGCTCCAGGCGAAGGTGACACATGGGGCCACGATCGAGTTTCCTTTGTCCAAGACCATGGCAGAAGCAGCGATCGATTTAATTGAATCGGTGTTCGCTCAAATCCCAGTTAATCCAGTCGAGTCGGGTCGCATCCAGTTGGAAATTTTACCAGTTGATGAAGCGGCTCAAATGGAAGCTAGCAAGCCGGAAGCGACGGAGCGGCCTAGTGGTGAAGTGCAGCGCGAATTGAAGGAAGTGGATAACTCGGAACTGGACAAGAAACGTCCGAATGAGTACCCGGAAACTGCCGATGAAGTGACGATGCGATTGCGGTTGCTAATTGGCCAGGTGGATTTGGAGGATGTGGTGAAGCTGCTGTGCGAGAAGCATGGGGCGGGGGAAGTGGCGATCGATGCAGTTTGCCGATCGATGGAGGACTTGAAGCAGTTTGAGATGGTCGGTCAGTTCGTGGTGGAGAATGCCGAGCAAGATACCTTTGTTGAGGTGTTTGGCTGGAAGAACATGGCCGATGCGCTCACCGAAGTTCCACCGCCGAAACACCAGCCCGAATGTCACGGCTATTTGATGCGCGGCCTGTTCCTGCAAATGGGGACAGAGAAGTTCGCCGAGTGTCTAAAGACGGAGGAGTTAATTCAGCCGTCGATCGCCCTGCTCAACCCCACGTCCAAGGCCACGAAAACCACTGGGAGAAAGAAAGCCGCATGATGTGTTGGAAATGGATCACTGTTGACCAGTCGGAGCAAGGCGAGACCCATACTGCTGTGCGTCCGAACAGAGGCGATTGGTTGGATTTTGGCGACGGTCGCCAATGGTTGGTGGAGCGGGTCAAGCTCCGGGCACAACCGAGGATAATCACCGATGGCGCTCCGATCGGGGCTTTGGTATTGAGGCCAATTGATTTGGAGGGATTCCAAAGTGCGTCGAATTAGTTTTGCCCTCACAACCGAGCAAATCCTTGGTCAAACCAAAACCGTCACCCGGCGATTCGGTTGGGCCAAGCTGAAACCCGGCGATATCCTTCAGCCCATCCGCAAAGGCATGGGCCTCAAGAAGGGTGAAAAGCAACAGTTGCTGGGTTGCCAGATCGAAGTAGTCAGTTGCCGCCAGGAACGAATTGATGCAATTCGCTCGGATGATGTCGCCCGCGAAGGTTTCCCGCATTGGTCGCCCTGCGATTTTGTCGATTTTCTATGCTCACATCACCGGGTGAAGCGCAGCGCGATCGTCAATCGGATTGAGTTTCGATACCTGGAGCCTCTGACAACCAAAGCGGGCTAGACAGCGGGAGGATGCCGATTGACACTAAAGGCGTCCTCCCGTTTTTGCGTCAATGCCCGACTCGACGCCACCCAAACCCCAAACCCGCGAAATCGCCTCGATCGTGGGTTATGGGCGAGATATTACCCGATCGTACCTGGGCAAGTTGCTTGAGCCTCAGGACAAAGTTCTGGCGCGCAAATGGTACGACTACGAGGTCTACGAAGATTTACTTCGGGATGACCAAGTAAAATCAGTCTTTCAGCAACGCAGATCGGCGGTGGTGGCCCGTGAGTGGGAAGTAACACCCGGCGGTGACAAGCGAATTGATAAACAGGCAGCCGATTTTATCCGTGAGACCCTCGGTCGGATGGGCTGGGATAACGTCTCGGATAAGATGCTGTTCGGCGTGTTTTATGGGTACGCGATCGGTGAATGTCTGTGGGCGCGTGAGGGCAATAAAATCCAGCTCGCGACGATCAAAGTGCGGAAGCAGCGGCGCTTCAAGTTTGACTGGGACATGAAGCCCCGGCTGATCACCTGGGGCAATAACTACGAGGGTGAGGCGCTGCCAGAGTACAAATTTTGGCACTATTCCACGGGCGCGGACAACGACGATGACCCCTATGGGTTGGGTTTGGCTCACTGGCTGTATTGGCCGACTTATTTCAAGCGCAACGGCATCAAGTCTTGGCTGAAGTTTTTGGAACGGTTTGCCCAGCCGACCGCAAAGGGGACTTACGGCCCTGGCGCAGAGGCGGCGGAAAAGGCGGCACTCAAGCAGGCGCTGCAAGCCTTTGGTGAAGATGCGGCGGTTATGGTGCCAGAGGGTGTGGAGATTGCGTTAATCGAAGCGGCCCGATCGGGTACTGCTGATTATGGTGGCCTGTGCGATCGGATGGATCGCGCGATCTCCAAAATCATCCTGTCTCAGACAATGACGACGGACAACGGCAGCTCCAAGTCCCAGGCCGAAGTGCATAACGGCGTGAAGCTGGATGTGGTCAAGGCTGATGCCGATTTGATTGATGCCTCGGCCAACAACACCTGGGTCAAGTGGCTGACGGATTGGAATTTCCCCGGTGCGGCCCATCCGAAGATTGGTCGGAAGCTGGAAGATGAGGAGAATCTCAACGATCGGGCGGTGCGGGATAAGGGCCTGTCGGAAATGGGCTTCCGCCTCACGCCTGAGAAGGTGGTGGAGATTTATGGCGATGGTTACTACGATCCGGCCTCCCTTGAGGATGAGTCTGGCGATCAGCCGCCATTGGTGTCCGTGTTGGGTGTGGGTGGTACCGAGGCGTTGGTGGGCTTCCTGACGGCGCTGAGTCAGATGAGTTTGAAGCGAGAAAACGCGATCGCGACTCTGGTCACGGTGTTTGGCATTTCGCAGTCGGATGCGGAGGCGATGGTGCCAGAGGATGCGGCTCCAGAGGCGGCGGCTCCCCCGGCTTCGATCGATGATGCGGCGGCATTGTTCAGTGAAGCCCCTGCAGATTTGCTCAAAGCCCTAGAACCGATCGGGCAGCAGTTTGCCGATGCCTTGAACCCTAAGTTGTTTGGGGTTCTGCAAAGTCTAGATCGGGCAGCAGGTGATGGTGAGTTTGCCGAATCGGATGAGGATGCGGCGATCGGGCGGCGGTTTGTCGAGGTGCTGGAGTTTGGAGATCGGCCAAACGATCTGGCCTTTGCCGTGCTGCAAGTTTTAGACCAATCAATGGAGCTGGATATGCTGACCTTTGCGGAGACTGAATCAAATGTGGCAATGGAAGGCGCGATCGGGCGGCGGCTGTTAGCGCTGATTAAGCCTGGGGTGGTGGATTTTGCTAGTGGGGGTGGGAAGAAGTGTACGAAGGGATTGAGCTGTGGTGGGAGCTGTATCAGTAAGGCGAAGGTCTGCGTGAAGGCCATGAACCCGGCCCAGAAAAAGCAGTATGGGGAAATTGTGAAGGCGGTGAAGGCTGGGGGCGAAGGGGCAGATAAGGCGATGGAGGACTTTAAGGCGAGTCTGAAATCGGAATCGGCGAATTCGGACATTCCACCGCGCCCGGAACTCGCTGATGGTTGGCAGACGCTGCCGCTGGCAGAAATGACCCGTATCAGTGATGCGCATCAAGCGCGGATGGCCGAATGGCGATCGAGTCTCACGCCTGATCAACGGCGGCGAGAATTAGCGGAGCGCACCGCCAGGGAGGCCGAGGAGCGGCGTCAAGCGGAGGAATCGGCCAGGAATGAGCTACGACCCAGTGACGCTGATTTAGCCAAGGCCCAATCGGCGGTCAAGGCCCGGATCGCTTCCGGCGAAATCCCCAAACCAAAGCCGCAGGTTGCCAAGCCGTATGAATTCAATGTTGATGTTGAAGCGCCCCCAGATACGCTCAACATGACAGGCGATCGATTCTTCAACGATCGGACGATGCTGTCTGTCTCCTTTGATGTAAATGGCAGCTACGATCTGGGTGCGGCCACTGAAGGTAATGAGCGAAGAATTGGGCGGACAACCTTTAAATATTTCCGAGGCAAATTCAAGGAATTGCCCGATGGTCTAATTCTCCATAACACCCCAAACCAGGGCGATGGGGCTGGGGCTAGGCGGAAAAGAGTTTACAAAACCGCAGGCTTTGGTGAAGCTGATGATAACAATCAGATGTATGGCGTGATCAAGGGTGGAAAATTGATACCATTGACAGGTGCGGAAGCCTTCGCATTGTCGGAAATGAACCGTAACAGTAAAGACTAATACCTGCGATGACAACCACAACGCCACAGCCAATATCGTTCGACCAATACTTGGATGTTTTCCTGGAAATAGCAGGCACGGATGGGAGCGAAGAGGAGCAGGAGGCCGAGACAAACGCTCGGCTAGATGCGCTGGGCGTGACACCTGAACAGCGGGTTGAATTTGATCGTGAGTTAGGCGTCGCGTTCCACAACCCCAACCCCCGTAACAAACTGATGAACGACATGTTTGACAGCCAGTTCACCTAACGCCCCGCCCTCAGCACCTGTGCCGCCGTGAGTTTAAGGCCAGGGAAAGTAGGAGAGACGATCGGTTGGTCATCGCGAAATTGCTGGATCCGAAACTTGCCATCGACTAACGTGCAAATCGATAGAGTTGGCTGTTTTGGGCTGCCAATTTGGCGAATCCCGCCCAATCCCGCATGGTCAGCGATCCAATATTCTGGAATCCCCAACGCCTCAAAATCTTCCAACTTGCGGGCATAGTCGTTTTGCCAATTGCTGCTGACGACTTCGGCGATAAACCGAATCGACCTGGCCCGCGTCAGGATTGATTGTTCCGGCCAGTTCGCTTCCTCGTCCAAGGCCGCTTGATCAACGATCGCGACATCGGGCCGGAAGGCGGTCATTTCAGTATTGGGTGGGCGCAATAGTGGGCGTTGGAGAATCAACCAGGGCAAGTCAGCGGCATCAATCTGAACGCAAATCTTTTTGGTAATGAAGCCCGCGACTTCATCATGCGGCCCGGTCGGTTCCAAATCAAATACCTCACCATCAATCAGCTCATAGCGGTTATCGCCGCCATATTGGACAATAAATTCGTCAAAGCTCAGGGGCTTATGTTGGATGAGTCGATCGAGTGCGACTGCCATGGTCTGTGCCTCCGGTTCTCGGTCACGCTCCCCCAGTATAACCAAAGCGGGCTAGACAACCGCCCCCGGCCCGCCAACACTAAAAGCATCCTTGCCGCCCCGACACTATGCCCACAACGATCGAACCCGCCCAATACCCAGCATTAATCACCCTGATTAACGGGACATATTCCGACAAAATTGAATCGATCGTGACTGCCCAGTTGCAGGATGACGAAAGTATTATCGCGATCGGGCTGGACGGTCAGAAGCAAATCGCCGCCCAGATCACCGAGGAGAATATCAAAATCCGGCTGATTAACCCAGAGGTGGTGAAGGCCGACTTTGCCGAGGGGGATGACGCCGATACGGTGGATGCCTTCCGCGACCAAGCGCGTACCGCTGGTGGCCCCATCACCGATGATTGGGTGGGCCAGGTGAAGGGGATACTCGATCAGGCTGGGGGGTTGGCTAGTTTCTCCGAGAATTTGCTGACCTTGTACCCAAATTTGGAGGGCGATAAGCTACGGCAGATTATGGCTGATGCGATGACGGCGGCGAGCATTGCCGGGTCGCAGGAAGATGCCTGATCACCCATGGCAACAACTCCCATTTGAAGGCGCGATCGCGTATTTCCGGGACAAACGGAACGTCGATACAGATTCCTGGCGCGACATCCAGGGCACCGAATATGATGCGGCCTTTGCGGTGGCTGGGGCCAAGGGGGCGCTGCTCCAGGACATGCGGGATGCGGTCGATAAAGCGATCGCTCAGGGCACCACGCTGCAAGAATTTCGGAAGGATTTTAACCGCATCGTCCAAACCCGTGGCTGGGATTATGCGGGCGATCGGGATTGGCGCACCTACGCCATCTACGACACCAACCTTCGATCGGCCTATGCCGCTGGTCGCTGGGAGCAAATCCAGGAAGGCAAAGCCAGTCGGCCCTTTTTGCAATGGCGACATGGGGGCAGTCGAGATCCAAGGCCACTACATCTGGCATTGGACAAGCAGGTTTTCCGGGTGGATGACCCGTTCTGGCAAACGATGGGTTCGCCGCCAATTGGATTTTCATGCAGGTGCGCCGTGTTTGCGTTAAAGCAACGGGATGTAGACAGGCTGGGGCTTTCAGTGACGGAAGGCCCGGAGATTGGGTCAGTGTTTAAGGACTCGATCGTGCAGCCTGATCCCGGTTGGGGTGGTGGCCATGGTCGCAGTACCCCCGAAACCCGCCGCAATCTACTGGTCAACATCACCAAGCGGTTGCATCCGACTCTGGCGATGCAGGTGGAGCAGGAAGCCCGATTTGCCAGCCTGCGGATGAGTAAGGAATTTGGCCAGGTCGAAGCAGCTCAGCTCCAAGTCATCCGCGATCGGGCTGCCAGCATCGAGGCTGAGATTGATGATTTGCCTAGGGCCGATGGCCTGTACAGCGTGATCGAAGAGATTGGCGCAGCACGACCAGAACTGTTTCGGGGATTGATTGATGGCCTGGGTGATTTGCAGGCATCGTCGATCGTCACCACCACCACTGATGCCTTGGTGCTGAATCATCTGGCTACGGCTCCATGGAATCTCCGTGGGATGCCGGAAACAGGTCAGCAGCTACGCCGTGCTGGAAGCCGCCTAATTGCGGAGGTAGCGAGAGAAAGCATTGCGCTAGGATATGAGGGTCGAATCCGGCTCAGCCCCAGCCCAGAGGTTGCTAGTTTTTATCTGAAAAACGGCTTCAAAGCTGAAGGCGATCGCATGGTTCTGACTCCCGCTGCGGCCCAACAACTCATCCAACAATACCCATGACCCAGAAATCCAACCCTACGACTGAAGCCCTGAAGGCCATTGGCGAAATCGGCATCTACACCGATGGTTCAAGCGCTGCCGACATCATCAAGAACGGCGTTGCACCAGGTTCCGGCCCTAAGCCCCCGACTAAACCCGCCTAAGATTTGCGGAGCGAAACCCACTTTAACCCCCTAGTCCAAGGAGATCTTGATGCCCAATGGAGCCTTGAATCCGAATACGAGCCATCTGGCGGCGAAGTGGAACTATTCGCCCACTGAGTTGTTGTACCAGGAACTCAATGACTTGATTGCCCGGAAAACTTGCGCCAAAACGTATGCGAAAGGCTTGGTATTCAAGCCGATCTCCAACTATTCAACTTTGGCCGGAGCCTATTCGGGGCAACCTGCATGGCTGATGGAGGTCTGCCATGACGGATATATAATCCATTTAGCAGACCGGCATCCGGAGGTAGTCTTAAAAAAGGCTATTTACTGGTTCGGTAAATGTTTCGAGCAGGAGGGGAAAGAGCCATCCGAATCCGAAATGGCAAAATATAACTCAACCCCCTTAGATCTGCTTGGGGGCGAAATAGCCTCGCCAACTAAACCCGCTTAAGATTTGCGGGGCAAAACCCACATCAAACCCCTAAATCTGCCCCGCAAATATGGCCAACTTCCTCGCCCTCGACTACGACGATTCCGACCTGCAAAGCACGATCGATGGCCTTGCCAACCGACTCGGCGACCTCCGCCCTGTGATGGTGGACATCGGCGAATACATGCTGCTGGCGACGCGCGATCGCTTCGACTCCGAAAGTGACCCCAGCGGCAATCCCTGGACGCCACTCAGTCCCAGCTATGCCAAAGCCAAAGCCCGCAAACCGAGCGCCCTGCGTGGCATCCTCACCCTGAGCGGCCAGCTCCGCGACACCATCACCTACGAAGCGCTCCCCGAAGCTGTCGTTATCGGCAGCAACAAGATTTATGCGGCCACTCACCAGTTAGGCCGAGACAGTATCCCGGCCCGACCGTTCCTGGGGGTTAGCGAAGCCGACCGATCGGAGATTACCGAAATCCTCCGCGATTATTTGAATTGAGAACCAAAGCGGGCTAGACAGCACCAAAGGCGGGTTGCACACTGAGGCAAACGCCATTTTTGTGTGTTATGTCATTGCAAATCTTTACGGCTGGGAAACGGACTGATGCCAATGGGGTGGTAGTGGATTTTAGCGAATCCACCCTCGCCAAGATTGCCGCCAGTTACGACCCGGCGCTGCACGAAGCCCCGCTGACGATCGGCCACCCAAAGCACGATGATCCCGCCTATGGGTGGGTGTCGTCGTTGGGGACGGTGGGCAGTCAGTTGATGGCCGAGCCAAAGCAGGTTGACCCGGTATTTGCCGAGTCGATCGGCGTTGGCAAGTACAAAAAAATCAGTGCGAGCTTTTACCTCCCCGGCTCCGCGCATCATCCCATCCCCGATTCCGATGTGCCCTATTTGCGGCATGTGGGTTTTCTGGGTGCGATGCCGCCAGCGGTTAAGGGCATGGCCCCGATCGAGTTTGCCGACGACGAGGAAGGCGTCTTCTTCGCTGAGGACGACTGGATTATCGGTGATTTGGCGGCGACATTAGGCTCAATGTTTCAGAGTCTGCGGGAATACCTGATTGACGAGAAAGATTTGGAAACCGCCGATCTGATTTTGCCTGATTGGAAAGTTGAATCAATCCGGCGAATGGCTACCCAGCTCACGGCCTGGGCCATGAAAGACGCCAAGTCCGGTTGCGAAATGTCCCCTATTTACAGCGAACAGCCTATGCCAGACCCCATCCTTGATGCCCGCGAACAATCAATCCTCGATCGGGAAAAAGCCCTAAACCAACGTGAAGCGGCCAACTTCTGCGACGGCTTGATCCAGCAAGGCCGTGCCCATGTGGCTGGCATTCGGGACAAAGCGATCGCGCTACTCACCACGCTACCGGAAGCTGATTCCGTGCAGTTTGGCGAGGGCGATGAGACGGCGACGCCCAAGGCCATGCTCGAAGACATCTTGCGGGCCATCCCTAAAACCGTCGAGTTTGCGGAAATGGCTCCGGCCAGCAAAACCCCGCCAGCGGCGGAGGGCAAGAAAGACCCGAAAGCAATGATGAAGCTGGCCGCAAAGAAAGTCGCTGAAGCAAAGGCAAATGGGGACGACCTCGCAATGCCGGAAGCCATGCGCATGGCGGCCAAAGACCTTGGAATGGAGGACAACGCCTAATGCACGACAACCGACAAATCATTTTGGGTGGCGTGGCATCAGCCGCGATCGAACCCTATCGCATCGTGGCTCATGCTCCCACAGCGGGCCAACTCAAACGAGCGATCTCTGCTGATGTGCCGATCGGTGTTTCCAGTGACACTGCCGCCATCATCAATACCCGCACCGACTATGTTGCTCACGGGCCGCATCGGTTGCGAGTTGGGGCCGCAGTCACCCCCGGCGCTTGGCTCAAGGCCGACGCCAATGGTAAGGGCGTCCCAGCGTCGGTGGGGGACGTGGCGATCGCCCGTGCGCTCCAGGGCGGCGCGATCGATGAGCTGGTCGATGTCTTGGTTCAACCCTATAAGGTGTAATTTAGTATGGCTAAATTTGTAGTAAATGCCGTATGGTCGGGCATCTCGGAGGCTTACAAACCCGAATCGACCTACATCGCCGATGAGGTTTTGCCGATCGTCCCGGTGGCTGCGGAGTTGTTCAATTGTGATTACTATCCAATTGAGTCGTTGCTAGTGGCCCCCGACAACCGCGTCGGGCGACTCGATCGGCCTGTGATGTTGGACTTTGAGGCCAAGCAGCGGCAATTCAAGACCGAAGACTACGCTTATGACGCGCCGCTGCCCAACTGGGACGTCGAACAGGCCGAGCAGCAACGCATCGGCCAAAATAGCGGCTTCAACCCAGAGGACTACGTCGTTCAGGGTGTGACCGAAATTCACACGCTGCGACGGGAGATTCGGGTGGCAAACCTGGTATTTAATCCGGCGACCTATTTGCCGACTCAGCGGCAAGTCGTTGCAGGGCCAAGCCAGTGGACTAGCCCAACTTCTCGCCCGATCGACCAAATCATGACGGCGATCAACGCCATGTTGATACGGCCCAATCGATTGGTGCTGTCGCGTGAAACTTGGACGGGACTCAGCCGCAACCCTCAGGTGGTGGAAGCCGTCAAAGGCACCGCAGCCAAAGAAGGTGTGGCCAGCCTCCAGCAGGTGCAAGAGTTGCTCGAAATCCAGAAGATCGTCGTCGGCGATAGCTGGAAATCGGTATCCGAGCGCCAAGACCTCGAACGGGCATCGGCGAATATCAACCGCCTCTGGGGTGCTCATGCGGCATTGCTGCACGTTAACCCCAATGTCCGGACGACTACAGGCTCTAACCTGTACACGTTCGGCATGACCGCCCGCTGGGGAATGAAGAAGTCGGGTTGGGTCGAAGATCCTTTCATGGGCGCTCGCGGCGGTCGGGTGGCGCGAGTCTTGGAGCACTGCCTTGAAGTTGTCTCGGCTCCCATGTGCGGCTATTTCTTCGAAAATGCCGTCGCGCCTGCCGCAACGCTCAACCTTAGCAACGTGATGTAACCATGGCTGATTCTAAGTTCCCCACGGCGGAAGCCGAACCTAAGGCCAAAAAGAAGGAGAAGCAGTATTGCCCGCTCCGAAATTGGCGCTACGGCAAGCTCTATCTCGAAGGCCAGAAATACGACTTGGAGGGCATCCCCCAAGACGATATCGACAGTGCCGTCGAACAGGGCCATTTGGAGGAGGGCTAAATGAGCTACGCAACAATTGACCAATTTATCGAAGCATTTGGCCAAGTCGAAGCCGTCGAACTGTCCAACCTTGATGATGCGGAAATTGTTGTGGTGCGGGATGAGATTTTGGAGCGGGCATTGACCGATGCCAGCGCCGAAATGGACTCCTACTTCTGGCGTTACACGCTGCCCTTTGTCAGCTTGCCACAGCCCCTCATCGGCTGTTGTCTGGACATTGCCCGTCATCGCCTCGATCGAGTGCGGGAACGGGAGGATGTGCGGGCACGATACGAAGATTGGCGCAAGTGGCTGGAGCTGGTGGCCAAGGGCACAATCCGCCTTGGTGTGGATGCCGCCCAGTCAGCGGTGACGCCCCAGGCAGATACCGAGGTCTGGTCTACCAGCGCCGATCTGCAGTACACGAACGATTCACTAGCAGGTTTTTACTAATGGAATACATCGTGCGTGGGCATTTACACCATGCGGGCAAGGATTATCAGGCTGGCGACCCGATCGAATTTGAAAAGGACGACGAGTTAGCCGCAGCGCTCGAAGCTAAGGGCACGATCGTGCCCAAGGAAGCCGTGGAAAAGGCCGAAGCTGAAGCCGAAAAGGCGCAAGCTGAAGCCGAACCGACCAAGGCGAAGCGGGCGAAGGCCGATGCTCCAGCAAGCTGAACAAGCGATCGTCGATCGGTTGCTCAGCATCCCTGATTGGCCAAATATCCGGGTATCAGCTTGGCCCGATAGCCCGTTGGAGTTTGGCCGATCTCAGATGCAGGCCGGAGTTTATATCCGGTTTGCGGGGCTGAACCTGCCACGGGTCGAGGGTCATCGCCAAGACTATGTGCAGCAAGGCACAGCCGATTTCGAGGTAAGACTACTGGTCAAAGACCTTCGTTCTCACACCGGAGCCTATGACCTGGCCGAGATGATTCATCGGCGTCTGACCGGATTCCGCCTCGCGACGGATAACGGTTACGCCTTTGGACTACCCGGCCTGTTCATGACCAAGTTCTCATTGGTAGATCGGTACAAGGAATCCAATCAATGGGATTGGGGCGCAATCTTTTCAACTCAGGTAACTTACGAGGGACATTATGACGATCGCAACTGGCCTGGGTGAAACCAGCCTCCGAACCAAAGACATTGCGGGTGGCCCGACTGCCCAGAATCTATTCCCCTACCCGACGTTCAAGTTTGAATTGGCACAGGATGCGGGCATTGAAGAAGCGCTGGCCTATAAGGCGGGCAAACATCAGTCCGAAGAAATCTTTGAATCCACGCTGAAGACGACGCTGAAGCTCTCGACTGAGATTCCCAACTGGCAAATGATTGGTCTCTCGTTGGGCCAAATCAAACGAACCTTCACCAGCTTCACCTTCCCCGTGGCCAAGCGGGCAACCGTCCCCGTCACTGGGCCATTTGAGATTGTCGATACTGACTTGACCGCAACGGCCTCGGCCAAGACAGTGGTAGCGATCGCGCGGCAAGGTTCATGGGGGCAAGCGGGCGCATTGACGCGGGTGGCAACGGCCCCAGCGGCAAGCGGTGAAGTTCAGGTGCTATCGGCTGGGACAAAACTGGTGTTCCACAGCTCCCAAGCTGGGGCCTCAATCGTCTATGTGATCGACAAGACCGTGCCGACTGTGGATGCCTATGGCGGCCCTGGCCAATTAGCCAAAGTTGGTGAGCTGGAATTCTTTGGGGAGGTCTACGACAATTCCTCGGACGGCAAAGGCGGCGTGATTTGGATTCCCCGAATTCAACGGGAAACCCGACCCACGATCGATTTCTCTGGCGGGAAAGTGACGCTCGAAACCGAGTTCCGTTGCCTCACTGTCGATGGCTGGGATGAACCATTCACCTGGCTTGATGGCAAATCCTTCACCTAATGCTTGATCTCGACTTGACCACTTACGAATTTGAAGGTGTGGATGGGCAAATCCACACCTTTTCGGGCTGTTCGTTGGTGGGAATGTTTGAGTTTGCCGATCGAATAGCTCAGGTGCGGCAAATCCTCGGTGAAGCATCACCGGATATGCCCGCTGCGGCAATCTATCAGGTCAATAAACGGTTTCGCTGGACGGTCGATCGGTGCTTGGTGCTGAATGGTATCCAGGCTGATTGGTGCAACTGGGAAATCTGCGAGCAGTTGCTGTTTAGTCCAGGGATTTTGCTGGAACTGAATCAGCCGAAGCAGTCGGCGAAAGCGGGTGAGGGCAAGGCGGCATCATTGCCCGAACTAATTGCGGGAATTGCCCATGTGACGGGGATGGCGGAGGCGATCGAACTGGCCAAAACCGAGCCATTCCAAGCCGTGTTGGATATTGCCCATGCTTATGGGGAATTGGGTAAGACGCCAGAGCAGAAACAGAAGGATGATTTTGAGGATTGGGCCGATCGGAAGCGGGCCGAGGCCGAAGCACGACGGGCAGCGGCGTAGGTATTGGCAAATTTACCAGTTGGGGATTTGATGGCTGGCGAGAATATCAAACTAGGACTCTTAATCAGTGCCACCGGTGGAAAACAAACCGTGGCCGAGTTGCTGGCAATCCAAGCCGCCTCAAAACGGATTGCCGACGAAGCGCCGGGGATTGCCAAGCTCGCTGCGGCTTTTGGGATTAATGGCGCAGCGGCTCAGAAGCTGCAAAAGGATTTAAATAAAACGCCCGAACAGATCTTAGAGATTGCCCAATCGCTCAAGGCAATGCAAAAGGCCGGGGTGTCTTCGGAGCAGCAATTACTATCGCTGGGCGCAAAGTTTGGGATTACTGCGGAGCAGGCCCGAAAGCTCCAGGCGGCAACAAAGGGCGGGTTTGAGGGGCAGGCTCAGCAGGTAAGTGCGCTGGGTGGGGGCGTCGCCGAATTAGCCTTTAAATTTAATAACGTCGTGGGGGCCGTGCAGTCGTTATTGGCAGCGGCAAAACCTGCCTATGATTTTCTGATCGGCTCAAATGAAGAACTGAACGCCCAGATTCTACGATCTCAGGCCAACTTGGCGGGGGCAACACGGGTCTTTCAGGGCAACACCGAGGTCACTGACCCCACGGAGAAGATTAAGGCCACAGGGCCAGCGATTTCGGCGGCATTGAAGCAGGTCGAGAAGGATACTCAGTCACTGGTCGGTGTGACCTCGCAGCAAGTTAACCAGTTCTTCGACGCGACCCTGCAAAATGCGGGCCGATTGGTGAACCAGTCGAAGGAATTCGGCGATCCCATCAAATCGGCAACGGCATTAACCAAGGGCTTCGCGGCATCGTTCAAGGTTTTGGGGTTGGAAGCGGGGCAAATCCAGTCGGAGATCAGATCGGTGCTTACGGGTGAGGAACTGGACAACAGCACACTGGCCAAAGGTCTTCAAATCACTCGCCAGAATATCCAGGAATGGCGCGGTCAAGGCGTCTTGGTTGACGAGCTGAACAAACGGCTCCAGGTCTATGTCGCGGCGAATAAGATTGCGGCCAACTCGATCGCGGGCGCGGGTTCTAACGTCAAAGACATTTTTGAACGGGTGGGACGTGAGGCCGGGAAGCCGCTGCTTGAACCGCTCATTGACCAGTTGAATGCCCTGTTCTTTTTCCTGGCCGATAATGAGCAGGCGTTCATCAGCTTCTTTTCGGGATTCACTCAAGGGGCGGTGAACATCGGGGGGCAAGTTGTCACAGCGCTTAAACCCGTTCTGGATGGGTTGATTGACGTGTTTCAGGAGGCGGGGCCGCTGGCTGAGAACCTGTTTAATCTGATTGGCACAGGCGCGATCGCGGCATCGGAAGAAATTAGCGCTGGGGTGCTCCCGGTGTTGCTGACCGTAATTGCCAAAGTGGCTGAAGGAATTAATGCGCTGGCCGAACTTGTCCAACTTCGCCAAATCAATGATGCGGCCGACGCACTGGAGTCCCTGACTGGAACCACCAATGCTTACAGCCAACAGGCGATCGACACGGGCAGCGCCCTCAAAGCCCTGAACAAAATCCAAGCCGATGGCGGCAAGCTCACGGACGAGCAGGAAGCCCGCCAACGAAAGCTGATTGCATCGGCCAAATTGCAAGTTACCAGTATTGATGAGCAGATCAAGGCGCTGAAGGAACTCAACCCCATCTCCGCTGACAACCGACAGCAGCGTGACGCCCAAGTGAAGGGGCTTGAAGCGACCAAGGCCGCATTGATTGGCAGTTCTGGGGCGATCCGCATCCAGGGCCAAGAGCTGAAAACCCTCGGCACCTCCTACGAACAGTTGGCCAAGAAATCCGCCGAAGCCAAAAACGCGATCGCCAATGCCCAGAATAACCAAGAGGCCAGTAAAGCCGCCAAGGAAGACATCGACCTAATCCAGCAGAAGGCGGAGTTGGGGGGACTCAGTGTGAAGCAGGCGGAGGAGGAGTTGAACGCGATCGCCTCCAACCTTCAGATCGAGGTGGATGTGCGGCAGAAAGCATCGGAGTCGATCGCCAAACTCCGCAAAGAGGAACTCCAACGCCAGACCCAAGACATTGACGCCCAACTGGCCGAAGTCCAAGTTGCCGCCGACGCTGGGAAGAAAGCTCCAGTCGCCGCTGCCCAAGAAATTACCCGACTGAAGAAACAGCAACTGGATTTGCAGCTCGCGGATCTCACCGCCTCGCTGGAACGGGAAAAGGCCCAGATTGAGCTGGTCTCGAAAGCCAAGAAAGACGCCCTTGACCTCGAACTGAGTGCCAAATTGGAGGCAATCAACCGAGAGGAATCAGCCTTTGCCGATGGCAAGGGCAATGAGAAGAACCTGGCCAAGTTGAACCAAGAAGCCGCCGAGCTGGAAGGTAAGGTGAAGCAAGCGGCTGACTCGGCGGCGAGTGCATCCAGTCCCAAGCTCAAGGAACTCCAAACCCAACAGAAGAAACTGACCGCCGATCTGCAAAAAGAAGAAGTCGAGGGTGAAAAGCGCGTCCAGGAAGCCCGCCTCGCCGAAATCGAGCAGGCCAACACGAAGGCTCTCGCCGTCGCCACCCTCACCGAAACCCGCAAGAACACCGAACTTGCCAAACTCCAAGCCGATGGCACCATCACCGCCAGAGAAGCCGAAGGGAAGAAGCTGGAAAATACCCAAGCCCGCATCCAGTCAGAACTCAAGGCCGAACAAACCAAGCTGGCCGCATTGCAAGCCCTCACCGCCAGTAATCCCGCCCAAGCTAAGAAACTCGAAGCCGATCGGGCGGCATCCGAGCAGAAGATTGCGGCGCTCCAAGGTCAGTCGGCTCAGAATGAAATCGCCATCCGCAAAAACGCCCTCGACCAAATCACTCAAGCCACCGAGGAAGCCCGCCAGAAGCTTTCTCTCACCGAAAAACAGCGCTTCGCCGAACTGGCCGAACTCGAAGCCCAAGGCAAAATCACCAAGGAGCAAGTTGAGTCCGAGAAGGCTACCCTCACTGAGGCTCGCATCGGCAAAGAACTGGCCTTGGAACGGGATCTACTGGCCAAGCTCCAGGCCCAACCCCGATCGGAAGAACGCGACAAGGCCATCCTCCAATCCCAATCCAAAATTGCTGAACAGCGCATCGCCCTAGTCGAGTCGGTGGCCAAAAAGGAGGAGGCAATTCGGAAAGCCGCGATCGATAAAGTCGAGAAGGCCAACAAGAAGGCATTGGACGCGATCGAGTTGGCGGGTCAAGAGCGACTGATCAGCACCCAGCAGTTGATCAACAAGGGGGTCATCAGTGAGGAGAAAGCCGCCCAACAGAAATCCGCCATCCGTACCGAGCAGCTCAAAGCCGAACTCTCTGCCGCCCAACAGCAGCAGGCCGAATTGGCGCGGCTAGCGGCTGGCACCACCGGAAAATCCCGTGAGGATGCCGAGAAGGCAGTGACTGAAGCCCGAAAGAAGACCAACACCCTCACCCTCCAACTGCTCGAAGCGGAGAAGTCGGCCCAGGATGAACTGGCCAAAGTGGCGATCGTCGCAATTGACAAACAGCTCGCGGCCAAGAACCGCCAATACGATGCCGAGCTGTCGAAATTGGCCCAGGTAAAACAGTCCCGTGCCAGCGCGACTCAGGCAGTGGAGATTGCGGCCCAGCGTGAGGCAGCGGCGCTAGATGTGGCGACCAAGGCGATCGAGCGTCAGGGTGAATTGCTCAAGGCCAAAGCGAATTTGATGCAGGCGACGACGGCGGCGGCAACCAGTGAGAAACAGATTGAGGTAGATCGGGCGAAGCGGGCGGTGGAAGTTCGCAAATCACTGGAAGGCCAGAACCTGTCGGCTCAAGAGCGGGCGGCATTGGAGCGCGAGTTGGCCAGCCTCGGTGCATCCAGCCAGCAATCGACCATCCAACTGCTCCAGAAGCAATATCAACTGGAGAATCAGTTGGCCACCCAGAAGCGGGAGGCCCTCAAAGCCGAACAGGCCCAAGCCCAAGCCCAATTGGAATTGGATCTGAAGCGCAATGAATTGGCCGCCAACCGGGCCGTGATCGAAGCCCGCATCGGTGAGCTGAAAGCCAAAGCGGCGGTGGCCGATGCCCAATCGGCATTGCAGGAACAGCGAGTCGCAAATCAACGCGCGATCGTGGCGGCCCAAGCCAACTTGGCTAAAGCTCAGAAGGAAAAACAGCCAGAGGCGATCGCTCAGGCTAAGGCGGAACTGAGCAACACCCAATCCTCCGCAACGACTGGCGAAAAATCGGCCCAGGATGGCATTGCTCTGGCCCAACAACAAGCCGGACTGGCGACTCAGAATACCAAGGAGGCGATCGCTCAGAAAGCTCAAGGGGCTGAGGTCGAAGCGCTGGCTCGAAAGACCTTAGAAGTCCAGCAAAAATCGATACTCCGACAGTTTGAAGCCGCCGAAGCGGCTCGGCTGAATGCTCAGAATCTGGAAGCGGCTCGCACTGCGGCTGAGGGGATCGCTGCGGCCATGGAACGGGCGAAGGCGGCACAATCGGCAATATCGGGGGCGAGCGGGAATGCCCCGGCAAATCAAGCCATCCCCGCCAATTTGCCGGGTCGGCGGACGGGTGGCTCGGTCGCCGAGGGCACCGCCTATGTCGTTGGCGAAACCGAGCCGGAAGTCTTTGTGCCGGGTGTTTCGGGCACCATCCTAAATCAAGCCCAAATCGCCAAAAACTTATCGGCATTCCAAGCCGCGCAGTCAATCGGGGGCATCCGTCCAATCACAACTCCGACCAATAGCCCTGCGGCCCAAGCCTCGCCCTTGGTGGATGAGATCAAGGGCCTGCGGCAAGACATCCAGCGACGGCCACCACCCTCGCAATCCAACGCTTTCACGATCGTGGCCGAAACCAACCCCTACGATCGGGCGCTGGAACTCCAACGCAAAATGACCCGCCAACGCACTTTATTCGACAACCCCTAATGGCCCGCTGGGAACTCACTATTTCTGATCCACAGAACACAATCCCGCCATTGGTATTGCGCACCTTTGCCGATGGCTACGATCGGTCGATCGTCCAGCAAATCAGTCTGGCCGAATACACTCAGCAAGGGAACCCGATTTTGCAGGGCACGGCCACGCCTCAAATGCGATTCACCTGGGCGATTAATGGATTTTTCTCAGAGGATGACGTGTTGCATCTGATGGCCCTGATTGAGGAGCAGCAACGGCGATTTGCGGCGCTGGGGAGTGGACACCTGATCCTGGCGGATGAGATGGAGTATTTGCCTCCGACCAATGTGGTGGCTCGCCAAAAGCCGATCGTCCCTGGGACTGTGCGGACGATCGTCGGGCAGCAGACTGGATTCCCACTCTTGCCCGTGATGATCGCCATTGACAAGACCCCACCCCAGGCTGGAACGACAGCGGGCGGCGAATACTATAAGGCCCTGTCATTCACCATGACTGAGCTGTTGGGGGTGGCGTAGGATGCTGAATCTTCGCAGTCGCCGCAACCGAGTCATGATTGGCACCGTGGATGTTTCTGCGGTGTTGATTTCCGTTGAAGTCACCGATTCGGCTTGGGACGAAACCAGCGGATTGAAGAAAGCGGCGGGCACGGTGAAGCTGGCGTTGACGGTGCCTGGTTTTGTATTGGATTTTGACCCGCGCAGCAATCCCCAGCTTTGGGCCAAGGGGCAGGTGATCACGATCGACGTGGAAGATTCAGCGGGCAACCTGGTACGGCATCCACGCGGTTACCTCAAACTCCTGCGAGTCCCTAAAGTCCCAAGCGTCGGCGACCAAGAATTTGAGCTGTCGGTTGGTTGCCCACTCACTCTCAATGATTGGGCGCAACCAGCGGGCGATAAGTCGGCGAACTCGCCGGGATTTGCCCTCCTGCGTGGCGATGCCATCAGCACGATCGCGCAGGCCATCAATCTCCCGCAATTGCAAACGCCAATTCCGAGTTTCCTAACCGGGCCGCAACCACAGTTAGGCGAAGGCTATGTGACCCAGATCGGCACCATGGCGGCAGCGGCGGGCTATGTGCTGTATGTGGATGGTATGGGTGCTCTCCGGGCCAAGCAGCCGGATCCCAAAGCGGCAGCGGCGGTGCAAATGGTGGTCGGGCGAGATGAGCAGGTTTGGGAACGATCTGAGTCGCAGGAAGCCCCGGTTGAGGTGGTCAAGGCTCACTCAACCGCCAAGGTCTGGAAACGTGCGGCGGCAGACGGCCCGAAACGGATTTACTCCTATTCCAGCAACCCCGACTACGACCCCTCGGAAATTAGCGAAACTACATTCAATGGCTTTGGTGATGGGGACAGCCGGACGGGCAGTACTCAGTATGTGCAGCAGCCCAAGGGGATTGTGTTTGGGCTGTCAACCCGCGACCCCAACTTAATCCCGGCAATCATTGAGGACAAATATACCTATTACGATGCCAGTAATGGTTTCAAGCGATCGGATAAATCGGTGATTCAAGAGCCGCTGGGCAAAATCTATCCCAGCAAATACCCCAAAAACGCTACTCTTCGTGTCAGCAAAGAGGTTTATACCGCTTATTTCTACGAGAATCTGGCAACCAAGAAGATTATCGAATCGGTCTACGAGCCATATTTCCTGGTCGATCCCAAATCGACCAGCCTCAGTACGACCCTCTCCTCTGTCAAGACCACGGAGTGGGTGAAGTATGGTGCGGGTTGGCTTCAGATTGAGCGATCTCGCGACATCAAAAATGGCACAACCAATACAGTGCTGAACTATTCGGGATCGGGCAATGCTCAACCGCCCGCCCCCGATCGTGCGCCGGATGAATGGACAGCCGAGGATGAATTGATCGAATGCGAGGCCAAGTTTCCATCGCCGGGGCCGATCAGCCTATATCCACGGGATAAAATCATTGAGTTCCCGACGGCCACCCAGGAGCAACTTTGCATGTTGGCCCAGTTGGTGGGTGAGATTTTGCAGGCCAAAAATTATCCGGTATCCTGGGCCAGCGATATGCGTGATTCGGAGTTGGCGGGCTGGGAGCCGCTCCGAATCTACGAATGGTTCGATGGCAAAGAGACGGGCAATTATCTGGCCGTCGGGCAATCCTGGACAATCACCCAAACGCTAGCTGTAACGGCGATCGATGCCTATCAAACCCAACGATTGCCCAACCCGACCCCACTCAATCCCACGCCGACGCTGATTCCCCTATGGCAGGAATCAACCGCAGGCGGCGGCTATCTTGCCCTGTTCAGCAGGTTTACCTCGTTTAGCCCCCGACCAATCGAATCGACGATCGGCGGTGGGTATGCGGCGCTATTTGGTGAGGTGGGTGAGTGGCTGGGTGGCTACGCCGCATTGATTGGCAGCATCATTTCGCTGACTGCGATCAATTTCGATGAGATTTTGGTGGATGCGGCGGGTGAGGTGGTTACGTCCGGCGGCTTTGTGGTCACGACCACGGGCAATCCGGTGTTTGACGCGATCGTGGTCAATGCAGCGGGTGCGGTGGTGACTTCGGGCGGCTTCGTGGTGACAACCACGGGCAATCCGGCATTTGACGCGATCGCGGTGGATGGGTTGGGGCGTGTCATTACCAGTGGCGGATCTGTTGTTTATACAGTGTAAAAATCATGGCGGAATTATCAGCGGCGACTGCCGATCTATTTGTCTCGGCGAAACCAACGATCAGCGGCGAGGTACTCAACGAAATCCGATATTATGCTGGCCCCGATCTGGAGGTCATTATGTGGCGATGGGATGGGACTGAATGGACTGGGCATTGCCTTTCTCCAGCATTTAGTGCAGGCGATCCCAATGGCGCAAAAACGTCGGCTTGCGTCAATCATTTATACGTCAATACGGTTAGCCAATTTCTTTATCGCGCTACGGTTGCCAACTCCAACAACAATTGGGTTCAGGTGTAAAAAGCATGGCGAAATTATCAACGGCCACCGCAGCTTTGCTCGTTCCAGCGAAACCAACGATCAGCGGCGGGGTGGTTAATCAAATCCGATATTATACTGGCCCCGATCAGGAAGTCATCATGTGGCGATGGGGTGGGGCTGAATGGATTGGACATTGCCTTTCTCCAGCATTTAGTGCCATCGATCCCAATGGCGCAAAAACGTCGGCTTGCGTCAATCATTTGTATGTCGAAACGAGTAGCCAAACGCTTTATCGCGCTACAGTTGCCAACTCCAATAACAATTGGGTTTCGATCGTCACTTTGGGCGGCGGCGGTGGCGGCGGTTGTTAATCCAGTTTTGTACCAGTATTTAGGAGCAGATTATGCTACGAGTAAATTCGGCGCTGAAGGCCATGCTTGATTTCTATTACGCCCAGCCAAACTTTCGGGTGATGCTGCTGCAAGGGGCGGATGCGCTGACCCCGCAATCTACGCTGAAGGATTTCCTGGCCGCTGAGGTGGCCGTCGATGGCTATGCGCGCCAACCGATCGCCTTCGGGGTTTCCGCCCCAACCGAGGCCGTGGAAGCGCTGGAATTCCCCGAGCAAACGATCGTGATTACGGCAGGCCCGAGTGTGCCGATCCAGTTTGATGGATTTGTGTTGATTCGGGCGGGTGCGGCCATTCCCCAATTGGCGGCAACCTCGTTTACCCAAACGGCTCCCAGCGATATTACGTTCCCGTCCAGCCCTGGGGCAGTCGGGCAGCAGGGGGTTTTCTTGAGTACGGGCGCGCTGCCTGTAGGGATAGTTGCGGGCACGGTCTACACGATCGCGACTGTCGGCAGCAATATTGCCACTTTCACCGCGCCAAATGCCACGCCGTTATCGGTGTCAAGCCTGGGCAGCGGCACATTAAAGTGGGTGCCATTAATTGGCGAAATTGCCATGCCGTTTGATCTGCGGCCAACCGATGGCGCAGGCAACCGCACCTACACAATTCAGCCCAACCAAACCCATAATCTGCGGATCAATCTGGGGCTGAAAGTTGCGTGATTCATTTTATGTTGCTCGTCAGCCGCGCCGAATGTCCCATCGCCCTCGCCGAAGCCCTGATGGCGCTATACCCGGATAGCCCAAAAGTATCGATCGTTGACGGCACTTGCGGCGATCTGTGGGCGGCAGTGTGCGATCGGTGCGGGATTGATTTGGTCTGGGGTGCCCGCCTCAAGCCGCTGGAGTGTGGCACGGCCTGGACGCGGCGGTGGATTGCCTGTGCCCTCGATCGTTTGGCTCCAGGGGATTTACTGATTAAATTGGATGCGGATTGCCAAATTCTTCGGGCCTTTGCGTCTCCGCCATCCAGTGATATTGCTGGGCATTTGGCCTGTCATCGCCTGAATCGGCAGTTATTCGATCGGGGTGGAGTGACGGCCTATCGGCGATCGGCATTAATTGCAATTCAGCAAAGTGGGATGCTATTTCTGTCTAGATTTTGCAACTCGCACCGATTCGCTTATTACAATCAAGGTGAATTATTGCAAAGTGAGGCCCAGACGATCGCCGCGATCGCTCATATGCTGGGCCTAGAATTTGGACACTGGCCCGAGGTGCATAATGCTTGGCGGGAGCCGTTGCCCATTGGTGATTTTGCGATTATGGCAGGTGGAATTTGAACCCAACCCAGACGGCCCTATTTAATCTCAAGGCGGCACGACCTGTCCCGCAAGCACCCCCGCCTAACCGCTTTCAGTTGGTCGGGTATCAGGGACAATCCCCGATCGTCCGTGTCCCTGGCGGGCAACCGTTCGTGGCGGGCCAAATCGAGACTAATGGCGCGATCTTGCCGGGTAGCATCAACACCCGGCAATCTGGTAATACGCTACGAATTGACGGGCTGCCCAAAGGCCCGGATACCCCAATCGACCCCCCGCTAACAGAAATGATCGATTGGGAGTTTTTTAAGTACGATGGCGAATCTTGGACAAAGGACGAAATCCCCGCACCAAAAGCCCCAAGCTGGACAAAGGACGAAGCCCCCGCGATAAGCGGCCCAGTAAGAATGCAGCGCGGCCAGCCAGTTGCGATCAAAATCGCCTTTCAAGACGCGATCAATAGTGGGGGCACAAACGACAAAACGCAGTCAGGCATGGCGATTGCACGGTTCCGAGGAGGGCGCGGAAAGCCGATCAGGTTCACGGCATCGCTAAATGCTGTTATCGAGCAGGAAAACAAGGGTTTCGAGCAACTCCGGATCACGGCCATCCCTGAAGGGTACAAGTTTGAGACTCCGTTTGTAATGCCTTCCACCGAACGAGAACTGTATTTCAGAGATTCGGTAGGGCGAAATCTCGGCCTTCAGATGGAGACGATTGCGGATGTGCTGGAGGCGCAAGCCTTAGAACGAGGCGAGGCTCTCGCCTTCTTTAGCTCAACAATCTACGGGCTGTGGCATGTGGGGGCTTTTTGGCAGGCGACGTTATTGTTTGATTGACCGCCTCCCGCCTATTCCTACAACCCCAACTAAATCCCCATGCCAGTCTCCAAAAACAACGTCCAGCGCACCAACTTTAAATCCACTGGATTTAAGCAGGCGGAATTCGCTACCAATACCATTAACGGCAAGTCGATCGTGCCGACTCCCGCCCAATCAACCGCTCCGGCTCCGGCTTGCCAATGTCCGCCAGGGCTGGGGCCAACCGACCCGATCTCGACCACGCGCCTCAACCTCGAAGCCTCCCGCCGCACTCCACAAAAAACCGCATCGCCGCCGACAACCTCGGTCAAGGTCGCCAGAATCGACCGAACTGGAGTCTACGTCCAAGTCGGCGGCGGCGGGACAATCCCGCTGCAAGGATTGAGCAATGGATCGCTCACGATCGGGCAGGTTCTCGTCGCTCAAGTCTCCCCAGGGTTTGGCGCAAGTGCCACCTGGATGCCGCAGTGAGAACCAAAGCGGGCTAGACAGCGCCAAAGGCGGGTTGCACACTGGGACAAACACGCCCCATAGCCCCATGATCACCACCAAAATTTTAGATTATGTCCCTCAATACGATGCCATGACCTGCCAGTCGGCCGCGATCGCGCGCGTTATTGGCTCGACCAACGTGCGCCAAGTCCGCAATGATTTGCTGCGCATGGGTGTCCCTGGCGATCCGACCGTGATGGGCCTGTATCTCAAAGATCGGGTGCGGGAATATCGCTATCACGGGCAAGCCTCACTGGATGACGCGATCGCCGCATTGAAAGACGGCTGGGAAGTGATCACCCATGGCGATTTCACGGACGCGGGCCATGTGATTGGGCTGAGTGCGTGGAATGCCACTACCAAAAAATTCCAGGCCGAAGACCCTTGGTTTGAGTTCCACTTTTCGGATTGGAGCTACTACCCTTACGAAATTGATGGCAATGACCAGCAGTATTCGGCGCGCGGCATCTGGGCGGCTTGCGTAGCGAATCCGATCGGGGCGGGGGCACAAAACGCCTATGAGCTTTACGTGACAAACCCTGTACTGACGGCAGCGCAATATCGCCAGCCAGGGATGTGGCTGCATATGATTAAAAACTAATGGCATTTCGCACCGTTACAGGGCAATTTTTCAAAGCGGGAACCATGCCTTGGGCCGATGCGGAGGTATGGTTCACGCTGCAAAAAGGCTCCTACTCGGTGGATGCCCATTACCCCGCCGATTCGCTCAAGGTGCGGACTGACGTCAATGGGCGCATCTCGGTTGACCTCTGGATTTCGGAGGAGGCCCAGAGCACGACCAATTGGCTGTGCCGTCAGCCGTCCGGGGAAACGTTCAAATTTGGGGTGCCTGCTGGGGTGGGGCCGATCGCCCTGGAAGATCTGAGGGCTTTGGGTTCGCCGCCAGTAGTGGCATCACCGAGCATGAGTGCCCTGATTGACAGTCGGATTGCAGCGCATAACGCCGACACAGGGGCGCATCCAGGATTGGGCGGAGGCGGGCCGGGTGGGGGCACAGCGGGCGGCTCTTACGAGGCCACATTCACGCAGTCGGATTTATCGATCGTGCATCTTCTCCCGATCTCGCATGGCTTGCCCACCAACCCCAGCGCCGTCACCATCTACGACGATTCGGGCGGTGTGGTTGAACCCGATTTTTGGCGATCGGTGGCTGCCAGTCAAATCGAAGTAGGGCTTGAAAGTTTTGCGCCGATCGTCGGGCTATGGCGTATCTCAGTAGTTAATTAAGAGGATTGAACAATGGCAGATTCAGGATTGAAACGGTTTTTAGGCCAGGGTATCCGGTTTGCGCTAACCAAGGCAGCAGCTACCTATGTTGGTTTTCGAGTCACGGGCACCCCTGCCACCTCGTTTTATTTGAACCTGCCAACGGCATTGCCAGGGACAACCCAGGCAGTAACCGTTGATGCCAGCGGCAACATGGGCTACGCAGTGCTCGGCGGCGGTGGCACGGTGACATCGGTTGCAGTGGCGGTGCCTGCGGATATGACCGCAACGGCGGCGATTACCACCTCTGGCACAATCACAATCAGCCGCAACTCTCAGGCGGCGGCGCTATTTTTGGGTAGTCCAGCGGGCGCAGCTGGGGTGCCGACGTACCGGGCCTTGGTCGCGACGGATATCCCAACGCTGACGGCCAGCAAGATTTCCGACTTTGATACGCAGGTTCGGCTGAGTCGGCTCGACCAAATGGCGGTGCCGACTACACTGCTGAACTTTAATGCCCAACGATTAACGGGTGTTGCCGATCCCACGTCGTCTCAAGATGCAGCGACTAAAGCCTACGTTGATTCGGTGGCCCAGGGCATCGACATCAAGGCGTCGGCCAAGGCGGCATCCACCGCAAACGTCAGTTTGGCCGCGCCTGGAGCTGCGATCGATGGCGTAACTTTGACAGCACTCGATCGGGTGCTGCTGAAAAATCAAACAACCGCCTCCGAAAATGGCGTTTGGGTTTTCAACGGTGCGGCTGCGCCAATGACCCGTGCCGCAGATGCGGACAATGGCACCAAGCTCAATTCTGGGGCATTTGTTTTTGTCGAGCAGGGGACAGCCAATAGTGATACTGGCTGGGTGATGACGACGGACGGGGCCATCACGATCGGTTCGACGGCGCTCACCTGGACGCAATTTAGCGGGGCGGGTTCGTTTGTTGATGGCAACGGACTGGTTCGGACTGGCAATGTTTTGGATGTGGTCGGCACCGCTAACCGAATCCTGTCCAACGCTAACAGCGTAGACATTGACCCTAACTATGCGGGTCAAACCTCAATCACAACAGTCGGCACGATCGGGACGGGTGTTTGGCAAGGCACCGAAATCGCGGTTACTAAGGGTGGTACTGGAGCGACAACCTCGGCAGCGGCCCGAACTAACTTGGCCGCAGCGGGCATCTTCCGCACTACATTTACCAACTCTAACCTGACCTCTGGATTGCTCACGGTGACGCACAACCTCGGCAATAAATACGTTTCGGTGTTTGTCTACGACGATAACGATAAGTTAATCCTGGATGTCGATGATGTCACCGCGACTTCGACCACCGCAGCGACGATCGATATCACCAGTTTTGGGACGATCTCGGGAACCTGGAATGTCGTGGTGACCGGCTAATGGGACGAGGACGCAACGGCAGCTTCAGCCTCCGGGAACTGATGTCTACGCTGACGGCGAATCGGGTGCAGACCCGCGCCGACGATGACGGTCAAATTGCGCTCGTCAATGTGGCAACGCAGGCGTTTGCGGCGGCTGTGTCGTTTCGCAAACTGGCGATCGCTCACGCAACTCATACGGTGGCCGGGGCGATCACGTTCACGATCGGGGCAGGGGCAAAAATCCCTGGCGCGATCGCGATTTACCGACTGGTCGCGGATGGCATCAACACCCCTAATTTCAGCGCTTTCAAGGCTGTCAATACCGATACCGGATACGATAATCGGATCAATATTGTCAACGTGATTAAATTCACCTTTGACGGTGTTGATCACTGGGTAGAAATCTGGCAGGAGAAGGGGGTGTTGCCGACGTTTAACTCGATCGGGCTGACCTTCCCGACCCGTGCGGGAAACACAATCACCAACACTGGGAACATATACACCCCGGCTAGTTCCGCTGGAAGTTTTGATTCATTCATGAGCAGCGCTCAAGCCATCCCCCAAAATAAGGCGGGGCGGATTACGGTCAAAGTTGCGGATGTGGCCATGGTGGCACTTTGCGATACGCCGATCGCGGAGTCCTGGACAACCAACAATCTGGATTATTTTATCTGGGCGACCCCTGCGTTTTCGGGCTACCAGGGCACGGCGGTAGTCAATAGTGGGGTGACGGTGACGAACCCAGGCTGGCTGCGGTTGACCCGGAGCAGCACTGGTGTAGTGACGGCGGAATGCTCTAACGATGGCGTCAACTGGACGCTATTTCGGACATATGCGACGACGACGCTGGTACCGCTCTGGGTAACAGCCAACCTGTCGGGATCGGGTCAAAAGACCCTCGAAGTGATCGCGTTTGAGGTCGAGCCATAATGTCGCGGCAGTATGTCAAATTAGCCTCCTCAAAAATCATTTTCGACGGCAACTCGATTACGAATGGCGAACTATCTGGGAGCGGAGCGGCCAATATCCCCAGTCAAGTCACGGCCCAATTAGCACTCCAAAAAATCCCCGGCGTGTCCGTGGTCAACGTCGCCGTTGGGGGTCAAACCTGTGCCCAGATGATCGCTGATGGCAGTAGCCAAGTCGCCCCACTTCGAGAAGTGGGGCGAGATTGCATCCTCGTCGTCAACGAGGGCGGCAACGATATTTCTTTTGGAGCAACACCGCAACAAGCATTTGAGAATATTCGCAACTACTGTTTGCTGCGCCGATCTGAGGGATTCTATGTCTTGATTTGGGACTGCCCATTCCGGCACAATTCGCCCTCCGGCTTCTACACGGCAGCGGCTTACAAGCAGGCGCTAATTGATTTCAACGCCTTGGTGCGATCGGGGTGGAAGAAATTCGCCGACGCCTATATGGACACCCGGAAGCATTTCCCATATGTACCGGACAACGATTACACGGGGGCGCTGAATGGGGGATTCTGGTTCCCCGACTGTGTTCACCCGAGCGCTACGGGCAATGCGATTATCGCGGCCAAACTGGTCGAACACCTGAAATTAATCCCACTGAAAAAGCAAGAGGTGAAACCCGTGCCAATCAACAACCCTACCGTGGAGACCGAATTCTTTTGTGATTTTTTGTCGCCACCGGCCAGCGGGACAGGCGAATTTTTGTTCACAACGGTGAGCGGGACTGGGGCCACAGCCGGAAGCAGTGCGATCAATGCGAACGGCAGGCCGGGAATGGTTAACTTGACAACTGGAACAACCGCCGCTGGTCGATCACATATCGGTACTGCCACCAGCGCGATCGAGCTAGGGGGCGGCGAGACAACATTTGGGGCCGCGACCCAAATCCCGACCCTCTCAAACGCGACCGAGCGCTACTCGATTTTGATTGGGTTTTTCGATGTGAGCAGTGGCGTCAATCAGACCGACGGGCTGTACTTTTTGTACGACGAAGGGGGTGTCTCGACTGGGGATGCCGCATCCCCCAACTGGAAGCTGGTATCTTGTGCCAACAGTGCCCGCACCTTTGTCGTCTCGTCGATCGCGGTTGATTTGGGCTGGAATAATTTTAAGATCATCGTCAATGCAGCGGGCACAAGTGCTGATTTCTATATCAATGGCCAGTTTGCCGGGTCGATCTCCACAAATTTACCGTTGACGAGTGCGCGATCTCTGGGGTTCGGAGCGGGGTTCTACAAGAGTGTGGGCATTGTGGCCCGTAGCTTCTTGCTCGATTGGGTCTATTTCAAACAAATCTTAAAAGTGGCCCGTGGCGCTTGGTAGCAAAGGAGCTTCTATGTTCGACCAAATTATCAATCTACTCGCGATCGTCGGTGCGGGATACCTGGGGTCGATCGTGCTGGCGTATTTTCTGCGCTGGCGGGATGCGCGATCGGCCCAGCAAACTCAGCAGTCAGTCATGGGGTTCAAGCCTCCGTCACGACCTGCCCCGCAACGATCGGAAGGCACCGGCGGACGATAGCCAAAGCGGGCTTGCGGTTGATTGACCGCAACCCTAAACTGGCGACAGATTCGACGTTTTTATTGGTGAACCCCCATGCTGGATATTCGACAAATCGCGCAACTCGTTAAGCAGTATGCCGAAACGCTCAAGTCGGCGTTGACTGAAAAGGTGACGTTGCAGCAAGCGAACCTTGAACTGGTGCAGCAGCAGGTCAAAGACCAAGAGCAAATTGCGGCACTCAAAACTGAGTTGGCCGAGTTGCGGGAAGAAGACGCGATCGAAGATGCGGATTTTCAGGCGCGGATTGACGCAACGACCGAGCGGGCGATCGCGGCAGAACAAGCACTGGAATCGGCAACTGCGGAGAAGGATGCGGCGGAAGCTGACCTGGATCAAACGTTGGTGGAAATCCAACAGTTGCTCGAATAGATCGGGTAATTGGGAATTGAGATTGTGAGTGTTATGCGAGGGCGATCGTTCAGGGCGATCGTCCTTTTTTTGTGGATTATTTGCGGGGCAGATTAGGGGGATTTGGCCCGATCCTGCCCCGCAAATAATTGGACATGGTGGGAGGATGCGGAGGGGTCTGTCTTGCGATTTGTCCGTGCCGTGCTGTGTCGTCCCGTGCTGTTTGTCCGTGCTGCACGGCAATTCGCCGGGGTTTTGCCACGACACGGCACGGGACGACACGGTTCATGCAGCGACGATCGTGGCTGAGAAAAAGTGGCATTGCATTTGGGTTCTTGTTTCCAATCGATATTGTATGTTCTTGGCGTCTTTCAAAATATCCACCAGAAAAGCCCCGTACCTCTCGCGCTGCGACCTTTTGGCAAACAACCTAGTCAGCCCAAACTCTTTGCCAGGGTTGTCATAAAGGGTTTCCAGCGCACTATCAACCAGCTCCTCAACCTCGATCGATGCGGCTAGGTCTATGCCCTGTTCTCCGTGCAGATCGGCTGTCACAGCGGGTTTGATTGCAGTTGGTCCAACTGGCGCAGCGGCAGCTGGTGGAGAGGTGGGGGCGCTGCGATCGTTCCCTGGGTTGATCAGTCGCGGCATCGGCTCCCAGCGGTTCAATGCGGTGTGGAAATAGGCGACGCCTTTATCGGTGTCGCGGTTGGGCAAATGTTCCAAGGCTGTGGAACGGGAACAGGCGGCGATGAATGTGTTCTGGTCGTTAATCAGCTTCCGATCGAACACTGTGGTATTCGCCGTGATGCTGGAAATGAATCCAAACTGCGTACCGTTGCCGACCATCAAGAATTGGATATTGGCGCGGGTCGAGGTGGTGAGGCCCAACTCATCCAACGTCAGGCCCTGGGCCGTAGACAGCAGGAATTTGCCAGCGGCATTCCCCTGCAACGCCAGGTAACGCAGGTAGTGGGCAATCTCACCCCACTCAGTCTTCATCCCAGAGGCCAGGTAACTCCCCGCAATGCCATTCAGTTCCGAGAACGCGACAAACACCATGCCAGGGAATTCACAGGCTTGCTGAATCAGGGCCAACAATTTTGGATGATAATCCTTTGGTTTGTCCAGCATCGAAATATGCAGCTTCCGATCGTAGAGCGCATCCGACCACAAGGGCAGTTCCCCGGCGTGATTTTTGCCGTCAATGCCCACGCACAGCGCCGTGGGGTTGGATGCCTTTAGGGCGGTCATGATGTTGTTGAGGGCGATGTCTTTGCCCGCTGCCGACATGCCGATGATAAATGTGCTGTATGGATGCGTCACCGTTACCGATCTCAGGGCTTCTGGCAGCCCGATCGCTGTTGGTTGGGCCACCGTCCGCTCAAGCACGGCCACCGTCGATTCACCTTCGGCCTGAGTCCGTGCAGCCACCTGTAGCAGCGGCGTTGCGGCATCAGGATATTCGTTTAAGCGCGACGGTGGTAATGCAAATTTTTGCTCACCGGCGGGCGAGATTAATTCACTGGTTGAGACTCGAACCGCTTGGCGTTGGGCGGCGATCACCTGCGGCAGTTGGGCCAACATTTCACCAGCGGCGATCGGCTGCCCATCCACGACGATTTGATCCGTGATTGCCAGGTACGACAGGGTCAGGCTTTCGTAGGCGCTCAGAATTTCGTCTGACGTAGCAGTCTGGGCAAACTCACCCAACAGGTTCAGGATGCGGCCATGTCGGCCCAGGAACCGAAATTCTCGCTCTTCGGCGGTCGTGGCCTTGTTTTGCTGGCCCAGGTAAATTGCGTAGCCTCCCGTGATTGAGGCCAGTAGGGCAGCGGGATTCAGGCTGGTCATCAGCAGCCCGATCGCCACTGCGGCCCCACCGCCAAATGTGCCAACGGTTTGGATCGCTTTTGAGCCTTGAGCCTGCTCGTGCAGCAGGTCTCGGAGGCGGGCAGGTTCGGTGATCGGGATGCCGCCATCTAAGACCAGCGATCGCAGGATTGATTTGGTATACATTAGGAATCTCGCTCTTTCGTAGTTGGTTGAGCCGAGGCGGCGATCCACCGGGATCGCCTGCTACCGCATTAAACGGCATAGCCTCGCCGCAGTTGCTTCAGGCTTTGGGCAATCCCCACAAGGCCCTCGAAGCTGAAAATCAGGAAGGCTGCAATGACGATGTTTTGGCCGATCGGGAAGAAGGTATCGACGGCGAAGATCGGGTAGTCACTCCACAGCATCCCAATGTCAGCGGCATGAGCCAGGATTGATACGCCGATGAACAGGCTCCGGCGCATCTTGGCATCGTTGATTGTGACTTCTTGCCAGTAGACCAAATCGGTTTGCTGGCCCGATTTGGCATCGTAGTCTTTGATCGGGAAGCCCGATCCCTGTAGGCTTTTGGTGATCTGAACTTTGGTGTCGAAGTCCCAAAAGCCCGTGCGTGGAAGCACTTCGCCCGCCTGAATCACGGCCCAGAACAGGAAGGCAATCAGCCAAGCAAATGGCCCCAGCCAGCCAGCTCGTAGATACTCCAGCAGCCAGGACGTCGTCTTGCTGTAGCTGCTGATGTTGATGGCGGCGCTGAAGGCCGCTGCGGCCAAGACTACAAAGGTTTGGCCCTTGGGCGTCTGGATGAATCCGATAATGCTCAGTAGCGAATCCACCCAATCCACCTGGCCGTCACCGTTGAGGTCTCCTGTGACAGCGGCTTCCGCAGGGCTAGGCTGAGATTTCGCGTTGTCGAAATAGCTTTTCTTGGTCATGGTAGTTTTGGTTGATTTGGATGGGTCGGAATTCGGGCGGGGGAGCGGTGGTTGGCATTGGATGCTTGGAACCCACGCGCGGGACAAGCCACATGGGCCGCAATTCTGAGCCTTTGAGGATGCCGATGCGGTCACGATCGCAGATAATCAGTCCCTCGTAGACCAACCGCGACTTATTCAGCGTGAAGCCCACGTAGGAGCGGTCTGCAAGTTTGGTGATGCTGGCCGAGCAGCGGCTGTCGATGTGGGCTTGCCATGCTCTCCAGCCTTGGGCGTTGGCTTCGATCGAGGCCCGTTTCTGGGCGTCGGCTAATCCAGCAATTTGGGCGGCGGCTTGTTGTTGGGCAATCAGCGATTGCTGTTGTTTTCCCTGCTGATCCGCTGTAGCAGCGGTTATCCGCTGGGTGGCAAGGGTGCCGAGGATGAGCAGGCTGATGGCCAAGCAACCCCAAACGACTTTGGTATCGTCGCGCAATTTAGCGAGGCGGCTAGGCATGGGCGTAGACCCCTTTGTGCAGCTGGTGGCAGAGGGCAGCGGCTATCCCTAGGCTGACCTCTGCGTCGGGGCTGTGAGCGTCAATCAGTGCGATCACGTCGGCACCACTTGTTTCCCCTGGCATCACGCTGCCAAATTCAGCGATCGTCTCGGTGATCGTCTTGATTTTGCCTGTGTGGCAGCCCCAGGCCATAGCGGTCAGGATGGCTTGGGCCACTTCGAGCTTATCCGGCGCAGTAAGGGTCTCTAGTTTTTTGCCGAAACGCTGTGAAAGTGCCTGGGTCAGCGGGTTGTCAATGTAGTCGGTGAGTGAGTTCACTGGTTCCTCCGGATCTCGAATTGGAAATATCGGGGGTTTTGGCTTTCCCCCCTTGGCTTAGGAGTAGCCCGATCGTGCAGCCCAGCGTGAGGCACACGATCGCGAATCCGATTAACCGCCTCCGGCTCCCACGGGTTGGGGCTTTCCCACGGTCGAGACTGTGGAGTTCGCCTGATTCAACCCACTAGAGACACCGTTGGCATACGCGCGGCTTACCTGCTGGTGAACCTTAGCCTGAAGGCCCGCGCAAAACACGGACAGGTTTTGATCTAGGTCGGTCATTTGGGCCGCCAGCATTACGTCGATCGCCCCCGCCTCTGCACTGTTTTGCTGCTGCATGGCCAGCGCATGAGTGTTTGGCAGCGGATCAGGGTTGTAAAGCATCAATTCACCCGTGAAAACCTCTGTTCCGGTGTTCTGTTCCGTTGTTCTGATGTCTGTTCCGGTGATGTTCCGGCCCAGTTCAACCCGGATGCGACACTGTTGTTCCAGTGTGAGCAGCTTTCGGGATTTGTTGCGCGGGTCAGGCTGGGCGGTGATTTGCAGGGTTTTGCGCTTGCACACGTCGCGTAAATACTTGGGGGTGATATTGAGTTCAGAGGCGAACTCGGTCATCGATAGGGGTTCGGTTGTTCCGCTCATGTTCTGGTGTTGTTCCGGTGTTCTGTTTCGGTGTTCCGGTCTTGTTCCGATAATAAAATAGCCAGCACCGATCGGTGCTGGCTATGGAAGGGAGTATTCACGCAAAACGGGATTATTGGGTGGATCTCAGTTCCGCCATAACATCGCGGATAACCTGAATCGCATCGTCGTCGGAAACGAATGCCAAGACCCGCTCTAGTTGTAAAATCGTATGCTCCGCAGTGCAGATCGCTGCGTGTGTCCCGGCCCCCATGCAGGCGTCTGCCAGACCGTCATAGAAGGCTGCCGCGAATCTTTGTTTGAGATCTTCAGGCAGTTGATCGAACGGGCCACCAATCTCGATCATCCTGGGGGTTCGTGTGTAAAGATAGGTTTTTTGCATTATTTTCAAGTCTGTTAGATGAACAATTGCCGCCACTGCCAAAAATCGTATTCAACCAAAAATCACAAAACTCAAAGATTTTGCTCGCACACTTGCCACATGAAAAGCCGGGGAGGCTGGACGACAGACCAAGAGGAGTATCTCTGGCACTTAACTGATCGGTATCCCCTAAAAATGGCTTGGCGGCGCTATCAGGCAAAGGCTAGGCTGGAGAACTGGCCGAATAGATCGTATCAAGCGATCGCTCAGAAATCCGAAAGACTGATCAGCGTCGGACGCCACTCGCAAGGATTCAATTCTGATTGGTTGACGATTCCGCAATTTTCCGAGATTGTTGAGATCAACCTTAAGCGATTAGAGCGCTTGTTGAAAGATGGGCTGCCCATTCGTCGGCATGGCACCAAAAAAGGGGCTAGGAGATATATCGTCAAGCGCGATTTGAACGAGTGGCTAGCGTGGAACAAAAACATAAATGTCTTTATTGCTTACAGCCCCTCAATTCAGGGGATTGAGGAGTGGCTTGACCCGGCAATACTTGCGCGAGTGAAAAGGGCCGATAAGCAATTTACGCGCACACAGCAAAAGCGGCGGCCCGTAAAACTACGCGCTACGGGCGAAGTCTTCGATTCGGTTTTGACTGCGGCCCGACAGCAGTTAACCAGTCGTAGTGCAATAGTTAGATCGGCTGAGACTGGGTTACCTAGCCGCGTTGGCGATATTTGGCAATTTGTTTAGAAAAGCCCAATGCGGGCTTTTTCGCCTTCAACGAGTTCGTTTTGGCCCAGGTGCCTCCATCGATCGTGATGTTCGATCTGTTCAATCACAAGCAGAAAAGAGTCACCATTGTCTGAGACCACAACAGCGCGTCCGTGGTCGGAACCCCTGGTTATTTGTTGGGCAAAGATAACGCCCTGAGCCGATTGGTAATATTCGAGTTTCCTGGAAAATGCTTCTTGGGCCTCGGCAAGTGTGTTGTAAAAACCGCCTAGGATGGATTCGCGCCGACGTAAAACAAAAACCAGATCGGTCGTAGAAGTCATGATTCACCTAAAACGGGAATATCGACTTATGCCGACTTTAAAATATCAGGGGTCTGCATCGCCCGATCGTATAACCAGAGCAACGCCATATGCCCTTTGCTGGGGGTCATCGGGTCACGTGGGGCAAACCAACCGTTAACCGTGCGGCGTTTGCAGCCGACGATCTTGGCAATTTGGTCGCGGCTCAGGTCGGGGTGCAGTTGGACAAATCGTTCGGGGGGCAAAATCATCTGATCAATTAGGTTGATGATTTGGCGGGGCTGTGTTTCCATTGAGCAAGCTCCTGGCGAGTCACGATCGGTTTGGAGTTAGGCAGTGGCTCGATTTGTACGATCGGGCCATCGCCGTTTTGATTTTTAGCTGCGACTTGAGATCCGCAAAAGTCGCATTAGTCTGGCTGTGCGGTCTGGGGTGTTTTTGATGCCATCCCCAAAGTCAATGCAGAGGGATTGCTCTACGTCATCGTAGGAGACGGTTGTTCCGGCGATTTCCTGGTCATCCAAGCCAAAAGCCTCGCGCAGGTAACTGAGGATGTAGTCGCTGATTGGTACGGGGTGTTTCATGGCTAGTAATAGACCCAATCGATACGTGCCCAGTTCATTTGCCTCGGATTAGTGAGCGACTTAAAATATTCGATCGCTTCGGCCTGCCGTGCTTCAAAGATTTCGGCCCCGTTGGGGGCGTGCCGTTCTTTGCTGAGGAGATGAAATCGACGAGTGAGTTCGGGCATCGCTTGGCCGGGGAGAACTCCGGCGACGACTTCAAAGGTGAGACTCAGGCTTTCTTCCATTTGCAGTGTTGGTAATTTTACCAGTTTGGTTAATTCGTCACTTTGGGAATGCTAGGGCCAATGTGATTTCCGAGTGGATGAAATGATGCACAGTGTTCAGGGATTGAAGCAACAGTACAAAACCCTTGCAGCGGCAAAGGCGGCACAGGTTTTGACACTGGCCGGTGAGATGCAACGACAATCGGGGAAGCCAGTGCCCGATCTCTCTGGCCACGACTACGTGAAAGACGCAGTTCGAGAAATCAAACAAAAGCGGGAGGATTTAATACAGATGCTTCTAGACGATTAATCGATTCTGCGTCCACGACGTAAGCCGTTTGCAACAGGTTGGGAACGTACTTCTGTACAACGATATGGGCGTCGCTTAAGGTCAGCCCTTCCAGGCAACGCAATACCTGGAAAGTAATGGCCTCAAGCTCGGCCACTGTCTTGTACGGTGGCCGTTCTGGTTCTGGGTTCATACCTCAACCTCAACTAGGGGACTAGGAACTAGGACATAATTTGGCTGTCGTATACCAAATTGAAATTATGGCAATCTCAAGATGTCCCAAATGTGGCAAGGGTCGGTTTGCAATGGTCGCAAACCAGCCCAAAGACTCAAAGCATGAGCTGATGTTCATTCAATGTGCCGACTGTGACACGGTTGTTGGCGTGACGGATTCTAGCAATATTGGCTATTTGCTAAGAACCCTGCTCACTGCCATGAAAATCAAGTTCTAAGCACCTGCTGATACCGATCGTGGCTGACATCAACTGTATGGGTCGAGGCCAACACGCTCGGTACCCGCTCCGTCACAATCTCCAATGCCTGACTCAATGGCAATCCATCAAGTTGCTGGATGATGGCCTGCACAATGCGATCGCACTCCGCTAGGTCGGGATAACTCAACGGATTGTTGTTGGCCTCGTAAACATGGTGCAGGCTCGTTGCATAGTTCAAAAGCTACCTCCTAAAACTCAAAGAACACACGGCGCTCAGGACTCTACTCCTGGGCGCTTTTTTGATTGGAGGTGGCCGGGGGGAGCCTTGCCTTTATCGGGTGAGTAAATACGCCATCCGGGCTGATATATCGATTAAACGGATAGGTAGGGCCAAAGGTATTAGCCCTTCCATCACCCCAGTAAAAAAAATGTTTACGCAACCTCGACTCAATGAATTCTCGCTGTGCCAAGCAATAATCATGCTCGATGGCCCCCGATTCAATCAGCTTCAGCTTTTCTTCTTCTATGCCCAATTGGGCCGCAAACTCGGCTCTGGAAACACCCATTTCAATTCTAAGGTGTGCAGTGCTGGCAAGCATGGAGAAAGCAGCGGTGTGCGTTCTGGGGTGACTAAGCCTTGCGATAGCTTTATTGAAAGGGGGCCTCAGCCAATCAATTAAAAACTTTTCCGCATCTAAATCTATCTTGTCTACGACCTCGGCATAAGCCACATCAGCTATTGGAGCATCCGTAAATTTTGCAGATTTTTGATGTTGGCTTAGGCGCAGTCGAAGATTTTCCGATCGCCCGACGTACAGCAAGTTTTTTGCCGCACCCAGCAAAAAGTAAATAGCATGAACCCCAAATAAGGAATTGTCCGAAACCGGAGAGATCGGCAAAGAATCCGACTTGTAGAGCGAAATCAATCGTTCAGCAGTCCAGGCGGCATGGGTCATTTTTAGTGTGATCCAGTCAAGCGCATATTCGGGGTATTCGGGATACTCATCTCTAAGTGATGACATTTCTAAACTCCCTCAATTTGAGTCAGTCGTTCCTCGTTCGTGACGACTGGAAAGCCATTCACCACCAATTCTTCTAGCGACCAACCCAAGACGGTGCAAAGCTTCAAAGTTTCCGCAGGCTCAAGTTTTGGCCGCTGCTTCCCAGCAATCCACCGATGCGCTGTATTCAGGCTCACGCCGACAGCTCTGGCGAAATCCTCCTGGGACATTCCGAGTTCTTGAAGACGTTTCACTAAACCACCTCTTCTTTTTTCTTTGTCGATATTTGTCATTGTACACCATTGCCGATTAAACGCCAACGGTGTACCTTGGATACAGGTCGGCGTTCTCAAGTCGGCTGAAAGACATCCACCACGGGGAAACGACTACCAATCAACTCCCCGTGTTGGCTGCAACCATTCTCCCCCGACTATGCCAGTTGACTCTATAGAGTTGGCCCCCGCATCTGTCAGGGGAGATACCCAAACCACCGGAGACACCCAAATGTTCGACCTATCCCAATTCACCGATGCCGTCTTGTCCCGCTGTGACGATTGCGGCGATCCACTCGATTCCTTAGATCGATGCAGTTGCGACTACGGCTAAATGCCCAATAAAAATGACGGGTTAGCGCCCGCCATTGCAAATCTTTACGAATCGGGCCGTCAAGCCCAACTCATTAACTTACCGAGAGCCTACAATGCCCACCGCCGAAAAAAATCTATCCCAGGGTAGAGAAGCCGATCAGAACTATGGACTCAAGCCAGTTAATTGGCGACTCACCTACGCCAACGGAAATATCAACATCCGCACGGGCATCCACCTCGCCGACGTGATCCGAGCCGAAGCCCCCGTCAAAGCCGAATTCGCCAACCGCCTTGCCAAAACCAAATGGACACCAGTCGGCGCACTCGCGATCGGGCGAGCGATCGGGCAAAAGCGCGGCCTATCGGGTAACACCCTCGAAAAGTTTGCGGTCGATCATTACTACGGGCGGGTGGCAGCATGAGCGCACTCAAACAATCCTCCCCGATCGAGCATTTAGTCCAGCAGGCCGCGAATTTAACCCGATCGGACTTACTTGAATTGCAGGCCGCGATCGATGCCTTGGCCGTCGCCACCGAACCCCAAATCATCGACCTGGACGAAGCCCGCAAAGAACGGCGGGAAGCGACCAGCGCCGCCCCTGCCAGAGGGAAGGGCTGGTTTGAGGTTGGCTACAAGAAAGTCAACGGCAAAAGCTACGGCCCCTACAAATACCTGAAATGGCGATTGGACGGCAAGAAGAAATCCACCTATCTGGGCAAAGTCACAGGAGGCCAACCATGAGTCATGCCGCCATTCTTCAGCGCGTCCGATCGATGGCCGCAGCGGGGAAGAAGTCCCGCGCCATCTCCGCCGCCACCGGACTCCCCCTCGATCGGGTGCGCAAAATCCTCAAAAGTGCCACCGACGAACCCCCAGCGTCAAGGCCAAGAAAGGCCCGAACCCCGAAACCCAAACCGATAGCGGCTCTACCCCCCCCGGTGGAGCCAGAACCCAAGAAGAGAGCCTGGGGCGGGCGACAGAAAGGGACGAAGATACTCCACTTCACTCCCCCCGGCAACATCACCCCCGCCGCCGAAGCCCTGATTGCCCGCTACGACTACCTGACCGACCAATTCCCTGATCCCAGCATCAAAGCCTGTGCCCGCAAACTCCTCCGCGACCAAGCCATCCTCTGGATCCAAGAAAACTATCAAGGCGACCCCACCGATCGATTCACCTATTTCGTCTCCTTCGCCCCTGCCCGTTACGACTGGACACAATCTGCCGAAAAACACCGTGAGGCCAAAGCCCAATGAACCACATTACCCAAGCCGGAATTGAACGAGGTAAGCAGATTTATCGCGATCGGGCTTCCCCTGACCCCGCCGAACTGATGACTACCCCCGGCATTGTCATCGGCTACATGTGGCAAGCCGGATTTGAACATGCCTACGACGGCCACCGCCCCAAATTCACCGAACCCAGCTACGAGCAAGGCTACGGCTCCGGACTCCAAGCCCGTCGCCGCTACCGTGACCAGCCCACCCCATCAGAGACAACCTATGCGCGCTGCTGAATACAAACCCGGATTAATCGTCAATTCGACCGACCCATGCAGCATCACCGGAGCCAGCAAATTACTCCCGGCCACCACGATCGGGGATTGTTGGCGCGTCGGCCAGACCTACTTCTGCAAAGTCCAGGATCCACGTGGCTCGGTTCACGTCCGGGCGCTGCCACGACTTGAAATCCGCCAGGGGGCCGCGTGAATGCTACCCCCCCCCAAAAAATCAACTGCATCAGCGCTGACGCGGCTGCAACGCTCAAAGCCTACTTCCACATGTTTGACCCATCCGTAGTGTTTTGGGGCGACCAGAACGCTATCACCGCGATCGCCTTCAGCACCCCCGGTTGGAGCTACAAAATCTACCACTGCCCCGATGGCTGGGAACTCCACCCACCCAACTACAGCCCCCGCTACGTCCAGCTTGTCGAACAACTCATGAAAGCAATCTTAGAAATCAACCATGAACACCAATGACCTCCTCGCCGCCATCTTGGCCGAGACCAAAAAGCAAAACTCCACCCTCGGCTTCGGCCCACCGCCCAAGCCCCGCTACATCTACGCCAACCGTCAATATCCCGACGCCCTCTGGTACTTCTGGGACGGCGGCAACAACAAACATGAGCCGATCGCCCATCACGCCATCACCGGACATCTCGAAAAACTGGAAATCGAAACCAAAGAATTTCGCGGCAAGCCGGATCCGAAGGTGAACTTGCACATCCGCTGCGGCGTTCAGCGGTACATCCTCCAAGCAGGCTACGACACCCAGTTCGCCAAGGGATTGCTGCATAGCCTATCGATCGTGCCCAAACGCGCCTTCGCCAACCCCATCACGATCGCCGTCGAAGCGGGCGAGACCGAGCAAGTCCTGTTCTGTCGGATTTACAACCCCGAAACAGGCAGCTCGATTTATGCCCCCTACGACAAAGAACCAGACTGGGCTAGCGTCGCGGCGAAGGTCATGCAATCGTTGAGTGGTACCGAGGTATCAGCCCCCTCACCCCAGATCGAGGCGGATCCGGAGCCAACCGCAGTCCGCACCATCAACGGGGATCAGATTAAGCGGCTATTTGCCATTGCCCGAAAAGCGGGTTTTGCCGATGGGGCGCTTAAAATCTTGATCGGGGAATATCAGTACATCAGCACCAAAGATATTTCCATCTCTGACTACGAAGCGATTTGTACGTCAGCAGCGGATCCGAAGTTGGCGGTGGCCTATAACGCCAAACATCAGCCCGCCTTGCCCAAATTGCCCGTAGGGACTTGGTGATGTTCATCCCTGGATCCGAATTGACGGCCCGCACCAGCCTTTCCACCAGCACCCTGTTCCGTTTGCGGCGGACGGGGAACTGGGAGGAGGGCATTCACTACTCGATCGTGCGAGGCCGGGTGCTCTACAACTTTGACCTCATCCAAGACTGGATCGCCAATCAGCATCAGCCAAAACAGCATGAGCAGGCGATCCAGAACTATTTAGCCAATCTTCCCAGTTCCCAAGTCCCCAATAAAAAAGCAGGCGGACGGCCTGCTCCATAAAGTATGAGTTTCAAATCTTTGAAGGGAAATTGCCCCATCTGCGCCGGAGCGCGTAAGGATTGCCGTCAGAGCGCCCAAACGGGTCGGATTCACTGTCGGCTCGACAATCAGCCACCCGGTTACGACTCGTTCGGAGCCGATGAGTGGGGCTTCAATATGTACAAGGTAACAGAAGTTAAAGCCGATGACGACCGGGGGACGCCCCTAAGTCTGAGTGACCGCGATCACCAGTACCGAAATCACCGATCGTTCCTCACCAACAAACACAAGTCCCTCCTGCGCGATCGGGGTCTGACCGATGCCCAAATTGATTGGCTGCATGAGCAACGCTGGATCCGGTCTTGGGCAAGGGGTCAATCGACCAAACTGGATCGAGCACTTGCGGGAATTGATCCGAAAACGGGCGAGACATTGGGCTGTGACGGGATTGGCATCGCCGGATTACTGAATGGCAAAATTACGGGCTATCAAATTGCCAACGACGATCGGCGATCGGCGAAGTATCTCTGGTTGAGTTCGGCGTCCCAGGATGGCGCGTCGCCGCACATGCCCAATGGGGATTTACCACTGGCGGCATGGGTGCATCCTGAGATTCAGCCCACCGAAATGATTGTCTGCGAAGGCTTTCTTAAATCATTGGTGACAGCGATCCGGCTCTGGGCGCAGGGCAAAACCGAATATATGGTGGTGGGTGCAGCCGGGGGCAACTTTGGCGCATCGGCCCAAACCACAAGGGACCTGCTGAACCAGTATCAAATCACATCGGTTTTACTGGCCCCAGACGCTGGGGTAATTCACCATGAGCAGGATGACGCCGGTCAATGGCTTCCGAATGAGAACGTGCTCAAAGCCTACGATCGCACCAAATCAGTCTGTGCCGGGCGCGAATTCAACGTCCTCTGGTGGGGCCAAAACACCAAAAAGGATGGCAAAGACATTGACGAATTGAGCGATCGGGATTTAACCAATCTCGGCATCATTAGTTGGGATGAGTTCCAGGCCATGGTGCCGAAACCCAAGGAAGCCCCCAAGGCCAAAACCAAGCCCGACAAAGGCAAGTCGAACGCCGACGTGCTGAGTGAGATTCTCGATCGGTGCGAAGTGTGGCAGACCGACGATCGGGTGGCTTGGGTCGATGTCCCTCAAAATGGCTTCAAGGAACCAATCCCATTGGAGTCCCCCGGATTCAAAGCCTGGTTTGCGGATGAATTCCGAACCATCACGGGCCGCTGCTGTAGTGCTGATGCCATGAGCCAGGTGCTGTTGGCGACGGCAGGACTGGCAAGGCGATCGCCCACGCACGAAATCCACCACCGCACCGCCAGCCACAACGGCAAAACTTACTTCGACCTGGGCACTCAAGACCGGAAAATCGTGGAAATTTGCGGGGCAGGATGGCGGATTCTGGAGGGCGATTGCCCCGTAAAATTCCATCGTCCCGCGACGATGAAGGCGTTGCCCATACCCAACGCCCAAGCCGATTGGACAGGACTGCGGAAAATTTTGAACCTGGAAGAAGGCGACTGGATTTTGTTGTTGGCGTGGCTGTCCTGGGGTTTGTTCCCCGATCGTCCGCACCCGCTACTGGTCGTGAACGGCGAGCATGGTTCGGGCAAATCCAAAACCTGCGAGCTGCTGAAGCGGTTGATCGACCCGGCGAAAGCCCTGCTGTTGTCCCTGCCCCGCGAAGAAGGCGATCTAATGGCCCACGCTCTGAATCGTTGGTGTCTCGTCTACGACAACCTTTCTGGGTTATCGAACGCGATGTCGGACAGCCTCTGTCGTCTCGCGACAGGCGGCGGCATTGGCCACCGGAAATATTACACGAATGGCGATGAGTCGGTATTTGAGGGTGTCCGCCCGATAATTTTGAATGGGATCGAGGCATTGGCGACGCGGCCCGACCTGCTCGATCGCAGCATCATCCTAAATTTGCCCCCGATCGAAGAAGGTCAGCGCATGACCGAGGACGCTTGGGAAAACGCTTTGGCTGATTGCCAATCCGCAGTGCTGGGCAGTTTGTTGGATGCGCTGTCCCATGGGCTACGGCACAAAAATAATGTGCGACCCATCAACCTCACCCGCATGGCCGATTTCCATCTTTGGGGCCACGCGGTCGAAGGTGCTTTCGGATTTGCGCCGGGGGCCTTCGAGATTGCCTACCGCGAAAACCGCGAGCGCATTCACCAGGCGGCGATCGATAATGACGCGATTGCGACCCACATCCTGATGCTGATGGAACGCCAACCCCGATTCCAAGGCACCGCCAGTCAATTACTTGCGGCGCTGAATGAAGTCGCCAGTGAAGAGCAACGGCGATCGCCCGATTGGATCAAGAGTCCCCGCGTCCTGGGCCGGATGTTGGTGCGGTTGGCTCCGGAGCTGCGCAAATGTGGCGTCGAGGCGCGGACGGGATTGCGAGCCATGGGCCAAAGATTAGTGGTGCTGGAATACCATCCGCTGGAGGCCGAGTCTCCACCACCGGATTTACCAGTAATTGAGGAGTCGATTTCTTACGAATACACCGAGCCAGAGCAGCCAGACGCACCGCTTGAAGTGGGTGAAACGGTGGCATTCCGGGAATCTCCAGAGGGCATGGAATTTAATTTGGTCGCCATCAATGGCGAGGCTTGCACGATCGAGTTCCCCAACTCCGATGGCCCGCCATCGCGGTACATCAGTCGGCTGGATTGGCTGACCAGGCTCGATACATCACCACCGATCGCCATCAGCGCTTGAAGTCGGAAATCGTAATCGGGAACTTGCAGGAGGTTCGATGATGGGAAAGATTGACGATGAATACAGATCATCAATTCGTCTTTTTTTAGCTGCCAATCCAAATACCCGCAATGATGTTGCCGCTGAGAAATTTTTCGTGTGCATTAAAGTCATCAGTCAAATCAGAAAGCAATACGGAATTCCCTCGACTTCCGGCCAAGTTAGCGCCAAAACAAAAGAAGCGGTTCGCGTATTCCTAAGCGCCAATCCCTCTACATCGAATTTGGTCGCGGCTCGGAAATTTGGGGTTAGTACACGCATTTGCCGTCAAGTCAGAGAACATTATGGGATCCCCTCGAACCCACCCTTCAGGGAACCTACGTCCACGTTGAGGATTGATCTTAATCGGAGAGAATCAATTCGTCTTTTTTTAGCTGCCAATCCCAATGTTCGTAATATTGTTGCCGCCGAAAAATTTTATGTGAGCACTTGCTTTATCAGTCAAATGAGAAAAGAACACGGGATCCCCTCACCTTATCGGGACAGATTTAGCAACCGCAGATCCCAGGATGTGCGGTGATGCCAAAAAAACGCTGCATCCTCGACGAATACTTGAATCCACCCTTGATCACCGTCGAAGATTTGCGGGGCAAAACCGAGCCACCACCCCCAAAGTGCCCCGCAAAAAGCACCCATAAACGCTGCCTCCACCCGCATCTCATCCCTGGGCTAGATGCCGATTGGTGCCCCAATTGCCGACGATCGCTGGCGCACTGGGACTCCGAGTGAATCATGGCCAAAGCCCCCAAAGGCACTGTCTCCATTGCGAGTCAGGCCGGAATGCTGCGTCTACGCTGGCGGATCAACGGCCAACCCTACACCCTGCCCCTGGGCCTTGCCGACAACCCACTGCACCGCCGCATTGCCAAAGGTAAAGCGGCTCAAATCCAGGCGGACATTGCCCTCGAACGGTTCGATCCCACCCTCAAGAAATATCGGCAAGCCGAAAATACCCAAACCCCAGCGACGATTGACCTTTGGGCCAAATTCACCGAATACCGCATCGCACAGGGCACCAAACCCGCCACGATCGATGCCAAATACAAGCCGATCGCCAGTAATCTGACCCGGTTTGGCCGGTCGATCGAATCCCCCGCTCAAGCCCTGGCCTTCATCACCCGGCTCCGATCGACCCAAAAGCCACTCATCGCCAATCAAAACCTGTCGCTACTCAAAGGCTTTGGCGATTGGCTTCTGAGCGCTGGGCATTGGGACAGCAACCATTTCGCCCAAATCCCCTCGGCTAAAGGTGCCCAATCCGCCAGGCCCGGGAACCCCTTCACGCGAGCCGAGATCAAGCTCATCCTCATAACACTCCAAGACCACCCCTACTACTGCCACTATCACGACGTGGTGATGTTCCTCGTTCACATCGGCTGTCGCCCCAGCGAGGCGTTCATGCTGCGCTGGCATCAGATCAACCTCACCACGGGTACCGTCACCATCCAAGCCCCAAAAACCGACCACGAATACACCCTCGACCTTCAGCCCAAGGTTCACGCCATGCTGACGGCCAGATCGCGGCTTAAACCGACCGACCTGGTTTTCCCGACCCCAGGGGGCAAACAGATCAACCCCCACAATTTTCGCAGTCGCTGCTGGGTCACTACGATCGCTTTAGCGGGCATCCCCTATCGGCCACCCTATTTCAGCCGTCACAGTATGGGCAGCCACCTCATCGACCAGGGCGCGACCTATCCCCAGGTGGCCTATGCCCTGGGCCACAAATCCACCCGCATGGTGGTGCAGACCTATGGCCGGATGCTCGATCGGCCCAAAATGCCGGAGTTTTGAGCCGTTTGTGTACGAACTGTGTACGAACATTTCGCCGAATCCCTGAAACTACTGTCCAGTAGTGGGGGTCGCGTTTGGCTATTCACTTTGGGGTAGTGGGGGTCGCAGGTTCAAATCCTGTCGCTCCGATTCATTGAAAACCGCACAGCTTAAGGGTTGTGCGGTTTTCTTTTGGGCATTTCAGTGGTTTCGGGGTACTAGTCCGGTACAAAATCTGGGACGATTTACCGCGATTTGGGAGGGTTGTTGGGGGACAATTGGGGGGATTGATGGTTCTGTTGTCCCTTCCCAAAGGTTCCCCCCAATGCCACGTCAAAAAGCCGCAAAAGGTACAGTCACTGTACGTTCCACAGACGGTCGCCTCTATTTGCGATGGTCTTGGTCGATTGAATTGGGGGGGAGCGGCAAGCGCTACGAGATTGCCACTGGCCTGCCCGATACCAAGGCCAATCGATCGGCCGCTGAACTCCAAGCCCGATTGATTGAGCGTGACCTGACGAATCGATTCTTTGACCCAACTCTGCGGAAGTACCGGGGCGATCGGTCAAAATCGCGATTAGCAATCAATGAGATGTTCGAGAAATTCATCGTGGTGAAGACGCCGCATCTCTATAATTCTTCCTTGATCAAATATCGCGCCTTACTCAAGGATTTGAACGGATTTTTTAAGTCGAAGGCGGCTGAGGACGTGACGGAAGCGGAGGTCGTTGGGTTTAGGGCTTGGCTGAGTGACACCAGGGGATTGGCCCCTGTGACCGTGAAGGATAAGCTCTATTTGGCGGCATCGGCGTGGAATTGGGCGATCGAGGATGCACTGCTGCCAGCCGACCATCGCAATCCCTGGAGCAAACTGGCTGCTTCCCAAAAGGTGCCACCCAAGCAACGTCCGAAGCCCTTTAGCGTTGAAGAAGTGCGGGCGATCATTGTGGGATTCCGCACCGATTCAGAATATTCCTTCTATGTAGATTTTGTGGAATTTCTGCTGGGCGTTGGCTGTCGGACCGGGGAGGCGGTGGCGCTACGCTGGAAACATTTGAACGCGGATTGTAGTTCGGTGTGGATTGGTGAGTCGGTGACGGTGCATGGCGATCGGAAAGCGACTAAAACGAATGAAGCGAGAACTTTTCCCCTGACGCCTCGGTTGCAAAAGATGTTGTTGGCCCGCCGACCGAGTCATGTGTCGCCGGATGTGGCGGTATTCCCATCGCGGAAGGGGAAAATCATGAGTACCCGCAACTTTGCGAAACGCGGTTGGCGATCGGTGTTGGACAAGCTGGCGATCGATTATCGACGACCCTACATCAGTCGGCATACGAATGCCACGATTTCGATGTTTGAATATGGGGAGAATCCCGGCAGTGTGGCCCAGCGGTTGGGACATGATCCACGCACCCTGTTTCGTAATTATCTGGGCGATCACGGTAAGCCCAATGCGCCGCCGGATTTTCTGAGCGATGACGAGGGCTGAGGACAGTAGTGGTGTCGTACCTATTTCCTTTGAATCAAACTTTGACACCTACAACCTGCCAGAGTAACGAATGCTTCTGAGCATTGAAGTAGACTGGCTAAGTTGCTGCCGAAAGAGCATTTCCAGCTGCTTGACTGACAAAAATATTGAGGAATGAAACAAAGCGTAGGCGGGGGTTAGAGTCTGGTTTAGGCTAGGAGTTACTACACAACCAGTCAAACCAAAATGACTCCAACCACCCATTTGTATAATGCGCTAGATGAATATTTGCGTCAATGCCAAGATCGGTGGCAAGATGTGCGGCATATCCAAAGTATTTGCTGGATGATGTTGGGGATGATCCAGAGCGAGAAAGTCCATCCGAGCGGGTTTGGGGTATATGTGACGAGTCGAGCCAAGCAGGCCCAGTCGAAACAACGGCGGTTTCGGCGGAATCTGTCAAATCGGCGGATCAATTTGGCTGGGGTGCATCAGCAATTAATCCGACAAGCCCTGTCGCAATGGGGTCTGCAACGGCTGTATTTGAGCTTGGACACGACGATGCTGTGGAACTGCTTCTGCGTCGTCTGGGTGGGCGTGGTCTACCGGGGTCGCACGATCCCGATTGCTTTCCGGGTGGTGCCGCACAAAAGCAGCACGATCCGTCTGTGGTATGTGCAACGGGTGCTGCGGCAAGTCGCCGCCACCTTGCCGCCAGCGGTCAAAGTGGTATTGCTGGCCGACCGGGGCTTTGCCGATGGCAAGTTGCTGAAATACCTGCAACAGACGCTGAAGTGGCATTACCGGATTCGAATCAAAAAACGGTTTCAGTTTCAGACGGGCGATGGACGGTGGCACAAAATCAGTGAAATCAAGCTGTCAGCGGGTGAAGCCTACTTCACCGGCCCGGTACAATTGGGTAAAACGAAGCCTTATGGCCCGGTCTATCTGGCATTTGCCCATGACCAACAAAGCGGCGAGTTCTGGATGATTGCCAGCGATGAACCCACGAATTTGGCCACCTTTGCCGAATATCGCCTGCGGTTCCAAATTGAGGAGAATTTTCTCGATTTGAAGTCCAATGGCTTTCAATTGGAGGCTTGCCGTATCCGTGACCCGTTTGCTTTGACGCAATTGCTCTGGATTGTGGCGTTGACTATGTTGTTTCTGGTCTTGCAGGGCACGGCGGTGGTGGCCCAGGGACAGCGGACAGCGGTTGACCCACACTGGAAACGCGGCATGAGCTATCTCAAAATCGGCTGGAATTGGATTCGCTTGGCCATCACCGAACAGACGAAAATCCGGTTGTACCGATTTCTATCCAGCGCACCAGACCCAGACCCGGCGATGGCTTCTCGCCGTCAACATGAACAATCATTTCAGCGTGAATTCACTGTCCTTAAGCGCATTCCAGCTTCCTAGTTTTGTCAGTCAAGCAGTCCCAAGGCTCATCGTGCAACCTACCAATCAGTGAAGGCGGCCCAAAAACTTAAAACTTTGCTTAATAATCGGTTCATCCTGCCCCCGAACCCCTAAGCTCAAAGCGGCCCCCAACCCACCGCATCACCCCACATGACGCAATACATCCTCGCCCTCGACATGGGCACGACGGGTAACCGTGCCCTGCTGTTCGACCACAGCGGCACGATCGTCG
>JANOQX010000140.1:0-8313 GCA_031415035.1 Cyanobacteria bacterium VAR_4_metabat_243
ACGGTGTCTGGCACCCGATGGGCAAGCAATCGACCATGCGCTTTTTTTAGCTTATCAATACCCTTGCTACTGAACGGTGTCGAGCACCGAGGGTGGGACGGGTTGTGACCTCCTAAACATACAAGGGTGGGCATTGCCCACCAATTCTCATCCGTTACGGCTCAATTCCCCGTCACCAAAGGCGCGATCGCGCTTAACTGCAAGTCTGGCTCGTCATTTTCCAATTGCTGGCAGTTCCAGGTGTTCTTGAACAGCAACACGGGGCGGCCCCAGGCATCTTTGACCGTGACGGTGTTGAACAGGCGACCCGCTTTTTCCAGGGCCTCCCAACCACCATCGACCCAGCGGGCGACGGTGTAGGGCAGCCAGTCGAGTTGGGTTTCGACGCCGTATTCCTGTTGGAGCCGGAATTGGACGACTTCCATTTGCAGTTGACCGACGGCGGCGAGGATCGGGTCGCGTTTGGCTTCATCAGCGGAATACATAATTTGCACTGCGCCTTCTTCCTGGAGTTCGGCCACGCCTTTGTTAAACTGCTTGAATTTCGACGGATTCGGATTCCGCAGGAAGGCAAACAACTCCGGGGAGAAGCAAGGAATCCCCGCGTATTCCAACTTCTGGCCCAGATAAATCGTGTCCCCGATCGCGAACATCCCCGGATTATTTAGACCGATAATGTCGCCCGGATAAGCGGTTTCGATCACCTCACGATCCTGGGCAAACAGCTTTTGGGGCCGCGACAATCGCACGACTTTCCCAGTGCGCGCATGGTTCACCGACATATCTTTCTCGAACTTGCCCGAGCAAACCCGCACAAAGGCCACCCGATCGCGATGCCGGGGATCCATATTCGCCTGAAGCTTGAACACAAACCCCGTAAATTCCGGATAGGTCGGCAAAATCTCACCCTGGGAGCTGCCGTGGGGCGCGGGTTTCAAGCCATAACCCAAGAACGAATTTAAGAACAGCTCGACCCCAAAGTTGGTCATCGCACTGCCAAAAAACATCGGCGTCATTTTGCCCGCATGTACCGCATCCAGATCCAGATCCGGCCCAATCCCCTCAATCAGCTCCAATTCCTCATGGAACTGGGCAAAGATATCCGGCTCCAACAGCTCCTTCAACCGTGGATCATCCAGCTCCATGACCGAATCCTTCGCCGCCTTGCTGCCGTGGATGCTCCGCTCGAACAGGTGAACCTGGCGCGTATGCCGATCGAATACCCCTTTAAACCGATCGCCGCCGCCGATCGGGTAGTTCACGAGGTAAACCGACAACCCCAACTCCTGCTCGATCTCATCCATCAATTCCAGGGGCGATCGGCAGGGGCGATCCATCTTGTTCGCAAAGGTGAAAATCGGCAACCCCCGCAACTTACAGACTTCGAACAACTTCCGCGTCTGCGGCTCCAAGCCCTTCCCCGCATCGATCAGCATCACGGCATTGTCCGCCGCCGCCAAGGTGCGATAGGTATCTTCACTAAAATCCTTGTGTCCTGGGGTATCCAGGAGATTGATCATGAAGTCCTTGTAATTGAACTGCATCACCGTCGAGGTGATCGAAATCCCCCGCTGCTTCTCCATCTCCATCCAGTCCGAAGTCGCCGCCCGCTGGTCGCGGCGGGCCTTGACCGAACCCGCTTCGTGGATTGCGCCCCCGTACAGCAACAGCTTTTCCGTCAGCGTCGTCTTCCCCGCATCCGGGTGCGAAATAATCGCAAAATTGCGGCGGCATTCAACCGCCTCAGTCAATTCAGCTAGCAATTCTGTCGTCATGGTGCGGTTCAGGCGGCGAGTCGGGAGTTTGTCAGTCCTCTATCTTAACGCGGGTGGGGACGAGCGCCCCGCCCCCGCCGTCGCCCACCCCCAATGTGAAGAATCCATGAAATTACGGAGATTAGCCATGAGTTCCTCCGGATTGACACACCGACGGACGATCACGTGATTAAGCTCTGTCATTCAAAGTCAATCAGAATAGCGCACTCAGACTCGCTCACTGAAGGTGAGGGGTCGCCCCCTTGGTGCCGATCAAGACAAATCTCCAGTCCTGACAACATCCCACTGTGCTGCCACTTCCTGAGAATCGCTCTTCCCGGACTGCCTGTCCTATACCGACATGAATCAAGCACCAAGCCTGGTGACCAACCTGACGACCGCGCTCGATCGTTCCTCCCTCACCCAGAATCAAGCCATTTGGCACAATGCCCTGACCCACGAGAACGCCTGGAGTCAGTTAAGCGGCAGCGCGATCGTGGTCACTAAAGCCCTGCCCACCACCAGTGCGGACTGGCAACTGACCGCCACCGGGGACGTCAACCGCGACGGCGAACTTGATGTCCTCTGGCGCAATCGGTCCACTGGCACCACCCTCTGGTGGCTGCTGCGTGACGGCAAGCTGATCGGGGGCCAAATGCTGAGTGGCGTGCCCGCTGACCAAGACTTCCAAATCGTCGGCACAGGCGATGTCAATGGGGACGGCAATCTGGACCTGATCTGGGAACATCCAGCCTTCGGTGCCTTTGCCTGGTACATGCCCGCTCCCACTGGCAGCGAAGCCCCAATTTCGCTGATCGGGGGTCGCGCCTTCCCCAAACCCGAACCCAGTGCCGCATGGCAAATCGTCACCACGGGCGATGTGAATCAGGACGGCGGATTGGATATTCTATGGGGCAACCGCCTCACGGGGTCAAACCAATGGTGGCAAATGCAACAGGGCATGGTCGTGGGGTCAAGCCGACTGAATCAACCGATCGGCCCCAACCAAACGATCGCCGCTAGCGCTGATCTCAATGGCGATGGGGCATTAGATCTAGTCGTCCGGGATGTGACAGTTGGCACATCCGACTTTTGGATGATGTCAAAACCCGACATCAATGGAACAATAAGCACTATTAGTCGTTCAGTGGTGACAGGCCAAGAACGACTCGGAACAATCAATGGGTGGCAAATCGCCGGGGTCGCCAAAATCATGGATGCAGGAAATACGTTAGCCACTGCCACATACGAGCTGAATGGCACTTTCAGCCGATCGCAGTCGATCGGGGGATTGAACGATCGGAGCGATATCTACCTGTTTGGCCTCGGGGCCTCGGGAGTCTATTCGGCCAGTCTGAGCGGGTTGAGCGCCGATGCCGATGTGCGGATCATCAGCGATCGCAATGGCAATAGCCAAATTGACACAGGCGAAGTGCTGGCTTGGAACTGGGAACGCGGCACCAAAGCCGAATCCCTCGAAGTCTTCCTCAACGCGGGCGGCTACTTCCTGGAAGTCCGCAGCTACGACGATCAACTCACCAACTACCAGCTCGCCACCAATTTCCGCTCGACCAACAGCGCCCCACGCAAGCTGGATATCCAGCTTAACTATGACGTGACGAGTGCCGGACTGAATCAGACCACCCGCAACGCCCTCGAAGCCGCCGCACAGTTCTGGGAAACGGCGCTGAGCGGCGGCGGGACGCTAGTACCGGGCGGCGTCCTGCCGATTCGGATTGTCACCGAAGACCTGAATCTCAACAGTGGGGGACCCGATACCGTCACCCTGGCCTACTCAGGACCCAGCGCCACGACCAACGGCCAAACATTGTTGATCAACAGTGCCAGCGCCACCATCAATCGTCGCCGGATCGACACGATCGGGCTAGACGCCCAAACCAATCTGTTCATCCACGAATTCACCCACTCCCTCGGCTTCGGCACACTCTGGGAACCCCTGAGCTTCCGCAATGCCGATGGCTCGATCCGCCAAATCGGCGTCACCACTGATGCCAGGAGCCTGATCGATCGCCCCACCAACCGCTACCGGGCCGATTCCTACGCCGGATGGGCCTACGGCGAACTGCGCCGCGATGCGGGACTGGCAGCCACCGTGGCGCAAACCGCTGTCCCGATCGAAGCGGGAATCTTCGCCCATTGGGATGAATCGGTATTCCAAACCGAATCGCTCACCCCCGTCTCGAATGGCGGGTACCAGCCAGTGAGTCAGCTCACCTTCGCCGCCTTGCGCGACCTCGGCTGGAAAGTGAATTACAGCGCAGTCCAGGCTTACCAATTGCCCACTGCGGCCAGCGCCGCACCAGTTAATATTGATTTTGCTGACCTGAATCGGCCCAACGGTGCGGGCAGCGTCTTGGCAAACGATGTGCCAGTGGAGTGGTCAGTCGGATAATCCGTCCACCCTGATCGCGATGCCCATCACTTGCGTCCATCACCCTGACTTTAAAATAAAATTGCCCTGCAACTAAGCAGTTGCGGGGCACAGGGGACAGTTGAACGCTGTAGCTACTATCGCCAACTTCCACCGAAAATGCCGGGGGGGGTGGGACGGTTCTTAGACTGTCCCCCTCCGTCCCCCTGAACGACATCTCCTCCTAAAGTTAACGACAACAAGCGGTGCGCCCGCCCCCACCGAATCGCTCTCAGTCCGATGGTCGGTCAGTTACAGCCAACTTGGGGGACGCCGATCGGGCGGTGGCTAATTCTCGATCGCGATCGGGGGTTTTCGCTGTAAACTTGCACGGGCGGCGACGGTATCCCCAGACCCCCTGGGATGTGCGCCGTCGATCGGTCGAGATTTAACTTTTAGCAGCCCTACCATGGACTTTCGATCTCCTATTTATGCTCTGTTTTTACTCAGTGTTGTCGCTGTTTTCTGGTGTTTGTCACAACAAAGACTGAGAGTTTGGGCATTATTGCTGGCGAGTGTGATTTTTTACGCCTCTTTACAAATTCAGTATGTGCCACTTTTGCTAGTGGCCACTTGGATCAACTTTCAACTGGGTCGGGCGATCGGCGCACCGCCCGATTGGCGCATCGAGGATTGGAATTATGCCCAGCAGGATTGGAGCAAGCGGCGGATTAAGTTGCTGTGGCTGGGGATCGGGCTGAATCTGGTGCTGCTAGTGAGTTTTAAGTACATGCCGTTTCTGCTTTCGAGCCTGGGGACGACGTTCAAGCTGCCGCTGATGCCCGCCGCCACCGATTGGAAGGGGCTGAGCGCGTTGGCTCCCTACGGCTTGAGTTTCTTCAGCTTTGAATCGATCGCCTATCTGGTGGATGTGCATCGCGGCGCACCAGCGGCCCAGAGTTTGGTCAAATTCAGCGCCTACAAACTATTCTTCCCCAAGCTGATCTCCGGGCCGATTACCCGCTATCACCTGTTTGCCGGACAATTCCAGAAGCTCAAGCCCCCGACGATCGACCAAATTGCCGAAGGTCTGTGGCTGATTGCACGCGGGGCAGTCAAGAAAGGCATCTTCGCCGATCGGATTGCCGACTATGTGAATCTCAGCTTCGACAGTTTGGCGCGGGCGGGCAGCGGCGATGTCTGGCTAACGACGATCGCCTACGGCTTTCAGATTTATCTCGATTTCAGCGGCTATGTCGATTTGGCACGGGGCAGCGCCATGCTGTTGGGCTTCAATCTGCCACCGAACTTTGATTTGCCCTATTTCACCACGAGTTTGGCGGAGTTTTGGCGACGCTGGCACATGAGCCTCGGCGATTGGCTCCGCAACTATCTCTACTTCCCCCTCGGCGGCTCGCGCCAAGGACTCGGACGGACTTGCTTGAACCTCGTGATTGTGATGCTGCTGGCCGGACTGTGGCATGGCGCGGCCTGGGGCTTTGTGGTGTGGGGGGGGATTCATGGCTTGGGGTTGGCGGTGCATCGGATCGTCGATACCCTGTCACGCAAGTCCGACGCGATGATGAAATTCTGGGCCAGCATTCCCGGCATCGTCACGGGCTGGTTTTTCACGCAGCTCACGGTGTTCTTGAGCTGGATCTTTTTCCGGTTGCCGAATCTGAACGATGCGGGCTTGGCGATTCGCAAACTCTGGGGCGTGCCGACTGACCCGCAGTTTTTGCAGAAGATCTATGTGGAGTCGTTGAAGCTCTATCCGAATCAAATTGCCGGGATGTTGGTCTTGGTGGCGATCGGCATGGGCAGTTCGTACATCTTCCGCCGGGGTTTGAAGTTGGAGCTGAATTGGTTTTTGCGGTTATTATTGGTGCCTGTCTGTTTATATGCCGTGTGGATTTTTGCGCCCTCCGGCGCAGCGCGATATATTTACTTTGATTTCTAAACGCCGTCCGCACCATGCCTAAACCTGTCACCGAAGACCGCATTCTCGCCGCCCTCGATCGGGCGGAAAACTTCCGCTCAGCGCAAATCGAAGCGGATGGTGACATCATGCAGCAATTTATGTTGATTGGCCTGAAAACCAGCATGAACCCAGGGGCGGATATTCAATCGGATCTCGATCGCCTAAATCTCGAACTCGACTACCAAGCGATCGCCAAAGATCCCACCGAAATCCAATACATGATGGAACGCCTCGAACGGAATGCCGATCGCCGCCGCTACCATTTCCAAAAAGTCTGGGCGATTCAAGCACAACACAATATTTCGGGGTTAGAGCCGGGTGAGACGACCTTGGGCGATGCGACGATCGTCCATTGGGAAGCGGCGGCGATGTTCGATGTGATTGAATCGGATTTAGCATTGCTGCGGCAGGACAAACCGCGCTTGATCGAGTTCGCGATCGAGCAGGCGGTGCAAGCGGGACTGAATTTTTATAAAGATCAGGAAGATGCGTGGCAGCCGACCGATCGGGCGGAATTGCTCGCGGCGATGCCGTTTTATGACTGGGTGCAGCTCTGGGATGATGAGCAGTTTGGGCAATATGAAATCCACATTGCGTTGGGTTGTGGGAGTAATTTCGACAGTCCCCCGTCTTCGGCTTACTACTGTGCTTGTCAAGGGGTGCCGAGTCGGTGAGGGGGCGATCGGACGACTGCGACTCAGACCCGCCCCGTGGCTAAAGCACAGGGCTAGTAAGGAAACTCCCCTAAAGGGGACTCCAAACTGCTTCTGAGCCGGGTTTAGCCGGGTTTCCTTGCTAGCCCAACCTTGACGCGCGCGGGGGCATTGCGATCGTCGATCGGGCTGACGATTGATTCCCCGATCGAACTTACGCCCTATCCCCCGATCGTCCAACGCGATCGCCAAAGGCCCCGATCACCGCGCCAAATCCGGTTCACGATGCCCTGTTTTGTTGTTCGATCGCCTGTCGCAAATTCACCAAACTTTCCTGTGTACTCAAAATATCCGGATGCTCGGCGGGAAGGACTGCCTGACGGATACTGAGGGCTTCCTCTAGGAGCGGCAAGGCCCGATCGAATTGCTCTGTGCTGTGATAGAACACCGCTAAATTACACAAACTCGTCGCCGTCTCTGGATGCCGATCGCCCAGTTCCGCTTTCCTGATTGCCAAGGCTTCGACATACAACGGTTCCGCTGCTTCATAGCGGCTCATTGCACGATATAGTTCCGCCAAATTATTCAAACTCGTTGCCGTGTGTGGATGCCGATCGCCCAGTTGCGCTTTACTGATTGCCAACGATCGCTCATAACACCTTTCCACCTCCGGCCACAGGCTCAATCCCTCATAAAACCGCGCCAATCCAATACAACACCAGCATTTATCAATCCCCTCCAAACCCTCTGTCCACCGCACCGCCACCTCCTCCATCTGCGGCACCGCTCCCCGCACCCGCGCCTGCTCATCCAACGTCACTACCGGCCAAATCGTCTTCGCGATTCGCACCATCACCCCCGCAACCCCCCCCCCCAATTCCCCATCATCACCCCGCATCCCACCCACAAACGCCCGCACCAGCGCATGCATCTGATACCGCCCCTCCCGCTTCTCCAACAAACTCCGCTTCACCAACACCCGATCGAGCACCCCCTCCACACCCTCCATCTCCGGCAAACAATCCACCACCCAACCCAACTTGATCGGCCCGATCGCAAACACACTCACCATCAACAGCACCCGCCGCTCCCGCTCCTCCAACGGCTCCCAACTAAGACCGATCGCCGATCGCACATTCCGCTCATAGCTCATTTCATCCGGCACCTCATCGATCGCCACCGCATCCAACGATCGCGCCTTCAGCTCCGCCAACACCGATGCGATCGTCCCCGTCTCCGCCAAATACCGCCCCACCAACTCGATCGCCAACGGCAAATGCCCCAACCACGCACAAAGCGCGATCGCGGCTTCGCGTTCTGCATCAATTTGGGCTGATGCAGAGTTTGATGGACTAACGCTGTCAGATTGCGATCCCCCTAAATCCCCCTTCAAAAGGGGGACTTTGAGCATTTCTCCGGTTCCCCCCTTTTGAAGGGGGGCTAGCAGGGTGGTTTCATACAAAGAAATGAAATACCTTATCAAGTAAATTGGCCCAAGATCTGAGGGCTTGGGGGACAGTTCGGAATCCTTGGCGTCTGGCCAAGGTGATGCAA
>JANOQX010000141.1:0-26716 GCA_031415035.1 Cyanobacteria bacterium VAR_4_metabat_243
GGAATTTGCTTTAATTGGATCATGAGGCTCATGGGCTGACTCGACTGAATTACGACAATCAGTCCATCCTCATTTTCCTACCTCCGAATTGTCGGTATGTGCTTCCAATATTTATCTTCCGTTGTATGAAACCACCCTGCCTTCTTAAGGGGGGCTAGGGGGGATCGTTGATTGTTGGATACGACAGTCGAGGCATTTGCATTCTCCTAGGGCAGGGCGGAGCGGTGGCAGGAGAATTGGGGCTTGAGGTTGACGATGCCCGCCCAGATGATGTCGTGGGGATTTTTGAACACCGTGATCACGGCTTGGTCGTGGGCATAGACCAAGGTGCGGCGAAAGCTGGTGAGGCCGATCGCTTCGTCGGCAATGCCGACGCTGATCGTGTATTGGCCGTCGATCAGCGGCACTTCGCAGGCAAACCGGACTTCGATCGATTCATTCGCCGTCACTGGGCCGATCGCTTGGCCCATGCAGTGAGTATTGGTTTCAAACACCACTTCCCCCTGGCGATTGCGGAGTTTGAATCCCACATGGGGCGCGGCGAATGCTTGTCCAAACTGAATCCCGATCGTGATTTGGATCGCCTGCCCGCTGGTGACCGTGGGGATCGGTTGACCAGCGGCATCGAGAATCCGCACGAATTGGACTTGGGCGAGGTCGTCGGATTCGATGTTGCTGGAGGGGATGGCGGGTGCAGTGGGATCGGGGGTAGCAATTGGGCTGACGACTAGGTTTGTGGGAGCCACGATCGGAGCAACTGTCGAAACCATCTGGGGCGGCTGCTTTTCAAACGCCTTGAGCATATTGGCTTCGTACAGGTCGAGGACAGGCTTCGGTTCCCCGTCCAACAGCACCTTGCCCTGTTCCAATAGGATTGCCCGATCGCATAGCCGAAACACCGAGCCGGAGTCGTGGGAGACGAACAGGATCGTCACCCCCCGATCGCGCAGTTGGCGAATCCGCTCAAAACACTTTTGCTGAAAATAAATATCGCCCACAGCCAGAGCTTCATCGACGATCAGAATATCCGGGTCGGTGTTGATCACCACAGCGAAGGCGAGACGGATGAACATCCCACTGGAATAGGTTTTGACGGGTTGCTCCAGCATGTCGCCGATGTCCGCAAAGGCCGCGATCGCGTCAAATCGATCGGTAATCTCCGCCTGAGTCAAACCCAACACCCGCCCATTGAAAAACACATTTTGCCGCCCCGTGAATTCGGGATTGAAGCCGCTGCCGAGTTCGAGCAGCGCCGCGACCCGACCCTGGGTATGCACCTGTCCGGTGGTGGGCGTCAGGGTACCGACGATCAGTTGCAGCAGGGTACTTTTGCCCGAGCCGTTCTGGCCGACGATACCGACAGTTTGGCCGCGCTCGATCGTCATCGTCAGTTCGCGCAAAGCCCAGAAGTCCCGCGATCGCACCTTCGTCGGCAACAGCAGATCCTTCAGCCGATCGGCAGGCTGGGCATACAGCTTGAAACATTTCGAAACCCCCGTCAGGGCAATAGCAGCAGAATCGGACATAGGGCAGTCGAATTGGATGGCTCGCGCACGATCAGAACCCCATTGTAGGGTGGGCACGGCCCACCACCGACCGCATCCGCAAATTTGGCAAAGCCCACCCAAAACAAATCCCCCACAACCGGAGTCGCAGGGGATTGTCAAAAATCTTAGAAGGTCACCAGAACGCCGTTTTACCTCAGTTTAAGACCTGGGTTGAGCCAGGTGGGTACGCGGAGCTTCGCTTAAAGTTTCTGAGAACAAGCTCAGTATACTGCCACGAAACGGATTGCTACCCTTGTAAGAAAAAACATAGATCAAAAAACATTATTGGCAGTCACCAACGTTCGAGCAAACCTGCCGCTATTGTAGCGAGACTTTGAGCTTGTGGGTAGGGGGTATTTCTACGGAACTTTGGGGCCGGATTTCAGGGATACCAGATCGCCGTAACTTGCGCGATCGCTTCCTGAGCGCGCGATCGCCAGTCATCGCCAAACAGTTTTACCGTCACGTGACCCAATTTCCGTCCAGGGCGGGATGCGGTTTTACCATACCAATGGACGTGGGCATTCGGGATGGCCGCAAGCCGTTCGCGCTGGACCTTGTAGTCCGTTGTGGCCGATTCAAATCCGAGTAAATTCACCATGATTGCACCGGGACAATTCATCGCTGGATCCCCCAGGGGCAAATCCGCCACGGCCCGCAATTGTTGCTCAAATTGTGAGGTGTGGCAGGCATCGAGGCTGTAGTGGCCGGAGTTGTGGGTGCGAGGGGCGATTTCGTTCACCAGCACGCGATGACCGCCAGTCGGTCTTTGACCATCGTCCGAGGTGATAAATAGTTCAATCCCGAAGATCCCAACCACATCGAGTTTTTCGAGAATGGTCTGGGCGATCGTCCGAATCTGCGCGGCCACCGGATCGCTCACCAAGGCCGGAGCCACCACCCAATGGCAAACTTGATCGACCTGCTGGGTCTCAACGATCGGGTACACCACGATTTCCCCCTGGCTCGATCGGGCCACCACCACCGCCAACTCCCGATCGAAGGGCACAAATTCCTCCCACAGCAAGTTCTCCGCCCCGATCCGATCGACGATCGCCTGATATGCCGCCAACGTCTTGGGAATGAACGTCCCCTGACCGTCGTAGCCCATGCGCCGGGTTTTCAGTACGGCGGGAAAACTCGGGGGAATCGTCGGGGCAGGCGATTGAAACTGGGGCGTCGGCAAGCCATGCTGCTGGAAAAACTGCCGTTGGTCATATTTGTCGAGCAACGATCGCAAGACATTTAGGCTCGGCCGGAAGATGACGCCTCGGTTAACTAACTGGGCTAAGGCATCGAGATCGACAAACTCATTTTCAAAGGTGATTACATCGCACTGGCGCGCCAGTTGGGCCGTGGCCGTGGCATCGCCCACTGGGGCGAGGATTATCTGGGTCGCGATCGTGGCGGCAGGATCACTGGCCGCAGGCGTTTGCACAATCAAGTCGAGCTGCAATTTCTGGGCCGCTGCGGCCATCATCCAAGCCAACTGACCGCCCCCAATGATGCCAATGCGTTTGACCGGGTTGGGTTGAATATTGCTGGGTTGAGCCGTCGTCATACGGGTCGGGGAGTGAGGTGGACGGTGGTTTTTGATCGGGTTTTAGTCTATCACTGCGGCTGTACCGATGTTTGATTCGGGCCGGTGGGCGGGATTGAGTGGGCCGGATTGAGTGTTTGGAAGCCAACAGTTCTCTGACTTAAGACAGATTTTTGGCCGAATCTCCGGGTCAAATGCCTGCCCTAGGCAGGACGCGCCGCCGATCGCGGATTGCTTAATATAGTGAAGAGATTTTGGTGTAGCAATGCGCCGAATCAGGGAAATCAGGATTTTGGCCTACCCGTAGCGGTGCAGTGCTTTGGCATTGTGCGTTGCGCTCAGTCCACAAAATGTTCTCGGAATGATTATGCAAATTCATCAAAGTTTAGTTGCGGCGAGCCTGTTGTTGGGTGTTGCCGTGACTCCCGCGATCGCTCAGACCACAGTGCAATTGCAGAAAACCGCGCCGATCGAAGCGGATGCAGCAGCCTCGATCGATGTCACTGTCCAGCGATCGGAAACGAGTAAGATCCTGGCGGCACCAGGATTTTCGACATTCCAAAGTGATTTTTCCACGCTGTTTGCGCCAGCGGATCAGACGCGGAAGATGGCTCCGCCCACCGGACTCAACCTGCCGATCCCGGTGGAAAATTTCATCTACAACCAAGGCGGCGTCGGTTTGGCGAGTGGCCAGGTGAATCAGCAATATTTTGGGCATTGCTTTGCGGGTAACTACGGCGTGTTGGGCGGCTCGAGCGATCGGGTGCTGCCATCGCCCGTGCGGGCCACCGCTGATTCCGGTGTTTCGCCGTTCCTCTCCGCCGATGCCATCCACCGGCTGCAAGCCCTCAAATTCAAGTTCCGCTATGCCTTTACGGGCAGTTATGCCAGCAGTTTGAGTTTGTATGTGGTGAATCTGACGACGCAAAAGACGCAATTCGTCGGGACGTTGCCCAAGACGAGCCAATTGCACCCCCGCTGCGCCACGGTCAACCAGGATCTGACGTCCTACATTAAGGAGCCGGGGGTCTATGGCGTGCGGTTGGTGATGGTGAATCGCGGCTTTATTAAGTACCCGCCGTTCCCACAGCCGCCCCACCCACCGATCGGGCCGTTTAAAGCGGGCGAGATGCCAGGTGATGTGGTGGAGTTAGGCGATGTGGAGCCGACGATGGCGATCGGGGCGGATAAGCGAAGTTTTGCGCCGTTCCGGCCACATTTCCCGAAGGCGAAGGCCGTGGCGGGGTTTGACCATGTGGTGGTGACGGTGGAACGACGTTAGGATCGAAGTAGCCGATCCCCCTAGCCTCCTTAAAAAGGGGGAACCGGATTCAAAGTCCCCCTTAAAAAGGGGGACTTAGGGGGATCAATCGCGGCAACGCAAGGTTTCGCGGGTGTCAGCTCCGGTTTTGGAATTGGTGCCGCTGGCGGTTTGGCAGAGGTCTTTGACTTGCAGGGGCGAGAGCAAGGTCTCGCTAAAATCGGCTCCGGTGACAATTAAATTGTGCAATTCGGTGCGTAAGAGGATCGCATCGGTCAAGATCGCATCGCTGAAATCGACGTTGAACATCCGCACTTGGTCGAAGATCACTTGGGTCAGGTCGGCTCCCTGGAATTGCGTGTTCCGCAGGGTGGAGGTGCTAAATACGGCTCCAATCAAGTTGGCGCGATCGAATTTGGTGCCTTCGAGCCGCGCATTGGCAAACTGTGCGCCATTCAGGTCGCGGCCCGACAAATCCTGTCCATCCAAGTTGCCATTCTCAAATCCCGAAAGCGTTCCCGCCGCTGATGTGGAGGCCGCCGCCTGGACGGGAGTCGCCCACAGAACGATCGGCAACATCAATACCAACAGCGCCATCAAGGCCGATCGGCAGAAAACATTCAAACGGGATAGGCGAATCATGGCTAAAATCTTGGCGGAATAAACAGCAGGACAAACAAAAACATGCCTCCCCAGTGTACGGGACAGTTTGAAGTTTTATGAACCAAATTGCGCTATCCTCCGAACAAGACTCATGAGGAACCCCTATGGCTTGGCAACGCCCCGATGGTCGGCAACCGGATCAGCTTCGCCCCATCAGCTTCACCCATAATTTCACCAAACATGCGGCGGGTTCAGTTTTGGCGAAATGCGGCGATACCCATGTGCTCTGCACCGTCAGCGTCCAAGAAAGCGTGCCCCGTTGGATGAAGGGCCAAGGCCAAGGCTGGCTCACGGCGGAATATCGGATGTTGCCCTCGGCCACCCACGATCGCAAAGAACGCGAATTCATGAAGCTTTCCGGTCGCACCCAGGAGATTCAGCGATTGATTGGCCGCAGTCTGCGATCGACCCTGGACATGGGCTTACTCGGCGAACGGACGATCGTCATCGATGCCGATGTGTTGCAGGCCGATGGGGGGACAAGGACGACGGCGATTACCGGGAGCTATGTGGCGTTGAAAGACGCGATCGGGCAGTTGATAAACGCGGGATTGCTGACGACTTCGCCACTGATTCACCAAGTCGCCGCGATTTCCGTGGGGCTAATCGAGGGTGAGGCGTATCTCGATTTGGACTATATCGAAGATGTCAAAGCCGATGTGGATTTCAATGTGGTGATGAATGAAGTCGGTGGGATCATTGAAGCCCAGGGGACGGCGGAGGCGGGGAGCTTTACGCGATCGCAGTTGAATCAGATCATCGATCGGGCGGAGGGGGGGATCGCGACGCTGTTGGGGATGCAGTGATGGCATGATGGGGTTGTTGAATTGCTAGACTACGCCTCAAGCCCGCCCCGCGAATTCAAAATTTGACTGACTGCGCTTGACTATCGCCCTCGACTGTAAGTCGGGGCTACAGGCGAAAGTCCTAACGGACTAGGGGATTCAGTCCTGAAAGGACTTGCGCTGTTAGCCCCGACTTACAGTGGAGGGGCGGGTGAATTGCGAAGTCGATTATGCTGAAAGTTGGTAGTCCTGCAATATATTGAGGCAAATGTCAATGAACCGCACGATCGGACTATTGGTCGGATTCACTGGACTCTTGACGGCTTGTATGCCGCCGCCCCAGCCGTTGCCTGCGCCCGCGCCGTCACCCTTACCGACGCCTCCGGCGATGCGCCAGCCGCCCGCATCGCCTGCGCCCAAACCGACGCCGACGCCCGATGACGCGCCACCCGTGGATGCCCAACGGCCCGATGCCAAAAAACCGTAGCATCGGCGACAGGGATGGTTAAGATTTTTGGAGGGTTTGGGAAGTGGGGTGACGGGGCACGTTATAACGATCCATAGGCCATCGATCGAAAACCATTAGGAACTCTCGCCTCATGAAACTTGCTTATTGGATGTATGCAGGGCCAGCCCACATTGGCACTTTGCGAGTCGCCAGTTCGTTCAAAAATGTCCATGCGATTATGCACGCGCCGATTGGCGATGATTATTTCAACGTCATGCGATCGATGTTGGAACGGGAGCGCGACTATACGCCCGTGACCACCAGTGTGGTCGATCGGAACGTGCTGGCACGGGGATCCCAAGAAAAAGTAGTGGACAACATCACCCGCATGGATGCGGCGGAAACCCCCGATTTGATTATCCTGACGCCGACTTGCACGTCGAGCATTTTGCAGGAAGATTTGGAGAATTTTGTTGAGCGGGCCAGCTTCGAAGCGAAATGTGACGTGTTGCTCGCCGATGTGAATCACTATCGGGTGAATGAGCTTCAGGCCGCCGATCGTACCCTGCATCAGATCGTCAAATTCTACATCGACAAAGCCCGCAAGCAAGGCGATCTCGCCACCGAAAAGACGGCAAAACCGTCGGTGAATATTTTCGGCATCTCGACCTTGGGCTTCCATAACAACCATGACTGCACCGAACTGAAGCGGTTGATGGCGGATTTGGGGATTGAAGTGAATTTGGTCGTGCCCGATGGCGCGTCGGTACTAGAGCTGAAGAACCTACCCCGTGCCTGGTTCAACCTCGTGCCCTACCGCGAACTCGGCCCGATGACAGCGGAATATCTGAAAACCGAATTCGACCAGCCCTATGTGGACATTACGCCGATGGGTGTGGTGGAAACGGCGCGGTGCATTCGAGCGATGCAGAAAGTCCTGAACGATCGGGGGCATGAGGCGAATTACGACGCATTTATCGACAAACAAACGCGATTTGTCTCCCAGGCTATGTGGTTTTCGCGCTCGATCGATTGCCAAAACCTCACAGGCAAAAAAGCCGTGGTCTACGGTGACGCCACCCACGCCGCCGCCATCACGAAAATTCTCACTAAGGAAATGGGGATTCACGTCGTCTGGGCTGGAACCTTCTGCAAATATGACGAGGAATGGTTCCGCGAACAGGTGAGCGAATACTGCGATGAAGTATTCATCTCCGAAGATCATGCGGCAGTGGGCGATCGAATTGCCCAAACCGAACCCGCCGTGATCTTCGGCACCCAAATGGAACGCCACCTCGGCAAGCGATTGAATATCCCTTGCGGTGTGATCTCTGCGCCGATCCACGTGCAGAATTTCCCCGTGGGTTATCGACCGATGTTGGGCTACGAAGGCAGCAACCAACTCGTCGATTTGATTTACAACTCCTTCACCCTGGGGATGGAAGAGCACCTACTCGAAATCTTCGGCGGACATGATACGAAGGAAGTGATCACCCAATCGATCACCGCTGATACCGACCTTTCCTGGAGTAAAGACGGGTTAATCGAACTCGGCAAGATCCCCGGATTTGTGCGGAATAAAGTCAAGCGGAACACCGAGAAATTTGCCCGCGATCGGGCGATTCAATCGATTACTGCCGAGACGTTGTATGCCGCGAAGGAAGCATTAGCCCCGTAAATCCCGAATTAACGAAAACCACCGCCGGATGTATCCGGCGGTGGTTTTTGTTTGTGGGTTTGTTGCGACAATTGCGATCCCCCCTAGCCCCCCTTCAAAAGGGGGGAACCGGATTGATTCAAAGTCCCCCTTTTGTTGGCGAAGCCTCTCCGAAGGAGATAGGGGGATTTAGGGGGATCGTGATCATTGAAACAAACAATCAATTTACAACACCTTATGCGTGTGGTCGTGTTGCTTCACATTGTCCTCGGTGCTGATTGTGCGCTCCGAATTCAAAATCCGCTTGCGCTCGGTCGAATAATTAAAATCATGCTTCTCGGTCCCCAACGGCATCAAATCCTTCACGTGGGCCTGCCGATCGCGCTTATATGTCCGCGCCGTGGCGGAAACCCGATCGTTGAAATCCCCGAAAATAATCGCATTGGCGGGAAACATTGCCGGAAGTTTGGGGGCGTCACCTTGCATGACTTCGCCTAATGTCGTCGCGATCGCCATTTCGTAGGAGGTGGGAATGCCTTGGTACAGCGTTTCCAACGTCGCGGAGGGAATCGGTTCGACGACTTTGAGTTGCTTGACTTCGCCATCTTCTTTGATGAAGCAAGTGGCAAGGCCGAGGACGATGTAATCTTCGGGTGCGAGGTCAGCGGCGATCGTCATGGTCATAAATAATTTGTCCCAGTGAATGACAGACTCATGGCTTCATCCTATCAACCCCGCCATGACGCAATTGTTAAACTAATTGTTAAACTTGGCCGATCATTTAACGCCCCTGCAAGGCTTGGAGCAATTGCTGATCGCTGCGGCCCTCGACTAGCATTTCGACTTGCTCCCACAAATTACTGTCGCCTTGATAAATCCGCAGGGCTTCCAATGCGGCTAATGCCGCCGACACAGGCTGCTCGCGCAAAATCCCCTTCAACAATTTAATCGCCTCCGGACTCCGCAACATGGCGATCGACAGCAACACCGATCGATTCAGTTCCGCAAATTGCAACTGCCGCGTCCGCAACCGTTCCCAAAACGCCGCCAGAACCGCGAACCCGCCCGCCACTTTCGCCTCCCCGATCGCCAAAGCCGCCATTTCACACAGCGCCAAATTGTCGAAAGTCGGGTCGGCCAAATATTTCGCAACTAATGGTAAAGATCGATCGGGATCAAGCGCCAAGATCGCCGCAAAGCCATCGCCCACCACTTCCAACTCCGCATCTCCCACATGGACTTTGTAGCGCAATAGCGGCAGGGCTTCCACCTGACCACTGTAGGCGATCGCGCGGATTGCCCCCGATCGTACCGTCGGCTCCGCATCCGCCAACAAATCCGCCAACTCCACCATCACATCGCCATAGCTGGACTTCACCAATCCCAACGCGCAGACATTCCGCAAACTGCAAGCCGTATCGGTGCCCCTGTCCCAACCGGGTTCGACCTGCACATAGCGAATCCCGGTGAGGAAGATGTCCTCGCTGGGGATTTCCATTTTGTACAGGGCTTCGGCGATCCGGAACTTGGCGAAGCAACCGGGATCCTGGGCGGCCCCATCCTCGACAAATCGCGGAAACGCCGCCGTCAAATCCGGAATCAGCGCCCGTAATCCTTCATCGCCAATTAATTTCGCACTGTTCGCCACGCCGATCGCCGCCTTGCCTTTGAGCAACTGGCGCAAAACCTGGGCGGCCCGATCGGATTGCGGATCAGCCCGAATCGCATTGAGTTCGGCCAGGGCTTGGTCAAGTTTGGGGGATTTGGCCATGGGATTCACTGAGGGAGATCAGACAATAATAGAACATTAGAACTGACGTTCAGACGATAGTTTTTAGTTATCTGAATACCATGTTTAACCCAGTTTTGATAATAAGTATTTATGCTCATAGAATCAAAATCTCAATCCGACCCCACTTGCTTTAAGATATTTAAAGGATTAGAAATCTAAAATTATCCTTAAACTCTTTCAGAGAACCCAGGAGGACTGTCTATGGCACTCGTACCTATGCGACTGCTGCTCGATCACGCCGCTGAGAATGGTTACGGCATTCCGGCTTTCAACGTTAATAACATGGAGCAGATCCAGGCGATCATGCAGGCCGCTCACGAGACGGACAGCCCCGTGATTCTGCAAGCGTCCCGTGGTGCGCGTAACTATGCCGGTGAAAACTTCCTGCGCCACCTGATCCTGGCAGCGGTTGAGACTTACCCGCATATCCCGATCGTCATGCACCAGGATCACGGTAACGAACCCGCCACTTGCTACACGGCGTTGAAGAACAACTTCACGTCCGTGATGATGGACGGTTCATTGCTGGCGGATGCCAAGACGCCTGCTAGCTTTGAGTATAACGTTGCGGTCACAGCAGAAGTTGTGAAAGTTGCCCACTCGATCGGCGCTTCCGTCGAAGGCGAACTGGGTTGCCTCGGTTCCTTGGAAACGGGCATGGGCGAAGCGGAAGACGGTCACGGATTTGAAGGTAAGCTCGACGAATCGCAGCTTTTGACTGATCCCGACGAAGCCGTGGCGTTCGTTGAGCAGACTCAGGTTGATGCGTTGGCTGTAGCGATCGGTACCAGCCACGGTGCTTACAAATTCACCCGCAAACCAACGGGCGAAATCCTCGCCATCAGCCGGATTGAAGAAATTCACCGCCGCCTGCCGGGGACTCACTTGGTGATGCACGGTTCGTCTTCGGTGCCCGAAGAATTGATCGCGCTAATCAACGCCAACGGCGGGACAATTCCCGAAACCTACGGGGTGCCTGTGGAAGAAATCCAAAAAGGCATCAAGTGCGGTGTGCGTAAGGTCAACATCGACACCGACAACCGTTTGGCCATCACCGCCGCTGTGCGTGAAGCCTTGAATCAGAACACCACGGAATTTGACCCCCGTCACTTCCTGAAGCCTTCGATCAAGTACATGCAGAAAGTTTGTGCCGATCGTTATGTTGAGTTCTGGGCCGCCGGACAAGCCAGCAAGATCAAGCAGATCAGCATGGAAGAGTACGGTCGGAAGTATTCCAAGGGCGAACTGAAGCAGGTTGCGGCGGTTGTCTAATTGGAGCTGATGGAATTCCTTTGATTTGTTCTGGGGTGGGCTACGGCTCACCCTTTTTTGTGGGTAATAAACTGGCGGTATTGAATCGGGAGGCGCATGATGGAGATTCTGACGATCGAAGATTCAAGCTAGTGCTTACCCATATTCGGCTCCAGGACTGGCGCGGGGCGATCGCCTATGTGCCCCTACGTCGTATATTCCGCGTTGATCTTCACATAGTCGTAACTCAAATCGCAGCCCCAAGCCGCACCCTGCCCACTGCCATTGCCAATGCTCAACTGAATCACCACCGGATGCTGAATAAACTGCGTGGTCGGAGCTTCCCGATCGAACCGCGTCGGATGGTTGCCGTCGAGGCTCAAATTGGCCCGATCGCAGGGTTGTTCACTCGCTTTCGCTTGCTGCACGAGATACGCATTCGCCGCAACCCGATCGAAGGCCAATGGCTCGCCCGATCGCATCAACTCGATCGCACCCAACCGAATCGCCAAATCCCGCTGGTCAAAACTCACCCCGGCCCGGCCCGCTGCTCCAGCAATCCGGCCCCAATTCGGATCGCGGCCAAAGATCGCGGCTTTGGTCAGGGATGAACCGGCGACGGTGCGGGCCACTTGCCGCGCCGCTGCATCGGACTGGGCACCCGTAACTTGGACTTCGATCAGACAAGTCGCGCCTTCACCATCCCGCGCGATCGATTTGGCCAGATACAGACAAATCTCCGTCAGCATCGCCTCCAGTTTTACGGCGGCAGGTCCCATTTCGGTAATCGCGGGGGTGCGGGATTGCCCGTTGGCTAAGGCGATCAGCGAGTCATTTGTACTCGTATCGCCATCCACCGTGATTTGGTTAAAGCTCTTAGCCGCCGCCCGACTGAGCATCTGCTGCCACAGGTGGGGCGACACCGCCGCATCGCAGGTGATAAAGCCTAGCATCGTCGCCATATTCGGATGAATCATCCCCGAACCTTTGGCGATGCCGCCCATCCGCACGGGCCGATCGTCAAACATCGCTTCCAAGGCGATCGACTTGGTGACCAAATCCGTGGTGGTGATCGCCTGGGCCGCCGCAGCGGATCCGTCGTGGCTCAAACTGCTAATCAAAGTCGGCAAACTCGATCGCAGCGGTTCCATCCGGATCCGTTGACCGATGACGCCCGTGGATGCGACCAACACCGACTCCGGGGCGATGCCCAACTGTTCGCCCACCAGCTGCACCATTTCGAGCGTGTCCTGCCAGCCCGCTGCGCCCGTACTGGCATTGGCTTGGCCCGCATTACAGACGATCGCGCGGGCACTGAGCTTGGTCGCCAGTCGCGCCTGACAGTAGGTCACCGGGGCCGCACAGACCTGATTGGTCGTGAAGACCCCCGCCGCGATCGCCTCAACCGCCGACAGAATCAACGTCAAATCCGGTAATCCCGACGGCTTTAGCCCAGCAGCAATGCCTGCGGCCTGATATCCTTTCGGTGCAGTAATGCCCCCCGCCACGACTTGCCAACTTGCCATAACTGCCTGCCCCACTAATCTGCTAGTCCACAACGAATCGAAGGCAATTATAGCAGGGCGAAAAATCTTTTTTCAGTTGCGCCAGGGCTTTCAGCCGATGAACGAAAAAATGAGGGGTCATACCCCTCAGGTTAAAACAAGAAATCTTTTATACATTAGATACATAGAGAACAACGTCGCTCCGGCCATGCGGGAAACCGACGCTCTGCAAGTACTCAGACGTCCACCAGGATCAGTCGAGTTTTGCCTCAAGCCACGCGGTCAGTAGTGTTTTTACTTCCCTGTTAGGCGCAGATCGCCGCCGCTGAAGCGATCAAGGGTGCTGCATTTAAAATAAAAAAGGGAGGGTTGCTAGGGCAACTCCCCCTATCATCAGGGTGCATCTACTAAAAACAGTATGCCATAAAACGGGTGAGGGGTCACACCCCTTTTTGAAGAAAATTCATTTTTTCGAAAATTGTTTACCCGGCATCGCATCTCTTTCCGTGCGATTACTTAGAAGCCGAATTGACCGTGCCTGAGCGGTACCTGGGAACGCCAAATTTCCAATAAAAAAGGAGGGGCCGCTAGGGCAACCCCCCCTATCATCAGGGTGCATCTACTAAAATAATTATGCCTCAATTAGCCATGAGGGGTCACACCCCCTACGGCTAATTTTGTGGGCAAATATGCGGAAATCACCCGATCGCCCCTGTCGAATCCCCGTAATTATACGCGTGGAGAATTACGCAAGTTTTGCTATCCGGACGATTTTGGGAAATAAAAAACCGCTGCCCGAATCTCGGGTGGCGGTTGGTCGAATGTTGGCAGGCACCACCTTGGGTTAAAACCCCAGGCTCATAGCGCAAGTCCGTTGAAACGGACTAAAGCGGTTATTCCATAAGCATTTCAACCGGTTTCAACCGGTTTTAGCTATGAGCCTGGGGATTGATCCCAAGGCGGACATCGCGTCAACTAAGCATTCAGCTTCTGGGCGACGATTTGGTTCGTGAGTTTGGGATCGGCTTTGCCGCCGGTTTTTTTCAGCACTTGGCCGACGAAGAAGCCGAGCATCTTGGTTTTGCCGCTCTTGTACTGGGCCAGTTCATTCGGGAAGGCGGCGATCACTTCGTCCACGGCGGTTTCGATCACCGATGGATCGGAGACTTGCACCAACCCCTTCGATTCGATGATCTGCTTGGGCGAGCCGCCGCTGGTGAATAAGTCCGGCAGGATGTCCTTAGCGATTTTGTTGCTGATCGTGCCGTCTTCGATCAGGCCAATTAGTTCGGCCAGGATACTTGGGGTGAGTTTGAGGTCGCTGAGGCTCAAGCTGTTGTTGGCGTTGAGGTAAGCGCCGATGTCGCCCATGATCCAGTTGGCCGCCAGTTTTGTCCCCGCCCCCGCCGCGATCGTCGCTTCGAAATATTCCGCCGTGGCCCGATCGTCGCTAATCACCCGCGCATCATAGGGCGACAGACCCAGATCGTCCTGGTAGCGGTGGCGCTTGGCACGGGGCAGTTCGGGCAGCGAGTCGAGCCATTCGGCTTTCTGACTATCCGCCAGTTCGATCGGGCCGAGATCCGGTTCAGGGAAGTAGCGATAGTCACTCGACCCTTCCTTAATCCGCATTTGGCGCGTTTCTTGCTTGGCTTCGTCCCAGAGTCGGGTTTCTTGGACGAGGGAGCCACCCGCTTCGAGTACGCCGATTTGCCGTTCGATTTCGTGGTCGATCGCCTTCTGGATCGCGCTGAAGGAGTTCATGTTCTTGATCTCGACCTTGGTGCCGAATTTCTCGGTGCCCACGGGCCGGACGGAAATATTCACATCGCAGCGCAGCGCGCCTTCGGCCATGTTGCCGTTGCCGACACCCAAGTACCGAATGATCCGGCGAATTTCCTGGGCGTATTCGGCGGCTTCCTGGCCCGTGCGAATATCCGGCTCGGAGACGATTTCGACCAGGGGCACCCCGGCCCGGTTGTAATCGACCAACGAATAACTCGATCCCGCCAGCCCATCACTGCCCGCATGGACGAGCTTGCCCGCATCTTCTTCCATGTGCAGGCGAGTGACGCCAATCCGCTTGCGGGTCGCGGTGCCGCTCTTCTTGTCATACAGCTCGATTTCGACCCAGCCATGCTCCCCGATCGGCAGGTCAGCTTGGGTAATCTGGTAATTCTTCGGCAGATCGGGATAGAAATACTGCTTGCGATCGAACTTGCTGTAGGGGGCGATCGCGCAGTTCAGGGCCAAGCCCGTTTTGACCGCATATTCCAACACCTTTTGGTTCAGCACGGGCAAGACGCCGGGCATCCCTAAGCAGACCGGGTCAATGTTGACGTTGGGTTCGGTGATGAAGGCCGCCGAACTATCGCAAAAAATCTTGGTGGCAGTGCTGAGCTGACAGTGGGTTTCTAAGCCAATCACGGCTTCGTATTGCTGCGTGGCGGTGGGTTTTGTGGGGGTGGCCGTGGTCATGTTGTTCTCGCTGATGCGTTCGCTAACGGTCAATCCCATCTATATTAACGTCGATCGGCAATCGACCGCCGTTGGCCCGATCGGTTCTACTATAGATCCAACCAATCTTGCGGCAATTGGGCGGATCGGCCTTCGTAATCCCCAACGCCTTGCTAGAATTGAACTCTCTCCGTCACCTGGGTCTTCCCGGATGGAAGCCGTCTACTCCATAAGCAACGTATGATTTCTGAGTCGAATCCGCTTGAGCCATCATCGATCCCACCGGATTCTGCCCTGGGGGCAGCACCGATTATCCTGGGCGCACCCTTGGATCTCAGTGATCTGATCGAGGAAACAACGGATATGACCCCAACGCTGATCAATCCGCCCCTGGGGATGCCGGACGATCACGATGATATGCCGACGATCGTCTTGCCGATCCAGTTGGTCGATATTGAGTCGGCGGCGCTGACAGATGTGGGGCAGCAGCGCGAGCATAATGAGGATTATTTTGGGGTGTCGTTGGTGCTGGAGCAGCAGCGTTATCCGACGGCGGCGCAGGTGCAGGCGAAGGGGCTATATGTGCTCTGTGATGGGATGGGCGGCCATGCGGGCGGGGAAGTGGCGAGTCGGATGGCGGTGGAGACGTTGCGGGCGGTGTTTCGGCAGGGATGGTATGCCGATGGGGAGTGGGAGTTGCCCGATCGGGAGACGATCGTTGCGGCAATCCACACAGCGAATGATCTGATCTATCGCGAGAATCTGGAAGCGTCCCGCATGGGCAATGGCCGCATGGGGACGACTTTGGTGATGCTGCTGGTCTGCGGCAATCGGGTGGCGATCGCCCATGTGGGGGATAGTCGGCTGTATGGCTTTAGTCGGAAGCGAGGGTTGGTGCAGTTGACGACGGATCATGAGGTGGGGCAGCGGGAGATCCAGCGGGGGATGCCAGCGGCAGAGGCCTATGCCCGGCCCGATGCCTATCAGTTGACCCAGGCGTTGGGACCCCGGGACAATCAGTTTGTGGATCCGGGGATGACGTTTTTGGAGTTGACGGAGGATACGCTCTTTTTGTTGGCGTCGGATGGGTTGACGGATAATGATTTGCTGGAGCAATGTTGGCCGACGACGTTGGAGCCGATGCTGGCGGGGACGTTGGGGTTGGAGCCGGGGGTACAGCAGTTGATTGGGTTAGCGAATCAGTTTAATGGCCATGACAATATCACGGCGTTAGCGGTGCGGATGCGGGTGCGGCCGGAGATGATTTTGGCGTTGTAGGGGGTGTGAATTGGGGCGATTGCTGCTAGAGTAATGGAGTGGTTTTTGAGCGGGTATAGTTTAGTGGTAGAATGAAAGCTTCCCATGCTTTAGGTGCGAGTTCGATTCTCGCTACCCGCTTTGTTTGAAACGGCTTCTGGAATTGTTTTCCAGGAGCCGTTTTGGTTTTCAGGTCAGCTGCAAAATGGGCCTGGTCTGGCTGGTATTTCAGCCATGATGGAAATGCGAGCATCAGCGGTGGATAATTTGGCCGATCGGGGTTATAACTTTAGGCGGATATTTTATACACCCGCACATTGTCATGACTAAACCAGGTTTTGTAGCGCATACGCCTCCCAAGGATGATCTCGATCGATGGCATGACTTGAAGGAGCATTTGAGTGATGTGGCCGCAGGAGCCGCAGGATTGGCTAAGAAGTTGGGAGCCGAGACGCTGGGTCACTATGCGGGGCTTTGGCATGATTTGGGCAAGTACAATCCCGAGTTTCAAAAGTATCTCAAGCTTTGTGCTGAAGGGAGTTCTCATGCGAAGAGCGTTCCTCATGCCGTTCATGGAGCGATTCTGGCAGCGGAAATTATGCAGCCGATCGCGCCACTGATCTACGGACATCATGGTGGATTACCGCAAATTCAAGAAATGATGGGAAAGCGGATTTGTGATCCCGGCCATCAACTGGTTTATCAAGCGGCTTTGCAACAGGCTGAGGCTGAGGGCATTGATCTTAAGCCCAATGATGACTGGAAGGCTGAAGTCTCTGATTTTAAGGATCCAGTGCGCTATGAGCTATTTTTACGGCTGTTATTTTCTTGTTTAGTCGATGCGGATTTTCTGGACACGGAAGAGCATTTTTCGCCGGAGTTAACTCAACAACGTGTCCAAACAGAGACGGTGGAAGATTTGTGGACTGTGCTTGATCGACATCAAACCCAGCTGATCGCGAATGCACCAGATAAATTAGTGAACCGGGTGAGGGCGGAGGTTTATCAGGCTTGTGGTGATGCGGCACTGCTAGCACCAGGAGTGTTTCGACTGGCTGTACCAACGGGTGGTGGTAAAACACTGAGTGGTTTGGCATTTGCACTGAAGCACGCGGCGAAATATGAACACGATCGCGTAATTGTGGCAGTCCCTTACACCAGCATTATTGAGCAAACAGTAAATGTCTATCGGGGCATTTTTGGCGAAGCGGCGGTGCTCGAACATCACAGTGCAGCTAAAGCGACGGTGGATGATGAGGATGCTCGATCGACTCAAGCCCAAGCTCGACTTGCAACTCAAAACTGGGATTCACCGTTGATTGTGACGACGACGGTGCAGCTTTTTGAGAGTCTGTTTCACAATCGCACAAGTCGCTGTCGTAAGTTACATAACATTGTAAATAGCGTAATTATTCTGGATGAGGTGCAGACGCTGCCGATCGGCTTACTTGCACCGATCGTTAATGTACTTCAGGAACTGGCAGCCCGGTATCACGTTACGGTTGTGCTCTGTACCGCAACTCAGCCTGCATTAGAGGGTGAAAGTCCATATTTAGAGGGCTTCTCGAATGTGCGGGACATTATTGAGCCACAACAAGCTCAGAACCATTTTCGGCAATTGAGTCGGGTGAACTATGAGATTCCCGATGAGTCTTGGTCTTGGGCACAGGTAGCCGAAGATATTCAAACGCATCGGCATGAGCAGGCTTTGATGATTCTGAATACGCGTAAAGATGCGCTGGAATTGTTGGCTGCGTTGCCAGTGGATGAAGAAGATGAACGGTTATTTCATCTATCGACTTTGCTTTGTGGGGCGCATCGGCGGAAAGTCTTGGAGGCAGTCCGATCGCGGCTTAAAGCAAAGCTGCCATGCTGGCTGGTTTCGACCCAAGTCGTTGAAGCTGGCGTTGATTTGGATTTTCCGGCGGTGTATCGGGCCTTGGGACCCCTCGATCGGATTGTACAGGCAGCAGGGCGTTGTAATCGGGAAGGAAATGGGGAAACGAAGGGGCGGGTAGTCGTCTTTCGACCAGAAGCGGGCAGCACACCACCGGGTGATTATGCAACTGCTGTGGCCGAAACTGCGAATTTGCTGAAGCAACATCCTGATTTTGATGACCCGGAGATTTTTCGCCCTTACTTTGAGAAGTTGTATCAGGGGATTAATACGGATAAAAAGAAGGTGCAGGATTCACGGCGGAGCCTTGACTATCCAGAAACAGCCGATCGGTTTGAGCTGATTCCCAAGGACACCCAGCCAGTAGTAATTGCCTATGACGATAGTGCGCGTAAGTTGCTCCGAGAGATTGAGCGTCAGGGGCTGAAATCCTACCATCACCGGGCACTTCAGCCGTATCTGGTAAATCTGCGCGATCGGGAATTTAAGCAGGCAGCGGAGGTAAGGCGGGAGATTGCGCCAGGGATTTGGGTTTGGGAGGGTGGCTATGACAAAGTTCGGGGCATCAGCCTGGGTGGGGCGTCGATCGTCCGTGACCCATCTGATTTGTATTGGTAGGCAGGGATTCAGGGCGTAGGAATCTATTATGATGGTATGGATGAACATGACTAGATCACGTAGAGGCACACCATGAACGCACATAGGTTAGAAGCTGTGATGTCTCAGGATGGGCAGCTTTTGTTGAGCGGGTTGCCGTTCCTTGCTGGTGATACGGTCGAAGTCATTGTCTTAGCGGAGACTCCCCGAATTCGCGGTGGCGTGGGTGCTGAGAGTCAGGGAGATGCCGCTGCTTCGTCTCCAGTTACAGGCGTTTCTAGCGATCGGATGTATCTTGCCAGTATTTCTAACATGATGGAAGAGTGGGGATCGGAAGCTGATGAAGCCGCCTATCAGAATCTATAGCCAGTTTGATGTCGTCATTGTGCCGTTTCCGTTTACCGATAGTCAGTCAACTAAACTGAGGCCAGCCTTGGTGCTATCGGATGCAGGAGAATTTAATCGGTTGCTGGGCCGGAGCGTCATGGCAATGATTACAACTGCGGCTCAGTCGCCCTGGCCTTTGGATGTATCGATCGTCGATTTATCGACTACGGGATTAAAGGCGGCTTCGATCGTGCGGATGAAGCTGTTTACGCTTGATCATTCCCTGGTCATTCGCAAAAGTGGTGTGCTCGCGACCGCCGATCAGATCCAAGTTGGTGATGCCTTGCGTCGTCTGATGCGATTGGGCTAGGTGCAAAATTTTCCTGAAATCTTCCCGGATTTTCCTGGAAAACTCTTGTATAACGGGAGTATTGATTTTTATCTGCCAAAATTCATTTGAATCTTGCTTTGGCTCGATTTATTTGTAGTTCTCAATTTAGTGGAGCAGTTTTATGGCTCAGGAATCGCCCTTAAGGGTGAAAGTTTGGGGCGAAGATGGGGCGTTGTTTACGCGGCCTGAGTTTGGGGCGGAGCGGGTGAGCTATCCAGTAATGACTCCCAGTGCGGCGCGAGGTGTGCTGGAGGCGATCTTCTGGAAGCCCGAGTTTACTTGGCGGGTGCGGGAAATTAAAGTGCTGAACCCGATTCGGCATTTTTCGATTTTACGCAATGAGATAAACAGTTGGCAGAGTGCGAGTTCGGCAAAAAGTCCTGACTATCACTACTTTGCTGACGACGATCGTGCCCAGCGACATTCGCTTTGCTTGCGCGATGTGGCCTATATCATCTCGGCAGATATTCAGCTTAAATCCCATGCTAATGCGCCAGAAGCAAAGTACCGTGCCCAGTTTCGACGGCGCGTCACGAAGGGGCAATGTCATCATCAGCCTTATCTCGGAACACGAGAGTTTAGCGGCTTCTTTGCCGAACCGGATGGGACAGAACAGCCGATCGCGCATAGTGACGAATTGGGTCTAATGCTGTGGGATATGGATTTCGTTTGCGATCCAGAAGCTAAACAGCTTGAATTTCTCACGCATAATGCCGATGGTGGCCTTGTGACCAAGGGCACGGCAAAACCGAAGTTTTTCCGCGCGAAACTTGAGCAGGGTGTGATGCAAGTTCCGGAGGTCGCAGCATGATTTTGGAAAAGCTTTTTGACTTTGCAAATGACAGCGAGCGAATGAAACTGCCACCGAGGATGTATGGCAAGCAAAAAATTCGCTGGGTGATTAACTTAAATCTGGATGGAACCCTTCAAGGGAAATTCGTGCCTTGGGGTGGTGATACCAAGGCGAATAAACGCGGCAACCCGATCGAGGTTCCATTTATCGGACGAACTGTAGGGGTAAAGCCCAAGCTCTTAGCCGATAGTGTGGAATACGTTCTGGGTGTGGGTCGTCTAGATTCTAAGCCAGATCGGGTCGCTGATTGTCATCAGCAGTTCAAGGCACTAATCCAAAAGTGCAGTGCAATCGTTCAAGACCCCAAACTTGTGGCGATTCAGACATTCCTGGATAACTGGAATCCGAGTCAACTTGCTGAATGTTTGCCCGATGGCTTCAAAATTGACAAATTTGATCCTAGCGAAAACATGACGTTTTGCGTTGATGGGGTGATTTTAGCCGATTCTAGAGAGCGGCTTAAATCGATCGAGCAATTCTGGGCTGACTATACGTCGGGCGATGATGATGCCGAAAAAGAGCCTGCGCCAATTATGACCTGTTTAATCACAGGAGAGCCGTCCGAAGTCGCGCAGCGGATGCCTGTGCTGATCAAAGGATTAATCGGTGGACAACCATCGGGAACGGCTTTGGTTTCGGCAAACTCTGATCCGTTTACATCCTATGGATTGAAGAATTCACTGTCTTCGCCGATTTCTCGGGATGCAGCAGAGAAATTTGCGAAGGCTTTGAATCATTTGCTGGCGGATGAGCGCACCCGGCTCTATGTTGGGTCAACGGCTTATGTATTCTGGACTCGCAAGAAAACTGAGTTTGATCCCATTGGGTTTCTGAAAGCGCCAGATTCACAATCGGTTAAAAACTTGATTGAGTCGCCGATGTCTGGAAGCCAAGTCCATAGCAATACGGACGACCAATTTTATGCGCTGTCGTTGAGTGCCAGTATGGCCCGATCGGTCGTGCGTGATTGGCTCGAAACCACGATTCCCAATGTGCGGGAGAACCTCAAACGGTGGTTCATTCATCAAAAGATGGTGGATGGGTATGGGGCGGAGGGCCGATCGTTCAGCGTGTATGCCTTAGCGGCGAGTGCCTATCGTGATCCCAGCAAGGAAATGCAGCCCACCGTTCCGACGACCTTGATTCGCCATGCCCTTGGTGGCGGACGATTACCAGAGGATTTGCTGGTCAAAGTGGTGCGGCGCAATCGAGCCGAACAGGAGGTTACTTATCCCAGAGCAGTGCTCATCAAGCTCGTACTGATTAGTCAAGGAAAACTCAACATGATCGACATGGACGCGCTCAATCCAAATCCGCAACTCGAACCGCAAGAAAACGTGGCTTACCAATGTGGACGCCTACTAGCTGAACTTGAAGCGATTCAAAGGACAGCGCAGGGCAACACTAATGCAACGTTGGTCGATCGTTACTATGGAGCCGCTTCTAGCACGCCTGCAAAAGCCTTCGCACCACTGATGCGCGGAGTTCAAAACCACTTGAGTAAGTTACGCAAAAACTCGCCAGGATTGTATAAACTCTGCGATCAACAGCTTGAAGAGATCATGTCAAACTTTCCCGAAAAGAAGTTTCCTAGCACTTTAGCGATGCGGGAACAGGCCATTTTTTCGCTGGGTTATTACCATCAACGGGCAGCTAACCGCGCCGCGATCGCTAAAGCTAAAGCAGACAAAGCCGAGAAAGCGGCAGAGAAGGCGACTCCATAAATTACGCCGATTCTACATTTTGTATTTTTACTATCTCACAAGGAACTAACTCATGACTTTTCATCTTGATCCTCAGCGTCGCCACGATTTTGTTTTGATTTTCGATGTGACTGATGGCAATCCGAATGGCGATCCGGATGGCGGAAATATGCCTCGAACTGATGCCGAAACTTCTCATGGCCTTGTGACTGATGTTTGTCTAAAGCGCAAAATTCGTAACTACGTCTCGACTTATGCCGAGCATGAAGCCGCTGAAGCGCAAAAGAAACGGCTCAATATCTTTGTGGAGCACCATGGAGTGTTGAACAATCAGATTCGCCGTGCCTACACTGAACAGGGGATTCCGACGGGTAAGCCTGCTAGTGACGTGGTTCAAGATTTGGCGGTGCTTGGGATTTTACGTGAGCACAAACATCTATTGCCTGCGGCCTTTACGTTTACTGATAGCGAAGGTGTGGCCGAAGAAGATGTGGTACCGACATTAGCTTATTCCGGTGAGCTGACTGATGCTGAACTCAAGGAAGAACTGGAAAAAACAGAGGAGATGTATCAGAACAAAACGGTTAAGAAATTTATTGATGCGTTGGTAAAAAAAGCGGGCAAACCCGATAAGAGCCGTGCGAATGCAGAGAAGGCTCGCACTTGGATGTGTGAGAACTTTTATGATGTGCGGATGTTTGGGGCGGTGATGAGCACTGGTTTGAATGCGGGGCAGGTGCGTGGCCCGGTGCAACTGACGTTTGCCCGATCGTTCGATCCAGTATTGCCGCAAGATCTGGCAGTGACTCGTGTGGCGGTGACGGATGCCAAAGATGCAGAGAAGCTCCAAACGATCGGTCGCAAAACGCTGATCCCTTATGGCTTGTATATGACACGGGGTTTCTACTCGCCCTCTCTCGCAGCGCAAACAGGCGTAACGGGTCAAGATCTCGAACTATTGTGGGAGTCGCTCGTCAAAATGTGGGACTTCGATCGCTCCGCCTCCCGTGGCTTAATGGCTCCTCGTGGTTTGTATGTGTTTTCCCATGAGTCGAAGCTGGGCAATGCTCCCGCGCACAAATTGTTTGAGCGCATTACGGCGAAGTTGAATAAGCCGAGTGAGCCGCCGCGCAAGTTCGGGGATTATGTGGTGTCGATCGATGAAGTTGATCTACCTCAAGGCGTAACGCTGACGCGGTTGACGGAAGGGTAAGAATTTCCGAGGGAGGTCTTTGGGCCTCCCTTTGGTTACAATTGGTATGACGCTCACCCGCATTGGAGCCTTGTCCTATGGTTGCTCAAGTCGAAAAACCGATCGCTTCTACCGTGACACCGCTACTGGAAGACCTCCAGCGCTATTCGCCCGAGGAATATTTGGCGATCGAGGTAGAGTCAGCAGAACGTCATGAATATCGCGATGGAGAGATTATTCCGATGGCTGGAGGATTGCCGAATCATAATCGCATCACTTTGAATATTGGTGGCTTTCTGAATTTTGCCTCTAAAGGGAAGCCTTACCAAGTATTTGTGGCGGATCAGCGGCTCTGGATCCCCGAAAGGCAGCTCTATACCTATCCAGATGTGATGGTGATTCAGGGTGATTTGGTGTTGCAAGAGGGGCGGAAGGATACGCTGATGAATCCAGTGCTGATTGTTGAGGTGTTGTCGAAATCGACGGCGGATTATGACCGAGGTGATAAGTTTGCGGCTTATCGATCGATTCCAGGGTTTCAGGAATATTTGTTGGTGAGTCAGTCCAGTCGGCAGATTGCGCATTATGTGAAACGGACGGAGAAGAAGTGGGATTTTCAGGCTTATGACGAGACGGATACGGTGGTGCAGTTGGGGACGATCAATTTGGAATTGGCGATCGCCGACATCTACGACAAGGTGGAATTTGAAATGACGGCGTAGGGTGGGCAATGCCCACCTTACGATGATGTTTGTGGGGACTGGTTTATTGGAAAGTAGTGATGATTATGTGATGCTGAGTGCGCTTCAGCATTTTGTGTATTGCCCCCGGCAGTTTGCGCTGATTCATTTGGAGCAGGTGTGGCAGGAGAATATCTATACGCTGCGGGGAATGCGGGTGCATGAGCGGGTGGATGAGCCGACCCATGAGCTGATCGAAGGAGTGCGGGTGGAACGATCGCTCTCACTCGTCAGTCATCAACACCAATTGCGCGGGATTGCCGATGTGGTGGAGTTTTTGGCGGATGGGACGGCTTATCCGGTGGAATATAAGTCGGGTGGGAAGAAGGTGAAGGATGCCGATCGGGTGCAGCTTTGTGCCCAGGCGATGTGTTTGGAGGAGATGTTTGGGCGACCCATTGCGGCGGGGGCGTTGTTTTATCACAAGTCGAAGCGGCGGTTGGTGGTGGAGTTTGATGCGGGGTTGCGATCGCTGGTGGTGGAGACGGTGCGGGCGATCCAAGAATTATGGGTGACTCAGGTGATGCCGCGTCCGGTGGCGGATGTGCGGTGTGATGATTGTTCGCTCGCTGAGGCTTGTATGCCGCATTCGCTCCGGGGCTTTGGAAAGAATTTTGATCGGGATGATGTATTTAGGATTGAGGAGTGAGTGGGATGAAAGAGATTTTAAACACGCTGTATGTGCAGACTCAAGGGACGTATTTGCAGTTGGATCATGAAACGCTGAAGGTGAAGGTGGAAGAGGTGACAAAGCAGGTGCCGCTGCATCATTTGGGCGGAATTGTGGCGTTTGGGAATGTGTTGTTTAGTCCGTTTTTGATTCATAAATGTGCGGCGGAGGGCCGATCGATTGTGTGGTTGTCGCAGAGTGGCCGATTTCAGGGGCGATTGGCAGGGCCGACGACGGGGAATGTTTTGCTGCGACGTGCTCAACATGCGGCGATCGCGGATGCGGAAAAAACGTTAGATATTGCGCGATATGTGGTGGCGGGGAAGTTGCAAAATGCCCGATCGGTGTTGATGCGGGCGGCGCGGGAAGCGAAGGAGGCGGGCGATGAAGAGCGCTTACGATCGGCGGCGCAGGTGCATGCGGATGGGATTGAGTCGGCGGAGAAATGTGCTGATATTGACAAGTTGCGGGGGATTGAGGGATATGCGGCGAAGGCTTATTTTGGCGCGTTTGGGGGGATGATTCGGACAAATCGGGAGGGGTTTGATTTTGTGGGGCGATCGAAGCGGCCCCCGAAGGATGCGATTAATGCGCTGCTGTCGTTTGCTTATACGCTGTTGGCAAATGAGTGTGTGGCGGCTTGTGAGGGGGTGGGGCTGGATCCGCAGATGGGGTTTTCGCATGTGTTGCGTCCGGGGCGGCCGTCATTGGCGTTGGATTTGATGGAGGAGCTGCGATCGGTGGTGGCCGATCGGTTGGTGTTGAATTTGGTGAATCGGGGGCAGGTGAAGCCGGGGGATTTTGAGATGCGGCCGGGGGGTGGGGTGTTGATGCAGGAGGCGGCGCGGAAGGCGTTTTTGGTGGCGTATCAGAATCGCAAGCAGGAGGAGGTGATGCATCCGATCGTGGGTTCTAAGGTGCCGATCGGGTTGTTGTGTCATGTGCAGGCGCGGTTGTTGGCGCGGCATTTGCGGGGGGATGTGGATTGTTACGCGCCGTTTATTTTGCGGGGATGATCCCCCTAACCCCCTTAAGAAGGGGGAACTGGAGTAAGAGGGGGACTGGAGTGTGTTTGGAGGAATTGGTGAGTGAATATTTTGGTGACTTATGATATAGCGGATACGGAGTCGAAGGCGGGGGCGCGGCGGCTGCGGAAGGTGGCGATTATTTGTAAGGATTATGGGCAGCGGGTGCAGTTTTCGGTGTTTGAGTGTGAGATTAATGAGATGCAGTTTGAAGTGATGCGATCGAAGTTGTTGAAGGCGATCGATGCGAATACGGATAGTGTGCGATTTTATAAGTTGATGGGTGGGCGCGATCGGGCGGTGGAGGCGTATGGTGTGGATAAATATACAGATTTTAATGAGCCGATGATTTTGTAACGCGAACCTAAAGTGCTGGGGGTTTTCCTGGGAGGTTCGCGATGGCCTGTGGGGATTGGGTTTGGGCGGTTGAGTTGGCTTAATGGGAGGGTGAAGGTGATGCTGATTTTGAGGGGTTCGCGGAATAGATGGCTGAAACATTTGCTGTGTAAGGGTTTAGAATGGGGGCGGTAGCTCCCGGCTTCACGGCTGGGAGAGGATTGGAACTTAAATCGCATTATGCGGAAGTTGGCGCGATTTGGTAGCTCCCGGCTTCACGGCTGGGAGAGGATTGGAACACAATTAGATCACTTATAGGAACCCATCATGTACGTAGCTCCCGGCTTCACGGCTGGGAGAGGATTGGAACGAGTTAGCGTTAGCCATTGGTATCACTTGATGTGGTAGCTCCCGGCTTCACGGCTGGGAGAGGATTGGAACACCCGCGCCATATCAGGCACCATTAGGCGGCGGGTGTAGCTCCCGGCTTCACGGCTGGGAGAGGATTGGAACGCGAAACTACTGCTACTTGCGCTAAACAGTTTTGGTAGCTCCCGGCTTCACGGCTGGGAGAGGATTGGAACAAGGTGCTTTGTCAGACGGCTTTCAGAGAGTGCAGTAGCTCCCGGCTTCACGGCTGGGAGAGGATTGGAACCAGTGCTCGGCGGTACTGCTGTTGGTATCCACGATGTAGCTCCCGGCTTCACGGCTGGGAGAGGATTGGAACCGTGCTGTTTATTGTGGTCTACCTATCACTGTGAGGTAGCTCCCGGCTTCACGGCTGGGAGAGGATTGGAACAACGTAGGGCAGCGCCAATTGCG
>JANOQX010000142.1:0-20073 GCA_031415035.1 Cyanobacteria bacterium VAR_4_metabat_243
TTTGCCAACCTGGATCAATTGCGCCTCGCCGTCCGCGAGATTCTCAGTTACATGACACCCGAATGGATTGCTTCAATGACTCAATATCCTTTCATTATGAACGCTTTATCTGATGCATCAATTGTTTGATTTGGTATTAGATGGCGCGATCGATTGGTTTTATTTAGACAATGGAATATATGTGGACTTGCCCCCCGACGACGATGGGATTATCCGCAGTCGGCAATTTCCGGGCCTCTGGCTCGATCGGGCTGCGCTGCTCCAGGGTGAGATGCAAACGGTGATCGCCGTGCTCCAGACTGGACTCGCCAGCTCAGCCCATTCAACATTTTGCCAATCTTTGCAACCTTAACCCCCGATCGACCATGACTGACAACACCTTTTCCCACGACACGGCGATCGACCAACTGAAGCAAGCCCGCATCCAGCTCCTGCGGCTGCACAAAGCCCTCCTCGACGCCGAAAAAATCACCTACGAAATTGCCCATGGCCCGATCGCCAGCAACATGGAATTTTTTGGCCTGGTGCTGAATCACGAGTGGTTCCAATGGCTCCGACCGATCTCTGGCCTGATCGCCGAAATCGACGAAGCGATCGGCAATAAAAAAGACCCGATCGTCCCCCATATTGCCATCGTCTACCTCGATCGGTTGACCACTGTGGTGATTGTCAATCCCACGGATGATGCCCATGGGGCCAAATACTATGAAGCGATCGAACGGGATCCCGACGTCGCCCAACTGCATATCGAATTGGTGCAAATCCTGCAACCCGCATGATCGCATTCCATGACTCCGTCGATCGGCGTCGCTTGAGCATCAGGCTTTCGCAATTAAATTCGCATCTTGGTACAGCAATGTCACCAAGTTCAAGACCTTCGTGCCATAGGCCAGATCGGCATCCCAGCGACCACTCAGTTGGCCGAACAGCGGGGCCACGCCGCGTGTAATAAACCGGAAGCGGGGATTCACCACTTCCTGAGAGAGGGGCGCAGTGCTGGCATAGGCCTTGAGTTGCTGAACATGGGCGCGCACCCCAATCCGGGCATTGGGGAAGCTGGCCCCTTCCGGGCCGCCGCCCACGGACCCAATGCTCGCGAAGTTGTTTTGGGCCGACTTAATTAGGTTGTCAAACTTCAAATAGTTGGTTTCCCAGCACATTTGGCAGAAGGCCAGGTCGTAGTTGACGCCTTCGATTTCGGCTTCTTCGCGGTAGAGTCGGGCGATTTCGGGAAAGTCGTTCACGGCGGCGGGGTTGCGGGACTTGAGGAACATCATCAATTGCACTTCGGAAGTGTTGCCGTGGCTCATGATCACGTCTTTTTGGCCCTTGCAGATCTTCGAGATCGTGCGGACAAACACCGTCCGAGTTGGCCGATCCCAGCCCACGGAGACTTCAAACCGCTCTAGCTCGATCGCCCGCACAAACACCACATTCCGGTAGGTCACCCGTCGCACATCGGCATTGGCCGACAGATCAAACCCCAACCGATCGACCAAATCCATCGGAATATAGGAACTATCCGCGACGATAATCCCCTGTTCACCATAGTTCTGACCATTGATATTAATGCTACAGGAACCAAATTGCTGACTGGAGGTTCCGGCCACCGCATCGAGCCAAGTGACCAAACCCTCGGCCAGGGAAAGCGCCATATCCCGGCGCTGATTCTGCAAGATAAACCGATCGTCAGGATTCGTCAGAAAGCCAACTTGGACGACGAGGGAGGGGGTATTCACCAGCCGACAGAAGGCCAGACTGCCGAGGCCCGTGGTGTTGTCGGGTTTCGTGCCTTGGCTGGGCAACTTGGGCAGGCGTTTGGTCAGGGCGGCGAGGATGATACCGCCCTGTTGTTTGCGGACGTCGTTGTTGGTGATGTAGAAAGCCGTCATGCCGCGCACTTGGGGATTATTGGCGGAGTCGGCATGCAGTTCGATCGCCACGTCGTCGCGTTTGCCTCGGACGTTGATCCAGTCGAGGCTTTGGCGGAAGCTGAGTTCGTCCGGCACCGAGAGGACTTCAATGCCCTTCGATCGGATTTCCGAGACGACCAAATCCCGCAGCAGAATCATTTCCTGAGCCTCAGTCGTACCCGCCACGACGGCACCGGGGTCGAGTAGTCCACTTTCTTTCCCACCATGGGCGGCGGAGATAAAAATACGTCCCATAAAAAATAATTCGGTAAAGGAGTGGCGATCGGCTGGCCTATTATGGCCGATGTTTCGCCGTTTGAGGCAAGGGGAACCAGAAGATTTACCCCGTTGAGTCGTCCGGCTCCAGGATCATTCCGGCTTCCAACGCCTGTAGTCCGGCGACCAATTCGGCCTCCGTGGGTAGCACGAGTCGATATTTTGCGGCGAACATTTGCTGGCTTTCAGCCAACACCGAGTATTTGGCCACCGCCGCATTCTTCTCGGAACAGAGGATGAGGCCCAAAGTCGGATTGTCATCCGCACCCCGGAAACGCTCCTCATAGATTCGCACGTAGGTATCCATCTGCCCGATGTCCTGATGCGTCAGCTTTCCCAGCTTCAAATCAATCAGCACAAAACATTTGAGCAAATAGTTATAAAACACCAAATCCACATAAAAATCTTCGCCATCCAACCGAATATGCCGCTGCCGCGCCACAAACGAAAACCCTTTGCCCAATTCCAACAAAAACGCCTGCAACTGCTCAATCAAAGCCACTTCCAGCTCTGATTCCGTGAAGCTCGATCGTGCGCCCAATTCCAAAAATTCCAGCACATAGGGATCTTTCAGCACATCCCTGGGCGAGAGTGTACGGGCATTTTCGGCCGCTTCCGCTTTGACTGGGGCTGGATCCTGACTGGATAGTAATCGATCGTAGTAAAACGAATTAATCTGTCGCTCCAATGCCCGTGTTGACCAGCTTTCCGTCGCGGCTTCGGTCATGTACCACAGCCTTGCGGCTTCACTTTCCACCTTCAGCAACAGCCGATAATGCGTCCAGCTCAAATCGCGACGCAGTGCGTCGCGATTTGGAAACATCTGATAAAAGCGACGCAGATGCCGCAAGTTTGTGGTGTCAAACCCTTTGCCAAACTCGGCGGTTAAACGTTCTGACAGATTCTCCAGCACTGCCTTCCCGTACTCAGCCTGCGCTTTCCCCGCTTGCTCATCTTCAACGATCGATTGCCCAATCTGCCAATAGGTAAGCACCATCGCCTGATTAACCGTCGATCGCACTTGTTGCCGCGCTGCTACGATTAAGTCCGCAATCTTCTGATAGAGCACATCGGGAGTAAGATTTTGACTCATATCATCTTGGCCCCGACAGCCGTTGGAATATAAAGATAAACCCAGTCGTCGCATCTGTCAGTTCGCCACGTTCTCGGATCGCGCAAGATTTGAGACACTAGAAATTCTGGCACTATGACTTCATCAGTCATCCGATGAGAACCGTCATCCAACTGCTGAAAAGTTTGTTGAACTAACTGGATTAGCCCCTTACTTTCAAGCGATTTCAGGGTATCTAGGGCCAGTTGGTAAATATCCGCGATCGTCGAGTCAGGTTTGGCAAAATCGTGATGCAGAAAACCGATTAGCAAATACAAAGCCATTCCGGATGCTTCATAATCTTCAACAATTTCATGCAAGACCGCTATTTCAATCTCCGTTAGATCCATCGCTAAGCACCCCCGACAATCGAGCCGCCGCCAACTTCCCCCGCCAAGACTCAAACTCACCCGCCAAAGCATCCTGCGCCAGCTCCACCTGCTCCCCACTGGCCAACCACTTCACCTGCACCGATCGATTCGCCGCCTCCGCCTCCCCCAGGATCAAACAAGCCACCGCCCCCGACTTATCCGCCCGCCCAAACTGCTTCTTAAACGCACTCCCACTCAGATCCAATTCAGCTTTAAAGCCCGCCTGCCGCAACTGCTGGGCAATCCGCAAGGCTTGGGCTTCCGCCTGCTCCCCGCGTGATACCAGATAGAAATCCGTGGTGACTGTCGGAGCATCCCCTAACTCTTGCAACAGGCCAATCAAGCGCTCCAGCCCGATCGCCCAGCCGATCGCCGCCGTCTCTGGCCCGCCCAGTTCCGACACCAAACCATCGTAGCGACCGCCACCACCCACCGCCCCAAACTGCACCGACTGAAACTCAAACGCCGTGTGGCTGTAGTAGTCCAAGCCCCGCACCAACTTCGGATTCAGCTTGTAGGCCAGCCCCAAATCCGTGAGCAATTGCTGCACCCGATCGAACCGCACCTGCGATTCCACACTCAAGGACTGCCCCAACAACGGCGCATCCCGAATAATTTCCTGGGTCTTGGCCACCTTGCTATCGAGAATCCGCAGGGGATTCCGTACGAGGCGATCCTGGGAGTCGGGATCAAGATCCGCTTTGTAGGGCGTCAGGTAGTTCACCAGGGCTTCCCGATACTGCACCCGATCGGCCTTCGTGCCCAAGGAATTCAGCTCCAACACCAACTCGCCCAAGCCCACGGCTTTGAGGATGTCCACCGCGATCGCGATCGCCTCCACATCCGCCCGCACATCGGCACTCCCCAACAGCTCCAAGCCCAACTGGTGAAACTGCCGCTGCCGACCCGCTTGGGGCCGCTCATAGCGGAACATTGGGCCGATATACCAGAGCCGCTGGACGCCGCCTTGGGCGTGAAGGCCATTTTCGATGTAGCTGCGGACGACTCCGGCGGTGCCTTCGGGACGCAGGGTAATCGACCGATCGCCCTTGTCAGCGAACGTGTACATCTCCTTACCGACCACGTCCGTCGCTTCGCCAATCCCCCGCTCAAACAGATCCGTCGGCTCAAAGGTCGGTGTGCGGATTTCCTGAAAGGCTGCCTTGGCCAAAATATCCCGCGCGATCGACTCAACCTGCTGCCAGTAGCCGACCTCCATTGGCAAAATATCCCGCGTACCCCGAATTGCTTGAATAGAAGCCATACTAAAAACCCGATCGATTACGTTCCAAAATGCGGCAATACCGCCGTGATTATTCCGGCTGTGCCGCCGCTTCCGGCGGATAAGGTGGCAACAGACAGCAATTATGACCGTCAATGCAAACCTTGCCTGACTGCAAAGCCCAGGTCACCAGCGCTACCCGATTTTGCGTCTCGGTCTTGGTCAAAATATTGCTGATGTGGTTGTCCACAGTGCGTTTGCTGATCGCCAGTTGCTCCGAAATCTGCTCGTTAGTCATCCCCGCCGTGACCAACTCAATCACCTGAAGTTCCCGCTCAGAGAGGGATGGCTGTGTTCGGAGAGTGGTTTCAGACATAACGGGTGATACGTACTTATACTCAGGCTCACCCTATCTTACGGTGATTCATGGCCAATCTCGGTAGATTCCGTCAAGATAAAGTAGCGGATCCACCATATAATCAATCATTCTCAGCAAACAATGCCAAGATTTCTGGAGTCAATCCCGAAGAGATGAAGGATATTAAAGGCATGGGCCACCAGAAGGCCCCCATTTTGTCCCAATTGATTGCCTAAATTGGGGATACGACGTCGGTCACAACTTCACCCCGCTTGGTTTATCGCACGTTCATGGCTCATTCTATCTACTGCCCCAATCCCCTTTGTCAGGCTGAGAATTCAGTTGAGCGCCGATCGTGCCAAGCCTGTGGAACGACGATTCCGCACCACTATCTCTGGTTGCCGAATCCCGGCGGGATGACAGGGAGTAAGACCGGTGCCCTGATCAATGATCGCTATTTGGTGCTGGAACCGCAAATTCTGCTCGATACCAAATCCAGCCACACACCGCTTTTCATCAATGAAGTCGATGACCTGGCCATTCGCTACGCCGAACTATTCCCCTACCGCAGCCAAATTCCCCAAATTTACGGCTATGTCCAACTTGGAGAAACATTCTACGAACTACTCGAAAATAATGCGATCTATCCATCAGAAGCCGCCACTACCAGCGGCAAAGCCCTTTCGGGTCATTTGATGCCGGAGATCGCCGCAGTTTGGGATGACGCACCCTTCGATCGGCAACTGGCCTGGATGCATCAGATTTGTCATCTCTGGCAGCCTTTGGGTCGATTGGGGTTGACTGAAACATTATTGCGACCGGATTTGGTGCGGGTGGATGGCAATACGGTTCACCTTCTGAATTTGGCATCGGATCAAACGAGTAATCCAGCGCTTTCAGATTTTGCGATCGTTTGGGGGGATTTGCTCAATTGGGTAAATCGTCCATTCTGGATTGAGCTAGCCCAAAAAATGATCCAAGGCGAGATCGTTAATAGTGATCAAATCCTCAACCTACTGGATCAAGAAATCACCATGATCCACCAGTCAAGTGGATCAAAATCCTTTGACATTGATATTGCGACATTAACTAACCGTGGTCCCAGCCGATCGGAAAATCAAGATGCTTGTCATCCACCGTCAGAAAGTTATTTAAAACTCCGATCGGGGGATCACCCTTGGTTGTTAGTCTGCGATGGTATTGGCGGACATGAGGGTGGGAGTCTGGCCTCGAAATTAGCGATCACGGCGATCGAGCAATATTTAACGATCACGGATCTGAATCAATGTTCGAGTGAAGAACTTGAAAGTCATTTAGAGAAAGCGATCTTTGCGGCGAATGATGTGATCTGCGATCGCAACGATCGGGAAAATCGTCAAGCCAAACAACGCATGGGCACGACGGCTGTGTTGGTCTATGTCCGCCGCAATCAATTATTTGTTACCCACGTCGGGGATAGTCGGGCTTATCGCATGACCCACAGTGGTTGTCGGCAAGTGACGGTGGATGATGATTTGGCTTCGCGGGAGGCGATTTACGGGAGTGCGTTCTATCGGGAAGCGTTGCAATATCCGGGCACTGGCGCATTGACCCAGGCCTTGGGGATGGCTGGATCGACGCAGTTGCAACCGACGACGCAACGGTTTTGGTTAACTGAGGCTTGTGTGTTTTTGGTTTGTTCGGATGGCTTGAGTGATTTTGATTTGGTCGATCGGATTTGGGCGAATGAATTGAAGCCGGTGTTGCGCGATCGGACGCAATTGTTTAATGCCTGTCAGAATTTAGTCAATCTGGCGAATGAACAGAATGGTCACGATAATGTCACCGTTGGATTACTACATGTGATGCCAGCGACCGCCAGTGCCCCGACGGTTTCAACGGTGGCGACTCAGGTCGCGGTGGCCCGCACGGCACCCCGACCGCCGCTGGTCAGTGCGACCCGGATTGCGCCGCCGCCGCGTCGATCGCATTGGCTGCCGATCACGCTGTTGGGGTTAGCGCTGTTGGGGTTATGCGGTGGGTTGGGATTTGCTTGGTGGCGCAGTCGGATTGTGGTCGTGCCCAAACCGATTGTCACGCCGACGGTGGCTGCGCCAGTCGCGCCGATCGATCCCCAACAGCTCCAACAGGTCAATCAAATCTTGCAGATCAAACCCGGCCCTGTGCCATTGTCGATCTGGCCGAAGCCGACCCCGAGCCAGGAGCAATTGTCGGTGGATAAGGTGGGTTATCTTGCGCCGGGAACGATCGTCCAGGTCACGGATCAACTTACCAGTGACGTCCCGGAAAACTGGCTCCGGCTCAAGATCTGTAGCGTTCCAGCGGAAGCCCAAGGCCTGTCCGAGGCGGTGCTGACACCGGGGACGGAAGGCTGGCAAACCCTATCGACGATCGCCCTTCAAGTGACGCTACCGAATCCCCTGACCGCGACGCAGTTGGGTACCTGTGCGCTGAACCCGATTGCGCCGCCGTCACCGACTGTGGTGAACCCGACCGATTCGCCGACCCCGTTACCTGCGCCCCCAAACCAGGCACAATAGAGGGCAGTGTAAGATTAGCCTTTGCGGGTTTGTGGTGTTTTGGGAGTCATGGCATGACCACGGGAAATGCGCCCTCATTAAATCTCGCGATCGATCGATTGCGGGCGGGCAGTCCGAATCATTTTGTGATCCATGTGATTGAGGCCCCTTACCGGGCGGGCTATTCGCTGTCCGATAGTCTGTGGGATGAGGCGTTGAACCAACTGTGGCAATCCTGGCAAGAATTTTTCTCGACCCGATCGGTGCCGATGGTGCCTTATGTGTCGGCGGCGGCGACGGATGTGACGCCCGCGCCCATGGCCGAAATCCCCGTGGCCGCGCCCGCTGCGCCCCAAAGTGTCCGCCTGATGCAAACCCTGGGGATGAATCTGTGGCAGTGGCTGTTTGGGGGGGTGATTCAGACGGTGTTGAGTCAGTCGTTGGGGATGGCGATGGGTCAGCAGCAGCCGTTGCGGGTGCGGTTGGATATTCGGGATCCGGATTTGATTGCGGTGCCTTGGGAGATTATGCAGGATCAGCCGGGGAAGCCCGCGATCGCCATTGGGCAACCAATTCTGTTCAGTCGGACGACGAGTGATGTGGAGCCACTTCCACAACTGCGGAAGGATCAAGCCCTGAATATTCTGCTGGTGTTGGGCCAAGATACGTTGCCGATGGGGGGGGAGGTGACGGTGGGATCGGATCAGACGCGGCTGAAGCTGGAGCAGGAGGCGCAGGCGTTGTCGCAGTTGTTTACCAGTTCGACGCGGTTTGGCAATATGGCGGCTTGTCAGGTGGATATCCTGGTGCAGCCGACGCCGGAGGAATTGGTGCAACGGTTGGATACGCAGCGACATAATGTGTTTTTCTATGCGGGGCATGGGGTGCCTGCGCCGGATGGGGGGCTGCTGTTTTTACGATCGGATGGGGCGATGAATGGGACGGAGCTGGCGCAGGTGTTGACCCGGAATCCGGTGAAGCTGGCGGTGTTTAATGCTTGTTGGGGGGCGCAGCCGGATCAGGAGGGCTATCAGGCGATTCCGCGTAGCAGTTTGGCGGAGGTGTTGTTGCATCATGGGGTGCCTGCGGTGTTGGCGATGCGGGATGCGATCGCCGATCAGGAGGCGTTGGCGTTTATTCAGGCGTTGGCGCAGGCGTTGGGGGAGCGGTTGCCGATCGATCAGGCGGTGGCAGTGGCGCGGCAGCAGTTGTTGACGTTATTTCGGTTCAATCATCAGGCTTGGACGTTGCCGGTGTTGTATATGCATCCGGAGTTTGATGGGGAGTTGGTGCAGCCGTTGGCGAGTCATTTGACCCAGATTCCGGTGGCGGGGACGCAGATTGGGCGTCCGGCTCCGCAGGCGACGGTGCGATCGGTGGCGACGGCGCGGAATTGGCTGATTCGGGGGGGGCTAATGCGGGTGGGGATTAGTGAGGAGAATGATCTGGTGTTGCATGGGGAGCCGGGGGTATCGCGCAAACATGCGGAGATTATTTGTCGCAATTCGTTGGATGGGAATGAGTGGTCGTATTTCTTGAAGGATTTTTCGCGGTATGGGACGTGGATTGCGGGGAGTAGTGGGTGGCAGAAGGTGCATCATCAGGAGGTGCCGTTGTCGCCGGGGGCGCAGTTGAAGTTTGGGGCGACGCAGAATGCGGTGTTGGAGTTTGTGGTGGAAGGGGGGGGAATTGAGAATTGAGAATGTGGAATTGAGAAATTTTGATCGGGTGCGTTATGCTGTGAAGGGCAAGGATCGGGTTTTTGGAGGGCGAGTGATGCTTCAGACTTCAATTCGTGCTGGTACTGAGAGTTTGTACGATCGAGATTTTCAGCTTTGGTTGGCTGAGACGGTGGTGCGATTGCAGTCGGGTGAATTTGAGCATTTAGATATTGGGCATTTGGTTGAGGAGATTGAAGCCTTGGGGAAACGGGATCAGCGAGAATTGCAAAGTCGTCTAATTGTGTTGTTTGCCCATCTGCTGAAGCGTTGTTATGTTGATTCGCCCGATGATTTTCGGGGTTGGGAAGTCACGATTCGCGAACAGCGGGATGAACTGGAACTGCTGCTGGCCGATTCTCCCAGTCTGCGGAATACCTGGGAAGCCTGTTTTCAAGCCGCTTGGCAGAAGGCATTGCAGCAAGTAGAAACGGGTTATCCGCATGTGGCATTGCCGGAATTATGCCCGTTTCCGTCGTCAGTTACTTCGATGTTGTCTGATTGTTTTTGGGAAGCCTAAGTTGGCGGGGTTCGGTAGAGCTTGAGCGCCAGATGGGGAGCCTTGATTGATTCAAAACCCTCGCCGAACTGCCCCCCGGCCTCCAATTCTGGGGGAGCAAGAAAGCATTGAGATTTGTGGGATACCCTGATTTGCCTGGATTTCTGGGTAATCTGAAGATAACGTCACCTGCCATCCTGGATTTTTATGCGTCACCCCAAACTTGTTCCGCCGTTGCCTCAAGATTTACAGAACCGATCGTTTAAGGGGCAGGATTGCCAGGGTTGGGATTTCAGTGGGCGGGATATTCGGGGTTGTGATTTTCGCAAAAGTAATTTACGCGATGCCGATTTTACGGGTGTCCATACGGGGCGCACCAAGCAGCAGATTAATCGTGAGAAGATCGGGATTCCGATCGGTTTGATTCTGGGCTTTGTCTTCGGTTTTATGTTGATGACAGCGCACAAAAGTCCCGCTGTTCTTACTCATGAGAGTATTGATGCCGTTTTTAGAGTCGGTATGCTCACGATGATTATGGTCGCGGCGTTGATGCTCACAGCGATCGCCATTTTTTCCTACTTGCGTCTAAATGCCGGACTAATCGCAATGACGGTTGCACTTCAAATGACAACATTCAGCGTACTAATTTTCAGTCTGATAAATTCACCCGTGATTACACTACCAATTAGTATTGTGATTTTTATCGTTGGGGCGATCATCACATCGGGCTTTGGTCTTTTCTATTACAGGCTGGGTGTTAAGCTCTTTCACAACGCTATTGGTACTGACTTCCAGGGTGCAAACCTCAGTAGCGCAAACTTCACTGATGCGCTGTTAAAAAATTGCGCCTTCAAAGATGCTGACATATCACAAACAAATTGGAGCAATGTCGAGATCTCGCGCTGTGATCGGGATGTCACAAAATTAATTTAGAGTTCAAAGCCCGATCGCGCCCTCCCATTCCGATCGAAAACCCAATGAATCTAGACAATTGCCTCCCCGATGCGACACAAATCGCCTGGTTGATCGCTGATCGATGAGGGATGGCAACGTCGATCGGTGAGGCTCGATCGGGCGGCTTATGTCCATTGGAAAAGCTGTTTCAGCGCGATCGCAATTGGCTCATACTGGCTTGCTGTCAAACTTCCCAAATAACCGGAAATACGGTTCATGTCGATCGCTCGGATCTGGTCAGTCAATACCACCGAATCTCGCGTCAAACCAGCCATTCCAGCGTTTAACCGATAGTATAAATTAGGATTACGATCAACCCAAGTCCCGATCGCTGTGGTCATTGGCAGCACGACGGCCATGGGATAACGGGTCTCACCAATCGGCAAGCCGACGATGATTGCGGGTCTGCGACCTTCCTGTTCCCGACCGCGTGGCTGATTACTGGGTAAGGCAACCAAGATTACTGCGCCCACTGACAAACGATCTGCCACTAATTTACCTCATCCACGACCAAACCTTCACCGGGAACAAAGCGGACAGGCTGGAACGCCGGAATCCCCGCCTCACCCCAATCGTACTCCGGTAAATCGCCAGCCAAATCGGCGTCTAACCAGGCGATCGAAGCCGTATCCATTTCATCTTCATCGGCGATCGGGCTAACTAAATCGCCTAAAGTCTTGCCCTTGCCCGCAATCACTGGTGAGGTAGTGCGCCGCTGGGGCTGAGGTGTGGTTTCTTCCAGCACAGTCACAATTACACGGGCCGATTCGATTGTTGGTCGTTCCGCCAACCAAGTCACCTGACCATTCTCAAAAATCCCTTCATAGCTTTTGAGCATTCATTCCGGCCTCAAATCACGGTAACCCCATTTTAGCTGATTGGTTTCCCTGTTGCCAGGTTATGACATGGCGATCGCGCCCTCCAACACACCCGAAAATCCAATTGCCTCCCCGATGCGACCCAAATCGCCTGGTTGATCGCCGATCGATTTTGGGATGGTGACGTCGATCGGTGGGGTGCGATCGATGAGGTTCGATCGGGTGTCAACTGGCTGAATTTGTGGAATCGGCAATTTTGCGCTACAACTGGAGTAGAAGTTCTTTGCCAAAGTCGCATGAATATTCCCATCACATCCACCACAGAAGCCCTCTTGCCGCAAATCATGGCGCTGGGTTATCCCTCCCCAGAGGCCGCGATCGAGGCAGCGCTCCAGTTCTTCCACGACTCTAAAATCCCTGCTGTTAGCAATGTTGCCGCCGATGACGCCTTGGATACAACCGCCGGATTTGCTTCCCTGACCGAAGCGGAAATTATTCAGGACAATGAACGTCGTTGGCAAACCTTCCAGCAGCAGGGTGGCGGCATTCCCCAAAGCCAAGTCGAATCCTGGGTCGCAAATCTGGGGAAAAGTAACGGCTGATCATGTACGAAGTTATTTGGTTGCCAGAAGCAATGGCCGATCTGGAACGGCATTTCGCCTTCCTGAATGAGAAAAAGCCCGATGCCGCCAGTCGGGCCGTCCGATCGATTACCTCAGCAGCGGGCAGTCTTGCGGTTTCACCCAAGCGCGGTGTCGCGATCGCGGATACTAGCCAACGAAAACTGCGCGTGTTTTTTGGGAAGTATGGTTTTGTTTTGTATTACCGGATTGAAGCCGATCGGGTGTTTATTCTCCGGGTTCACCATGGACGAGAAAATCGACTGTGATCGGGGTTGAAATAATCCAATCTCCGATCTCACTAGTACAAAAATCTTACTTTAGGCGGATGTCATCGGGTTGATTGACTTGCTAGATTGCTTGGTGAGGGTAGCGATAGCGGCGATCGGGCCATTGCGCTAAAATGAGGACAATTCGGTCACCCTGTGGAACCTATGAAAGCCATCGAAGTTACAGGTAGCGTCAACGAAGCAGGTTATGTCGCATTCGATCAGCCGATCGCCAATGCCAAACCCCTGCGGTTTCGCGGTATTCTCCTGTTGCCCGATGCAATTGATTCACAAGATGAAGAATGGTCGCCCGATGCGATTAGCGCCTCGGTTCGTGATCTGCTCGATGACCCGGAAGAGGACATTTACACCTTGGAAGACGGTGAGCCGATCGATGATGTTGACCCCACAATCCAATCCGCTTGGGTCGCGGAAGCCCAACGCCGCCACGATGAAATCTCGGATGGCCGCGTTCAACCGATCGATGGTGACCAGGCCCTAATGGAAACGCTCTATCTGCTCTCCATTCCAGGGATGCGGGAATCGATTCGGGAAGGGATGGCAACGCCGATCGAAGACTGCGATCGGGATATGACAGAGTCAGTATAGGCATCTCGATCGTAATGTGGGTAACCTGAAGATAACGTCACCTGCCATTCTGGATTTTTTATGCCTCACCCCGACCTTGTTCCGCCGTTGCCTCAAGATTTACAGAATCGATCGTTCAAAGGGATGGACTGTACGGGCTGGGATTTCAGTGGGCGGGATATTCGGGGTTGTGACTTTCGCAAAAGCAATTTACGCGATGCCGATTTTACGGGTGTCCATACGGGCCGCACCCAACAACAGATTAGTCGTGAGACGATCGGGATTCCGATCGGGTTGATTCTGGGGATTGTTTTTGTCGTCCTCATGATGACGGCGTATAAAAGTCCTGCTGTTCCTACTCGTGAGAGCATTAATGCCGCTTTTAGATTGGCGACGTTCACAAACGCAATTACTGTAGCCACTATGCTCCCAGTCTTCGTCATTTTTTCCTACTTGCGTCTAAACGCCGGACTAATGGCAATGACAGGCGCAATGACGATCGCAACATTCAGTGTCCCCATCTTCAATCTGATGAATTCACCCGTGATTACACCACTGATTAGTATTGGGATTTTTATTGTTGGTGCGGTCTGTGCCTCAGGTTTTGGTTTTTTCTATTACAAGCAAGCGGTTAAGTTCTTTCGCAACGCGATCGGCACAGATTTCCAAGGCGCAAACCTCAGCGGCGCGAACTTCACCAATGCGATCTTGAAGAACTGCGCGTTTAAGCAGGCCAACCTGTCACAGGCGAATTGGAGCAATGTCGAAACCAGCCGCTGCGATCGGGATGTCACAAAGTTAGCTTAGGGCTGTCACGATCGATATTTGATCGCCAAAGTAGTACGTAAATCTTACTTGCGGATGATTTCGAGGGTTCGATCGACTTGCTATAATTGAGCCAAGCCACTAGCAATGGGGCCATCCGCCTCCGATCGGGTAATCCTATGGTTCAGACTGTCGCCATCACTGAAGCAATTACCACGCTGGCCGAAGCCGTGCAGAAATTTGGGCTGCAACGCTCCGAGGATGCCAGTTGCTTTCCGGAGTGGCAGCAGCCGTTCCCCGCCATCACGACTGCCCAGCAACTTGAGCTAGAACAATTGCGGCGGCGTTATTTGTATCATCGATCGGCGGGTCAATTGCTCGAAGAAACCGTCAAGTTACTCATGGTTGGCCCATTATTAGCGGTGGCCGGGTTTTATGATCCGCCGTTTCGGGTGCGGGCCGAGGAATCAATTCAACTGACCTGTAGTGACGGGGAAGAGATTTTGAAGGGACGGATTGACGCCATTGTCGTGCGCGATGATCTGTGGGTGATCGTCGTGGAGTCGAAGAAAACCATGCTTTCACTCTGGTCAGCTTTGCCGCAAGCGTTGGCTTATCTCATGGCGAATCCGCAGTCAGGCCAGCCAGCCTATGGTTTGATGACCAATGGCGATGAAATGGTGTTTGTGAAATTATTGCCGGGGCCAACGCCGACCTATGACTTATCGCGGGTCTTTTCGCCCTACGTTGCGGCCAGTGAGCTAGAGCAAGTCGTTGGCATTTTGCAGCAATTGGCTGATCGGGTGCCCTGAACGTTATGCTAGAAAGTACCGCATTGGACTTTGGGAGGGCGAGTTGATGCTTCAAACGGCAATTCCGGCGACGACTGAGAATTTGTACGATCGGGATTTTCAGCTTTGGGTAGCCGATACGATCGTTAAATTAAAGGCGGGTGATTTTCGGGATTTGGATATTGGGCATTTGGTTGAGGAGATTGAGGATTTGGGTAAGCGGGATCAGCGGGAACTGCAAAGTCGCTTAATCGTGTTGTTAGCGCATTTGCTGAAGCGTTGTTATGTTGATTCACCCGATGATTTTCGGGGGTGGGAAGTGACGATTCGCGAACAACGGGACGAGCTAGAGCTGTTGCTGGCGGATGCTCCCAGCTTGCGAAATCTTTGGGAAGCCTGTTTTCAGGCTTGTTGGGTGAAGGCTTTGCAGCAGGTGAAGACAGGGTACGCTGAGATGGAATTCCCGATCGACTGTCCATTCCCGATCGCGACTGACATCATGCTCTCCGCTTGCTTTTGGGTTCGATCGAACCACAACTAGTTGACATAAAAATGAATGCGCTGCACCGATAACCGATCGGTCATCCATTAGGCAGCCGTCATCATGCGCGACACGATCGTATTCCTCCTCGGTACATGGTTAATCTTTTTGCCTTACTCATGGGCTGCTCGATCGCTGAGTGCCTATGAGCCAGACAAAGTTAATGTGATTGCCTGTCAGCGAGCATCACCGCAAGTGATCCAATGTCAGCACGATCGGGTGGGTTTCCTGTGGCAACCCGCGACCAAAACCCAATTCCAATTGCGGCAAGCGAAGGTTGTCGCTTATCAGGATAGTTGTGGTGAGAATAGCACCTGCGATTATTGGCTGTTGAGTCTGGTGACGGATGGGGAAACGATCGAGATTAAAGATTTTGGCAGTGACGGCGATCGAGCTAACTTGCTGCAAGCTCGATTTGATGCGTTATTACATCACCCCAGCGATCGCGTTGGCGCACAAATGCGATATGGCAATAGTTGGTACACAATTTTTCTACAAGCATTGTTGCTAGTCGCGACCGGGATACTATGGCTGATGCTCGTACCCTGGCTGGAAAGGCTCGCACAACCGGGCGATCGTCGTTGAGTCGCCTTGGCCGGATGAATGTGCGCATAGAAAACCCCGATCGATTCGCCAGGAATCGATCGGGGTTGGGTAGGAGGTTAAGTTATGACAAAAGTGACCGGGTTGATTTAACCGATTTGATTTAGTTGACGGGCTTCGGCAAGACCAACGCCGCGCCCAGCTTCATTGTCAGATCCGTATTCGGCTTGACAACGATCAGGTCAACTTTGTCCTTGCTGAAGATCAGGCCCGCCAAGGCACCGGCACCCGCACCCGCGAGGGTTTCCCAAGCATTGACGTTCTTGTCACCGGTGACGGCGGTAATCCCTGCCGCAGCGGCGGCACCAAGGACAGTGCCCTTGATCACGCCAGCGGCGCTGGCACCCTTCGTGACGGTTTCCGTCGTCGTGATTTTTTCGGAACTGGCGCTGACGTCGTAACGCTTGCCATTGGCCATAACCAACCGTTCAGCCACGAACTGGGCGGTGCCTTTATCGACCACGAGCTTGCCTTCCACAACGCTACCGGAGGGAATCAAGACGGCTCCATCCCGATCGACAATGTTCTGCGGAATGGTGAGCGAGATGGCACTGGGCACTGGCTCATTCTTGCCGAGGAGAATCTTGTCGGCGCGATCGTACTTCACGGGTAACACGGTGCCAGCCGGGATGGTGACATCAGTGGCGACGACGGGTGCGCCGACGATGTATTCGGACGCGATCGCGGGCGCTTTCCCACTGCTATTCAAGGCTTGGTAGATGAAGGCAGCCGCTTCGGCCCGCGTCATCGATCGGTTGGGGTTGAGCTGCGTCAGGGTGGGGTAGTTTACCACCATGGATTTGCCCGTGGCAGCGGCAATGCTATTGAGTGCGTAGGAGGGAATGCTGCTGGCATCACTGTAGTAATTCAAAGTTGAATCAACATTACCATTGGCGCTGTAACCCAAACCATTCGCTAAGGACACCAAAGCCTGAGCGCGGGGGATGGGCTGGTTGGGTTTGAACGTGGTATCGGGATAGCCCGACATGAAGCCTTTTTCGTAGGCGGTGCGGATGGCGGGGCTGGCCCAGAAGCTGGTGGGGACATCGGGGAACGTGACGGCGTTGCGGACGTTGGCGGTATCAAAGCTGCTCACCATCGAAGCGAATTGTGCCCGAGTGACCAAATCGTTGGGACGGAAGCTGCCGTCTTTGAAGCCTTTGATGATGCCGCGATTCGAGAGTGCTTGGATGAAGTCATTGGCCCAGTAGTTGGACGTGACATCGGTGAAGGTGGTCTGCGCCTGGGCGGGAGCCACGGCGATGAAGGTGGGAGCCATGGCAGCGGCGGACATGCCGACCATCATAACGAGAGCAGTGCTAGCTTGGAGTGAACGCAACATATAGTCAAATCCTGGAAAAATAGAGAGAGTAGTGATTCAAAGGTCGTTAATCAATTGATTGGATGTGCTCGGCAATCGATTCATTTCCTTTGTTCCCTCCTTGACGCGGGGGTTCCGCACAAGTTTCCGAGGAGTGGACAGTTTGTTAACTGGTTTTTAATCTGGCTGGGTGGGTTAGGGGTTGAGCGGCAGGGGTGGGTTGATTGCGAGTCCGGTTTGGGTGTGCTGGGGAATCAGGGGCGTGAGGGCTTCAAAGTAGACGCGGTAGGTGGGCGGGGGCGTTGGGGCGGTGATTCTTTTGGACTTTTTAGCTGCTGGTGGCAGTTCGCGTTGAATGCGGAGGAGCAGTTCGCCCGATCGAAATCGTTCTGGCTGGAGGGTGGGGACAATATCTTGCTGATAATAGAGGCCGATCGTGTTGTCGTCGATCGGGCGGACTGCGGTTTGGAGGTCGAGGGCGGTGAGGTGGCCGTTGACGGTGAGGAACGATCGCCAGCCACAGCGGGCTAAGGCAATCCGCACGTCGTAGTTCATATATATAGTGGCGGCGTCGCCTTCGCGGCTTTCGATGAAGTTGTAGGTGCCTTGCCAGGGGGTGAGATCGATCGTGCGTTGGGCTTGGGCGAGTTTGGGGGGATTGGTGGTGTTGATGGGGCTACGGCAGGCGAGGCTGACGATCGGGCTGAGGAGTAGTCCCACCACGGCTCCTAAAAGGATCAGAATGATTTGCCGCTGCATGGTGGGACTCCTGGTGGTCGTGTGGGTGGTGTTTGGTTACTTGTCTCCTTGGCTACATTTTGGGTGTGGGTGGCTTATGCAGGGTGGGGGCGAGAGGAAGGCGGGAAAGCGTTTACGGGGTTGTCGATCGTCTGATGGATCAAGAAACAGGATTTTTTGTTAGAATAGAGGGTATGGAACGACAGGTTTGGACGAATCATGCAATTTGCCTGGGATGAAGCAAAAAATCAAGCCAATGTTCGGAAACATGGAATTGATTTTGCCGAAGTCTCGGAAATGTTTGATCAAGAAATGCTGGTTGAACTCGACGATCGGTTTGACTATGGCGAGGAGCGTTGGATTGGCACAGGCTTCCTGAAACGTGATGTCGCTGTTGTCGTTTGGACTGAGCGGTGGGGCGATGTAATCCGGATCATCTCTGCAAGAAGAGCAACGTCGTATGAACGAGAATGTTTTGAGCAATATCTCTCAGGTGGCTTCTGAGGCACTGGAGCACCCAACGGATGGGCCGATCGATTGTTCGGATATTCCGCAGTTGACGGAAGCATTTTTCAAAAATGCAAGTCTTCGGATTCCTCCGAGCCAAGTTGCCCGCTGGTTGAAGGTCGATCTAGAGGTTTTGGAATGGTTTCAAGCAAATTCTAGTGATCCGAAATGCTCGATGAATGAGGTTTTGCGGGATCATGTGGCGCGTCGATCGGATTGAATGATGGCGCTCGATCGAGGGGACTGACAACCCCACGACCACCACGATTCAAAACATGGGTATAAATCATGGTGGTTTTGACATCTTTGTGACCAAGGAGTTCTTGGACGATGCGGATGTCGTAGCCGTTTTGCAGGAGATGGGTGGCGAAAGAATGGCGGAAGGTGTGACAACTGATGCGTTTGGGGATTTGGGTTTTGCGAACGGCTTGTTTGAGAGCTTTTTGGAGACCACTTTCGTGGAGATGGTAACGGACGATCGCGCCGGTGCGGGGATCTTTACAGCGAGTCGATGAAGGGAAAGCATATTGCCACACCCATTGTCGATCGGCGGTTTTATATTTACGAGCGAGGGCGAAGGGGAGTAGCGTGGCACCGTAGCCTTCGTTAAGGTCAGCTTGATGCATTTTTTTGACTAAATCCAGGTGATATTGCAGCGGTTTGATCGCTCGATCGGGCAGCATCGTCACACGGCTTTCCCCACCTTTGGCGTCGCGGACGACGATCTGACGCTGGGCAAAATCAATATCTTTGACCCGCAGTTGCAAGACTTCACGCAGGCGTAATCCACTGCCATAAAGCAATAGCGTCAGTAGGCGATAGACGCCAGACATTTGCTGAATGACCGCTTTGGCTTCTTCGGGGGTGAGGACGGTGGGAAGATAGCGCGACTTTCGGGCGCGCAGGGCATTAATTCGATCGTCGAGTGGGATTTGGAGCACCTGGCGATAGAGAAAGAGTAGTGCACTGAAGGCTTGATTTTGGGTAGACGCCGCGACGTTCTCAACGGTGGCGAGGTGGGTCAAAAATGCCTCGATTTCGGGGACGCCCATATCCTTGGGATGCTGCTTGTTGTGAAACAGAATGTAGCGGCGAATCCACTGGACGTAGGTTTCTTCAGTCCGATAGGAGTAGTGCTTCAGCCGAATCGCGTCGCGCACTTGGTCTAAAAGCTTCTTTTTGGGTGGGGTTTCCATGGTGGTCTCATTACTAGAATCTCGTACACCCCCTGACTAATTAAATTTTATGAAGAAATTGATGTGAGTCGGCAGGGTGGTTATACTGAAACGAGTCCACCTAAGATCCCATTTTGGGGTGTTATGCGGACGAATTGGCTACCTAATCACCCAAATGGGTGGGTTAGGCGGAAATATTTCCACCCAAGATCCGGTTTTGGGGTGTTAGGCGGAATCAATTCAGTCCAATAAATAGTTCTGCCCTCTGCGTTATAGGTTGTGGCAGTATGTTGAGACTAGACGCACAGCCTTTGAGCTGATTGAATTTTTACACTTGCCGTAACGACAAATTGTAGCTACAATAGGGATGTTGTAGCAATCATCCAGTGATGGAAT
>JANOQX010000143.1:0-96772 GCA_031415035.1 Cyanobacteria bacterium VAR_4_metabat_243
TTGCGGTGGAATCCGTTCGATCGAACGGATTCCACCGCAATTTTTCCGCCCTAATCCCGGACGAACCGGGCGCAGAAAACGCACCCTTACCGCCGTAACGATCGGACGACTTCGCCGAAGATCGCGATCGCCCGATCGATCTCCGCCTCGGTATTAAATCGCCCAATCCCAAACCGCACCGAGCTATAGGCTAAATCATCCGCTAATCCCAACGCCTGCAACACATGGGACGGCTCGATCGTCGCCGCCGTACAAGCGGAACCGGATGAAACCGCGATCGTCGATCGGAGTCCCAATAACAGCGCATTGCCATCCACGCCCGCAACGCTGACATTGAGATTTCCGGCCAATCGTTTTGTCGGATGACCATTCAGCGTTACACCATCCAATATTTTTAATGCTTCCCACAGTCGATCGCGCAGTGTGTTCAAGCGTGTGGTTTCTGTTGCCATTTCGTTGATCGCGATGTCGATCGCGGTGGCCATGCCGACAATTTGCGGGGGATAGAGGGTGCCCGATCGCATTCCCCGCTCATGCCCGCCGCCGTGGAGTTGGGGCGCGATCGTTACACGCGGATTTTTGCGGCGGACGTACAATGCGCCGATGCCTTTTGGGCCATAGATTTTGTGTGCCGTGAGTGACATTAAATCGATCTTCATGGACTGCACATCGATCGGGATTTTGCCGATCGCTTGGGCCGCATCGGTGTGAAAAAATATGCCGCGATCGTGGCAGATTGCACCAATTTCGGATAGCGGTTGCAATACGCCAATTTCGTTATTCGCCATCATGACCGAAACCAAAATTGTGTCATCCCGCAATGCCGCCGCAAGTTCGACTAAATCAACTAAGCCATCCGATCGCACGGGCAAAATCGTAATTTCAAATCCCAAGGTGGCCAGATAGCGACAGGGATCAAGCACGGCATTATGTTCCGTGGCCACCGTGACGATATGCCGCCCGCGATGGTGCTGCGATTCGGCGACGCCCTTAATTGCCAGATTATTCGCTTCGGTTGCGCCGCTGGTGAAGATGATTTCGGTCGGTTCGGCCCCGATCGCTTGGGCAATTGTTTCCCGCGATCGCGTTACGGCCGCGTCTGCGGCCCAGCCATATTCATGGGTCACACTGGCCGGATTGCCAAAATGCTCGGTGAAAAATGGCAACATGGCCGCCATCACCCGATCGTCAACGGGCGTCGTGCTGTGGCAGTCAAGGTAGATTGGGCGATCGGGCATTAAGCCGGGGGATTGGGTAGGGGTAATTGTTGCATGAACCAGTTGGCAGCAGCGGTATTACTTTCTTCCGGCAGCCGATCGAGGGTTTGTTCGATCAGGTCGATTGGTAAACCGGTGAGCACTTGCGATGTGGCGATCGCCTCGTACTCACCCGCGTTGGTTAGCCCAAAGGCGAACAAGCGCCGCCCTTTGACATCAATCACCCAATATTCCGCGATGCCCAAACTGGCGTAAAGCCGCTTTTGTCGATCCAAATCCAAACTCAGGCTCGTATCCGCAATTTCGCCCACGAGATCAGGGATCCGATGCCGACTCAAATCCAACCGTCGGAGTTCTCCTGACTGCCATCGGGGAAAGTTATCACCCCGATAAAGCACCAAATCGGGGGCGCAGGCATGGGTATCGGGATGCTCAATCAGACAGCGGCCATAGGATTGGAAAATTACTTCCGGATGCCGAAATGCCCAGAGGAAGAAAATTGCGGTAATTAAATCGCTAAATGCCGCGTGATTTGGCCCTTCCTTGCCCATATCGAACCAGAGCCATCCTTGGTGAAATGCAATTTTTTGCCAATCGGTGGTGGCCCGATCGCGGACGGCGACGTAATCTTGCCAAGTGGCATCATGTCGCTGAAGCGGGTTGCCGATTGCGGGACTCGTTTCAAGGGCAATGGTCATCGGCTGGCCTCCTTCGTCCCCTCATTATAAACTGATGGCATGGGTGAACGTCCAATCTTCTATGATGGACTACGTATTTTCGATTTTGCCAGCGCTCGCATTAATCCGAGCGTGGGAACTACAATGAACCGATCGCGCTGTGCCATTGCCCTGGGTGCCAACCTGGGACAACCCCAAACCACCCTCGAAGCCGCCCTTGGCGTTCTCGATCGTACTCCCCAGATCCGGGTTGAAGCCCATTCTAGTTGGTACCGCACCGCCGCGATCGGCCCGCCCCAGCCCGACTACATCAACGGCTGCGCGATCCTGCAAACCGAACTGACCCCGATCGCCCTGATGCAAACCCTCCTGAACATCGAAAACCACTTTGGCCGGATTCGGCGGGAACGGTGGGGTGCCCGGACACTTGACTTAGATCTGTTGTTATTCGACGATGTGATCATGCATTCTGTCGATTTGACGATTCCCCATCCCCGGATGTGCGATCGGGCCTTCGTGTTAATTCCGCTATCCGAGATTGCGCCCGATTGGCCCGAACCAATCTCCGGCCAACCGATCCAAACCCTGCTGCAAAACGTCGATGCAACTGGCGTGCGCCGCCTCTGCTATTCCTAGCCTTGTCCACGCCCCATTCTCAATTCTTCATTCTCAATTCTTCATTCTTAACTCGCCATTCCCCCTATGCCCTACGGTTCCGAGCCTCCCCAACGCCTGAAACAAAAGCTGACCTACCAAGGCCGCAAATTCGGCTTTGAAGTCAATCAGTTGCGCCTACCGAACAAATCCGTCGGCGACTGGGAATGCATCCGGCATCCTGGCGGTGCCCTGGCTGTCCCCGTGACCATGGACGGCAAACTGGCGATCGTCCGGCAATATCGCTTCGCGGCGCGAGGTCGGCTATTGGAATTTCCCGCTGGTACGATCGAGTATGGCGAAACCCCCGAATCGACGATCGAGCGCGAAATCCAAGAAGAAGTCGGCTACAGCAGCGACAACTGGCGCAAAATCGGCGAATTCTTCCTCGCGCCCGGCTATTCCGACGAGATTATTTACGCCTTCCTCGCCACGGATTTGGTCAAGCTGGAAACGCCGCCCGCACAGGATGAAGACGAAGACATGGAAGTGATTTTGATGACACCGGATGAGGTGGAGAAGGCGATTTACTCCGGTGATATGACCGATGGTAAGTCGATCGCGGCTTTTATGTTGGCCAAACCGTATTTGTAAGATGCGGCTGGCGAATTGATTGACGCCGCAATTCACCCGCCCCTCGACTGGAAGTCGGGGCTAATAGCGGAAGTCCCGTTGGGACTGAATTCTGAGTCCGTCAGGACTTTCGCCTGTAGCCCCGACTTCTAGTCGAGGGCGATTCGGCATCGTAGTCGGTCAAATTTTAAATTCGCCAACGGCATCTTGCTCATCAAGGCCAACCAATCATCTCGCTGCACTGAATTATACCCATGACTGACCTCATTCTCTTCTGGCATCGCCGCGACCTCCGCATCCACGACAACATCGGCCTATCCATGGCCCGCACCCGATCGGCCAAAGTCGTTGGCATCTTCTGCTTCGATCCCGCGATTCTTCAAGCTGATGACATTGCCGCCGTGCGGGTGGATTATTTGTTGGGGAGTTTGGCGGCGCTGCGCGATCGGTATCAGGCGGCGGGCAGTGAATTGCTATTTTTGCAGGCTGACCCGATCGTGGCTTTACCCCAATTGGCTCAAGCCCTGAAGGCCCAGGCAATCTACTGGAACTGGGATGTGGAACCCTATGCCCAGAAGCGGGATAACCAGATGATTGCGACGTTGCAAGCAGCGGGGATCGAGGCCCAGACGCAGTGGGATCAGCTGTTGCATACGCCCTACGAGATTGTTTCGAAGGCGAAAAGCGAACCCTATACGGTCTATGGCCCGTTCTGGAAAAACTGGAGCATTAAGGAAAAACTCGCGCCCCATCCGGAACTCGCGGCGGTCACGGGGTTGACGGCGGCGGAACAAGCGATCGCCCAGACCCATGGCACGATGCCGATCCCAAAACTGAAGGATTTAGGCTTTGAGTGGGATTATGAGCATATCCTCGAACCCGGCGAAATCCCGGCGCTGAAACGACTCGCCGAATTTACCGATCGGACGATCGCGGCTTACGACACCGCCCGCAACTTCCCGGCCCAACCAGGGACTTCTAGCCTCAGTCCGGCGTTGAAGTTTGGGACGATCGGGATTCGGACAATCTGGGCCGCGACGCAAACGGCCATGGCAGCGGCGCAATCCGACGAAGCGCAAGCGGGCGTGCGGACGTGGCAACAGGAATTGGCTTGGCGCGAGTTTTATCAGCATGTGATGTTTCACTTTCCGCAATTGGCCGATGGGCCGTACCGGGAGCATTTCAAGCAATTTCCTTGGAACGACAATGCGGTGCATTTCCAGGCTTGGTGTGATGGCAAAACGGGCTACCCGATCGTTGATGCGGCGATGCGTCAACTGAACGAAACCGGCTGGATGCACAATCGCTGTCGGATGATTGTGGCGAGCTTCTTGACCAAGGACTTGATCCTCGACTGGCGACTGGGCGAAAAATACTTCATGCAGCGCCTGGTGGACGGTGATTTGTCGGCCAACAACGGCGGCTGGCAATGGAGTGCCTCCAGCGGCATGGACCCCAAACCCTTGCGAATCTTCAATCCCGCCAGCCAAGCGAAAAAGTTTGATCCCCAGGGTGAATACATCCGCGAATGGGTGCCGGAACTGCGATCGGTGGCCACAGTGGACTTGATTAGCGGCGAAATTAGTCGCAGCGATCGTGATCGCACGGGCTATCCCAAACCGATCGTCGATCACAACGTCCAACAACGCGAATTCAAAGCCCGCTACGCCCAGCAAAAGGCGGACTTAAGTTAATTTTCCTAACATCATCGGTAATGGTTCTACAATTGAGGTGGGGTAATCTTAAGGTGTGCGATCACGCTCAATTGCTCGGTGAAGTGAGTCAGACAGGCGCGAATTTCCGCTCGAATTCGAAAATCTGGGGTCAAGCTGGCCCCAACAACCATGAGCAGCAAACAACTCAGCGAACGCACCCTCGTGCTCCTCAATCGGGCCTTGAATGAACGGTTGGCCCTGTGCAATGACCAAGTTGAAGAATATAAGCAAGCCGCGATCGCCTACGGTGATCCGATCGAGCGACACAAAGGCTGGCAAACTTTTGCAAATGAAGCCGTGACGGCCTTGAGCTTAGTCAAACAGTACGACGCCGAGCCGATCGCCAATATTCAGACCAAAGTGGCGGCGGATTTACGATCGCAGTTTGGTGACATCGATCTGGCCCGCCACATTGAGCGCAACGACCTCCGCGCGATCGACTGCAATAACCCGTATTAAGCCGGGATCACCACAGCACCGTATCCAATTGCCCCCAAAAACCGTCGTATTTCGTCACCTGAATATCGCCCAGGACTTCGACTTGGCAGGCTAATCGTCGATTTTTGCTAAAGGACTTCGCCCCCATGTGTGGCGGAAAATTCAGACGGCCTTTTTCTTTCCAGGTGAGTTCGGACACGGGGCCGTCGATCGTCACGCAACAGGTCCCACAGGTGCCCAGACTCCGGCAATTGACCACCTTAGCGGGGCCAGTATAGAGGGCGATATTGTTTTCTAACAGCACTTTGCGGAGGTTTGCTCCGGTGGCGCATGCGATCGTTTGGCCTTGGGCTTGGATGGTGGGCATAGTGGGCGATTCGTTGGGGGTGAGTGGTCGTGGCTAGGCGGCTTCGAGGGGAGCCATGGTCAAACCCTCCCAAGCGAGCTGGGTGTGGTACAGCTCTGCTTGCTCCTGGGGGCCAATCCAGACGATCGCTTGGCCGTCTTCATGTACCTGCGTCGTCAGGCCCCAGGCTTTGTCGGGCAGCATATTCGGAATATGTTTGAGCAAACAACTGGACACATGCTCAAACGTATTGAAATCATCGTTCAACACGATCACCTTGAAGTTGGGATAGGGCTTCCAAACCTTCTGGACGGTTTTCTCCGGCGCTTCAATCGCGGCGATGACGGGATACATAAAGATTCTCTGAGGGCGATACGCAAACGGACGATACCCAGCCATTGTGCCTCAGGACTCCGGGTTATGGCAATCGCTCGACAAATATAGTGCATTTGAACTATATTAATTTCAGTAGAAAAACACACCACCGACAACTTCTCCCATTAAAATTGACCAACGCTTAATTCGCCCGCCATGCCAAATTCGAGAACGCCGTTGGAGTGATGTGGGCAATGCCCACCCTACGATGAATAACCCGTAGGGTGGGCATTGCCCACCACTTCAACCCGTTTAATGCGTCGATCCCACTGTTGTTTCCCCTTCGCCATGCAATCTGAACTCTCCCGCAAATCCCCATCCCGATCGCCCAAACCCCTGTCCACCTTTGGTTCCCTGATGCGGAGTCTGAGCTTGATGACGATCGGCGGTTCGATCATGCTGGGCGCGATCGTGGCGGTGGGTGTGGGTCAGAGTGGCAGTCAGTTTTTTAGCAATGTGTTGGGCTGGTTTGGCAAAGGGAAGGTCGAGCCACAGATTGATGTGCGATCGGTGGTGGTGAAGCAAGTCCAGGATGCCAGTGAATTGACCACGGCAATCTTCACCATGGAAGCGGTGGTGCCGACCCAGCAAGATGCAAATATCGCGGGTTTTGTCGTGGGCAGTACGAAGTTGCTGTATTTGGCCTATGGTCAGGTGCGGGCGGGGGTGGATTTGAGTCAGATTCAGGCGACGGATATTCAGGCCCAGGGCGATCGGCTGATCATTCGTCTACCTGCGCCCAAGCTACTCGACAGCAAAATCGATGTGTCCCGATCGAACGTATATGACTACAATCGCGGCTTCCTCGGACTCGGCCCGGACGCCGCCCCCACGCTCCAAACCCTGGCCCAACAAAAAGCCCTCGAACGCATCACCAGTGCCGCCTGCAACGAAGGCATCTTGCAAAAAGCCAACGATCGGGCCAAACTCGTCGTCTCGCAATTGGTCAAAGTACCGCCCTACAGCACGGTTACGGTCGAACTCACGCCGCCTGCGGCTTGCCAGATTAGCCCCGCTGCCAGCATTCCGACACCCCAGTAAAATTACGCGATAACGTTAATTTTATGTATCGATTGCTACTTGAAATCGTATTTTCATACATAAATTAATCGATCGATGAAAAATTAGTTATCGTGATCCCCAAAGCGAAGCAAAGGTAAAGAAAGGCTGAATATTCCCCAATCCCTGGGGAAGTCGCCGCATAATTGTCAATAGATTTGCTTCGGGATCACGGCATTTGAAGTCGCAATGATGCCGTATGAGTCCGCAATAATTCTGTAGCGATTACTACAAAATCAATTCGTTTCATTCAAATCAAATTTTTAATCCTTCTATCAGATAATCGAGGTCTGCGATGTCATCCTTGCCAGTTTCCGCCCAAAAAATTTGCTGTCCGAACTGCGGCAGTCGCGCCGCCGAGCGTCAGTGGCGGGAAACGGGACAAACCGTGACGGAATGTCGCGACTGTGATTATTTGTTGATTAGCTGTTCGTTGACGGCGAATGTGTTGGAAGCGTATTTTCCGGGCGGTGGTCGAGTGGTGAACCGATCGGGTGATCGGATGATGCAGCCGATCGTGTAGATTCGGATTACCCCACCGTTTCCAACGCCCGCGATGCGCGCAATTGCCCACAGGCCGCATCCGCCTCCAACCCGCGCGATCGGCGCACGCTCACCGCAATACGCCGCGCCTTGAGAATATTGATAAATTCCTGCAAATGCCGATCGGACGGTCGTTCATACTCGACTTCCGAAATCGGATTGTAGGGAATCAGATTCACATGGCTCTGGAAGCCGCGCAGGTGGTCGGCCAGCTCCTCCGCATGTTCGGGTAAGTCATTCGTGCCGTGCAGGACGATGTACTCGAAGGTAATCCGGCGGCCCGTGGTTTTGACATAATCGCGGCATTCAGCGAGTAGAGCTTTGATGGGGTATTGGCGCGCACTGGGAATCAGGGTTTCGCGCACGGCTTGGTTCGAGGCGTGGAGGCTGACGGCCAGGGTCGATTGCAACTGCTGCTCGGCCAGTCGCCGGATCTGTCCCGGAATCCCCACGGTGGAGATCGTCATGCTGCGTTTGCCGATGCCGATGTCTTCGTTGAAGGATTGCAACGCGCCGAGGACGTTTTCCACGTTCAGCAGTGGTTCGCCCATGCCCATGAAGACGATGTTGCTGACCCGTTGGCCGAAGTCCTCCTGCACCGTCAGCACTTGATCGACGATTTCATGCCGTTCCAGATTACGTTTGAAACCGCCTTTGCCCGTGGCGCAGAAGTCGCAGCCCATGGGACAGCCCACCTGGGATGAGACGCAGACCGTCAGCCGATTCTCCGTTGGAATGCCCACGGCTTCGATGATGTCGCCATCCCCGACTTTGAGCAAAAATTTCACCGTGCCATCCGGCGCTTCGGCCCGATAGAAGATTTCCGATCGGCCAATGTTGTAGTCCTGCATCGTTTCCCGCCAAGCCTTGGGGAAGACGGTGATTTCGCTCAGCGATCGGATGCTGCGCTGGTAGAGCCATTGGTGCAATTGCTTGCCGCGATAGGCGGGTTGGCCCTGGGTTTGGATCCAGTTGGTCAAGGCCAACACCGATTCGCCCACCAGGAATTGATGTGGGGCGGCGGTCGGCGGAGCCGGTGTGGCGGTTGGCGGTGCCAAGTCGGGTAATTCCATCAAGCAAGCCACCAAAACAAGTGCCCCTCTATCTTAAAACACCGTCTCCCCTTAAAACCGGGTCATCCCGAGGGCCAAAATCCTCGCCGTTAATCGATCGGCAATCCCGGCGAAATCGGGGGATATACGGGGAAGTCACTCCGTATATCTACGTAATTTGCGCCCCTACCCCCTGGCACCCCTCGGTATATCCGTATAAATACGAGTTTTCTAAATTGTTCCCTTCCGACAAACTGTCTACAGGTTGAGCGAGGGGTTTTGCCCCCCAGGTCTTCCGACCCTAGAGAGTGTTGGTCTGCATGGTCTTGAGTCTGTCGGTCTGTTGCCTTGCAAGGGTGATGGCTCCGTCGAATTGCACCACGGATCAACTGCCCGATGTCAAAGATGTGCGCTGGAGTTCCTGCCAGTTTTATGCTGAATCTCGTTACTGAAGATCGTCTCATTGAAGATCATCTCCCTGAAAATCGTCTCACTGAAAATCGTCGTTCGATGCATCTGACATCCCGCAGCAACCCCCCTGAATCCCAGGAAATGCTACTCTCTAGAGCGGTGGAAACCCTGCAAGACAGTTTTATCGTCACGGATACTGTCGGTACGATTCAATATGTGAATCAAGCAGCGGAACGCCTGTTTCGGTTCGAACCCTTCGCGCCAACCCAATATTCGATCGGTCGGTTATTCACCGAAGCTACGACGCTGAATGTGATGATTCGGCGCGCCATGCTCAACGCTTGGCAAGGTGAAGTCACCGCCCTCAAACTCGGGGGCGAAACCTTCATCGCCGCCGTCACCGCCAGTGGCGTGCGCAGCGAAACCGGGCAGATGATCGGGATTTCCTTCGTGATTCGCGACATTACCAGCCAGAAGCAACGGGAACTTGAACTTGAACGATCGAACAAGTTGAAGTCCGACTTTCTGGCCCACATGTCCCACGAATTGCGGACGCCCTTGACGTCGATCCTCGGCTTCTCCTCTGTCTTGGAGAAACAGATCTTCGGCGCACTCAATCCCAAACAATTCCAATACATCGGCCAAATCCATCGCAGCGGCCAGCATCTCCTGAATCTGATCAACGACATTTTGGATCTATCGAAGATCGAAGCGGGTCAGATGGAACTGGAAATCGGCCCCACGGATCTGCACGAAGTCTGCCAAGGCGCGATCGAACTCGTGAGCGAAACCGCCCGTGTCCGCGACATCACGATCGACCAAACGGCGATCGGCGAATTCCAACTGCCCGCCGACGAACTCCGCATTCGCCAGGTCTTGATCAACCTCTTGACCAACGCCATCAAGTTCTCCCACGACGGGGGCCGCATCGGCATTAGCGCCGATCGGATCGACAATCTTCTGGCCATCAGCGTCTGGGACGAAGGCATCGGTATCCCCACCAGTCAGCAAAACCGCCTCTTCCAGCCCTTCCAACAGATCCAGAGCGCCCACAGCCAAGCCGCCCGCGCTAACGGCAAACGCAGCAACATCGGGACCGGATTGGGTCTCGCGCTCAGTCGGCGCTTGGTCGAATTGCATCAGGGTTATATTACGGTGGAATCGATCGAGGGTGAAGGCAGTAAGTTCACGGTGCACTTACCGATCGGGAATTGAGCATGTCAGAAGTTCCAAATCCAGATTAATTGACTCCGCACTTGCCCCACCCGCGCGTCAACGGCGGGCTAGTAAGGAAACTCCCCTGAAAGGGGACTCAACATACTGACGTTCTGAGGTACGCCGATGCGGCCCACCTTGATGCGCTATAGATACATAAGCGGTTGAGAAAGCCGCTGAAACAAGCGCGTCGCCGCTAACGACCTCAATACCCACCGAAAACCTTAGATAGGACTTATCCGATGCCCACTCAACAACAACCATCCACCGCGTTCAAAATCATCGTTAGTGGGTTAGCCGTAGCAGCAGTCCCTTGCTCCCTGCTTGCCCTGCTAGCACCGCCTCCTAAGGCTCCGATCGTAGCGCAAACACCCGCCACGATCTCTAGTCCGATCGTAACGGAAGAAGGTGCACCGAGCGAACCGCCGATTGCTACGTTGCGGCCCGAAGTAGAGGCCACATTACGGGCGGCAATTGAACGAGAATATCCTGATAGTGACGCGGTCGAACGATGGAAGCTGGAGCACGTGTTTCGGCAATATACGGCGGGAGTATGCGGCATGAAACTTAGTGGTATCAGGCCGCCTAAGCAAGCTGACATCCCGCCCGCATTGCAAGCACTTGCATTAGAGAATTGCAAAGATTAGTAGATACACGGAGGTACTACTAAACCGTATGGAATACTCAAAGCAATTACAGCCCGCTTTAGCGGGGTTGCCTTACTAGCCCGCCGTTGACGCGCGGGTGGGACAAGTGCGTAGTCGGCCAAATTCTGGATATTTGAATCGGGACTTGAATTTGGAACTGCGGCAAGAATGTGGACTTTTCTCAATTCTCAATTCGGCATTCTCAATTCTCCCAATTCCCCCATGCTATCGTTATTGGCGGAAACACCAACTGCGAGAGTTGCTCACTGTGATCCAACTGATTACGCCTTTGCTGGCCGTGGAATTCACTTCACCTGGCCCGATTATTTTTTCCCTTGGCCCGCTGCAAATCCGCTGGTATGGCCTGTTGATTGCGGGCGCGGTTTTGATCGGGGTCTTGCTGGTCGAACGGCTGGCTCCCAAGCGGGGCATCGATCCCGAAGTGATTGGCGAATTGCCGATTTGGATGGTGCCGATCGCCGTGATTTGCGCCCGGATCTATTACGTCACGTTCCAGTGGTCGCAGTACGCCGCCCATCCCGAACAAATTATCGCCATCTGGCAAGGCGGCATCGCAATTCATGGGGCAATTATTGGGGGCATCTTGGCCGCGATCGCCTTTGCCAAGGTGAAACGCCTCAGCTTCTGGCGGATTGCCGATGTGGTCGCGCCGTCGGTGGCGCTGGGCCAGACGATCGGCCGGTGGGGCAATTTTTTTAACTCCGAAGCCTACGGGGCACCGACGGATCTGCCGTGGAAATTACTCATCCCACCCGCCCAGCGCCCCATGGGCCTGGCCAATGTCGCCTACTATCACCCCACCTTCCTCTACGAATCCGCCTGGAATTTCTTGGTATTTCTCGGTCTGCTCTGGCTGTTCAAACGCGATCGCACTGCCCGCTTCAAGTCCGGCATGATTTTCTTGGTCTACGCGATCGCCTACAGCAGTGGGCGGATCTGGATCGAAGCTCTCCGCACCGACAGTCTGATGTTCGGTGGCATTCGCATGGCCCAGCTAATCAGCGCGATCGGGATTGGCGCGGGCCTCACCGGATTGTGGTGGCTCTACGGCAAACGGCAAGCACTGCCCGACGTGGTGAAAGAGCTTTAAAAAGGAGAAACCCCAAAGAACAAGTCCTTCGGGGGTAAGTCAGGGTGCATCTACCATCTACTACTACGCGCACATCCACCCCGATCCGGGCAATTCTAAAAATAAATCTATCTACGGATAGATTGACAACTGTGGAAGCCCCAACATCTCATCCCAACCCATCATGATATTCAGGCATTGCACCGCTTGACTGGCCTGGCCCTTCATCAGGTTATCGATCGCCGACATGACAATCACCCGCCCGGTGCGGTCATCGACTTCCACACTGATATAGCAGGCATTCGTCCCGTAGGCCCACTTCGTCTGAGGATAAACCCCACCCGGCAACAGCCGCACCCAAGGCGCATTGCGGTAGAACGCCCCATAAATCGTCAACAAATCATCCCGCACCAGACCCGGATCGCGCATCGTGCCGTACACCGTGGCCAGAATCCCCCGCACCATCGGTACCAAATGCGGTGTGAACTGCACCCGAACTTCGCGGCCCGCCAGGTCACTGCTGACCTGTTCGATTTCCGGGGTATGGCGATGGCGCACCACGCCGTAGGGCGCGATCGAATTGTCCGCTTCCGATAACAAAGAACCCACCTTCGCCACTCGGCCCGCCCCGGACGTTCCCGACTTCGCATCGATGATCACCGTATCCGGTACGACCAATCCCTGCTTCAGTAGCGGCGCGATCGCCAACAAACTCGCCGTCGGATAGCAGCCCGGACAGCCGATCAGCGTTGCTTCTTGGATTTGGCGACGATAGAGTTCGGGCAGACCGTAGGCGGCGGTTTCCGCTACCTCCCGATCGGTGCGACTCCCGCCATAATGTTGTTCATAGGTGGCCAGATCCCAAAAGCGATAATCCGCCGACAGATCCAACACCTTGCAGCCCTTGGCCAGGAGCTTGGGGGCCAGGTCGCAGGCCAAGCCATTGGGCAGGCCGAGGAACACCACTTCCGCCCGATCGGCGATCACATCGACATCGATCGGTTCGATCCGCATTTCCACGGCATGGGCCAGGTGCGGATAAATCTCGCCAAACATTTTCCCGGCACTGCTGTCGCCCCCCAGATAGGTCAACTTTAGTTGGGGATGTTCCAAGATCAGTCGTACTAACTGTACGCCACCGTAGCCGGAAGCACCGACAATCCCCACTGAAATAGCGCCTGCGTCACCCATGATGCTTAACCAGAAACAAGAATATCAACCCAATCCGCCCGCCCGATGGCGCTGCAACTGCGGCTCTGACTGCGGCATTGTTGCTGCATTGTAATGCCGATGGGTACATAGGGGAAGGAGGTCATGATCAGCACCGATCGAAAATCCGATCTAGTAGAATCACTTTATTTTTCCACGCTTGTCATCTATCCTAGAGTAGATATGTCGGGTGCGGAATTTACTGAATATCGTCGCCAAGTTTTGCGGTTCGGCCGCAGAATAGCCATCGGCTATATATAAAATCTAATGGTGTTCCGCCTTGAACTTCTCAATCCGCCTGAACCAATCCTCCCGATTTACACCCTCATCGCTCGTGTTTGATCCGATTGAAGCTGCCTTAGCCGATCTGAAGCTTGGTAAAGCGATCGTTGTCGTGGACGACGAAAATCGCGAAAACGAAGGCGACCTCATCTGTGCGGCGGAATTTGCCACGCCGGAAATGATCAACTTTATGGCCGTCGCGGCCCGTGGCTTGATCTGCCTGTCCATGACCGGGGAACGGTTGGACGAATTGAATATTCCCCTGATGGTCACGAATAATACCGACCCGAACCAAACGGCGTTCACCGTGAGTGTGGATGCGGCACCGCAGTTTGGCGTCAGTACGGGAATTTCGGCGGAAGACCGATCGCGCACGATTCAGCTAATCATCGACGGCGACACCAAACCCGAAGATTTGCGCCGTCCCGGCCATATTTTCCCGTTGCGTGCCCGTGAAGGGGGCGTGCTAAAGCGTGCCGGACATACCGAAGCCGCCGTGGATCTGTCGCAGTTGGCCGGACTGTATCCGGCGGGCGTGATTTGTGAAATTCAGAATCCCGATGGCACGATGTCCCGGCTGCCCGAGTTGATCGAGTACGCCCAGAAACATGACCTGAAGCTGATTAGCATTGCCGACTTGATTAGCTATCGACTGCGGCATGAGCGCTTCGTCGATCGGGAAGCGGTGACGAAGTTGCCATCGCAGTTTGGTCAGTTCGAGGTCTACGCCTACCGCAATCGTCTGGACAACACCGAGCATCTCGCGATCGTCAAAGGCGATCCCGCAACCTTCAAAGACGAGCCAATCATGGTGCGGGTGCATTCCGAATGCCTCACCGGGGATGCCCTCGGTTCCCTCCGCTGCGACTGCCGAGGCCAGCTCCAAGCCGCCCTGAAAATGATCGAACATGCGGGGCGCGGCGTCGTCGTCTACCTGCGCCAAGAAGGACGCGGCATTGGTTTGATCAACAAACTTAAAGCCTATTCCCTCCAAGATCTCGGCATGGATACGGTCGAAGCGAATGAGCACCTGGGGTTTGCCGCTGACCTGCGCGACTACGGCGTCGGTGCCCAAATCCTCAGCGACCTGGGCGTGCATCAACTGCGGTTGATTACGAATAATCCTCGGAAAATCGCGGGACTGAAAGGCTATGGCCTGGAAATGCTCGATCGCGTCCCCTTACTGATCGAAGCGAATCCGTTTAACTCCGCCTATCTGACCACCAAAGCCGAAAAGCTGGGTCATTTGTTCATGCGGAGTTCGCTCTTGACCATGGCCGTGCGATGGCAAGTGCAGCCCGAATCCCTCACCGAGCATTACGAGCGGTTAGAGAAACTGCGGTTCGTCGCCCGCGAATGTGGCTTGATGCTGAAGGAAGAAACCCGACCCGTCGCCGCCGCCCTTCTCGGGCAATCCTCCTTGATCGTCACCCTCGGTACCGAGCAATCCCTGGGCGATCATCCCGACTGGTATACCACCCCCGAACACCCCTATCATCAGGCCGTGCGTCAACTTTTGACCTACCTCACCGACTGGGAATACGTCGATAGTTTGTCCTTTATTTTGGCCAGTGGGAGCGATCCCCTGAGTGGATTGCAAGTCCAACTCGATCGGATTATGTTGCCATTGGAGCAGTTGTCCGACTTGAATCCCGATCGGTGGCAGTCGCAGGTGATTTATTGTTTGGCGAATGCGCGGAAGCAGTGGGAAAGTCAGGAAGTCAGCGCATAAACCGCGCGACCCGTTCCGTCCCGTAGGGGCGCGCATCCCGCGCCCTCAGCCAGATCCACGCCCCAAACCGATCGCCCCAGTTCAACCCCAACAATCGGATCAAATCCACCATTCCCTGAATCGATCGTCGGTCGAATTGATCGGGAATGGTGGGTTTGATGCGGGGATTGAGGGCGCGGAAAGCGCGCCCCTACGGGATTATTGGGGTTTCTTTGTGTCCTCTAACCGATCGTACTGTTTAACAATCCGCATGAATTCCGATCGGTAGCCGTTACGATCGTCGGCTTGACCGGCTGTTGCCAGTCGCAATACATCGGGGATTCCGGCTTGGCCTTTGTATTCCGAGTCGCGCAGGATCATGCCGAAGAGGGCGACGGAGGAGGCGAATTGGGTGTCGGGGTCGGCATCACTAACCCGATCGACGATCGCTTTTGCGATTAATTGGCTGGTGTCGCTGTTGGGGGCTTTGTAGCGCAGTTTGACTTGCATCAGTTCGTCGCTGTCGCTGGCAATGCCTGATGCAGCGTTGACGGCGGGATCGACTTTCTGATATTTCAGGGGATCGATCGCAGGGATTTTGACATCATTGACGCCAGTGGGGACGATTTCGTAGAGCGCTGTTACTCGATGTCCAGCACCAATTTCACCCGCGTCTTTGCGATCGTCGTTGAAATCCTGGTCGCGCAAGGCCCGGTTTTCGTAGCCGATCAGGCGATAGGCTTGGACTTTGGCCGGGTTGAATTCGACTTGGATTTTGACATCCTTGGCGATCGTGAACAGGGTGCCGCGCAAATCTTCGCCGAGGACTTTCTTGGCTTCCCCGATCGTGTCGATGTAGGCGTAGTTGCCGTTGCCCTTGTCGGCGAGTTGCTCCATTTTGCTGTCTTTGTAGTTGCCCGTGCCGAAGCCCAAGACCGTGAGGAAGATCCCCCGATCGCGCTTCGCTTCAATCATCCGCACCAGTTCGCCGTCACTCGATGGCCCCACGTTGAAATCGCCGTCGGTGGCCAGGATCACCCGGTTGTTGCCATCTTTGAGGAAAGCGGATTGGGCTTGTTTGTAGGCCAGTTCAATCCCTTCGCCGCCTGCTGTGGAGCCGCCCGCTTCGATTTGGTCGATCGCGGCCATGATTTTTTGCTTCTGATCGCCTGAGGTGGGCGGCAAGACCAGTCCCGCATTGCCTGCGTAGACGACGATCGACACCTTATCCTGAGCCGAAAGCTGCTGCACCAGCAGGCAAACCGACTGCTTCAGCAAAGGCAATTTGTTCGGCGCATTCATCGAACCGGAGACATCCAGCAGGAAGACCAGATTGCTGGGCGGCGGCGTGGCGAGCTGTTGGCCTTGCAGGCCAATGCGCACCAGCTTGTGTTGGGGATTCCACGGCGCGGCGGTGACGCCCGTATTCACGGAGAAGGGCTGGTCGCCCTGGGGTTTGGCGTAGTTGTAGGGGAAGTAGTTGATGAATTCTTCGAGGCGCACCGCATCCTTCGGCGGTGTAGTGCCTTCGGTGATCATCCGGCGGACGTTGCTGTAGGAGGCTGTATCCACATCGATCGAAAAAGTGGAAAGCGGATTGCTGGCGGGTCGCAGGAAGGGATTTTCATCGATCGGGCTGTAGCCTTCGGTATTACCCGGCTGTTGGGGGGTGCGCCAGGGTTCCTCGTTGGGTTCCGGTTGGGGCATGGGATTCGGCGTGCGTCCGATCGGCATCTGATTGGTTCTAATGTTGGCCGGGGCGGGCATTCCGATCGAACCAGCGGGCATCGGTGGGGTGATCGGGGTGGGCATCAGCGGCGCTGGCATTGCCCCCGTCGGTGAAGGCCTTGCACCAAATTGTTTCAGCTTCCCCACTGGCCCACCAGGCTGATTGTCATTTAAGCGGGAATTCTGATAACGTTCGATTAATTTGGCCAGCCGCTGTTGGTCAGCGGGCTTGAACGTGATTTCTTGCTGCGTCACCCAGACCAATGCTTGGGTAAATTCAAATCGAGTAATTGTCGGGCCATCGAGCGACCAAGTCGCAGGCAGATTCAATTCATACTGGCGGATCAGGGATTGGAGCGATTGCACATCGGGATGATCCAATGTCAACACCTCGGCCCCCATGCAGACGGAATCCGGCGGCAACGGCACTGATCGGGCCTGACTCACATCGGCGATCGGCACGATGGTCTCCGACCGAACGGAGTTCATCGGCAACGTCGAGCAAAGCAAGCCCAACACACCCCAATGCCGCAACTTGTTGAAACCCAACTGGAAACCCAACTTCGATGACGCCATAATCCTTAATCCTCAACCACAAGAAAATTTTAGTTCAAAAAAACCGCCAAGGGGGAAAGCCAACCCGCTTCCCGCCTTGACCGTTAGAGCAGTGAATACGCGGTGTAAACCGTTATCCCATTAATAGCAGGGACGATCGGGCAGTTATGTCATGGTTGCAGAATTTGAAACCGCAGAATTTGAAAACCAACGCGATCGGACGGGTGCTTTCCCATCGCCCTGGAATGGAATTCCGGGCTAACGTGCGAAAGTCCCAGAGGGACTGGTGATTTAGTCCCCTTGGGACTTTCGCTGTTAGCCCCGACTTCTAGTCGCGGGGCGGTCTCAGCCGTAGTCCAGCAACTGTGCCACAATGAAAAGCATTAACAAAACCTTAGCATCCTGCCTCAAAGCTCCGTCCATGCCCATCAGGCCGCGACCGCAATTGTGATTGAAGCCGAAGTCCACCAGCAATTACGCGCCTTTCTGCGCCAGCAGGGCGAACCCAGTTGGGGCCACCACCTGACGATGGCGCGGTTGGTTGCCCGCGCCTTGCGCGTGGGCCGCAGTGCCCTGATGCAAACGGGCACCCACCAAGGTCACTATCGCCTGAGTTATCTGGTGCCGCTGTTGATGTGGGATGGCCCGGTGATCCTGGTGGCCGATCGCGCCCTGCACCAACGGCTCAACTTGGTCGAGATCCCCCGCTTGCGTCAGTGGATCAGTATCACCAAACCGATCGTCACCGCCGACCAATGGCCCAGTCCCGATTTCCAGGGATTGCTGATCACCACACCGGAAGTTTGGCTCGACGATCGGCTGCATCACCAGGGCCAATTCCCCGCCGAAATCCCCACGGTGATCGATGGCGTCGATGACCTCGAAACCTGGACGCGCGAACGCCTCACTCGCCAAATCCAGCCCCAGGATTGGGAGAGTCTGATGGTGGCGTTTCCCGAGTCCCTCGAAGCGATTCGCGATCACCGGGTCAGCCTCACCCGCGAAGTCTACCGCCATCCCGAAAACCCCTACAACTGCTACCTGCTCGAAACCGAGGCCCACGCCCAATTGGTCGAACTGGCCCAAAAATTGCAACGATCGGCCCCACTCCCCACCCATTGGGCCAGATTTATTGACCAACTCGATCGACAGGAAGGCCTGACGTGGCTGACTGTGGCCCGGACGCAAGGCCTGTTCACATTACATACGGCCCCGATCGATTTGGCTCCGGCCTTGGCCCAGGCTTGGTCGCAGCAACCGACGGTGCTGATTGCCGAGGCGATCGACCTCGATACCGAAGCCCTGATCTATCGCCAGCGGATTGGCCTGGGCGATGTGACTTGTCTGAAATTTGCGCCCGATCGGCATGAGTCGCTGATCCAGCTTTACCAGCCCGACGGCATTCCGCTGCCAAATACGCCGCAGTTTCAAGCGAAAATGCTGTTGGAACTGCGATCGCTGTTGAGCGTCAATCCCACGGGTTTTTCCGTTGTTTTGACCAACGACACTCCACTCAAAGGGCAATTGGGCGCGATCCTCGCCGCCGAATACGGATCCCGCGTCCAAGTGGAACAAACCTGCCTGGATGACAATGGGATCTTGATTTGTGATTGGGAGTTTTGGCAGCAGGAACAGCGGGTGTTACCGACGCCGCAATTGTTGGTGGTGACGACCTTGCCGATTCCGTCCTTGGAGCATCCGATCGTCGCGGGTCGAGTCGGGTATTACAAAAAAATGCGCCAGGATTGGTTCCGGCTGTATCTGCTACCGACGGCGTTGGCGACTTTGCAACGATCGATCACCAGCATTCGCGATACGCAGGGCGTGGTGGCATTGTTGGATAGTCGGGTGATCTTTCGCAGCTATGGCGAACAGGTGTTGACGGCGCTGAGTCCCTTTGCCCGCCTGACCTACTTTGATGGGGATTTGTTCATGGATCGTTGCGATTCACAACGTTAGGCGCGATCGTTGCGATTCACAACGTTAGGCCAGCGCCCCGTTAAACTAGAAGATCATTTGATGCAGTTTGAGGATTTTTCGATCATGGGCGAATCAAAACGACGCAAAGACATCCTCGGCGAGGACTACGGTAAGGAAGAAAAAGTCGCCTCCTGGTTACCGATTACCAAAACCCAAGGCGAGCAATTCGTCAAAATCACGACCACCGGGGCTTGGCTGGGGATCGGGGGCATGGTCGTGCTGTGGGCGACGATTCGGTTTATTGGGCCAGCGTTTGGGTGGTGGACATTGGCGGGTTAAGCATTGGGGATCGATCGGTTGGGATCCCATGACATGGCTGATCCCGATCGATTCAGATGCGGGGAGATCGTCCGGTGATCCCCACCAACATTTTTATTTTCCGTATTAAAAATCACATCGAATGCGCACCACACTGAACTGATTTGGGGCAATCCGCCCGATCATTGCCCCCAAATGTGGGCGGTAGCACGACACAATCCCGGCACAATTTCCACCGCAACCCGATCGGGGATGAACATTTCTCAAGCCGCTTTAATTTTTGGGCAAGGCATCAAACTTTCCGGAATCAGCGATTTGGCGTCGTATAAGCCAGTGTGACGGTGTTCTCGGAATTTGCGATCGATCGATCGGCAATTGATTGGGTAGAATATTATGGGATGGCCACTCATAATGCTCATCTTTTGTTACTATCTATACTCCGTTCCCGAAAGGCTTCGATTATTATTCGGGGCGGCTGTAATATTTTTGACAACGTTTTTGTTTTCGATCGCCTGAAAATTCTCAGGCAGTCAACGTCTGACACAAATTAGACGTCCGACACAAATCTTAAAAAAGGTTTAGAATTTTACTACCACTGAGTGGAGAACGAAGATGTTCACAAGACTAGCTGAGCAATATCAGCAATTTGTCCAAGACTTGGTGATGGATCTCCAAGCCCTGGCCATTGCGCTCGAAAACAAAGGTTATATGGCGTCCTGCTACACCTGTGGCGGCCAAATGAATAGCGCCAATTTCATGGTCAGCTTGGCGGATAGCCATCTGATTCGGTTTTTGGTGTCGGACTACGGCATTACCTGGACGGAAATGCGTGACGATCGGGAATTGATGAAGCTCGAAGGGGCGGAAGCGATCGGGCAGTTGCAGGAATTGGCGAATCTGGTCAAGTATCAGGTGCAGCCCTCCGAGCCGCAAGTCGCCGCGTTGGTCTAGGGGATCGGTGATTTTCCGGTAGTGTCGTAGCATAGGCGATCGGTTATGATTGGGATTGGGAACTCCCAGCCTTTCTCTCCCTTCGGTGCTAAATACGTGTGGAATCATCACTTCATTGAAGCTAACCAAGTCCGCTTGCACTACGTCGCAGCGGGGGTGGGTGAACCGGTTATTTTGCTCCATGGCTTTCCCGAATTTTGGTATTCCTGGCGTTACCAGATTCCGGTATTGGCCAAATATTTTCGCGTGATCGTGCCCGATCTGCGCGGCTACAACGACTCGGACAAGCCGCTCTCCGGGTATGACCTCGAAACTGTCACGAATGACATTCGTTGTCTGATCGAAAATCTCGGCTACCCCTCGGCCCATGTGGTGGGTCATGACATTGGGGGCGCGATCGCCTGGAATCTGGCCCAGAAGTTTCCGCAGTCGATCAAGCGGCTCGGAATTCTGAATGCCCCCGATCCCCAAACCTTCATGCGATCGTTGGTGAGTAATTTTGACCAGGCGCGGCGCAGTTGGTACATGCTGGCTTTCCAGATTCCGCTGTTGCCGGAATGGCTGATTCAGATGAATCTGCGCGACTTTGTGTCGAATGCCCTGCGGGAACAGGCCGTCCGCAAAGGCGCATTCACTCGCGAAAATGCCGCCATGTACGAAGCCGCCCTACAAAAACCCGGCGCGATCGCCGCTGCCTTGAACTATTACCGTCAAATGTTCACCCCCGGCGCTTGGGTGCAAAACCTGCTGCGACCCGCGAACTTGGTGCAGTCGCCGACTTTGGTGCTCTGGAGCGAAGAGGATGCCTTTCTCAGTCGGCAGCTCGTCCAGCATCTCGAACGACTCGTGGCCGCGCCCTTTGCCCTAAAGCTGGTGCCGGACTGTGGCCATTGGATGCAACAGGAAGCGCCCCAACTGGTGAATCGGGAACTTTTGGCCTTTCTGCGTTGTCCTGAGGAATAAACCCGCTGCAAACCCCGATGAAATACGGAATTTTGTCACGGTTCGGAGCAAAACCTCCGTACTTACGATTAGTCCGCTCCCGTTGATCTGCACTAGGATGTGGATATCGGGGCAGTCTTGTGCGTATTTCAGTTTTTGGCAATCCTTCAGCGGCCAGTTACCCCCCAACCGGACATGGCATCTCAATTTCAGGATCTTGACCTGCAAGACATTCAATTTTTGATGGAGACGGCGACGGTGGAACCCGCCGTTAGTTCTAGTTTGGGGCATCGCCCCACTGCGCCCGCGCCGCCGACCCGGAGTACCCACAACCGCTATTTCCGGCCCGATGATACGGTTGAGCTTGATCCGCTAGCCGATCAACCCGAGGGCGATGAGCAGCCGACGGTGGTGTTGCCTGCCTCGATCGATATGACCCGATCGTTCCGCCTGATCAACAAAGTTTTGCCGTTTGAAGCCTGCCTGTACCATGAGATCCTGCCCCTCGATCGGCAGGGCGATGAGCTGTATCTGGGCATGGTCGATCTCGAAGATACCGAAGCGCTGACCTACGCCCGACGGATGTTGGGGTTTTTGAAATATAAGCTGGTGCCCCAGACGATCGGTTCGGAGACCCACCGCCAAGTCCTCTCCGCCTATCTCAGCGAGCAGGAGCAGATGGCCGGGATTGCCGCTTTGCCGGAGCATACGACGGCCAGTGTCACGGCATACGATGCACCGGAAGTGCCCCACACGCTGCACCTCAGCCCCCAGGATCGGCTCACGGATTGGCCCCAGATCATCGTGGGTCCGCCGATCGTCCCGGATGCCGATGTGGCAGTGAAGCCGACGTTGCTGATCGTTGATCCCGACGAGACACCCGCGCTTCTCCCGGCCCAATCCCCCGTCGAGCTGCCTGAACCGACGATCGAAGCCCCCTTTGAATTCCCTGGGAGTGCCCTGCCCGAATTGCAATTGCAATCGCCACCACCCGGCGCAAGCTGGCAATCGCTCTCCGGTGAGGCCTTTATGCACGGGCTGCTGGTGCGGATGATGGCCAGCGGGGTGGGCCGATTGTTCCTCGTGCGCAAACAGGGCTGCGGCCAAGTGCTGTGGACCGAGAACGGCGCGGCCAAAATGCGCCTCGAACAAGTGGCCCACGACCAATTTCGCGGCGCGATCGAGGCCCTAAAGCAACTGACCCATCTGCCGATCACACCTGTCCAAGCCCCGATCGAAGTCGAGATCGAGCGATTTTATCAACGCCAGCGGATTTTGTTGCGGTTGCGGATTACGCCCAAGGACGGCGGCGAAGAAGCGACGATCCAGGTATTGCGTGGCGCGGCCTTGAAATTTTACCAAAAGCATCAAATCCATAACCTGCGGCGCGACACCAGCGCGATCGCCCAAGAACTCCGCCAAAAAGTCCTAGAACTCGGTCGCCGCAATCATCAAGGCGACATCGATCGATCCACCCTGCCCGAAATCGATCGGACGATCGCCAGTCTCGAAGACCAGCTGATCCAGCTCAAACAACTGCGGCACAATCTCAAGGGCGAGGGCTGATCGATCATAAAAAAGGACGATCGCCCGCGATCGTCCTTGCATCCAAATAAAATTGGGGTCTGACTAACCTTTTTTTTGTTGTTTGCCTTCTTTCCAGCCCGCTTGTAAGCGACCAAAGTTTACACCAAACTGTTCTGTGCCTAAAAGACTTCCCACATTTTCTTCGTCCCACGAAGCGGACAAAAGACCATAGGAAAGTCCCACAACACCCAAGCCAAAGCAACCCGCACTGACCAACAGAACCACACTTGGGGGCAGATCCAGGCCAGCCTGCTTCACTAAGAAATAACTCGCAACGAATGTCATCATGCCGCAGAACGTCGGGATGCCGGAAAACCAGGCCATCCGTCGTCCCATGCGCTGGCTCACGATCGCCGGAATTTGCGCGTCTGGTCGCTGATTCCGGGGTGGGCGCGGGCTGGATGATCGATTTGACTTCGCCACTTGGGGTGGTTTTTTCTTGCTTGAAGCGGGTTCGAAGGGCAGTTTTGCCGCTTCGGAGTCGCTTTTTCCAGATTTTTGGGATTCGTCAGACATTGCTTCAAACCCTAGCCCCGCAGGCCCAAACGAGTTACGAGTGACCGGTAACGTGCCGGATCATGCTTCAGCACGTAGGCCAACAGGCGTTTCCGTTGGCTAATCATCCGCAGCAATCCTTGCCGGGACGCATGATCCTTCTTGTTCGTCCGCAGGTGCAGACTCAGTCGGGTGATGTTCTCGGACAGAATCGCCACTTGGACATCCGCCGATCCCGTGTCGGTTTCGTGCGTTTGATAATTGGCGATGATTTCTTGCTTTTGTGCTTGCAGCAATGACATGATTTGGTCGCTTCTGGTAATTTACAGCAGCTTATTATCCTATCACGGGCAAGGAGCGATCGCTAAGCCAAGAAGTCTAATAGTCGGTGGCCAGGTAGCCCTGATGGTTGGATGGCCCACCCACTGGCGGAATGATTGCCGTTTGGGCGACGATCGTTGAAGGGGTCGAACCGCGTGAGGGCGTCAGCAGATTCATCGGATTGGTGCCCGCATAGGAGCCGATCGCGGGGGTCAACGGATAGCTGGGAATCATCGTCACACCAATCTCGCCGCCCATTGGTGGTGCAATCAACGGACAAGCCTCAACGCCGCCGATCGGAGCCGATCGACCACTGGTCGGCGGCTTATAGGGATTATTGGGCAACTCAGTCATGGGTGCTACGCCGACGGGCGGCACGTATTGGGCCATGCCGGTGCCGCCCGTGGGGGGCGCGATCGGGTAGCGCGGCGCACCGCCAATCGGGGGCGGCAATGTGGGCTGGCTGGAGGCAACGCCGCCGATCGGGGGCTGGATTTTATAGCTCGGATGCATGGTCTGCTCCTGGCCGGGTTAGGGATGAGGTGAATAACGATCGCGCTACAGTGTGTCAGGTGGTCGAGCGGGATCATTTGGATCAATCGTAGCGCGGATGGGTGGATCAATGCTGATTTTGGTGACGGGTGGGGCGCGGAGTGGCAAGAGTGGCTATGCCCAGAATTTGGCGTTGAGTTTGTCCGATCGGCCTGTCTATGTCGCAACGGCCCGGAATTGGGGTGGCGAGTTTGGCGATCGGATTGTGCGGCATCAGGCGGAGCGCGGCGCGGCTTGGACGAATTTCGAGACGGAGAAAGCGGTGAGTGCGCTGCCGATCGCCGATCGGGTGGTGGTGATTGATTGTGTGACGCTGTGGTTGACGAATTTCTTTTTGGATTTGGATGAGGCGATCGATCCGAGTTTGGCGGCGTTTCAGGCGGAGATTGACGCGATCGAGCAGTGGCCGGGGACGACGATCGTTGTGACGAATGAATTGGGCATGGGGATTCATCCCGAGTCGGCGATGGCGCGGCGGTTTACGGATTTGCAGGGCTGGGCGAATCAGTATGTGGCGGCGCGGGCGGCGCCGGTGGTGTTGATGGTGAGTGGAATTCCGGTGGTGATTAAGGGGCGATCGGCTTGAGGATTTAGCTGGCGATCACCCCATGCCCACCATGTCATCAAAATTGCCTTCACCCACATTCTGCGGCAAGGTCTGGATCCAGCAATTCCAAATTCAAAATCGCCGTTGAGGCGCGGGGCGATACCGCCGTCGGACAACCTCCCTAAACCCGCGATCGCTGCGCCTCACTGCGATACCGAATCACCTCCGCCGCGATCGCCGCTCCCCCCGAAACCACCAACAACAGCACACTCAACGCATTCAGATCCGGCTTTACCGTGCGGCGAATCCGGCTAAAAATCTCCATCGGCAGCGTCGTCGCCCCACCCCCGGAGGTAAAGCTGGCAATCACCAAATCATCCATACTCAACGCAAAGGCCAGCAAACAACCTGACAAAATCGCGGGCGATAACTGCGGCAACAACACCTGCACAAATGCCTGAAACGGCGTCGCCCCCAGATCCAACGCCGCTTCTTCCAAATTCGGATCAAGATCATTAATCCGAGTGCTAATCGTCAGCGCAATATAGGCCAAACAAAACACCACATGGGCCGCCACGATCGTCCAAAAACTCAACGGCACCGCCAAGGTCGCCAAGGCCACCAAGGTCGCCACGCCCATCGTAATATCCGGGACGATCGGCGGCAGATAGGCCACGGTTTGGTACGCCACTTTGCCCGGAAACCGATAGCGCGACAAGCCCACCGCCATCAACGTCCCCAACACCGCCGCAATCCCCACGGAGACGATCGCCACCTGTAAGCTCGTCCCGAGCGCCGCCATCATCCGATCGTCCTGGAGCGCCCGCATATACCATTTCAGCGTCACGCCCGTCCATTTGGCACTGCTCGCGGACTCATTCAGACTGTAGAGCGCCATCACCATGATCGGCAAATAGAGAAATGCCAACATGACCAACGCGAATGCGCCTTGCCAGGGAAACCGGGTGGGAACTTTAGATCGCTTTGCTTGCATTACGGTCGCCATATTTAATCAACAACACGATCATCAAACTGACGATCGCAATTAACAAAAAACTCCAAGCCGAACCCTGGCCCCAATTCGAGGCACTGGAGAGAAATCGACTGAAGATCAAACGCGGAATCGTCATACTCGACGACCCACCCAATACCTCCGGGGCAACAAAATCCGCCAGCGCATTGACAAACACAAGTAATCCCCCCGCAATGATCCCCGCTTGGGTCTGGGGAATCGTCACCTGAAGAAATGCCTGGCGGGGATTTGCGCCGAGATCGGCCGCTGCTTCCAACAGCCGCCGATCGAGCTTCTCCAGGGACGCGTACAGAATCAACACCATGAACGGCAACCAATTCGACACCAGTCCAATCAACACCGCAGGCAACTGATAGAGCAAATCCAGCGACGGCAAATGCAACGCCCCGAGCAACGTATTCAGCACCCCCGTCGGCCGCAAAATCGTAATCCAAGCATAGGTACGCAACAGCGAAGACGTCCAACAAGGCAACACAAACGCCAACAGCAGCAACTTCTGCCATCGCACAGGCACCTTTTGGGTCAGCCAGTAGGCCACCGGATAGCCCGCCACTAGACAAATCACCGTCGTACAAGCCGCTAAACCGAGCGATCGGCCCAGCACGGCCAAATTCACTGGATCAACGATCGCGGCATAATTTTGTAGTCCTGTGAGCTGCACCAACGCGCCGGGTTTGAGATCCGCTACCAAACTGAATAGACCGATTAACCCGATCGGCAGCACAAACAGCAATACCAACCACACACCCGCCGGAGCCAGGAGGATCAACGGTTCTAACCAGGGTGGCGGGACGAATTTCGCTTTCGATTGCGTAGAAGTCACAGGTTTAAAAGTTGGGGTAGGGTGGGCATTGCCCACCTTAGATTTTGGTGGGTTTTTGGTTGATTTATGTGAGGTGGATTTGGTCGGGTTGTCGCGAATTTACAGGCGGTGGGCAGTGCCCACCCTACGTTTTAATCTGCGTCCAATACTGCTCAATCCGCGCTGTCACTGCCGCCGGAATTGTCTGCATTGTTTCGCATTTGGCGAGAATTTCGGCGGGGGGGAACTTGATCGGATCTTGGCGCACGGCTTCGGGGAGCCGATCGATCGCGGCTTGGGTCGTGGGCACGTAGCCGAGGGTTTCGGTCAGTTGGGCGGCGCGATCGGGGTTGATGACGTAGTTGATCCAGGCGTAGGCGGACTCGGGATTGGGGGCGGTGACGGGAATTACCATCGTATCGACCCAGAGGTTCGTGCCGCTGGGCGGAATCACATAGCGAATCTGGGGATTTTCTTTGATCAAATCTGTGGCGTCGGTGGAATAGGCCTGGGCCAGCCAAAGATCCCCGGCCAGCAGCGGTTCGCGCCAAGCATCGGTGGTGAAGTTGGCTAAATGCGGCTTGAGCGCCTGCAATTGCTGGTAGGCCTGCTGGATTTGGGTCAGGTCGAGGGTGTTTTGGGAGTAGCCGAGCCGATGCAATACCATGCCAAACACCTCACGCGGGTCGTCCAGTAGGGTGATCTTGCGGGTCAGTTTTTCCTTGTTCTCCCACAGGTAGGCCCAATCCGTCGGCGGGGTCTTGAGTTTGTCGCTGTTGTACAGCAATCCCGTGGTGCCCCAGGTGATCGGCACGCTGTAGCGTTGGCCGTCGATCACACCGACTTTGGCCAGGTTGGGCAGGAGCGTTTCGAGGTCGTCAATTCGGCTCAGATCCAACGGCTGCAAGTAACGTTTGCCATGCATCAGCTCCACGGCGTAGTCCGACGGATAGAGCAGGCTAAACACCCGCCCCTTACCCGCTTCAAAGGCAGCGATCATTTCCTCGTTAGAACCCATGATTTCGGTGACGCCTTTCACTCCGGTTTCGCCTTGGAAGGCTTTGAGCAGGTCGTCGTTGATGTAGGACGACCAGGTGTAGAGATTCAGCTGGTCGGTGTTGCGGACGATCGTCCCGACTTGGTTCTGGATATCCGCCAGTCGCCAGCCACAACTAGAGAGGGACAGCCCGCCCGCCCCCAGCAGAGCATTTTGCAGGAAGCGGCGGCGAGTGGTGGTGGAAGAGCGCACAGTCATGGGCTTCAGCAGTTAGGAGGAAGAATCGGGCAAGATCGTCGCGGCCCGATCGGACCAAGCAACATAGACGATCGCGCCGGGTTCGGGAATCGGCGTACCCTGGGGCAATCGCACCACGATCGCATCGCCCGATCGCAGTGTGATGTAGCAATTGCGATGGCTGCCGAGGTACATCACCTGGGTGAGTCGTCCATCAAAGCAATTCTCCAAGCCCTCGACTGGAGCCGGGCTGAGGGCGATTTTTTCGGGGCGAATGCTGACCGATACCCAGCCACTCTTCGGGCCACCGGACTGGGTCTTCGACGTGACTTTCAAGCCGGATTGGGTAATCAGCCATAACCGATCGGGATGTACGCCTTCGATCTTGCCCTTGAGCAAATTCGTATCGCCAATGAATTCGGCCACGAATTTGGTCTGGGGCTGGTCATACACGTCGCTCGGCGAGCCAATTTGTTCGATTTGACCCTGGTTCATCACGGCGATCCGATCGGACAGACTGAGTGCCTCTTCCTGGTCGTGGGTCACCATCACAAAGGTCAGCCCGAGCGATCGTTGCAGAGCGGCGAGTTCCACCTGCATTTCCTTCCGCAGCTGCAAATCCAATGCGCCCAGCGGCTCATCCAGCAGCAAGACCGCTGGCCGATTCACCAAAGCCCGCGCCAGGGCCACCCGCTGCTGCTGCCCGCCGGACAACTGGGCCGGATACCGACTGGCAAACTCCGTCAGCTTCACCGATCGTAGGGACTCGGACACCCGCTGCTGGACTTCGGCCTTGGGCAATTTCTGGAGTCGCAGTCCAAAGGCAATATTCTCTCGCACGGTTAAATGCTGAAATAGCGCATAGCTCTGGAATACCGTATTCACCGGGCGATGGTAGGCCGGAACATGCAGCATCGATCGGTTGCGAATCAACAAATCCCCACTTGTCGGCTGGTCAAATCCCGCAATCAACCGCAGGGTCGTCGTCTTACCACAACCCGAAGGCCCGAGAATACTGAAAAATTCACCGCGCTTGATCGTCAGACTGACATCCCGCACGACGGAATCGCCCGCGAACACTTTGCACACCTTTCGGAGTTCAATATCAGCCGCAGCACTCGTTTCCGAGGGACGTTGGGAATGCGTCACCGTTTGAGACATTACTGGAGATTCCTGACGGGAGTAAACCAATCAATCGGAGGAGCGAGCCGACGGCCCACAAGCAGTGCCACCAATATTCATTATGGCGGGTGATTGCCGTTCTGCACGGCAAATTGCCAATTCGGCCATGGGGCATACCTCGCTGGGCTTAACTTGCCCGATTTCCAATCAAACGTCACAAATGGCCCCAAAAACCTTTACTGTTATTTAAGATTGTTAATGAGCTGTTCAGTGTGCGCTTGGCATTTGCTGTTGAGTTTTTCTCTAAAAGGTTTATGACACCCCTCCCCCATCGGTTTACGAAAACCACCGCAACGCGCCGCCGCCCCGATCCCACCCTCCAGTCGATCGTCATCGGACGCGGCGATCCGGTGCAGCAACAGCGCAAAGTTTGGATCTTCGCGGGCATCACGGCCGCGACCCTGATCGGGGGGCTGGGGGCGCGCTTGGTCAATCTGCAATTGATCGATGGCGGCCACTGGCGACAGCGGGCCGATGACAACCGGATTCGGCTGATTGCCCGCCAACCCGAACGGGGCCGGGTGCTCGACGCCAAAGGTCGAATGCTAATCGGCAGCAAAATCTCCCATTCCGTTTTTCTCTGGCCCGCCGCCAAGCAGGATGACGCCGCCTGGGATGCGACGCTGACTAAGCTCGCCACGATCCTGAAGAAACCGAAGGCCGAACTGAAACAGCGCCTGGGCAAGCCGGGACCGAATGCGATCGACCGGATTCGGGTCGCCCGCAACATCACCCCCGCCCAAGCCACGACGATCGAAGAGGCCGGAGCCACCCTAAATGGGGTCGAAGTCGATATCGAAAGCACCCGCGTCTATCCCCATGGCAAAGCCGCCGCGCATATTCTCGGCTACACCGGGGAAGTCAGCGAGGAAGAGTATGCCCGGATCAAGCACAACGACTACCAACGCGGCGACGTGAACGGCAAATTGGGGATTGAGTCCTCCCTGGAGCAGCAACTGCGCGGCCAGCGCGGCGGCAAAACCCTCGAAGTCGATGCCAACGGCAACATCATCCAAATCATTGGTGAAAAAGCCTCGAAGATGGGCCAGGAGGTCCAACTGACGATCGACATCGAACTGCAAAAAGCCACCGAAAAGGTACTGGGCGAACGCAAAGGCGCGATCGTCGTGATGAACCCGAACAACGGCGAAGTCCTGGCCATGGCCAGTTGGCCGACCTTTGACCCGAATATGTTCTCCAAGGACAAGATCACCGAAGCCGAATGGCAGGCGCTCCAGAAGTTGCCCCATCCCTTTGTGAATCGGGCCGTCCAGGCCTTTCCGCCCGCGAGTACGTTCAAAGTCGTCACCACCACCGCCGCGATCGAAAGTGGCAAATGGCCCGCCAACACCGTGCTCCAAACCTTCCCCGAAATGACGATCGGCGGCACCACCTTTGGCGAATGGAACAAAGCGGGATTTGGCCCCCTGGGCTTTGCGGGGGCTTTGACCCATAGTAGCGACACCTTCTTCTACCAAATCGCCCGGCGGATTCACGGCGAACAATTCACCACCTGGCTGCGTAAATTCGGCATCGGCGAAAAAACCGGAATCGAGTTGCCCGATGAAGCGGCAGGCATCGCCCCGGATCAACTCTGGAAAAAACGGGAACTGCAAGACGATCTGCTCCTCGGCGACTCGATCAACATGTCGATCGGGCAGGGATTTGTCACAGCGAGTCCGTTGCAGATGGCCGCAATCTACGCGGTTCCGGCCAACGGCGGCGATCGGGTCAAACCCCACATCGTCAAAAACCGCGAAGCCCGCGCATATCGCACCCCAATGAATCTGAAGCCAGAAACCCTGAATGTGATCCACGAGGGATTGCGCGGCGTCATCACCCAAACCACAGGCACCGACCTCGATGTGAGCTATCTCCCCTCAGTTTCGGGCAAAAGCGGCACCTCCGAGGATGCGGGCGACGGTTCGGACACGTGGTTTGCGGCCTATGCGCCCTCGGAAAAAGCCGAGATTGTGGTGGTAGCTTTTGCCGAACGATCGGGCGGCAGTGGCGGTAAAGTCGGTGCACCAATGGTGCGAGATGTGATGGCCGCGTACTTTGAACTGAAGGCGAAAACAACCCGGTAAGGTGGGCATTGCCCACCCTACGCATCCACGAATCGCATACTCAAATCTAGCCAGGTCGATCGGGTAATCGGCCCACTACTAGAAATATAATCAACCCCCGTAGTCGCAATCCCCTGAATCGTTTCAAGGCTAACATCACCGGAGGCTTCGATCCGAATCCGATCGTTCGCGGCCCGGATTAGCGCCACAGCTTCCGTCATCATGGCCAAATCCATGTTATCCAGCATGATGATATCCGCGCCATGTTCGACGGCTTCGCGGACTTGAGCGATCGTTTCGGTTTCGACTTCGATCGTCATAGGATAGGGAATATGGGCGCGCACCAAAGCGATCGCGCGGGCAATTCCCCCCGCTGCGGCGATGTGGTTTTCTTTGATCATCGCGGCGTCATCGAGTCCCATGCGGTGATTGGCCGCACCACCGACTTGGGAGGCGTATTTTTCGAGCAATCGCAGTCCGGGGGTGGTTTTGCGGGTGTCGGCGAAGCAGGTGGGGTAGGCGGCGATTTGTTCGACGTATTGGCGCGTGGCGGTGGCGATGCCGCTGAGTCGCATGGCCAGGTTGAGCGCAACACGTTCACCCATCAGCAGGGTATCGAAGCCGCCGTTCAGTTGGGCGATCGGGGTTCCCGGCTCCACGGTCATGCCATCCGGGACAAGGATGAGAAACTGAGCATTGGCTTCGAGTAATTGAAACACACGGGCCGCGATCGACATTCCCGCAATCACGCCGGGTTGTTTGGCAATCCAGGTGGCTTGGCTGTCCCGCCGCCCCCCGGCGAGGAGCGCTTGGGTGGCCCGATCACCGCGCCCAATGTCTTCCCGCAGCCAGTCTTGGAGCATGGGGTCGAGGATAATGTGGGGCGGGGTGGGAATCATGGTTTTGCAGTGCGCGGGCGATCGCTTTCATTAAATCATGTCGCCGCTGCCAAAATCTCACGTATGGTGGGCGATGCCGTGGTGAGGCAATGCTCTTTGTTCACTCATTCGCTAGAATGAAGATCATGATTTTCACCTGGGACGATGCTAAGTATGAATCTAACCTCATCAAGCACGGGTTTGACTTTGCCGATGCGGAAATTGTCTTTAGTGGCCCGACCTTTACCTACGAAGACGATCGGTTTGATTATGGTGAGCAGCGTTTTATGACGTTGGGACTGCTGGGGCCGATCGTTGTGTCGATCGTGCATGTTGAATTTGATGGTGAAATTCGGGTTATTTCAATGCGAAGAGGTAGCAAGCATGAACAACTCATCTTCTTTAGGAACGTCGAAAACTGACTGGGATCGGATTAATGCGATGTCCGATGAAGATATCGATTTCTCGGATGCACCGGAAGCGACTGAGGAACAGATTGCGCGGGCGGTTTTTCGGGTGGGTGGCGTTGTGGCCGATCGGGGGCAACAAGTCGTGAGTATGGCACTCGACGCGGCGATCGTGGACTACTTCAAACAGCAAGCAGGCGATGCGGCTTATCAAACGTTAATCACTGGGGCGTTGCTGGATTATATCGAGCGTAACCCGCTACCGTCTCAAGCGGCATAGACGAATTTACGGGCATTTTTTGGGTTTGATGGGGGTCGATCGGGTAGGCCAGCAAAACCAATCAATCCAAGTCCATGGCGGCGAAGTGGTCTTGGAGGAGCTTGTGCATGAAGCGGTAGCGATCGCCGATGCGCTGGAGGAGAGGGGACGATCGGTGCAGTAGTTGAGGAGGCGATCGTAGCGGGGTGGGGTTACTTGGGTGCATGACTGTCACTTTTAGCTGGCAGCAATGATTTCTCTCATGGAGCCTGTATTTTAGTGACTTCCTGGGTATATTAAGCCTGCAACTTACTGATTAAATAATACGATGGCAACCTACCTCCTAACCTGGAATCCAAATGAATGGCCATGGTCAGATCTCAATGAATCCTCACGAAAAGTCAAGTCAGGCAAAACAGTTACTATTCAATGGAGTTGCGGCAACACTAAGAAGATTAAAGTGGGTGATCGAATTTTCATGCTTATTCAAGGTCAAGGTATTGATCCAAAAGGAATCTGCGCTTCAGGAACGGTAATTCAAGGATCCTTTGGGGGAGATAACTGGAAGGAAAATCCGGCTCAAATGATTAAGTTTGAGTTTGACACTTTGCTTGATCCTAGAGTAGATCAGCTATTACCTCGTCATTTACTGGATAAGCAGCGATTTTCCGGTGTGAAGTGGAGCACTCAAAGATCGGGAATTACGATTTCTGATGTCGTTGCATCTGAGTTGGAAAAAACTTGGATGAAATTTTCCAATAGAAACAACCTTTCAAAAGTTGATGACTTATGTGAAGTGCAGACAGGGCTGGAAAACTCAGGCTATTTTGAGGCTGAAAATTTTGAAGATGCTCGATCTAAGATTGAACGATCAATTGTACAGAGACGCGGGCAGCCGAAGTTTCGTCGTCAGCTATTGAATGCCTATGGTGGTCGATGTGCAATTACAGATTGCGATGCAGAAGCCGCACTTGAAGCGGCACACATCATGCCATATCGCGGAGAGCATAGTAATGATCCAGCTAATGGCCTGCTCCTTAGGGCCGACATCCATACCCTGTTCGATTTACATCTTCTCTCAATTCATCCAGATACTCATAAAGTTGTACTTTCGTCTGAACTAACTGCATCATCGTATCAACACCCATGTGGTGATCGGCAGTTACGACTACCACAGGAAAAAGCTCTGCCAGATCAAGCAGCCTTAAGAAAACATTACGAGATATTTTTAAATAAACATAAGAAAAATTATTAAATCACCTATTTTTGAGGAATTCACACCTCCAAGAGAATAATATCTGCAAATTGGGCGGGATTCCCGATCAGCTTGGGTTCGATCGGGAGTCCTGCCCGATCGACGATCCTCGCTAATAATGACCACGACACTGAGCAATCAGCAACGCCTCATCCTGCACCTTATACACAATCCGATGCTCATCATTAATCCGGCGCGACCAATACCCAGAAAATCCATGTTTCAGCGGTTCCGGTTTCCCAATGCCCACAAATGAATCGCGCTTAATGGCCTGAATCAACTCATTGGTGCGCTTCAACAACCGCTTATCCGTTTGCTGCCAATAGAGATAGTCCTCCCAGGCCGATTCCGAAAAAATAATCTTCAATCCAGCAGCTCCCGTTCCGTCCCATTCCCTGCCTCCAGTTCCGCGATCGACGCCAGCAACCGTTGAGCATTCTTCGGACTACGCAACAAAAAAGCCGTCTCTTCCAGCGAGTTATAATCCGCCAACGACATAATCACAACCGATTCCTGCGCCTCCCGCGTCACGATAATCGTCTCATGATCATCACAAACCCGATCGAACGTCTCGGCCAGATTTTGGGCGGCAGTGGTATAAGCGATCGCGTCCATAGGAATTCCGCTGGGGTATGTTGAACTCATTATAAACGATCGACTTCGGCTGTCACCCCCTGGCTCGATCGGCTATTCCATCAACTCCAAGCCCAAAAAGCATAGAATAACGTCAAAAACTGTTTTATGAACTCAGAAATCGAACCCCATCAGGGCATTGCCGACATCCACTTCGGCATGACCGCCGCCCAAATCCAGCGCATCCTCGCCGATACACCCACAACCTTTCGGCGCACTCCCGACAGTGAACCGATCGACGATTATCCCAACCTCGGCATCCAGATCAGCTATGACGCCGCTGGCCACTGCGAAGCGATCGAACTCGCCGCCCCCGCCAACCCCACATTCAAAGGCAAACCTCTCATCGGTAAACCCTTCCACGAAATCCGTGACTGGTTACAATCGATCGATCACAATCTCGAAATCGACGAAGCCGGACTCACCGCCCACAGCTTTGGCTTTGGCCTCTATGCCCCCTTTGCCAGCAGCGATCCCGAAGCCCCCGTCGAAGCCGTCATCGTCTTCACCCAAAACTACTACGCCTAAACATACAATTCCATCACCCGATCGACCCCCAATCGCGATTGCGCTCCCAAACCTAATCCCGATCGATGTCCCAATACATAATGTTCTGCTGCCGCGCAAGCAATCATCGCTGCGTTATCCGTACAGTATTTCATCGGCGGGAATAGCACTTGGATATCGTGTTTTGCCGCCGCCGCTTGGAGGGTCGATCGGAGTCCCGTATTTGCCGCCACACCGCCGCCTACGGCGATCGTCGTTAAGCCATGATCCCGCGCACAGACGATCGCCCGCTTGGTCAACGCCTTCGCCACCGTGTACTGAAAACTCGCCGCCAAATCTGCCACGGGCAAATCCACCCCCGTCGCCGTAATCTTCTGCGTCAACCGCAACATCGCCGTCTTCAATCCACTAAAACTCGAATCATAGGGATGCACCCCACCCCCGGATAGCGAAATCTGCCCCTCCGGCAACGGAAACGCCCGCGCATCCCCCGTCGCCGCCAACTGGTCAATCAACGGCCCGCCCGGATACCCCAACCCCAACAACCGCGCCACCTTATCAAACGCCTCCCCCGCCGCATCATCCCGCGTCTGCCCCAGGATCCCATAGTCCCCGCAGGCCCGCACATGGATCAAACTCGTATGCCCCCCCGACACCAGCAAACAAAGAAACGGCGGCTTCAATTCCGGGTTACTCAGATAACTCGCATAAATATGCCCCTCCAAATGATGCACGCCGACAAATGGCTTCCCATGCAACATCGCCAACGTCTTTGCCGCCGTCAGCCCGACGAGTAACGCCCCAATTAATCCCGGCGCACAGGTGCCCCCGATCGCGTCGATCGCCGCCCAATCCAATCCCGCCTGGTCGATCGCCGCCGCAATCAATTCATTCACCGCCTCCACATGTTGCCGCGACGCCACTTCCGGCACAACGCCGCCATAGAGCGCATGGGTCTTAATCTGCGAGGCCACAACATTGCTTAGGACTTGCCGATCGCGGACGATCGCCACCGCCGTTTCGTCACAACTTGTTTCGATTGCTAAGACCGTTGCCATTTGCTGTTAATGTTCTGATTGAATTGTTGTATCTTTCTTCAGCATAAACTCTTCGGAGCGAAGTTGGGAAAGCTATAATACAGGGCAGTTCGGCCCACATTTGACCACAGGAAGACTTAAATCTTTTTGTAATTAAACTTTGCACTTTGTAATAAAGGGAAACAATTCCATGCAACGATTGTTGGCTCTTGTTTTTTCGGTCATGCTTTGGTTTGGATTCATTACCGCGAATCCAGCACATGCCATGTATGACAATCTCAAGCCCTGTAAAGATGTCCCCGCATTCATGAATCGGGCTAACACCTCAAAGGGCGGCGATGTGGCTAGCCGCATCGACTTCTACGCAAACAAGGCAAATTTACTTTGCGGTACCGATGGTCTACCTCACTTGATCATCGACAATCCTGCTCACGCAGGCGAATTCATTATTCCGGGCCTGATGTTCTTGTACATCGCCGGGTGGATCGGTTGGGTTGGTCGCGCTTATATCCAAGCGATCAAAAAATCCGATACCCCCGAAGATCAAGAGATCATCATCAACCTGCCACTGGCGATCGGTTGCATGTTGACTGGGTTTGCTTGGCCGTTGGCCGCATTCGGTGAATTCACCTCGGGCAAGCTCACCGCCAAGGAAAGCGAAATCACGGTTTCGCCTCGCTAAATTCGCATTTTGTGGCGCAATCCACAGTTAATGAATCGGCGGCTTGTTTTACTCACTTGCTCTTGTTGGAGGATACTCATGGGTCGATTTTTCGCTTCGGCACCAGTGACATTAATGGCACTGCTGACGTTCACCGCCGGGATTCTGATTGAATTCAATCGGTTCTTCCCCGACTTGCTCGCGCATCCGTTGTAAATCGTCATCGGACGGTTAAATCGATTAATCGCGATTGACAGAAGGGCCGGATTTCCTAGGAAATCCGGCCCTGCTGTTTTGAGTATTAGTTTTCTGGGCGGTTGGGTGCAGCAACGCGGAACCCAACAAATTCAGGCGTTGGGTTACACTTCGTTTCACCCAACCCTACTGCTGTGCAAACCACTGTGCGCTGGTGATGCGATACAACACGTGATCGCACAACCGATCGCCCTCCGGCACCATCGGATGATCGAAATTCTCCCCCGTATTAGTCATCCCCAGACGTTGCATCACAGCCTGCGATCGGACATTGGGCACCGCCGTAAACGACACCACTTCGGCCAATTCCAGGGTGTTAAACGCAAATTCCAGCGCGGCATTCCCGGCTTCCGTGGCGTAGCCTTGGCCCCAGAAGGCTTTATCCAGTCGCCAACCGACTTCGACACAGGGCGCAAAGGGCAAAGGATAGCCAGGACGACCCAGCCCAACAAATCCGGCAAACGCCCCAGTTTCGAGAATTTCGATCGCCCAGAAACCCCAACCTTGATCGGCAATCTTCGCCTGGATCTTGTCCGCCATCGCATTGCTTTGATCCGTCGTGAGCAACGCCGGGAAAAATTCCATGACGATCGGGTCGGCGCTCATGGCGGCGAAGGGTGCAAAATCCGCTGGTTGCCACTGGCGTAATTTTAATCGGGGGGTGTTAATCATGGGAGCCTGAATGGTGGCGGTGGGCAATGCCCACCCTACTGCCCGATCGACTGCCGCAATTGCCCCAGCAAGGCCTGAGCATCGTTGTAACCGCTGCTGCCCGGTGGCACCCGCTGGACAATGCCGATCGCGCCGGTGACGTCGTACTCCGCCCGCGACTGGGCGATCTGCACCATCTGCTGACTCCACTGGTCGATCACCGCCACGGCTGCGGCCCGCTGCGGACTGCCATCGGGCACGGCTTGCACCATGCCGATCGCTTGGATTAATGCGTCCGGTGTGTTCCCACTAGCGACGCCGCTGGCCTGCTGGATAATCGATTGCTCATTGCTGCGGGTCGATTCTTCGGCGGACGGCGCGGTAGCAGCGGGTTCGGCGTTCGACGATGCCACTGGGGCAAGTTGCGGATCGGGCAGAGTCGCCACTGCTGGTTTAGCCGCTTGATCACTCAGGGCTTTGAGTTGGCCCGACCATTGGGTGATCCGTTTCTGGGCTTGATCGTAGAGCGATCGGCCCCGACCAATTTGCTTCGCTTGGGTGATCGCCCCTTGGAGGGATTGGGCATCGCCGTAGATTGCTAATTGTTCGGCTTGATCCAGGATGGGCCGATCGGACTGATCCTGAACTTTGCCCGTAGTCTCTTTCAGAAATGTCTGAGCCGCTTGGTTCGACTGACTCAGATTCGACGCTTGGGCGATGGCGTTTTGCAAGTCCCCCGCTTGAGCCAGTTGCTTCGCTTGCTCCAGTTGGGCCAATTCGCGAATCTGCACCTGCCAACTGCCGATCAATCGCTGGGCCTTGTCGTAGGTCGGCCGTCCGGGCACAATCCGCTGGGCATCGGCGATCGCGTCCTCCAGATTCAGCGCCCCACCACTCCAGGCCTTCGACTGCGCCTGGGCAATCAACCGAAAATCATCGACTTCTTTGCCCAGATTCACATTGCCGGGAATCCGATTGGCGATGTCGAGCGCCCCATCGTAGTCCTTGCGATCCATCGCGGCTTCGGCCATGTCCAGCAGCTTGCGACCCATTTTCGGAATCAATTCCTGGGCGTCTTTGTGGACAAAACTGTCCTTCATAATCCCCGAAATATCTTGCAACGCCGCCACAATATCATCGACCACGCCGGATTTGATCGCATTCTCGGCCTTACCCATGCGGGTCATATCCTTGTGCGTCGCCGTGATCAACTGGCTCAACTGCTCGTACTTAGTCGATTGCCAAAACTCATTTTCCACCGACAACAGCCGCGCCGCATAGGTGCGGGCGTCACTCAAGTCAGTCTTTTTCAACACCTCGAAGGCTTTGTTGTAGATCGCTTCGGCCTTCTGCCAGACGGTTTCCCAATGCTTCACCCGATCGATGACCAGCTTCGCCGCTGAAGAATCCTGGGGAATTTGCTGGGCGGCCCCGATCGCTTCTTTGATCTTCCCCGCCTGAAAATCCGCCTCAGCGAGATCCAAAATCTGGGTTGACCAGGCTTCGATTAGGCGACTGGTTTCAGGATAGAGCGGATGATTTTTGCCGAGGGTATTGAGCAGCTTGATCGCTTCCAAGAGATCCGGCACCGTTTCCTTATTCGCCGCCAGCTGGGCGCAGTGCAGCCGCAGCGAACCCGAGGCCAAGGGCCAAAACACCGCCGGACAATTCGGCAGGGCGGGCAGCTTGAACATAAAGGCGATCGACAACGCCGTCAGTCCCCCGGTCAACGACAATCCCACCAGGGTAAAAAATCGCCAGTCAGTCAATACCCGCACGGCGCGTTGCTTCAAGCCCACAGTGGGACGACTGCGCCGTTGGGGACGGGGACGGTCGGCCACGCGCTGCCGCGACGATCCGGTCGATCGGCCTGGACGTTGCACCGGATTACTCTTCGGCCCACGCAGGGGAGTTTCACGATCTCTGGTCATACGGCTCAATCACTGATCACAGAATAAAATGCTGGGTCGATTGCACTTAGTCGATTGCACTTAGCCAATTGCACTCAAGTTTCGCGACGCGGTCATGCACATTCAAAGTGAGTCGATCCTACTCTGCTGCCGCTGAAAAAACCAATTTTTTATTTCGAGTTTCACGAAGAATTTGTGGTGGGGATCGCTCCCTCGTAGTGATTCGAGCGTTTAAGGTAAAACTCGATACATTCAATCATGATCGAACTACGGAACTCCTCCCCGCAACGTCGTTCGTGACGCCGAATGCTGCACCCCGAACGCGATATGATCGTCAACCGAAACCGAGATTGAGGGCAGCGTCATGACAAAACAACTCGAAGCTAAAGTCGCGATCGTCACGGGGGCTTCCCGAGGCATTGGTCAAGCGACGGCCCTCGCCCTAGCGGCCCAAGGTGCATCCGTCGTGGTGAACTACGCCAGTTCCAGCGCCGCAGCGGATGCCGTGGTGGCCCAAATTACCGCCATGGGTAGTCAGGCGATCGCCGTGAAAGCGGATGTTTCCAAGGAAGCGGAAGTGGAGGCGATGTTTGCCCAGGCGATCGCCCAGTTTGGCCGCGTGGACGTGCTAGTGAATAACGCCGGAATTACCCGCGACACGCTCTTGCTACGGATGAAGCTCGAAGATTGGCAGGCCGTAATTGACCTCAACCTCACGGGCGTCTTCCTCTGCACCCGCGCCGCCAGCAAAATCATGCTGAAACAGAAGTCGGGCCGGATTATCAACATCACCTCCGTCGCCGGACAAATGGGCAATCCGGGGCAGGCGAATTACAGCGCCGCCAAGGCGGGCGTCATCGGCTTTACCCGCACCGTGGCCAGGGAATTGGCCAGTCGCGGCATTACGGTGAATGCCGTGGCACCAGGCTTCATCGCCACGGATATGACCAACGACCTGAAGGCCGAGCCGATTTTGGCGATGATTCCGCTGAATCGCTACGGTCAGCCCGAAGACATTGCCGGGATGATCGAATTTCTGGCGGCGACGCCCGCTGCGGGCTACATCACGGGCCAGGTATTTAACGTCGATGGCGGCATGGTGATGGCCTAGGGGGCTTAGTCCTCGTCCATCCGCAGCTTGACGGAATCGCCGTGGGACGGCAATCCCTCGGCTTGCGTCAGCATGTCGATCGCGCCTGCCACTTTCCGCAGGGCGATCGGCGAGTATTCGATCAAGCTGGAATGCTTCAGAAACGTCTCAACACTCAACGGCGATGCATAGCGGGCCGCGCCGGAGGTGGGTAGGGTGTGATTTGGCCCCGCCAAATAATCGCCCACGGCTTCGGGCGTCGAGTAGCCGAGGAAAATTGCCCCCGCATGGCGAATCTTCGGCAGCAAGTCCCAGGGTGCGGCCACTTCCAGTTCCAGGTGTTCGGGGGCAAATTCGTTCGAGAGTTCCGCCGCCGCTTCGAGGGAATTCACGACGATCGCGACGCTATAGTGGGCGATCGCCTTTTCGGTCAACTCGCGCCGGGGATGATCGACCAACTGCGCATCGACGCATTGGGCCACCTTCACCGCAAACCCCTCATCATCGGTAATCAGCACCGCCGCCGCCATCGGGTCATGCTCCGCCTGGGCCAAGAGATCCGCCGCCACATGAGCCGGATTCGCCTGACCATCGGCGATCACCAACACCTCCGAGGGACCCGCCAATGAGTCAATTCCGACGATGCCATAGACCTGCTTCTTGGCCAACATCACGTAGATATTGCCAGGACCAGTAATCACATCGACCTTGGGAATCGTATCCGTACCATAGGCCAAAGCCGCGATCGCCTGCGCCCCGCCCACCCGATATATTTCATCAACGCCCGCTTCCTGGGCCGCCACCAGCACCGCCGGATTGACTTTGCCGTCCAGGCCAGGCGGCGTCACCATGACAATCCGGGGCACCTGGGCCACCTTCGCGGGCACCGCATTCATCAATACCGTGCTGGGATAGGAAGCCAAACCACCGGGCACATAGAGTCCCGCCCGATCGACGGGGGTATAGCGCTTCCCGAGCACCACATTGTCCTCACCAAAATGCACCCAACTCTTGGGCAACCGCATCCGATGAAATTCTTCGATCTGCTTTTTGCCCAGCCGGATCGCCGCGATTAGCTGCTCGGGAACTTGGCGATAGGCAGCATCGAGTTCCGAACCCGTCACCCGCAACTGGTCAGCGGTGAAAGCCTGCCGATCGAACTCCAGCGTATAGGCCAGGAGTCCCTCGTCACCCTTGCGTTTGACCGCTTGGAGGACTTCGCGCACCGTCGCCTCTTTATTAAAGATTTGCTCATCGTGGGCGCGATCGCAGATGCGCCGCAGTTCAGCTTGAGCTTCAGTCCATTGGTTGATGATTCGCAGCAGCATGGTGAGAAGAGTGGGCGCAAAAATTACTCAAACTGATTTGCTTACTATCTTAACGATCTCCGCCGGATTCAACTGAGATTTCCCAAAGATCTTCGCTCCGGCGCGCCCCTGAACGATCGTGACACCTAGGTCTCAGCCCATTGGCGCAGCAAGTTGGTCAAACTTTTGCTGACCAGATCAAATTCCGCCGTCTTCCCGGCTTGGGCAAACATCACCTGCCGCGCCGTGTCGAGATCGAACAGGATCTCCCGCCGCGCCGGATCACGCACCCAGCTCTGAATCCAAGTCACCGCCGCCAATCGCACTCCCCGCGTGACCTCGCCGACGCGATGCAGCGCCCCGGAAGGATAGACGATCGCGCTGCCCGCCGCCAATTTGAATCGTTCCTCCCCCAAACTCGTCTCGATTACCAGTTCCCCGCCGTCATAGTCCGCTGGTGAATTGAGAAATAATGTCATTGACACATCCGATCGCAACCAATCGCCATCATGGCGCATCAGGGCATTATCCGTATGGTCGCCGTAGGCCATGCCCACATCGTAGCGGTTGATCAAGGCTGGCCGCAGGTGTTTGGGCCGCACTGCCGCCTGCAATAGCCGATGGCGCGCCAACGCCGCCCCGATCGTCACTTGTAAATCGATCGCGATCGGGTCAGTTGCCGCCAGTTGCAAATTCTGCTTGACGGACTGAGCGTGCCAGCCCGCCGTTAACTTCCCATCGACAAACGACGCGGTGGCCAATGCCGCCGCGATCGTCGCCAATTCATCCGCCGTCAAGACATCCGGCAACACCAACATCATGGGCCTTAACCTTCGCCGCCTTCACCGCCTTCACCGCCTTCGGGCAGCAAGGTCGGACTCACCGTCGGACTCGGCGCGGGGGTCGCCTGCATCGGCGCCGCAGTCGGCGCAGGCGGAGTGCTGTCCGTCAATGGCGGCTTGGGGGCTTCACTGGCACAGGCGGCAACGCTCGCCGCCACGCCCAAACCCAAAAACAACTGCATGGCGCGGGAAGGCTGTCGATCGTTCATGGGACGCACACTCAACTTAATAGATAATTATTCTCAATAATCCTAAAACAAAAAGGCCATCGATCGGGAATTGTTGTGCGCCCCAGCCGGGGTGAGGCTGATCCGCCGATCGGCGATCCGCACCGCCCACCACGACTTGAGCAATTCATCCGAGGTCATTGCTGGTGCAGACAACCCGTGCTACGATGATAAACCGGATAATTCCGACCCAACTGTAGTATCTAAAGCGCACCGCGAGACATACCGTGCCCAATATCAAATCATCCCAAAAACGTGTCCAGATTGCCGAGCGCAATCGGCTCCGGAACAAAAACTACAGCTCTGCCGTAAAAACTTTGATGAAGACTTACTTTGCTGCCGTGGATGCCCACACAGCCAAGCCTTCAGACGAAGCCAAAACAGCAGCGCAAGCAGCGATGTCGGCGGCCTATAGCAAGATTGACAAAGCCGTCAAAGTTGGCGTTTTGCATGCCAACACTGGCGCACGTCGGAAGTCAGTATTGGCCCGCACTTGGAAGCAAGTCGATCCAGTCAAATAACTGGTTTGAGCCTTTCCCATGCAGCTTGTCGATACCCACGTCCATATCAACTTTGACCAATTTGAACCAGATTTAGAGGCGGTGGCCGCGCGATGGCGTGAGGCTGGTGTCATCCGTCTGGTTCATTCTTGCGTCTCACCTTCGGAGTTCCACCGCACCCAGGCCTTGGCCGATCGGTTCGCGGAATTGTACTTTTCAGTCGGGTTGCATCCCCTGGATATGGATCAGTGGCATTCGGGTCTAGCGGAAGAAATTCAGCAATTGGCCCGATCGGACAAGCGTGTAGTGGCGATCGGGGAAACGGGACTCGACTTTTTTAAAGCTGACGACCGTGCCGTTCAACTGGAAGCCTTTGGTGCCCAGCTCAAGATTGCCCAGGCGCTGGATTTACCAGTGATTATTCACTGCCGCGATGCGGCGGCGACGATGATCGAGTATTTGCATCGGTTCTGGCAAGATCATGGCCCCGTCAAAGGGGTAATGCATTGCTGGGCAGGCGATCCCACCGAAACCCAAGGGTTTGTGGATTTGGGCTTCTACATCAGCTTCAGTGGCACCGTCACCTTCAAAAGTGCGAAGCCGATCCAGGCTTCGGCCCAAATGGTACCCCTCGATCGGCTGTTGGTGGAAACCGACTGTCCTTTTCTCACCCCCGTGCCCAAACGCGGGGAGCGGCGCAACGAACCCGCCAACGTGCAGTACGTGGCTCAGTTTGTCGCCCAGTTGCGGGGGATGATCCCCGATGATTTGGCGACCCAAACCACCCACAACGCCTGCACGCTATTTCGGCTCCCACCCCCCTAGGGTTACACCGGAATCTGCTGACATACCCAAAAAAATTCCAAATGTCAAGCCACAAAATGCAAACACTGCGTAATAATAGGTAGAGCCTGGGTGACAAATCTCGATTTTGCCTCATGGAAACCCGCCATTCACGACCCATTGTTTGTATCACCACCGAAATTACATCACGTTAACTAAGTCTTTGGATCCCGGCCGAATCGATCGCCCCAGGAACCGAAGATTTCGTCACGTTGACATAATGTTGCACCTGTCCTAAAATTGCCACCTGCCTTGGGCGCAATCCGTAGAGGAAACGCATGACTGAGCTTACCCACAATTCCCCCGCATTTGTTTTACCGGATTTAGTCGAGATTCAACGGGCGAGTTTCCGTTGGTTCTTGCAAGAAGGCTTGATTGAAGAGCTTGATAGCTTCTCACCGATTACGGATTACACCGGCAAACTTGAGCTGCACTTTGTTGGTAAAGACTTCAAGCTCAAGCGGCCCAAGTATGACGTGGATGAGTCGAAACGACGTGACAGCACCTATGCCGTGCAGATGTACGTGCCGACCCGCCTAATCAACAAGGAAACGGGCGAAATCAAAGAACAGGAAGTCTTCATTGGCGATCTGCCCTTGATGACCGATCGGGGTACCTTCATCATCAACGGGGCCGAGCGGGTCATCGTCAACCAGATTGTCCGGAGTCCCGGCGTCTATTACAAGTCGGAAACCGACAAAAACGGTCGCCGCACCTACAATGCCAGCTTGATCCCCAACCGGGGCGCTTGGCTGAAGTTTGAAACCGACAAGAATGACTTGGTCTGGGTGCGGATCGATAAGACCCGCAAACTCTCGGCTCAGGTGTTGCTCAAGGCATTGGGACTCAGCACGGGCGAAATCCTGGATTCCCTGCGTCACCCCGACTACTTCCAGAAGACGATCGACAAGGAAGGCGAATTTAGCGAAGACGATGCGCTGATGGAGCTATACCGCAAGCTGCGTCCTGGTGAACCGCCTACAGTGAACGGCGGTGCCCAGTTGTTGGAATCGCGCTTCTTCGATCCTAAGCGCTATGACTTGGGCAAGGTCGGTCGCTACAAGCTCAACCGCAAGTTGCGCTTGAACGTGCCGGAAATTACCCGCGTGTTGACGCCGCAGGATATTCTTTCCGCCGTTGACTATCTGATCAACCTGGAATTTGACATCGGTCAAATCGATGACATTGACCACCTGGGCAACCGCCGCGTCCGATCGGTGGGCGAATTGCTACAGAACCAAGTCCGCGTCGGTCTGAACCGTTTGGAGCGGATTATCCGTGAGCGGATGACCGTCTCCGATGCCGATTCCCTCACGCCTGCTTCCTTGGTTAACCCCAAACCACTCGTCGCCGCGATCAAGGAATTCTTTGGTTCCTCGCAGCTGTCGCAGTTCATGGACCAAACCAATCCCCTGGCCGAGCTGACCCACAAACGCCGGATCAGTGCCCTTGGCCCTGGCGGTTTGACCCGTGAGCGCGCTGGTTTTGCCGTGCGGGATATTCACCCGTCGCACTACGGTCGGATTTGCCCGGTGGAAACGCCGGAAGGCCCGAACGCCGGTCTGATTGGCTCCCTGGCGACCCACGCTCGGGTCAATCCCTACGGCTTCATCGAGACGCCGTACCGTCAGGTGGAAAACGGTCGTGTCCGGATTGACATGCCCGCGATTTACATGACAGCGGATGAGGAAGATGATCTGCGGGTAGCCGCAGGCGACGTTTCAATGGACGAAACGGGCGTCTTGCTGGGTGAGAAAATCACCGTGCGCTACCGCCAGGACTTCATCGTGGTCGGGCCGAGCGAGGTCGATTATGTCGCCGTTTCGCCTGTCCAAATCATCTCCGTGGCCACATCGCTGATTCCGTTCTTGGAGCACGATGACGCCAACCGCGCCCTGATGGGATCGAACATGCAACGGCAAGCCGTGCCCTTGCTGCGCCCCGAACGGCCCCTGGTCGGTACGGGTCTCGAAGCCCAAGCGGCGCGTGACTCCGGCATGGTCGTGGTTAGCCCCTGCGATGGCGAGATTGCCTTCGTCGATGCCCGCCGGATTCGCGTCCGATCGCGGGATACGGGTGAGGAATTTGAGTACATCCTGCAAAAGTACCAGCGATCGAACCAGGACACTTGCCTAAACCAACGCCCGATCGTCAACCTTGGCGACAAGGTGTTGTCGGGTCAGATTCTCGCCGATGGTTCGGCCACCGAAAAGGGTGAACTGGCCCTCGGTCAGAACATCCTGGTCACCTACATGCCGTGGGAAGGCTACAACTACGAGGATGCCATCCTCATTAGTGAGCGCCTCGTATTCGACGACGTGTACACCTCAATCCACATTGAGAAGCACGAAATCGAAGCCCGCCAAACCAAGCTCGGCCCTGAAGAAATCACGCGGGAAATCCCCAACGTCGGGGAAGACGCTCTGCGTAACCTGGACGACAACGGGATCATCCGCAAGGGTGCCTGGGTGGAATCCGGTGACATTCTCGTCGGTAAGGTCACACCCAAGGGTGAATCCGACCAGCCGCCGGAAGAGAAGCTGCTCCGCGCCATCTTCGGCGAAAAAGCCCGCGACGTGCGCGACAACTCGCTCCGCGTCCCCAACGGTGAAAAGGGCCGCGTCGTCGATGTCCGGGTCTTCACCCGTGAACAGGGCGATGAGCTGCCACCGGGAGCCAACATGGTCGTCCGGGTCTATGTGGCCCAGAAACGGAAGATCCAGGTCGGCGACAAAATGGCTGGACGCCACGGCAACAAAGGGATTATTTCCCGGATTCTGCCGACGGAAGATATGCCCTACTTGCCCGACGGCACACCGATGGACATCGTCTTGAACCCCTTGGGCGTACCATCGCGGATGAACGTCGGTCAGGTCTACGAATGCCTCTTGGGCTGGGCCGGGGAAAACCTCGGACTGCGCTTCAAGATGGTGCCCTTCGATGAAATGCACGGCGAAGAAAAATCCCGTGAAACCGTCCACAGCAAATTGCGCGAAGCCCGCGAATTCCGGATCGATCACACCGGGGAAGGCGAATGGGTGTTCGACGATGACAACGCCGGGAAGATCCAGGTGTTCGATGGTCGGACGGGTGAACCCTTCGATCGGGCCGTCACCGTCGGCAAAGCCTACATGCTGAAGCTCGTCCACTTGGTGGATGACAAAATCCACGCCCGTTCCACTGGCCCTTACTCCCTCGTTACCCAGCAGCCGTTGGGTGGTAAGGCGCAGCAAGGGGGTCAGCGCTTCGGGGAGATGGAAGTTTGGGCACTGGAGGCCTTTGGTGCGGCTTACATCTTGCAGGAATTGCTCACGGTCAAGTCCGACGATATGCAAGGCCGGAACGAAGCACTCAACGCGATCGTCAAGGGCAAGGCAATCCCGCGTCCCGGCACACCGGAGTCGTTCAAGGTGTTGATGCGCGAGTTGCAATCCCTCTGTTTGGATGTGGCCGTGCATAAAGTCGAGACCCGCGACGATGGCAGTAGCCAAGACGTCGAGGTGGATCTGATGGCCGATGTGGCGGTGCGCCGATCGCCCGCAAGGCCCACCTACGAATCCGTGTCCCGTGAGGCCCTCGAAGAAGACGAAGAGCGCTAACGGCGTTGCTGATGGGGGTGGAATTCGCTGATTTCACTCCCTTTGCCCGCCAATGCCTGAGATTTTGTAGCCCAACTGTTTAAGGAAGTAGAACCCGATGCCTAAGCTGGAACAACGCTTTGACTATGTCAAAATTGGCCTAGCATCTCCCGAACGGATTCGTGAATGGGGAGAGCGGACATTGCCCAACGGCCAGCTCGTCGGGGAAGTGACCAAGCCAGAAACCATCAACTACCGGACATTGAAGCCGGAGATGGATGGCTTGTTCTGTGAGCGGATCTTTGGGCCAGCCAAGGATTGGGAATGCCATTGTGGTAAGTACAAGCGGGTGCGCCACCGGGGCATTGTGTGCGAACGCTGCGGCGTCGAGGTCACCGAATCCCGCGTCCGCCGTCACCGCATGGGCTACATCAAACTTGCCGCCCCCGTGGCCCACGTTTGGTACCTGAAAGGGATTCCGAGCTACATGGCGATTTTGCTCGACATGCCCCTGCGAGACGTGGAGCAAATTGTTTATTTCAACGCCTACGTGGTCTTGAACGCGGGTAACGCGGACAACCTCAGCTACAAGCAACTGCTGAGCGAAGACCAGTGGATGGAAATCGAAGACGAGATGTACAGCGAGGACTCCAAACTCCAAGACATCGAAGTTGGGATCGGCGCGGAAGCCTTGCAGCGCTTGCTCCAAGACATTCCTCTGGATGAGGAAGCCGAGCGCCTGCGCGAAGAAATCGGCACCTCCAAGGGCCAGAAGCGGGCCAAGTACATCAAGCGCCTGCGGGTAATTGATAACTTCGTCGCGACGGGTTCGCTGCCCGATTGGATGATCCTGGATTACATCCCAGTGATCCCGCCGGACTTGCGGCCGATGGTGCAGTTGGATGGCGGTCGTTTTGCCACCTCCGACTTGAACGACTTGTATCGCCGCGTGATCAACCGGAACAACCGTTTGGCCCGCCTCCAAGAAATCCTCGCGCCGGAAATCATCGTCCGGAACGAGAAGCGGATGCTCCAGGAAGCCGTGGATGCGCTGATTGATAACGGTCGTCGCGGTCGGACAGTCGTTGGAGCCAACAACCGTCCGCTGAAATCGCTCTCCGACATCATTGAAGGTAAGCAGGGTCGTTTCCGGCAGAACTTGCTCGGTAAGCGGGTCGATTACTCCGGACGATCGGTCATCGTGGTGGGTCCCAAACTGAAAATCCACCAGTGCGGCTTGCCCAAGGAAATGGCGATCGAGCTATTCCAGCCGTTTGTGATCCACCGTTTGATTCGCCAAGGTTTGGTGAACAACATCAAGGCGGCGAAGAAACTGATTCAGCGCAACGACCCCACGATCTGGGATGTGCTGGAAGAGGTGATCGAAGGCCACCCCGTCATGCTGAACCGGGCACCGACGTTGCACCGATTGGGGATTCAGGCGTTCGAGCCAATCCTCGTCGATGGTCGCGCCATCCAATTGCACCCGTTGGTCTGTCCGGCGTTTAACGCGGATTTCGACGGTGACCAAATGGCCGTCCACGTGCCCCTGTCGATCGAAGCCCAGGCGGAAGCGCGCTTGCTGATGTTGGCCTCGAACAACATTCTGTCGCCCGCGACCGGACGCCCGATCGTCACGCCGTCCCAGGATATGGTCTTGGGCTGCTACTACCTGACGGCGGACAACCCCAAGACGAACAAAGGCGAAGGCCGCTACTTTGCCAACCTGGATGACGCGATCATCGCCTATCACCAAGCCGAAATCCACATCCACGCCTATATCTGGGTGCGGTTTGATGGCATCGTCGAAACCGATGAACCCGACGAAAAAGTGATGGAGGAAAACACCACCGATGAAGGGGTGGTGACTCGCACTTACCGAATGCGGCGGGAACGGCGCGATGCCACGGGTGATCTGATTTCGCAGTACATCAAAACCACCGTGGGCCGAGTGATCTACAACAAAACCATCCTGGATGCCTTAACCGACTAAGGCCCATTCAATCTCAGCGCAGCTGAAGCAACTTCGACGCAAGCAGCCAAACTCTCTACGCAGCCAAACTCAACAGCGGGGCCAGTTATGATCGATCAAGAGCAGGAAAAAACCCAACTTTTCCGCAACAAGGTAATCAACAAGAAGCAGCTGCAAAAGCTGATTACTTGGTCCTTTACCAACTACGGCACCGCCCGCACCGCCAATCTGGCGGATGAAATCAAGGAACTCGGCTTCTGCTACGCCACCAAGGCGGGCGTCTCCATCAGTGTGGATGACTTGCAGATTCCCGCCACCAAGAAGGCCCTGTTGGAAGCGGCGGAAGAAACCATCCGCGAGACCGAAGACAAGTACACCCGCGGCGAAATCACCGAAGTCGAGCGTTTCCAGAAGGTAATTGACACCTGGAACGCCACCTCCGAGAACCTCAAGGACGAAGTGGTGAAGCACTTCGAAGCCAATGACCCGCTGAACTCCGTCTACATGATGGCGTTCTCCGGCGCACGGGGTAACGTCTCCCAGGTGCGGCAGTTGGTCGGGATGCGCGGCTTGATGGCCAACCCGCAAGGGGAAATCATTGACTTGCCGATTAAGACCAACTTCCGGGAAGGTCTGACCGTAACGGAGTACATCATCTCCTCCTACGGGGCGCGCAAAGGCTTGGTGGATACGGCATTGCGGACGGCTGACTCGGGCTACCTGACCCGGCGTTTAGTGGATGTCTCCCAGGATGTGATCATTCGCGAACTCGATTGCGGCACCCAGCGCGGCGTCCTAATCGGCGATATGACCGACGGGGAACGAACGCTGATCGCCATGAAGGCGCGGGTGTTTGGCCGAGTGGCGGCGGAGGATGTGCTGCATCCCGTCACCGGAGAAGTGATCGTCAAGCGCAATCAGGATTTGTCCGATGATCTGTGCGACTTGCTCGCCGATTCCGGCGTCAAGGAAATGCAGGTGCGATCGCCCCTGACTTGCGAAGCCACCCGATCGGTCTGTCAGTTGTGCTATGGCTGGAGTTTGGCCCACGCGCATTTGGTGGACATTGGTGAGGCCGTCGGGATTATTGCTGCCCAGTCGATCGGTGAACCGGGTACCCAGCTGACGATGCGGACATTCCACACCGGGGGCGTATTCACGGGTGAAGTGGCCCGTCAAGAGAAAGCCAAGTACAACGGCACCGTGCAGTTCTCCAAAAAGATTCGCACCCGGCCCTTCCGCACGCCCCACGGTCAGGACGCCCTGATGGTGGAATCGAGCGACGCGGCCAACAAAATCACGATTACGGGCGACAAGAGCCAGACCTTCACCTTGCCCCAGGGTGCCCTGCTGTTTCTCGAAGACGGCCAGGAAGTCAAGAAGGGGATGGTTTTGGCGGAGATTCCGCTGACGGGCCGATCGCGCAAAACCACCGAGAAAGCGGCCAAGGATGTGGCCACGGACTTGGCGGGCGAAGTGCGATTCGCCGATGTCGTACCGGAAGAGAAAAAAGACAGACAGGGCAACACGACTCGCATCGCCCAGCGCGGTGGTTTGATGTGGGTCTTGTCCGGCGATGTCTATAACTTGCCCCCAGCGGCGGAACCGATCGTCAAGAACGGCGACCAGGTCAAAGCGGGCGGCGTGATTGCCGAAAGTCGCGTCACCACGGAGAACGGTGGCATCGTCCGCTTGGGCGAAGCCGATGCCGAAGCTAAAGGTGGCCGCGAAGTCGAAATCATCACCGCCTCGGTGATGCTCGACAAAGCCCAAGTCACCCGGATCGAAAGCCTCCAGGGCGGCGACCAATACCGCCTCGAAACCAACAGCGGCCAGGTCTTCTCGCTCAAAGCCACCCCCGGCACCCAGGTCAACAGCGGCCAGGTGGTGGCGGAACTGATCGACGATCGGTACCACACCCAAACCGGCGGCATCGTCAAGTTTGCGGGCCTGGAAATCGCCAAGCGCGGCAAGGGCAAAGTCGGTTACGAAATCGTCCAGGGCGGCACGATCATCTGGATTCCCGAGGAAGCCCATGAAGTCAACAAGGATATCTCCTTGCTGATGGTGGAAGACGGCCAGTACGTCGAAGCGGGCACCGAAGTCGTCAAGGACATCTTCTGCCAAACCAACGGCGTGGTCGAAGTCACCCAGAAGAACGACATTCTGCGCGAAATCGTGATCAAGCCCGGCGACCTGCATATGGTCGATAGCCTCGATGGTTTGGTCACCAAGGAAGCCGCCTTGGTCAACGCGGGCCAGGAAATCATGCCGGGCCTTGCCGCCAAGGATATGTGCTATGCCGAGTTCATCGAGACGCCAGAAGGCCCCGCGATGCTAATCCGGCCGATCGTCGAGTATGAAGTCTCCAACTCGGCCCCCGTGCCGAGCCAAAGCTCCACCGCCGAAGACAAAACCCAAGGCATCCAACTGCGGGCCATGCAGCGCGTCCTCTACAAAGATGGCGAGCGGGTCAAGTCAGTGGATGGCGTCGATCTCGTCCGCACCCAGTTGGTGCTGGAATCCGATCGGGACAACCTCGCGGCCAACATTGAATTGGTCGAAGACGAAAAGGATGCCGCCATCCTCCGCCTGCAAATCGTGATTTTGGAATCGCTGGTGATTCGTCGGGACATCGTCGCCGATACCACCCAGGGCAGCACCAGCACCGAGATCCTCGTGGCCGATGGCGACCAAATCGCCCCCGGAGCCGTCGTCGCCCGCACCGCCATTCTCTGTAAGGAAGATGGCGAAGTGCAGGGGATTCGCGAAGGCCAGGAGGCGATTCGCCGGATTCTGGTGGTGCGCGAAGCCGACAAACTCACCATCGCCACCAACGGCAATGCCACCCCCAAAGTTGGCGATCTGGTGGTTGCAGGCGTCGGTCTCGACACGGTGGAGCCATTTGCCGAATCGAGCGAAGTCCTCTCAATCGATGGCAAAAACATCACCCTGCGGATTGCGCGGCCTTATCGCGTCTCCCCCGGTGCCGTCTTGCACGTTGATAACGGCGATTTGGTCCAACGGGGCGACAACCTCGTGCTGCTGATCTTTGAGCGCACCAAGACCGGGGACATCATCCAGGGTCTACCCCGGATTGAAGAACTACTGGAAGCCCGCAAACCGAAGGAAGCCTGCGTCCTCTGCCAACGCGGCGGCACCGTGCAAGTGGTCTACGCCGAAGATGAATCGGTGGAAATCAAGGTGGTCGATCGCGAAGGTCTATTGACCGAATACGTCATCGGCCCTGGCCAAAGTTCGATCGTCCTCGATGGCGAACCCGTGGAAGCGGGGATGCGGCTCACCGATGGCCCGGTCAACCCCCACGACCTGTTGGAAATCCTGTTCCACGCGCACCTCGAAGCCCTCGGCACCCATGAAGCGGCCTTGCTGGCCCTACGATCGGTGCAGACGATTCTGGTGGGCGAAGTCCAGAACGTCTACCAATCTCAGGGCGTCGATATCTCCGACAAACACATCGAAGTCGTCGTCCGTCAGATGACCTCCAAGGTGCGGGTCGAAGATGGCGGCGACACGACAATGCTACCGGGTGAATTGGTCGAACTGTATCAGTTGGAGCAGGTCAACGAAGCCATGTCGATCACGGGTGGTGCCCCCGCGCATTACACACCTGTATTGCTGGGGATCACCAAGGCCTCGCTCAACACCGACAGCTTCATCTCCGCCGCATCGTTCCAAGAAACAACGCGCGTCCTGACCGAAGCCGCGATCGAAGGCAAGTCCGACTGGTTGCGCGGCCTCAAGGAGAACGTGATCATCGGGCGCTTGATCCCGGCGGGTACGGGCTTCAACGCCTACGAAGAGATCGGCGCACCGGAAGTCGATCTGAACTACGAAGGGATGTTCGACGACGACGCGGATCTGGCCGACATCGTACTCGACGATCGCACCGCCCGCAACTACAACGTCGAAAGCCTCGAAGAGCGACCCAGCTTCAGCTTCGAGAGCTTTGGCTCCGGCGATGGAGCCGACTACGGCGCGGCTTACAAGTCACCCATTCTCGAAGACGATGAATTGATTGACGACACGATCGGTGGGGCAGCCCCAGCGGCAAAACCCGCCGCAGTCGTGGCGGCAGCGGCGGATGATGACGACGATCTCGAAGATGGCGACGACGACGGCGACGATCTCGAAGACGACGACATCGCCGATGACGATCTGTAAATCGGTGATTTACGATCGAACGACAAAAGGCGGCCCGATCGGGCCGCCTTTTGTTTGGGTTATTTCAATGTATTCCCGTAGGGGCGGGCTTTCCCCGCCCTCAGCCAGATTTACACCGCCCAACCCAAATCCCGATCGTGCATCCCACCCGATCGACTCCGGCATGATTGTACGGGCGTGCGGCCGCGCGCCCCGACCGGTTGATCGATCGCCGATCGCCCCTAAAACTGCGCCAAAAACCGCAAATCACTGCTGTACAACCGCCGAATATCATCAATCTGATGCAACACCATCGCCATCCGCTCGACGCCTAATCCAGCGGCAAATCCGCTATAAACTTCCGGATCGTAACCCGCTGACTTCAACACATTCGGATCGACCATGCCACAGCCCATGATCTCCAACCATCGACCGCGCCACTTCACATCCACCTCCGCACTCGGCTCCGTGAACGGAAAATAACTCGCCCGGAATCGCACTTCCAATTCCTCCCCAAAAAATTCCTGCAAGAACACTTTCACCGTGCCTTTCAAATCCGTGAAGGTCAACCCCTCATCCACCGCCAACAATTCCACCTGATGGAACACCGCCGAGTGGGTCGCATCCACGGTATCGCGCCGATACACCCGCCCCGGCACCACAATCCGAATCGGCGGATCGGTGTTCTCCATATACCGCACCTGCACCGTCGAAGTATGCGTCCGCAAGAGATTCCCATCGGGCAAATACAACGTATCCTGCATATCCCGCGCCGGATGGTCAGGCAGGAAGTTCAATGCCTCAAAGTTGTAGTAGTCCGTCTCCATTTCCGGGCCTTCCGCCACGGTATAGCCCAACCCCACAAAGATATCCAGCAACCGATCGGTCGTACTCTGCAACGGATGCTTCCGACCCTGACGGCGATAATTTCCGGGCATCGTCACATCCAAGGTTTCCGATTCCAATTGGGCTTGGATTGCCGCCGCTTGGAAGCTAGTCTTCTTGGCATCGAGGGCCGTTTCGATCGCCGCCTTCACGGCATTGGCGCTGGCCCCGATCATCGGGCGATCGGCAGGGTCGAGTTTGCCCATGCCGCCCAATACCTGGGGAATCGGGCCTTTCTTGCCCATGTATTGCACCCGCAATTGCTCGATCGCCTCCAGGCTATCGGCGGTCGCGATCGCCGCCTGGGCTTCCTGGCGAATCACATCTAGTTGGGCTTCGAGTTCGCTGACCGTCATAGGAATAGAGGGGGACTGTGGAGAATATTTATCAGTCTCACCAGTTTAGAAGAGCGTCGCCCCTTTTGCCCACCCAACTTGACCCAACGCGCTACCCACACCAGACTGATTAGTGTACGATTTGGATTCAAGTTGTGCGTGTACCCGTAACCCCATGAAGCTTCTGGTCAGTAATGATGATGGCATTTTCGCCCTTGGTGTGCGGATACTGGCCAATACCCTCGCCGCCGCTGGCCACCAAGTCACGGTGGTTTGTCCCGATCAAGAACGATCGGCCGTCGGCCATGGACTCACGCTCCACCAACCAATTCGGGCCAACCTGGTCGAAGGGATTTTTGATCCCGGCTTAACCGTCTGGTCTTGTTCCGGCACCCCCGCCGATTGCGTCAAACTGGCGCTCTGGTGCCTCCTGGACGAGCCGCCCGATCTGGTGATTTCGGGCATCAATCAAGGCTCCAACCTGGGCACCGATGTAATCTATTCCGGCACCGTTTCCGCCGCGATGGAAGGCCTGGTGGAAGGCATCCCCAGCATTGCCATCAGCCTCACCAGCTTCACCGACCAAAACTTCCAACCCGCCGCCAACTACGCCGTCAAACTCGTCGCCCAGCTTCAGGCCAAACCGCTGAATGAACGACTGCTGCTCAATGTCAATGTCCCCGCCGTGCCGGAAAGTGAGATTCAGGGCGTGAAGTTAGCCCGGCAGGGGATTCGCCGCTACATCGAGGTATTCGAAAAACGCCAAGACCCGCGTGGCAAGACCTATTACTGGCTAGCCGGGGAAGCGGTGGAGGAAGTCGATGACCCTGAAGCCGACCACCATCTGCCCGCCGACGTCGAAGCAATCCGCGAAAAATACATCACGATCACGCCATTGCAATATAATTTGACCGCCGTGCGCAGTCTCGATCGGCTGCAAACCTGGCTGCAACCATAGCCGTTACGCTCATCCTCTATGCTCTAGTACCTGCCTGTGTGGACTTCGACATCACTCCAAACTGCCCTCACCCCCACGGCGATCGCCCTGGGCAACTTCGACGGCATCCACTGCGGCCATCGCCAGGTGATCGAACCCGTGCTAGCGGCGCGGGAACAGGCGGTATTGCGGCTATATGCCACGGTGGTGAGTTTTTCGCCCCATCCGCGTGAGTTCTTCAGTCGGCAGCCGTTGGCCCTGCTCTCGCCCTTTGAGGAGCGGATTGCGCTGCTGGAGCAAACCGGGGTCGATCAGCTGATGGTGCTGCCGTTTGATCAGGAATTGGCCAATCTCAGTCCTGAGGAATTTGTTGACCAAATCCTGGTGGATCGGCTCCAGGCGAAGCACATCAGCGTGGGCAAGGATTTTCGGTTCGGCCATCGGCGGGCGGGCAACGCCGACCTATTGCAACAACTCGCCGCCCACCATGGCATCGAAGTCACCCAAGTCTCGCTCCAAACCCTCGACGGCGAACGCATCAGCAGTTCGGCGATTCGCCAAGCCCTGGCTCAAGGCGACATTCAAACCACCTCGCAGCTCTTGGGTCGGCCCTACCGCCTGATCGGCAAAGTCGTCGAAGGCCAAAAAGTGGGCCGGACGATCGGCTTCCCCACCGCCAATCTCCAGCTTCCCCCGAACAAACTTGTCCCGGCCCAAGGGGTCTACGGCGTCCGCGTCTCCGGCAAGGACTTAAACCAAGGCAACCCGATCGCGGGCGTGATGAATATCGGCAATCGCCCCACCGTGAATGGTCTGGAGCAAACGATCGAAGTCCACATCCTCGACTGGCAAGGTGATCTGTACGGACAAGAATTAACGGTGGAGTTGCTGGAGTTTATTCGATCGGAACAACGTTTCCCCTCACTGGATGCCCTGAAGGAACAGATCTCCGCTGATTGCGCGATCGCCCGTCAGCGATTGGTTTAGTCGATTTCCGGTTCCCCGGGTAAACTGGGGCAGACTAGCAATTTAGCCCTACCCTGCCGACGAAAGAACCATGCGCGATCGTTTAGAGTTGCTCAATCAGAATTTGCATCAGGTCATCGTCGGCAAGGCGGAGGCGATTCGACTGGTGCTGGTGGCGTTGCTGTCCGGGGGCCATGTGCTACTCGAAGATGTGCCGGGGGTGGGCAAAACCTTGCTGGCAAAATCCTTGGCGCAGTCGATCGATGGCAAATTTCAACGGGTGCAATGTACGCCGGATTTGATGCCAACGGATGTGACGGGGACGAATATTTGGAATCCGCGTGATGGTGAATTTACCTTCATGGCCGGGCCAGTGTTTGCGAATGTGTTGTTGATGGATGAGATTAATCGGGCCACACCGCGTACCCAGTCGGCGTTGCTGGAGGTGATGGAGGAGCAACAGGTGTCGATCGATGGTCAGTCGCGTCCGGTGCCGTTGCCATTCTTTGTGATTGCGACGCAGAATCCGGTGGAGTATCAGGGCACGTTCCCGTTACCGGAGGCGCAGATGGATCGCTTTGCGTTGGCGTTATCGTTAGGCTATCCGGCGGCGGATGAGGAATTGCAGATGATTCAGCGGGTGCAGGGCGGCAATGCAAAGCTGGAACTCAAGCCCTGTATCACGTTGGCGGAGATTGCCAGTTTGCAGTTGGCTTGTCGGGAAGTGACGGTGGAGGCGTCGTTGCAGCAATATATTTTGGATTTGGTGCGATCGACGCGGGAGGATGAGGAGATTGCGCTGGGGGTGAGTCCACGGGGGACGGTGGCGTTGGTCAAGGCGGTGCAGGCGTTGGCGTATTTGAACGATCGGGATTATGGGTTGCCGGATGATGTGAAGTATCTTGCGCCCCATGTGTTGGCGCATCGGATTATTCCGAGTACGGGGAAGCGATCGCGGGCGATCGTCGATCGGTTGTTGAAGACGATTCCAATTCCTTAAAGCGAATTGAACCGGTGATTGTAAGGATGGATTTATGGCAAAGAAACAGACAAGTCACGACCAAAAATTTAAGGAACTGATTGCCACCTTCTTCATTGAATTTCTGGAATTATTTTTGCCGGATCTGGCCAAGACGATCGAGCCAGATTCAGTAACTTTTCGGGAACAGGAATATTTCGTCGATTTGGTGGAAGGAGAGAAGAAGGTCATTGATCTATTGGCAGAAGTAAAGCTGGCTGGGGAAGATGCGACAGTCTTGATCCATATCGAACCCCAATCAACCCACCGATTGGTCTTCCCACAGCGGATGTTTTTTTACTTCTCGCGATTGCATCAAAAGCACTTGAAACGAATCTACCCGATGACCTCCGGTCGGTCGTAGACCATCGCGATTTTCTCCTATGACCAGCCCGATGCCGCCGCGACAAGTCAATACAAGGTTGAGTTTCCGAATCTGAAGGTATTGGAGTTTAACTTTACGGCGATCCAATTAAATCGGCTGAATTGGCGTGACTTCCTCGATCGTCCCAATCCTGTGGCCGCCGCCTTGATGGCGAAAATGAATATCGAGGAGCACGATCGGCCCAAGGTGAAAGCCGAGTGTCTACGACTGCTGGTGACATTGAAGTTGGATCCCGCTAAGATTGAGTTGATTGCACAGTTTGTGGATACCTATCTGCGACTGAATGCCAAGGAGGAGAAGCGGTTTCAGGCTGAAATTGATACAATGGGCGTGGCTCAAAGGGAGGAAATTATGCAGGTAACGACTAGCTGGGAAGAGAAGGGAATCAAGAAGGGGATCAAGAAAGGGGTGGCGAAGGAGCGGCAGGCGATCGCGCTGAAGATGCTCGGCAAAAATCTCCCGCTAGAGACGATCGTGGAAGTCACTGGCCTGACGATCGACCAACTCCACGCACTCCAAGCCAGTCAGTAGGTTTCGCCGATCGAGCCGATCGGCCAGCGGAAGAGGGTTTGGGCGATCGCGGCTTCGATTTGCTCAACGGTTGGGGCTTCGCACTCAAAGTATTCGCCGAATTGTTGGGCGATCGTGACGATCGTTTCGGGCGATAGTTGGGCGAGTTGGGTGGGGGTGATGTTGGGGCCGAGGACGGCCCAGAGGGCTTCGCAGCATTCGTGGGGGAGGCGTCGTCGAAGGGGATGGGCGGGCTGACGGATTCGCCTAAGGATTCGCCTAAGGCTTGATCGAAGTACAGTCGGTCTTGGTCATTAATTTGCGTCATGGATGTTGAATGTTTGCAGTCAAACGTGTTTGTTATACATTGTCTCTTGCCATTTTTATATAGCCAGGAATGCTCTCAAAATCTTTGAACCATCGCTGAATATTCATATATGCTGATAAATCAAAACCACCCTCGTGGGCAACATGCGTATAGGCATACAGGCTAATATCAGCAATAGTTACATTCGCCCCAACGAAGAATTCATTTTCTGCTAAATGCTGCTCCATTACTGAAAGGGCTTTATGCCCGCCAACTTGCTTTGCATGATATTCTACTTCCCGTTCTTGAGGCAAACCCAAGTATTTATTGATATACCTCGCTGTCGCGATATACGGTTCATGGCTATATTGTTCAAAAAATTGCCACTGCAAGACTTTTGCCCTTTCATACTTTGCTTGCGGCAAGAATTCAGTCCCTTCTGCGAAGTAGTTCAAAATCGCATTGGACTCCCATAAGTATTGGCAATTATCCAGCTCAATCACGGGTATTCTTGTGTTGGGATTCATTCGCTTAAATTCTTCAGTATGAGTCTCCCTGGCAAGGATATCCACATGTATCCATTCATGTGGAATGCCAATAAACTGCATCAACAGTTTGATCTTGTAGCAGTTCCCAGACAACATATCCCCAAAAACTCTGCACATATGATTTCCTGCACAAATTTACATAGCGCTTTCACTAATTTGGTCAAAGATAGCATGACTCATAGAATAGACGCCAAATCTTTGGGAATCGCTGCAAAACACTCGATCGCCATCAAAAGCATCTAAAGACCCGATCGCCCAAGGTACAATGGAGCAGCAGTGGCACATCACGAGCAACCGAACATGACTGAACTGCTTCAACAAGCCATCTCCGAACTTCAGCAACTCCCGATCGAGCAACAAGACTCGATTTAAGTCAATGCAGTAGACTTAGGACATCGTTCGAGCGAATGCAGACCAGATGAAGCGAACTGAACTACTAACTTTAGTCCAATCCCACAAAGCTCAGATCCAAGAACTCGGAGTGAAGTCACTGGATCTGTTTGGTTCCGTTGCCCGCGATCAGGCGACCACCGCAAGTGATGTAGACATTCTCATCGAACTCAATGAACCCGCTGGCTTCTTTGAATTTTTCCAGATTCAACATTACCTGGAAGACTTGCTGCAATGCCCGATCGACCTCGGCACGATCGACTCGCTCAAAGAACATCTCCGCGAACCCGTGCTGAATGAGGTGATCCGTGTCTTCTAGAAATGTGCAAACCCGGATTCAGGATATTCTCAGCGCGATCGACAGTATTCAGCAACGCACGGCTGGCATGGATTTTGAGGCATTTAGCGGGAATGAGACGATCGTGAAAGCGGTACTCTACGACCTGATCATCATTGGCGAAGCCGCCATCAATATTCCCGTCGAAACCCAAACCCTTGCGCCTGACATCCCATGGCGACTGATGAGCGACATGCGCAACATCATGGCCCACGAGTATTTCCGGGTAAACCTCCGCATCACCTGGGCCACGATTCAAAATAACCTGCCACCCTTGGTTGCACCACTTCAAGCACTCCAGGACAATCTTGAGAACTTGTAGAACGCTGCAATTCAACGGAAAATTGATAGAGACCGAATTAATCGACCTGCCCCACCCACCATGACCCCCACTCCCCTCACCTGGCCCGAACTCGAAACCCACACCACCTGGCAAATCGATCCCACCAACGGCCCCACCAACGCCCAATCCCGCCTGCGCCTCTTCGGTCAACCCGAATCCACCATCCGCGTCACCCTCTTCCGTGACCACCATGCCTGGTGCCCCTACTGCCAAAAAATCTGGCTCTGGCTCGAAGAAAAACGCATCCCCTACCGAATCGAAAAAGTCACGATGTTCTGCTACGGCGAAAAGGAAGCCTGGTACAAGCGCAAAGTCCCCTCCGGGATGCTCCCCGCCGTGGAACTCGATGGCAAAATCATCACCGAAAGCGACGATATTTTGATTGCCCTGGAGCGCGTCTTCGGCCCACTGCAATTCGCCATGGACGATCCCCGCGTAACCACCATGCGGCGGTTGGAACGCCTGCTGTTCCGGGCTTGGTGCAATTGGTTGTGCTATCCGGTGCGATCGGCCCGTGATGACCAAGCCGCCCGCGAGAAATTCCAAGAAATCATGGGTTACGTCGAAGAGGCTTTAGGCAGCACTCCTGGCCCGTATTTTCTGGAGGAATTCAGTACGGCGGATACAATTTTCACGCCTTACGTTGAGCGGATGAATGCCAGCCTCTACTATTACAAGGGGTATTCGATGCGGGAGGTGAATCCGAACATGGCGGCTTGGTTTGACGCGATGGAGAGCCGATCGACGTACCGAGGCACCCAGAGCGATTTCCACACCCACACCCACGACTTGCCCCCCCAGATGGGCGGTTGTTATACCAACAACGAACCGCAGGCCAAGCAGTTTAGTCAGCGAGTGGACAATGGCCCGTGGTTTGGGTTGCCGGATGTGACTTATCCAGAGCCGGAGACCAGCCGCCAAGAAGCGCTCTATCGGGTGATCAAACATCGCGCCAACATTATTCGAGTGAATCCCACGGATGATGCGACCTTCGATCAGGCATTGCGCTGTGCCTTGACGCAGTTGATCAAGGGTGAGGTTTGTGTGCCACCAGCGGGGACAGATGTGGGATTGCGGTACCTGCGCGATCGCATCAATGTCCCCCGCGATATGTCGATCTATGCCGCCAAACGACTGCGGGAAGCCTTGGAAGCCACAGCGGCCTTGGCGGGCGATCGCCAAGGCCCCGAAATCCCGATCAAACACCGCCGCGACCAAGATCCTGCCGCCTTTGCCAGCCGATGACGTACTTGAATTTAGTGGTGATTCGATCGGCGGACATCGATCGGGCCGTGGCCTTCTATCGAATGCTGGGAATGCGATTCACCCAGCATTCCCACGGCAATGGGCCAGAACATTACACCAGTGAGACAGCGGATTTGGTCTTTGAGCTGTATCCGTTGACATCGAGTCAAATGCCGACAATTGCGATGCGGTTGGGGTTCCAGGTGGATGATCTGGATGGATTGGTGGTGGAGTTGGCGGAAATTGGGGTCAGCATCCTCAGTCCGCCGCAGGATTCACCTTGGGGCCGACGGGCCGTAGTCAAGGATTTTGATGGTCATACCGTGGAATTGACGGCGTAGACGACAAAAAACGGCACATTCCCATTTGGCATCGGTGGAAGTCGCATTCCGATCGGGCGATGCCGTATTCAATACTGGAACAGTTCAATACAACCCATCAACATGCAGTCATATATTCAGTTAGGCGAAGACCGCATCTTCGGGGCACCTGTTTATACCCATTGGTCGGTCATTGTGATTGGCGCAGCGATCTTGGTGATTGGTTTGCAGAATTTGATCATAAGCGCAATTTCCCTATTGTCATTTTTGGGCATCATCCTGATTCACGAAATCGGCCATGCCGCGATCGTCCACAAACTGGGCTATAAAGTCATTGCCATCCGGATTGCCCCACTTCACGGGGTTTGCGAATATGAATTACCTCGATATGAATGGGAGGCGATCCAAATTGCCTGGGGTGGCGTACTGGCGCAGGCGCTGGCAGCGGCAGTCGTATTGACAATCGGGAATTACGGCGGGGAAAATCTGGCGTATTTTGGCCCATTGACTGTCTTCGTGGGCTACTACAGCATCATGACGATTCCCTTCAACCTGCTCCCCGTCCGTGGCCTCGACGGTGAAATCGCCTGGAAAATCCTGCCACATCTGTTCAACCAGCTCAAACGCCGTCGCTAACACCGCAAACCCCGCCGCAGGATTCACCTTGGGGCCGACGGGCGGTGGTGCAAGATTGGGATGGTCACACGATAGAACTAACGACGATCGGGCCAGTGGATTGACTCGACTTCGCTGCTACACCGCCCTGGAATGGAATTCCGGGCTACAAGCGAAAGTCCTTCGGACTGGGGTTTGAGTCCCTTTGGGACTTGTGCTATTAGCCCCGACTTACAGTCGAGGGGCGGTCTCGGCCGTAGTCGATCAATTCGCCGCCCCCAAACACAGCAAAAAGCGCTACCAGACAAACTTGTCCAATAACGCTTCGTCTGATTGATTGCGATCGGGACAAGCCACGATCGCTAAAATTCAGTCGCCAAAATTCAGTCAAATTCGTTCGACGAATCGACTTACTTCTTAGCCTTGGCAGCCGCTTTAGCGGGTGCAGCCGCAGGCTTGGAAGCCGCAACTTGCTCTTTGAACATTTTGCCAGCCGAAAATGCAGGCACCGTTGTTGCCGGAATCTTGATCGCTTGACCAGTGCTGGGGTTGCGACCTTCGCGGGCTTGACGATCGCGGGATTCAAACGTCCCAAAACCGACCAACGTCACTTTGTCTTTGTTCGCCACAGTTTCCATGATTGTTTCGATCATCGCACTGACGATCGAATCGGCTTCTTTCTTCGTAACGGAAGCCTTGGATGCAATTGCATCAACCAGTTCGCCTTTGTTCACGAGCTTATCCTTTAAGTAAATTGATTTGTGTGCCGTGATTATAGACGAGAAATTTTTAAGCGCACAAAAAATCTGAAAAAGTTGCCAGAATCTTAGTCAAATTCGGTGAATCCCCGGCCTGAAGACATTAGCAGGCGTTAACAAACACGTTTGAGGTGATGAGTCAAACTGATTGTATTCGCCGTCCGGATCTATCCCTTCAGGTGACTCAAAATCACATTAAACACGTCGATCGCGGCAATGGCTTGATGGTTGAAACCCTTTCGCTCACGGGCGATCAGCAGTGGCCGATCGCTGACGCTGGCCGGAATATGTCCATGACTGCCCCGCACCAAGCCCGCATCCAAGGGGGTCAAATCCATCAAGGCCCGCCCCCCGAGCTTGCGGTTGAGGAGGGTTTTGGCGATCTTTAACTTTGGTAACTGAATGTCAGGGTTAATGCACAGTTCGACGGGGTCGTAACCCGGTTTGCGATGGATGTCCACGGTGCGAGCGAAGTCGGGGGCGCACCGATCGTCGAGCCAATAGTAGTAGGTAAACCAGGCTTTTGGATCAGCCACGGCGACCAATTCACCCGATCGGGGATGTTCTAAGCCGAATTTTTGCTTACCCGATTCATCCAGGACTTGCGCGACGCCAGGGGTTGCGGCGATCAAGGTTTTGACCCGATCGGTGACTGCCGCATCATTGATATAGATATGCGCTACCTGGTGATCCGCCACCGCAAACGCCTGACTCGCCCCCGCATCCAGCAATTCCCGCCCCAATTCTTCTCGCACTTGCAGCAATCCGGCCTCGCGCAGCACCCGATTCAGATGCACGGGCTGATCCACGGGCGTAATCCCATACTCCGAAAGCACGATCACCTGGGCATCCCGCGCTTCGTAGAAGTCGATCAGGTCGCCGACGACCGTATCGATTTCCGCCAGATCAGTGGCGATCGCGTCCGGATCAGGCCCGAGCTTCTGGGCGCAATAGTCCAAATGCGGCAGGTAAACCAGCGTCAGCGTGGGGTTGTGGCGTTGTTCGAGCCATTTGGCTGAGTCGGCAATCCATTGGGTGGAGGCGATCGATGTGGCGGGACCCCAGAATTTGAACAGGGGAAATTGCCCCAAATCGGCTTGCAGCGCGTCTCGCAGGGCCGCTGGCTGGGTATAAATATCCGGCAACTTCCGGCCATCGGCGGGATACATCGGGCGCGGCGTCACCGTATAGTCCGCCGTCGAATGCATGTTGTACCACCAGAACAGATTCGCGCAGGTGAAGCTCGGATCCAAGCGCCGCGCCACATCCCAGATCTTCTCCGACTGCACCAACGCATTCGACTGTCGCCAAAACTTCACCTCACATTCATCCCGAAAATACCAGCCATTCCCCACGATCCCGTGATCCGTCGCGGTTTCACCCGTGAGGTAGGCGGCTTGGGCCGTGCAGGTGACAGCCGGGAGTGTGGGCGTGATCGAGCGGATTTGGCCCCGATCGGCCCAGGCGGTGAGGCGAGGGGTGTGCGGGCCGAGGAGCGCGGGGGTGAGGCCCACGACATTTAATACAACGGTTTTTTGCATGATCGGATTCGGGCTAGGGTTTAAGCGAAAAAATTAGACGTAGATACTGTATTAAATCCTAGAATGCAAGCGCTAATTTTTGCCAGTATTTTTTGGCAAACGGCTTGTCGGACAGTTGTCGCAGCAAATGTCCGTGGGTGGAGGGATTAAATTGGGACGGTCGGGATTAGGTCATGGCGGTGGTGGTCGTGAGGCGGGTGTCAATTGGCGTGAGTTTGGCGAGGTCAAAGGGGGTACGGGATTTGAGGATGCCAAAGACAATGCGAATCAGCTTATGCATGACGGCCCCAACCACCTGCATTTTGGTTTTGCCATTTTGCAAAAGTCGATGACGCCAAGCCTGAATCGGTTCACAATGTCGAATCAGGCAGAGGGCGGGATAGTAGAGGGCGCATCGGAGTCGGACATTGCCAATCTTGCACAAGCGGGTTTTGCTGTGGACGGTGGTGCCGGACAGGCGTTCTTGGGGGGTGACGCCAGCGGCGGCGGCCAGTTGACGGGCGGAACCATAGCGCTCAATCGCCCCGATTTCGGCCAAGAGGATGGCGGCGGAACGGTCGGCAACGCCGATGATTGAGGTCAACAATTGATGTTGTGCCGTCAGGTCGTCATCCGTGTGAATCAGGGCCAATAACCGGGTTTGCACCTGCGTCTCCTGGGCTTGGAGAAACGTGATGTGGTCGGTGATGTCAGCCTGCACATCGGGGTCGGTGGTGACTTTGAACCGATTGCGCTCCTGGGTGATCTGCTGGGTCAAGGTCGCTAAGCGTCGGGTTTGGGCCTGCAACTGTTGGATGATGGCGGCTTGGGGTTGCCAGAGGCGGGGGGGCGTATCCCGACAAAACCGGGCAATCAGGACCGCATCGGCCTGGTCATTTTTCGTCCGTCGCAGTTGGCTTTGACCGTAGCCCCGAATGCAAGCGGGATTGACGATGCTGACCCGCTGACCGTGGTCGTACAGAAATAACGCTAACCCCTGACCATAGATATTGGTCGATTCCAAACAGGCATGAAACTGCTGTACTGACTGCTGTGACAGCCAACTGAGCAATGCCGTATAGCCCGCCGCATCATTGCTGAAACTCTGCGTTGCCCCCCGATTCCCCCGTGTCAGCAACGCCGCCACGAAGGTTTCTTTTGCCATATCGATGCCGACGGCGATGAATTGATTTGCCATGTCCTTGACCTCGGATGAGTGACCATCACAATGCCAACCCCGCTGCGCTATCCTTGGTTTATTCGGGCAACCCGAAGGTGCCGGACTTTACTGTTCAGTCTACAGTTGGGTTGACCCCGCGACCGGGAGGGAAGGCGCGATGATCTACATCACAAACTCGTTGAGTTTACGGTTGGGTCCTGCGTCTCTTCCCGGTTTCCCGCATCGGCGGCTCTCTTGAGCTTAGCGAAGATTTTCACCCCCGCTCACATACAAGGTTGGGTGGAGCAACGCGTTCGCGCAGCGTCTCTGAAAGAGAAAACCCAACACCGGGGATTGCCGCGTTGGGTTCCACTTCGTTCTACCCAACCTACAAAATGGCTAAATCCGGCCTAAATCGAAATCCCCAAATTAAAGCCCAACGCCACATGCACCAATAGCAAAGCGACGATCGCGCTGCCCACATAAGCATGGGTCGATCGGGTCAACTTTGACACCCCTTTGATGCCCAAGAAACCCAAGCTGCCATTAATCCACAGCAACAAAATCACCACACTCCCCGTGATAAAGTGCGGGCTTTCCAGCACAGGCTTCTGCTGAATAATCAGCGACAGCAAACCACCCGTATAACCCGTCGTCAAAAACACCGTCATCAATGGCGCAACCTTGCGGTGGTCGGCCCGATTTTTATCAACGATCGCGCTGTCATCGGACAACCGGCTCTTCCAACCGGAAAACGCCACAAAGCCGCCCATGAAGAAAATCACGATCGCCATGAAGAATGGGTGACCCCAGTGGGTGATGAAGTCCGGCAACGCCAGACCGCGAAAGATTGAAGCCGTCGGTTCGAGGGCGTGACCCAACTGGTCAGCAAAGTCACCCTCCGCATGGGCCAGCGGCAACGCAAAAAAGTTCAAAGTCATGGGGTTCTCCTAAAAGGCCAATCAAGTCGGGGCCTGTTTGATGTCTCTAAAGAAATGTTAAGGGGATTTGGGGCGAATGAGAAGGGTGGTTTTGGAGCGGGGGGTGGCGGGCCATGCCAAAATCTGGGGCTTATTGATAATTCTTTTGATTAGCCCGGTTGTAAAATCGGCCCGAATACGCGATGCTAAATTAGAAAGAGTCGCAATTAGTTGAAGTGAAATTGATCGAGCCATGACCGAAGCCCCCCGATCGTTCCCACTGACGCGACGCCAATTATTGATGCGTGGGGCCTTTGGACTCGGCACTGTGGCAACGGCGATCGCGGGCTGTGGTCGGTTCGCGTCATCGTCGGGAACGATCGGTCAAACTGCCGCCGTCCAAGTCCCCCAACCCCAATCCCCAGCGGGTGCGTACCCCTACGATCCGATGGCGGTGCTGCGGGAATTTGATCAAGGTCAAGTGATCCTGGAAAATGGCCGATCGATTCGCCAGTTCGAGCTGACGGCAAAAAGTATGCCGCTCCAGCTCAATGCCGCCGTCACGTTCATGACCTGGAGCCTGAATGGTCGGGTACCAGGGCCGACCCTCCGCGCCAAGGCGGGCGAACGCCTCCGGATTATTTTTCACAATGCCGATGCCACGTCCCATAGCCTGCACTTCCATGGCATCCATCCAGCGGCGATGGACGGGATTAGCCCCGTGCGTCGCGGCAAAACCTTTGTGTATGAATTTGATGCCGCGCCCGTGGGGTTGCATCCCTACCACTGCCACATTGCGCCCGTGGCCCACCACATTGGTAAGGGGCTGTATGGTTTACTAATCATCGATCCGCCGGAACCGCGTCCGCCCGCCGATGAACTGGTGCTGGTGATGGCCGGATACGACCTGAAGCGCCAAGGCAAAAACGACCTTTATGCCTTCAATGGCATTCCCAACTTCTACCGCGATCGGCCGATCGAAATCTACCAAAACCAGCTAGTACGACTGTATTTGCTGAATCTGGTGGAATTCGATCCGGTGATGACCTTTCACATCCACGCCAATCTGTTTCAGGTGTTTCCCACGGGCCGGACGCTGGTGCCCCGCGAGGAAACCGATGTGGTGACGATGGGCATTGCCGAACGGCATATTTTGGAATTTACCTACGCTGATCCGGGGATGTATATGTTCCATCCGCACCAGGATGAGATTGCGGAACGGGGCTGTATGGGGCATTTCATGGTGCTGCCGCGTCCGGCTTAGGTGGGCGATCGGGCGGTGATTGAGGCCAATATCCGTTTTACCTATTGCAACTGATTCTGATTAAGCGCTATGCTGTGCCTTAACTAATTGAAAGTTGATGTAGTTTTAGTTGATGGGCAGGTTTAGCGTGAAGCAAAGTCGAACGATTCAGTTATTTATGGCCGTGACGGCAACGGCGGTCATGGGCGCGGGTTGTGCCCCGACGACGCCCCAGGCGACCCAATCGACCCCAGCCCCCAGCCCGATCGCCAGTTCGGCGGCGAGTGAAGGCGGCGAGGGCGGCGAAGGCGGTGAGGGCGGCGAAGGCGGAGCCGCCACAGGTAATCCCGACGCTGATTTGATGACCAGCTTGGGCTTGATGAAAGGCCACTTGATGGTGGCGCAGGAATTGATCGACCAGAAAAAATACAAAGAAGCCGAGCCGCACATTGGCCATCCGGTCGAAGAAATCTATGGCGACATCGAAGCCGGATTGACATCACGTAAGATTCCCCAGTTCAAGGACTCCCTGAATCAGCTGAGCGATTTGATCAAGACTGCGCCGGACAGTCCTGAGTTGGCTCCCGCCTACAAAACTTCCATGGCGGGTGTGGACGCGGCGATCGCGGCCATTCCCGCTGCCCAGCGCCAGTCCCCCGCCTTCGTGATGCAGGTGATTAGCGGTTTGCTCAATACCGCCGCCGATGAATACAAAGCGGCGATCGCCGATGGTAAGTTCGTGGAATTGGTGGAGTATCAGGACTCACGCGGGTTTGTCCAATATTCCGAGATGCTGTACAACGGTATTGGTGACGCTCAGGCCAAAGCCGATCCAGTCAAACATGCGGCGATCCAAAAGGCATTCACGGATCTCAAAACCGCTTGGCCTGCGGTCAATACCCCAGCGGCTCCCGTGAAAACGCCGGAAGAAGTTGCCGCCTTGGTCAAATCGATCGTGCCGGAAAAAGTGGCGATGAAGCATAGCGGATCGCACTAAGCCGCACCGCGCAAACCGCCATCGGGCGCGACAACTTGACCATTTTTGGTGTGAAATCTTAGGAGTAATTTATGCAACGTCAACTCATTGGTCTAACTTTAGGTGCCGGGATTTTGGGGGCGGCGACGATCGGCGCAATGCCCGCCACGGCCCAAAGTGTGGCATCGGCCCAGTCGATGTCCCAGGTCACTTCCGTATCCCAGCTTTCGGATGTACGTCCGACGGATTGGGCGTTCCAGGCATTGCAGTCCTTGGTGGAGCGCTATGGCTGTATTGCCGGGTATCCCGATCGGACGTACCGGGGCAATCGCGCCATGACCCGCTACGAATTTGCGGCGGGACTGAACGCCTGCATGGATCGGGTGAATGAGCTGATCGCCGCCGCTACTGCCGATATGGCTTCCAAAGAAGACCTGGCGACATTGCAGAAATTGCAGGAAGAATTTGCCGCTGAACTGGCGACCCTGCGCGGCCGCGTCGATGCCGTGGAAGCGAAGGTCGCCGTCCTGGAAAAGCAGCAATTCTCCACCACGACCAAGCTGAATGGTGAAGTGGTATTTGGGTTGGCGGGGGCCGTGGCGGGTCAGACCTTTGATGCCACGACCTTTGCGCCGGGTACCAGCGTGAGCAAAAATACCGTCTTTGGCTATCGGGCACGGCTCGATCTCGATACCAGTTTTAATGGCGATGATTTGCTGCGGACGCGTTTGCAGGCAGGCAATTCGGACTTGACCAATGCCGCTTTAGCGCCCTTGCCCGAAGGTTCCCTGCGGTTTGCCGCCGACTCCGGTAATGCGGTGGCGATCGATGCCCTGCTCTACCAATTCAAATTGGGCAAAAACACCACGATCAGCCTCGAAGCCAATGCGGGCGCGATCGATGACTTTACCAATACCCTCAGTCCGCTCGATGGTGATGGTGGCTCCGGGGCGCTGACCCATTTCGGCACCCGCAATCCGATCTACTATTTGCTCGGCGGCACGGGCTTAGGGATTGAGCATAACTTTGGCGACAAGTTGACCTTGAGCCTCGGCTATCTGGCGGGTGATGCCGCGAATCCCAACAGCGGCGCGGGGTTATTCGACGGGCCTTATGGCGCGATGGCCCAATTGACCTTCAAGCCCTTTGACCAATTGACGATCGGGGCCACCTACGTCAATTCCTACAAAACCACCTTCGCCAATGCGGGCAGTCCCGTCGGCAGCTTAGGCGCAAACTTAATTAGCACCACCACCGGGGCCGAAATCGCCAATCCATACAGCAGCAATTCCTACGGTTTGGGCGCAGTCTTCCAACTGTCCCCGAAGCTGGCATTAAACGGCAATGTTGGCTACACCAACGTTCAAGTTTCGACCCTCGGCGGCGTGGATATTTGGAACTGGTCGGCGGGGCTGTCGGTGCAGGATGTCGGCAGCAAAGGCAGCACAGCGGGTCTAATTGTCGGGATGGAACCCCGCGCCAGTCGGGTGAGTGGGCCATTGCAACTCGCCGGGATCGTGGAAGATCAAGATCCGTCGCTGCATATTGAAGGGTTTTATGAATATAAACTCAACGATCGGGTGGCGATTACACCGGGGGTGATTTGGCTCACGGCTCCGGGGCATAACAGCAACAACGATGGCGCAGTGATTGGCACAATTCGGACGACATTTACGTTCTAGTCGATCGGCGATTCAGCCTAAATCGAAAAATTGATGCAATAAATCTGGCCGAACTGCCCCCCAGCCATCAAAATGCATATGGCCCGTCGATCGATGGCGATCGGCGGGCCAGGTTTACCAGTGGCGTTGGGTGCCGCGTTGCTCTACCCAACCGACGTGGCGGTGATTGCTTCGAGATGGCATTCTTGGAGTAATTGGCGACATTCGGGGGGGAGGAATTTTTGCAGTTTGACGACTTCTTGGAGGACGGAGAGTTCGCGGATGTAGTCGGTTTGAATATATTTGATGGCGGGATGATCGGGGGAAATGGTTTTGAGGCCTTGGAGCAAATAGATGACGTTATTTAAACCCGAGAGTGGGTTGCGTAATTCTTGATAGAAGTAATTTAATAAGCCGTCGTGGCTCCGATCGCATTGCTGATTTTCGGTCAGGGTGGCGGTGATCGCCGATTTGTTCGCGAGGCGGGCGGTGATGGCGCTGATTAGCTCCTCGGGATTACAGGGTTTGTGCAGGTAATCGTCCGCGCCGAGCTGCATACAGTAACGAAAATCTTGGTTGTTATTACTGGCCGAGAGGAAGATAAATGGGATACTCGCCGTGGGCGATCGTTGTTTTAGGACTTGAATCACCTCATAGCCGTTCATAATCGGCATTGTAATATCGCAGAGAATTAGATCCGGTAAAACTTTGGTTGCGAGTTGCAATCCTACTTCACCATTAGCGGCGTCGATCGTGGTGAATCCCTCAGCATTGAGTAGATCCACTAACGATTCGCGCACTGCCTGTTCGTCTTCAATCACCAGAATGGTTGTCATAGCCTGATTGCATCGCCTGATTTAACGGAATTGTGACCGTAAAGGTGCTGCCGTGACCAGGTTCACTTTTGACAGTGATGCTGCCTTGATGCAAATCCACGCATTGCTTGACGATCGACAAGCCGAGGCCCGTGCCGGGAATGCGGCGGGCATTGCTGCCACGATGAAATGCCGTAAACAGTTTTTCCTGGTCTTCGGCGGTAATGCCAATGCCTTGATCGCGGATTTGGAATACCACCTTTTGTGGGTCTAAGGTTATGTGGAACTCGGCGATCGTGCCTTGGGGAGAATACTTAATTGCATTGGAAATTAGGTTGGTTATGATGTGCCGAATCAGCTTTTCGTCCACCAGGACTAGCGGATCTACGGAGGTTTTGTGAGTAAACTCCACCACATCTTGATTGTAGGGTTGGAACTCCTGGACAATGTTGCGACAGAAGCCCAAAACGTTGATGGGCAAGGGATGGAAGCTGATCCGGCCCGATTCGGTGGCTCCGATCATCAGCACGTCGTCGAGCAGTTGGTTCATCCGTTGGACGGCGTTGTTGATCCGTTCGAAGTAGGTGTCGCGTTTCGCTTCAGAGACTTGGTCGCGATAGCGTTGCAGCAGTTCGGTGGAGAACAGGATCGTGTTGAGCGGATTGCGGAATTCGTGGGCGACGATCGAGACCAGGCGCGATTTGAGTTCGACTTGCGCTTGGCGTTCGGCGAGTTCGGTTTGGATGTCCTGTTCGCGTTGGTGTTGGAGCAGGGCGTTGCTGATGGTGGTGAGCAGATCGCCTTCGTTGAGGGGTTTGAAGAGGATGCCGTAGGATTGGGTGGTGCGGGCGCGTTGCCAACTGTCGGTGTCGGTTTCGTCGGTGACGTAGACGATCGGGATGCCGAAATTGGCCCAAAGTTCGGTGGCAGTTTCTACCCCATCGAGATCGCTTTTGAGCTGCATGTCGATCAGGACAATGTCGGGCGGATTTTGGCTGGCGTAATGCAGCGATTCGGTGGCGGCGGTGGCGATCGCGCTGACGTGATAGCCCGCCTGGTTTAGCCGATGTTGCAAGCTGGACGCAATCTGGGGTTCATTTTGGACAATGAGGAGATTGGTATGGGTTTGGGTTTGGCTGAGCGTGGCTGTGGGAAAAAAAGCACCTGACGACATAGTGACACCAATTAATCATAGGTAGGGTGTTATAAGACAGTTATGATACTCACAGTCGAAAATTTGACGACATTAATTCCCGCCGATCGGTGCCATGATCGGCAAATTTGAGTGATTTCCCGGAGATTATTTGCCCCATGACGACCCTTTTGCCGAATTTAATGTTGCCGAATTTGACGGGTTGGGCGGATTTGGGGGATGCGGCACAGGCGTTGATCCGATCGGCGGTGCCGACGGCGGAAATGATTGGCGTAGTTCAGCCTCAGACGCAGGTGGAATTGGCGACAGCGATCGGGGCGATCGGGCAAGCAGGCCACGCAATTCTCCCCTATGGCAATGGCACGAAGCTGAACTGGGGTGGTTTGGTGGGGGATGGTCGGGGACTTGTCGGTGTGAGTACGACAAACCTGAACCGCTTGGTCGATCACGCCGTGGACGATATGACTGTGACGGTGGAAGGCGGAATGAAGTTAGCGGATTTGCAGGCGTTGTTGGCGGAAAAAGGGCAGTTTTTGCCGATCGATCCGCGTTTTGTCGGACAAGGGGCGACGATCGGCGGCGTGATTGCCACGGCGGATACGGGATCATTGCGGCATCGGTATGGTGGGGTGCGGGATGCGCTGTTGGGGGTGACCTTTGCCCGATCGGATGGCGAGCTGGTGCAGGCGGGGGGCCGGGTGGTGAAGAATGTGGCGGGCTATGACTTGATGAAGTTGATGACGGGGAGCTATGGGACGTTGGGGGTGATGACGCAGGTGACGTTGCGGACGTATCCGGTGCAGGCAGTGGCGAAGACTTGGGTGCTGACGGGGGCGGATGCGGCGTTGGGTTCGGTGGCGCAGGGATTATTTAATTCGGTGTTGACGCCGTTATCGGTGGATTGGGTGTCGCCTGCGGCGATGGAAGATTTGGGGTTGCAGGCGGGGTTGGGGTTGGTGGTGCGGTTTGAGTCGGTGGCGGAAAGTGTGGCGGCGCAGGGCGATCGGCTGCGGGAAATGGCGCAGTCGGCGGGGGTGGCCGTGGCGTCGGTGGATTGCTGGGATGGGATGGGCGCGATCGGGGAAAGTGGCGCGGTGATCTGTAAGATTGGGCTAAAAGGCGCGGATGCGGTGCGGGTGATGGGCGCGATCGGGGATTTGGTGCCGGAAGTGCGGGCAATCGTCCATGGGGGCAGTGGGTTGGGACGGTTGGTGTTGCCGGATGAGGCGATGTTGGGGGAGCTGCGATCGATTTTTGCGGGGGCGGGGGGATTTTTGTCGGTGTTGGGGGCGGCGGCGGATGTGAAGCGGGAGTGCGATGTTTGGGGGATGCGGGGGAATGGCGCAGGTGTGATGGCGGCGGTGCGGCGGGAGTTTGATGCGGGGCAGGTTTTGAGTCCGGGGCGGTTTGTCGGGTAGGTGGAGCAACTAGAAGATGCTGTTGGCGAATTTGATTGACGCCGCAATTTGCCCGCCCCGCACGTCAACGGCAGGGCTAGTAAGGCAACCCGGCTAAACCCGGCTCCAATTTGGTTTGAGGCCCCTTAAGGGGTCTTTCCTTACTAGCCCGCCGTTGACGCGCGGGGCGGGTTTGGGGCGTAGTCTATTGGGTTAGATGCGGAATTGTGGTTACCGATCGGGTGTGTAAATCTGCGGAGGGCACGATCGCGCCAACAATCCCGATCGTCCGCAGATTCGCCCGATGCGCTTCGGTAATTTGGCTGGCGATCGGGTCGGGCGGGATGGGTACTCTAAACCTGACTCAGTAATCATTGCATATGGTCGATCGGGCCAGCAGCGTCAATGAGTCGGGCTACGCTTTCCAGGGTTTTCTCACCAGTATTGTCTAGCTCGATTTAGCTTGAGGTAATTGCGATGAAATGTGTGTTTAGTCTGTGGCTTGGCGTTTGTGGCCTGTTGCTAGCGGCATCGGGGAGTTTGGCGCAGGTCGTCCAGCAGGATACGACGATCGTCACACCTGTGGGAAATCAATTCGACATTACGGGTGGGGATAGCGCAGGCACAAACCTATTTCATAGTTTCTCGCAATTTGGCTTGAGCGCCACGGAAACGGCAAATTTTAATATTACTGACCCGACGATTCAGAATGTGTTAGGTCGGGTGACGGGGGGCAATCCTTCGGTGATCAATGGTGCAGTCAATATCACTGGCGGCAATTTGCCGAATTTGTACCTGATGAATCCCGGCGGGATTGTCTTTGGGCCGAATTTCGCACTGAACATACCCGCTGCGTTTACCGCCACAACGGCGAATGGGATTGGCTTCGGGAGTAATTGGTTCAGTGCGGCGGGCGCGAATACCTACACAACATTACTGGGTGAACCAACGGCTTTAGGCTTCACGATGGCCCAACCCGCCGCGATTATTAATGCCGGAAAAATCAGTGTTGGGTCGGAACAAAAAATCCAACTGTTTGCGGGAACGATCGTTGGGGGTGGAAGCCTGGTGACCGCTGGTGGAACAATCGCGATCGGTGCCACATCAGGGAATCGGATCCTGCGGCTTCAGGCACCGGGGAGTCCTTTGGGTTTCGATATTCAAGTTGCGAATGGGGTATTACCGAATAACCTATCGATTACCCCCACAGAATTACCCGCACTCATTACCGCTGGGAATACCGCTGGGGCGATCGGTGTCGTTGACAATGCCAATGGGACGGTTTCTCTGGTCGGTTCCAGTCAGCCGATCAAACCGGGTGATGTGGCATTGCAAAGTCTGGCGGAATTTGACGCTTTTGGCGCTTGTACAATTTGCGCCAATGCGGTGCTCGGTCAAGCCGATGGGACGATTCAAACTCAAGCTATTCGCGTCTTCGATCGGGGCGTTGATGCGGGGAAAATTGCCTTAGTCGCTGGTCGTGATCTGCTTACTGGTAATCTCCATACTGATACGGGTAATGGTTCTGTCTTACTTCGGACGACGGGTGGTGACATTCAAGTCAAGACGATCATTGCGGGAACTGGTGGGATTGAAGTTGATGCAGCGGGTCTCTTTCGGGCGACAGACGTACTGCCCGCCGATGGCTATAAAACCGTACTTCGACAATATGCTGGAACGGATGCGCGGTTAATTCCGTTCATCGTCGGCAAAACGGGCCAAACTGAGGCAGCAGTGACCGACGCGATCGCCAATTCGAATAACTTCATTGGGATGCGAATTCCTACACCAATTAGTATCCGTACCTATTTAGGGCCGATCAAAATTCGCTATGGTGGCGCAAGCGAACCGCCGATCGTTGTGAGCGAGGGGGTTACCCTTCAAGGCGGTAATGCCCGGTTTGAAGTCGGGTCAAAACGGATTGCAGTACTGGATGAAACATTTATTCCCGATAGTCCTTTAAATAATTGGGCTGACTTTGTCGCATTTCCCTTCAGCCTGAAGCGAAATGAAACCTACACACCGATTACTCTTTCGGCGGGAACAAGTGGTAGTGTTGGGTCGATTACACGTGAGGTGGTGATTGACGGTTCTTTGACGATCGCGTTTGGGGATCAGGTGTTTAATCCACTGCCGATCGCGCCGCCTGTCACGATCACGCCACCGGTTACGGTAACGCCGCCTGTCACTACGACTACGGAGTCAACGCCAACCACGCCGACGACATCGAACGGTACGGGGTCGATCGCCAATGCCCAGCAGGCGGGTGAGCGGGGTAGCAGCAATGCCCAATGCCAAGCGCCAGCGGTGAAGACGGTGGTGAAGGTGAAGGTTGACCAAACACGATCGGGAACGTCAGGTGCAACGAATTGTCCATCATCGGATGCGGATGATGATGCAATTTTGAAAATTCTGGAATAAACGTTATTTGATTCAAGTTTGAGGCAATATGATGCGATTTGTTGTGAGTCTTTTGCTGGGTGTTTGTGGCTTTTTGCTATCAGGGCAGGCAGGGTTTGCACAGTCGATCGTCGGGCAGGATGAAACGATCGTTAGTTCGACGGGAAATGATTTTACAATTGGGAGTGGAGCGGCATCGGGAAATAATTTATTTCACAGTTTTGTGCAGTTTGGTTTACTCAAGGATCAGACGGCGAATTTCAAGTTGCCGAATGCGCCGATTGATCAGATCTTTGCCCGCGTCACGGGTGGCAATCCTTCATTCTTGAACGGGATGGTGACGATCGACGGTGGGAATACGCCGAAGTTTTACCTCATGAATCCAGCGGGGGTGATCTTCGGCCCGAATTTTCAGTTTCCGACGGGGCTACCACTGACAGCCACAACAGCCAATGGCGTGATGTTTGACAGTCAGTGGTGGAGTGCGACGGGGGTGAATGATTATGATGCGTTGACGAAAGATCCGGTGGCGTTTGGGTTTACGACCGCACAGCCAGCGGCGATTATTAATCGGTGGGCCAGTGGGGATACGCCGCTGACGTTGGTGGCGGGGACGGTGATTAGTCCAGTGGATTCGACGGTGACGGTAGGGAATTTGACCATGGCGGCGGCTCCAGGTAATCGCTTTGTGCGGATTACTTCAACGGGTAATTTGTTAGGCCTGGAAATCCGCCCGTTTGCCGCCGGGGAGACTGTGCCGAATGCTGGGGTGAATTCGGTACCGAGCTTAGCGCAATTGATTACGGGGCCAGGGCCAAATGGTGGGACGATCGGGGATGCGACGGGGTTGCGGGTGAATCCCGATGGAACGGTATTGCTCAGTGGGGCGAGTTTGAATGTCGGCGATGTTTATATGGGGAATTTAACTGCGAATGGCGTGTTGATTGGGGCACCAACAGGAAATGTCACGGTAGCCACGATCGAGTCGCGGGATTCGGGAATCCAAGTCATTGCAGGCAAGCACTTCCAGGCGACAGGTTCGCGACTTTATGAAAATATCCCCAATGGGCCACTCCCAAATTCGGGTGGACGGGCAAGTATTGCGGTGCTGAAGTCGAAAGTCTTGGAAACCACTTCTAGTAATATCCTGGTTGAACATGACGGTGGCTCAATCCTCAGCCATACGGGCGAATTCAACAAATTACAGGCGTCAGGAAATGCGGTTTTTATGGTCGGTGGGATAACGGAAACATCGATGTCAATTCCATTGGATGTGAGTGGAACCGTGAATGCGATCGTGGTGCAATCAAGTTCAGGGACAGTCGGAGGATTATCGATCGCCTATGCGAATCAAACCTTTGGCCAAATTGGGCCAGTCCCCGGTGCGACTTTAACGACGACAATGGCCAGCCAAAGATTAACAGCGGAGTCGCCAGAATCGCCCACGAATCAATCAGCGGAGCCGCCACTGGTAAACGATCGTAGCGCAGCGAACCGCGACTGTGCCGCAACGCCGTTATCGGGAGCAAAGCGGACGATCGTGGCCAGTCGATCGGCTGCGAGCACCGAGGGTGCGGGTAATTGTGTGCCAGATAGTGATGATGCGGCAATTCTAAAAATCCTGGAATAGACCCTTTATTGTTTGATTAAAGTTGGAGATCATGTGATGCGATTGGTTGTGAGTTTGTGGTTGAGTGTTTGTGGCTTGTTACTTTCAGGGCAGGCGGGCTTGGCGCAGGCGATCGTGGGGCAGGATGCGACGATCGTCGATTCAATGGGAAACAGTTCGACGATCACTGGAGGTGAATTATCGGGAAATAATTTATTTCACAGTTTTACCCAGTTTGGCTTGTTGCCCGCTCAAACGGCAACTTTTCAATTAGCTGACCCCAACATTCTCAATGTCTTCGCGCGGGTTACGGGTGGTAATCCCTCATTTCTAGGAGGGGGTGTGAACTTCAGTAACGGATCACCAAGTTTCTACTTGATGAATCCAGCGGGGGTGATCTTCGGGTCAAACTTTCAGTTTCCAGCGGGGCTGCCACTGACGGCGACAACGGCGAATGGCATCATGTTTGGTAATCAGTGGTGGAGTGCGATCGAGGTCAATGATGCTGCCGCGTTGACCAACGAACCAGTGGCATTTGGCTTTACGACAGCCCAACCAGCCGCGATTATTAATCGTTGGGTGAGTGGCGCATCGCCGCTGACCTTGATTGCGGGCACGGTGATTAGTCCAGCCGATACCACCGTGCCTAAAGGCATTGCGGGTACGGTGAATAGTTCAACGGATTCCATCGTGCCTAACGGAAATATGATAATGGCGGCGGTTCCTGGCAATCGATTGGTGCGGATTACTTCAACCCAGAGTTTGCTGGGATTAGAAATTCGGCCATTTGCAGCGGGAGAAACGGTGCCGCAAAGTGTGACAAATTCAGTGCCGAGTTTGGCGCAATTGATTACGGGGCCAGGGCCAAATGGGGGAACAGTGGGCGATGCGACCGATCTGCGGGTCAATGCCGACGGTACGATATTGCTGAGTGGGGCGAGTTTGAGTGCCGGTGATGTCTATACGGGAAACTTAACCGCAGCGAGTGTTGTGATTGGGGCACCGACGGGGAATGTGACTGTGGCGACGATCGAATCTTACGGTGCAGGGATTAACATTAATGCGGGGAAACGATTCCAAGCGATCGGTTCGCAGCCGTACACCGATCTTTTCCCCGATGCGAATCAAGCGATTTATGCCAGTATCGTGCTCCGCAAACAACAAAATGAGCAACCCCCGGTGGATCGTCTGTCCATCGTTTATGGTGGGGCAAATCGCCTGACGATGGATATGCGGTTCGTGGGGAGTCAGCCTTTCAGGGTGGGCAGTAGCAGCGGCATCAGTCCAATTCCTTTGAATATGAGTGGTACTGCCAGCGCAATCGTGGTGCCGGGGTCATCCGGTGACGAAGGACAAACCGGTGGTGGACTCGCGATTGCCTACGCCAATCAAACCTTTGGTACGGATGAAATGTCATCGGGTGGTCTCGGGTTAGCACCGCTGCCTGATCGGAACTCGACGGTTAGCCCATTACCGGGCAATCAACCATCAATCAATCAATCATCCGGTGGTGTCGGGTCACAGCCTTTAGCCAATAGTGACCCGACGATAAACAGTCCGTTGCCGGATCAGCCAAATGGGAATTCGACCGTCACAAGGCCAGATCAGATCGCGCAATCGGCGGCGGGATCACAACCAGTAAATCAATCCTGTCCAACGATCATCGCTGCATCAAAACAATCAAAAATTTTGGCCCAGCGATCGGGCGGTGCGACCGGGTCGAATGCTTGTGCGAAGGATGGTGATGATGATGCAATTCTCAAAATTCTGGAATAGTTGGCTGAACCGAATCACAATGAAATGGGGATTTATGCTGGATCAAATGCGACGTCGGATATTTAGAGCATTAGTTGGCAGCATGACGTTAGTTGTCATGTTTCTGACTAGCTTGTGGTTGCCGATCGTCGTACAGGGAAAAACTGCCGTGACACCAGCGGCAGATGTTGTCGCGATTCAGCCGGGGACGATGGAGCAACAATTAGCCGATGCCCAAACGGCATTACAACGCGCGAAAAGTCAGGGTGATCGACGGTTGGAACAAAAGCATCTAGAAACCATTGCGAAAATTCTGATTGCGACCGAACGTTACCAAGCGACAATCACGATCGGGCAAGCGCTACTCACGCTCAGTGAAACGACGAAGAATGAAAGCGATCGGGCCAAAGCTCTGACCTATCTGGGGATTGCGGAAAAGAATTTGGGGCGTTATGCCGACGCGATCGCGCATTATCAGGATGCGGCGCGGATTTTTCACCGTTTAAAAGATCGTCATGCATTTGGCATCGCTTTGTTGAACTTGGGGAATCTCCGAGCCGCGATCGGGGCTTACGATCGGGCCGAAAATCTGTACCGGGAAAGCCTGAAGATTGCCCTGGAGCTTAAGGATGAAGCAACTCAGGGATCGTTGTTGACGAATTGGGGCGGGCTATATGTGGCGACCGGCGAATTTAACAAAGCAACAAAATACTTGCAAGATGCGCTGAAACTGCACCAGTCCCGTCGCAATATTTTGGGCCAGACACAAGCATTAACGACCTTAGGCTCACTTCAACATTTTCGGGGTCAGTTGCCGCAGGCGATCGAGTATTATCAGCAGGCGTTGAACTTGGCGCGTCAAACCAAGAATCAACAGTCGGAGACGGATTTGTTGAGTAGTCTGGCACTGGCGGCGGAGGAGCAGAAGAAATTCCCGGCGGCGATCGCGCTCCATACCCAAGCGGTGAACCTCGCCCGCACCCTGAAACTCCCCGAGACCCTGGCCAATGCCCTGAATAATCAGGCGAATACCGATTACGTTTCGAAGCAATACCCGGAAGCCTTAGCGGCGGTGAACCAGTCGATTCAACTGCTGGAAGGCCTGCGTCCGGGATTGGACGATCGGTATAATGTGTCGATTTTTGATACGCAAATCAAAAGCTATCAAACGCTCGAACAGATCTTAGTCGCCGCGAATCAGCCAGAGGCGGCACTGGAAGCGTCGGAAAAGCGGCGGGCACGGGCGTTTTCAGAATTGTTGGCGAAGCGGGATGGGAAGGCATCGATCCTGCCGATCGACCTCGCGGAAATTCGCCGCATTGCCAAGGTACAAAAAGCGACGATCATCGAATATAGCTTGGTGCCGGATATTGATTTTCGGTTTTTGGGGAAGCAGAAAGCGCCATCGGAGCGGTTGTTGATTTGGGTGGTGCAGCCGACGGGGCAGATTAGTCTGCGGCAGGTGGATCTGAAGCGCGATCGTCAAACCCAAGGCACGATCAATCAAATGGTGGCAGCGGCGCGGTGTCTGAATCCGAAGCCGATTTGTCCGAGTGTGGGCGAAATTGCCAAGACGCGGGGGATTAAAATTGGGACGGTCAAGCCAACCGTAACGGCAACACCGATTCAACCATCCCAATCAGCCGATATTAACAATCCCTTGGCCTATCCGGGATTGCCGGAGTTACATCAGATTTTGATTGCCCCGATCGCTGACCTATTACCCAAAAATCCCAACGATCGGGTGGTGATTATTCCCACGGAATCGCTGTTTCTGGTGCCGTTTCCGGCATTGGTCGATGCGAAAGGTACCTATTTGGTCAAGCAGCATACGTTACTGAGTGCGCCGTCGATTCAGGTGTTGGGGCTAACGACCAGAACGGCCCAAAGCTGGAACAATCCCGAGGGTCTGGTGGTACTGGGCAATCCGTCGCCGATGCCGGAATCACTAGATCCCCTGCCTGCGGCGGAACGCGAGGCGATCGCGGTGGCAAAAATGTTGAAGACGCAGCCATTGATTGGGAGGACGGCGACGCGGGAGAATTTGCTGGCGCGGTTGGGGCGGGCGAAGTTGATCCATTTGGCGACCCATGGTTTGCTGGAATACGGGCAGGACAGTGGATTGGATGCCATGGGGGCGATCGCGCTGACGAAAACAGCGGATGATCCGGGGCTGCTGACGGCAACGACGATCGCGGCGTTGAAGACACGGGCGGATTTGGTGGTGCTGAGTGCTTGTGATACGGGGCGGGGGACGATTACCGGGGATGGCGTCTTGGGGTTGGCCCGATCGTGGATGGCGGCGGGGGCTTCGAGTGTGGTGGTGTCGTTGTGGGCGGTGAATGATCAATCGACGTCGGAGTTGATGCAGGCGTTTTATCGGGGGTTGGCGGGGCAGCCGGACAGGGCGGTGGCGCTGCGGCAGGCGATGTTGGACACGATGGCACAATATCCTTCGCCCTATGATTGGGCGGCATTTAGTTTGATGGGGCAACCGGGAGGGAGTTAAGGTTTTTGGGGGCGCGATCGGTTGGATTGCTAGAGGAATTGAGATACTTGGGCTAATGGTGCGGGTCGAGCTTTTTAAAACACCCTCGCCGCTGAATTAGCCGATATTCAAGCTGACCATCCAAGGTTGCCCCTGCGCTTTTGGACGCAAGACGAAACCCGGATTGGCTTATTTTCTGTCAATGCGTAAGTCCTATCTTCAATGAACGGCAAGGGTTGGCTCAACCACATCGCATCTCACCCATACATCAATACAGTACCAATGCACCATTTGGTGGTTAATGAAAAACTTGAACATCGAGTGTCAAGATCCAATTCAATCCATTATGAGCGAGTTTTCTGCATAACTCTGGGCATCCCAGAACGATATATTATGCAGTGAAGCGAAAACCTTCTCGATCGGTACTCATTAAAACTTTTAGGAGCCTCCATGCGTCAATGTTTATCCCTCGGTGCCATTGCCATGGCGTTGTCCAGTGCCCTCGCCATGGCCACCAGCGCCCAAGCCGCCGAAGAAATCTACAAAGTGAAACTCAGCGATCAAACCGGGAGCTTTGGTCAAGGCAGTGTGTTTTCGTCCAGTGACCTCGATCGGGGTGAGTGGGTTGTCCTCACCATCACCGACGGCAAAACCGTCAAAGTCAAGCACACCACCAACACCATGAACAAATTCTGGGGCACCCGCAAGTGGTTTGATCACCCCGCGACAGCGGTGCGGATGTGTCTCAGTGACGGCTTTGAAACCAAGGATTGTCAAACCGCCGAAGGGGACACGATCGCGCTTCCGGCAGGTAAGCAGATCCACGATTTTCAGATTGACTTGAAATACACCGAGCGCGATACGGTGTACAAACGCAGCCTTCAGGTCGCCAAGGGGACGAAACCCACGGAAGTCAAAGAAGGTGGCAAAAAGGTCGAGCAAGCGAAATCGGATACAAAAACCGAATAACCACCGTAGGGGCGAAGCATTCGGCCAATAAATCTTGACTCAAATTTGAGACAATCGCCCGAATGCTTCGTCCCCGACTTCAAACCCCGGATGATACGGGTGGGATATAACGGGTTGCGGGAATTTGCAAATAATGACTTAGCTCGCCGACCAGCCAGCCGATTTCCCGTTGATTGCCCGTGAAGTGCCAGATTTGATTGCCCACTTTGAGCTTGAGAAAACTGTCAGAATTGCAGTGGTTGCCATGCCAATAGCTCATATCCGACTGGTAATATTCAATCTCCCAAACTTGATGCTGCGGGTAAGCCCGATCGAGACAAGGTAAATTGACCCAAGCGCTAATTGGCGCATTGAATACGGCATTGAGCCGTTCGCCATATTGCGCCGACAATATCGCCGAGTCAAGCCGTGTGGAATGGCTTAACTCCAGCCGCCCCTGATGAATCCGCAGCGCCCGATAAAGTCGTCTCCGCCTGTAGCGATCGACGATCATGAGCGCCATTATTGGTGACAATACATAAAGCACCGCCCAACCAAATTGCACAAGCAATGCGACAAAAGTGGGAATACCAAAGAGCACACACACGATCGTCCAAATCACAATTCGCGTAATATTCGGCGGCGTCAGTCGTTGACTACGGAAACGGACATTGGCAAAGCTCAGCACAAAATAGTCATCGGTCGCCGCGTGCAAATAAAACCGGAGTCCGGGCGGAAGTGCCGTGCGATCGGCTAAAGTCGATTTCATCGATCGACGCGACTCCGGCACAGGTTGGGGCTGACGTAAAAGCTGACGGGCAGCCTGCACCGATTCCGGTCGATCCTTCAGCTGCATCTGCGTCAGTTGCCGAATCCACCGACGCAATTCAACATTCAAACCCGCAATGCCCTCGATCGGCAGCGACAAATCATCCGCCAACAAGTCCGCTGGATCTTTCCCCGTGGCCAAATACAACATCGTCGCACCCAAACTATACAAATCCGAAGCAGGCACTGCCCGATCGCCGAATTGTTCCATCGGCATGTAGCCATAAGTCCCGACGATCGTAATTGTCCCTCCCTGCGATGCCGCCAAATTCTGTACCGCCCCAAAGTCAACCAGCGAAACCTTTCCCGGTGAATTCCCAGTCCGGTCGTCGAGCAAAATATTACTTGGCTTCAGATCCCGATGAATCACTGCCGGACTCCGATCGTGCAAATACTCCAAAATATCTAAAACCTGTTCCGCAATATTTTGCAAATCCGGCGATGAGAATGTCCGACCCGATTGAACGATCGTCGCCAACGACAGCGCCGGAATATACGTCTGCACCAACGCAAACCCCGCACTCCCCTCCGATTCCAGCTCAAACCAATCCAGATATTTGGGAATCGCCGGATGGTCAAGATCCTGCAACGTCTGCGCCTCCCGCTCAAACAGCTTCAACGCATCCCACTCAAAATCCGCACTGAACAACAGCAGTTTGATCACCACTTGTTGTTGCGTCTGCTGGTCGATCGCCAACCAAGTCCGCCGCCCCGCCTTGCGGCCCAGCAGTTGGGTCAGTTGGTATCGATCGTTCAAGATGGGGCTATCCATGTGCTCATCCAGCAATGATTCATGGTTTATCAGTCGCCATTCACCCAATTTATGTCAACTGGCCGAACAGTTCCAAAGGCAATATGTTAGCCTCGATGCGGACTACTGTAATTTTTGAACACTGTATGGAAGATTTACCAACCCGACTCCGATCGCACCTACTCGAAATCGTCCGCGAACGCGATCCCTACCTCTCAACCCAGGGCCATTTCTACGTCCAAAATTACATCGAGCAAACCCTCGGCCAATGGGGCACCGTCGCCACCCACGAATTCACGATCAAAGCCCGCCAACATCGCAATCTCATCCTCAATCTGCCTGGACGCAATCCCCAACTCGCCCCAATTCTGATCGGTGCCCACTACGACGGCGTTCCCGGTTCTCCCGGCGCGGATGATAATGCCAGTGGTGTTGCGGTATTACTCGAATTAGCGCGATATTTCCAGGCCAATCCGGCGAACCGATCGCTCCAACTAATCGCCTTTGACCTGGAGGAATACGGCCTTCTTGGCAGTGAAGTCTACGCTAAACAAATGGCCGCAAATCAGCAAAAGATTCATCTAATGTTGGCATTGGAAATGCTGGGTTATTGCCAACAGGAACGTCATACGCAACGCTATCCGGCACCCTTGGAGAAAATTTATCCCGATCGGGGCAACTTCATCGCCCTGGTGGGCAATATCCCCACCATCCCGGCCATGCTGCATCTGGGACGACAGATCAAACGTGCTGGCGTCCCCAGCCAATGGCTTCCAGCGGGCTGGCAAGGGAAATTTCTGAAGGAATCCCGACTGAGTGACCATGCACCATTCTGGGATGCGGGTTATCGGGCGATCATGGTAACGGATACCGCCTTTATGCGGAATCCCAATTACCACAAAGCCACCGACACGCTGGATACGTTGGATCTGGATTTTATGGCGGGGATTTGTCAGGGATTATGTGCGGGGATTAAGCGCCTGTAGCGATCGTCCACATAAATTCCGCCGCCGCCCCTGGATAAGCGCCTGTTCACCACCGGGATTTCCCATGAATCAATTGACTCGTCGGGGCGCTGGCCCCCTACTCTGGGGTTTGGGCGGCGGTGCCGTCTTCCTGATGCTGTTGTTGCTCAACAGCACGACCACTGTGCCTGCGGGCAAACGGGGCGTCGTGATGAAGTTTGGCAAAGTCCAAGACTACGTCCTGAACGAAGGACTCCATCTCAAAAACCCGATCGGCACCCAGGTCGAAATCATGAGTGTGCGGGTACAGCGCACGGACATCGAAGTTCCCGTCGGCACCAAGGATCTCCAAACCATCACCACCACCTTGGCCCTCAATTGGCATATCGAACCCGACCAAGTCAATCACATCTACCAGCAGATTGGCGAATCCGAGCAGATCGTCGAACGGATCATCAATCCCGCCATTAGCGAAGTGCTCAAATCCGCCACCCCCAAAAAGACCGCCGAAGAAATTCTCAAACAACGATCGGAGCTAAAAAACGAAATCGATCGCGAACTCAAACTCCGGCTCGAAAAGTATGGCCTGCGGATCGACGATGTTTCCCTGGTGAATATCGCCTTCTCCCCCGAATTCGCCAAATCGATCGAAGCCAAACAAATCGCCGAACAGGAAGCCAAAAAAGCCGAATACACTGCCCAAAAAGCGATCAAAGAAGCCGAAGCCGAAGTCAATCGGGCCAAAGGTCAAGCCGAAGCCCAACGCCTCCAACGCGAAACTTTGACTCCGGCATTGTTGCAAAAGCAGGCGATCGAAAAATGGGATGGCCACTTCCCCAATGTCATGACAGGTGAAGGCAGCTTACCAATGATCAACGTCAGTCCCGCCCGCCTCGCCGCCCCTTAAATTGGTTTACAATATCGGAAGCATAAAATAGGACATACGTTCTGGATCCGGCGGGGTAACGGCAACCGACTGTCCGACTCAAGGTCGTCGCCACAGGCCCCCGCCAAAAACCTCAAATATCCCCTTGACGTTATCCTGTATTTGGTGTTTTATATGGCTGTTGATGATTGAGAGCGCTACATCTAGCACCTTGAAATTCGATGGTGGGGTATTTTACAGTTTGTAAGGCCCGATCGCTGATATCCTTTTGATCCTTCGTCCGGTTTGACCTATGGTTGCCCAAATCCAACGACCAACATTCACCTCCAGTCGGGCTTACGATTTAGAGATTGAAGGTTTGGTTCAGGTCTTTACCTGTCCCCATCGCAACTTTTTTACCAGTGTGATGTCCCAAGCCATGCGGCTGGCGGGTCAGGGAACGGCGGTGCTGGTGGTGCAATTCCTCAAGGGCGGCATTGGGCAAGGCTACGATCGGCCGATTCAGTTGGCCCAACGGCTCGACTGGGTGCGGTGTGATTTGCCTCGGTGTATCGACACCCCCATGGTGGATGAACTGGAACAACGATCGATTACGGATCTGTGGCAGTACACCCAAAACGTGGTCTACCAAGATCGCTATGACTTAGTGGTGTTGGATGAACTCAGTGTGGCCATGAATTTTAATTTAATTGCCGCAGCGGAAGTGCTGGAGTTTCTGCGGAAGCGCCCACGCCATATTGACGTGATTTTGACCGGTCCCGATGTGCCCCAGGCCATCTTGGACGTCGCTGACCAGATTACCGAACTCCGTCGCAGTCACCAACCGTAATTTAATTCCCTTGTGTTTCCCTGATTGAATTCGATGATTTTGAGTGAGTGATTTTGAATCGAGGTTTCAATTTAGGACTGTTGGTTTGACTGTGTTCCCTGTGCTTTTTTTCTGCCCGATCCCCTGTTCAACCTTTGATTTTTTCTGCGAGTTCGGCCATGATTAAGAGTGATTCCTGGATTACGGAAATGGCGGCGAAGGGGATGATTGCCCCCTTTGAAGCGCAGTTGGTGCGCCGCACCGACGCCAATCATCCGGTGATCTCCTATGGCTTGAGCAGCTACGGCTATGATTTGCGCTTGTCGCCGAAGGATTTCCGCATTTTTCGCCATGTCCCCGGCACCGTGGTCGATCCCAAGCACTTCAATCCGCAGAACTTGGAACCCGCGACCCTGCACCGCGATGATGCGGGCGAATTTTTCATCCTGCCCGCCCATACCTACGGCTTGGGCGTCGCACTGGAGTCCCTGGCCGTCCCGGAAAATGTCACGGTGATTTGCATCGGCAAATCGACCTATGCCCGGATTGGGATCATTGCCAATCTGACTCCGGCCGAAGCGGGCTGGCGCGGCCATCTCACCCTGGAGTTTTCCAATTCCTCTAGTGCCGATTGTCGGGTTTATGCCAACGAAGGCATTGTCCAACTGCTGTTCTTGGAAGGCGCACCCTGCGACGTCACCTACGACAACCGCCGGGGCAAGTACCAAGACCAAACCGAGCAGGTCACCCTAGCCCGGATTTAAACGATTTTTTGATCGCCCCACCGATCGATGGCTCGATTTGAGCACTGAAACAGCAATCCCGATCGGGGATGACGCGATAAATTTGGAACGGACGATCCTGATTCGGCAACTTGTTGCGGGGCCAGGATTTTTTTTGCGGGCGATCGCGCCCTGTGGCCTCACGGGGGTTTGTGGGTATGCTGGAAGGAGTGAAAGTGACTTCTACATTGTTGTTTACGCTATGTCTCTGACGGAACGCCTATTTGGGGCTTTAGCCCAGGCCAATTGCCATTTGTTGACGGTTCCCGCGTTGGATGAAGCCTTGCGACAGGCTTTGGCGATTTTGGGTGAGCCGATCGCCGTCGATCGCGCCTACGTCCTCGAACGCCCGATCGATTGGCCCACGGGGCAATTCGTCATGCGGCAGCAGTGGCGGCTGGCCCATCCCGCGATCCAGGGCCGGAGCGATACCGATTGGCCGCTGGATCCCCGATCGGCAGCGGCCTTGCAGCGGGGCCAAGTGGTCACCCTGGCTCGCACCCAGGGCGGCGTTTGCCAATGGTTTCCGATCGTCGTGGCGCAACAGTTTTGGGGGGTGTTGGGCTTTGACTTTAGTCATGCGATGCCACTGACCGATCCGGCCCATATTGATGCGTTGAAGTTATTTGCGACGAGTTTGGGGGCAGTGTGGTCGCAGCGGACGGCATTGCAGCAGCAAGCCACGGCGATCGTCACCGAATCGCGCTTCCAGAATTTGTTGGAGACGATCGAGGACTGGATTTGGGAAGTGGATGAAAACGCGATCTACACCTATGTCAGCCCCCAAGTCGAGCATTTGCTGCAATACCGCCCGGAAGAGGTGATTGGCCGCTCGCTCTGTGACATGATGCGCCTCGATCAGCCCCAAGCCGCCAATTCGATCATCAGCTATTGTGTCCAGCAGCGCCAAGCCTTTGCCCGCGTCGAAACAATCCGCCGCACCAAAGATGGCCAATCGATCGTCATGGAAAGCAATGGCGTCCCGTTTTTTGACGCCCACGGTCAATTCAAAGGCTATCGCGGCATCGATCGGGACATCAGCGATCGCAAAGCCGCCGAAGACGAACTGTACCAGCAGAATTGCCTCATCGAACTGCGGGCGATGATCGACAGCATTTTGGGCCGGAATATTCCACTGGCGGGGATGCTCGAACTTTGTACGGCGGTCTTAGTCGAACAACTCAATATCGGCGTGGCCCGGATTTGGATCGTCAATCCCGGCAAGACCCTACTCGAATTGCAAGCCAGCGCCGGACTTCAGGCCAATGATGCCGAGTCCTTCTGCCCGCAGGTGCCGATCGGGACGCTAGCAGTGGGACTGATCGCCCAGGAACGCCAACCGCTCTTGACCAATGATGTGTCAGCGGAATCGCGGATTGTCGCCCAGGATTGGGCGCTGCGGCGGGGCATGACCGCCTTTGCGGGTTATCCGCTGATCGCCAATGATGAAGTGATCGGGGTGATGTCGCTGTTTGCCCAGCAGGATTTGGCCTTTGAGACGCTGGAGATGCTGTCCTACATTGCGGGCGAAATCGCCGAAGGGATTCGCCGCAAGCAATCGGAAGCGGCCTTGGCCAAGTCCGAGGCGCGGCTGCGCCGTAAGGCCGAGGCGCTGAAAGTTTCACTGAGTAAACTGCGCACCACCCAGGCCAAACTGATCCAGAGCGAAAAAATGTCGAGCCTCGGCCAATTGGTCGCGGGCGTCGCCCACGAAATCAACAATCCCGTGAATTTTATTCAGGGCAATGTGCGCTATAGCCAGGAATATCTCCAGGGACTCTTGCAAGTGGTGCAGCTCTATCAGCAGGAACATACCACGCCCAGTCCGCAGTTGGCCGAGGCGCTGGACACCTTGGATCTGGACTTTATTCAGCGGGATTTGCCGAAGGTGCTGAACTCAATGGAAATGGGAGCCGATCGAATTCAGAGCATTGTCGCAACACTGAAGGTCTTTGCCTGCCTGGATGAAACGGGGGTCAAACCGATCGATGTCCAAGCAGGGATCGACAGCGCCCTCCTGCTACTAGGCCGTCGTCTACGCCAAAACATGACCCAAACCGAAATCACGATCATCCGAGAATACGGCGATGTGCCCATGGTGCAAGGCGTCGTCGGCCATCTCAACCAGGCATTTATGAATCTGTTGACCAACGCGATCGACACGTTGCATGAAGCCGTCGATCGGCAGATCCAGCACCGCCCCGCGATCACTATCACCACGCGCCAAATCGGCGATCGCCAAATCCAAATCGCGATCGCCGACAACGGCACTGGCATGGAGGAAGAGGTGCAGAAGCAAATCTTCGATCCGTTCTTTACCACCAAGGCGATCGGGCAGGGCACGGGCCTCGGCCTTTCGACTTGCTACCAAATCGTCGTGAATGAGCATGGCGGGCAGATCGAATGCGAGAGCCGCCTTGGAGCCGGCACCCAATTCACGCTGCATCTGCCCCTGCCCGATCCGGTCTAGGCCAGCACCCAATCAACTAACATCCGCACGCCGTAACCCGTTGCTCCAACGCCATTGTAGCCATGGGCTTTATCCGTCCACACCGGGCCAGCCACGTCGATATGCGCCCAGGGTGTGTCCTTGACGTATTGCTTCAGAAAGATCGACGCGCTAATCGCGCCACCGGGCCGCGCGCCCGTATTTTTCATGTCGGCGAGGGGGGACTTCATGCTGTCAAAGTAGCGCTCCTCCATCGGCATCCGCCAGATCTTCTCCCCGCTTTGGGCGGCGGCAGCGACGATCGACTCGGCCAACGCATCATTCGGACTCCACAAGCCCGCAATGTCATTGCCCAAAGCCACAACACAAGCGCCCGTCAGTGTGGCCAGATCGACCATGCTATCGAGGCCGAGTTTGTCCGCATAGACCAAGGCATCGGCCAGGGTGAGGCGACCTTCAGCATCGGTGTTGTTGATCTCGATCGTCTTGCCGTTGGAGGCGGTGAGGATATCGCCGGGACGCAGGCCGCGACCACTGATCATATTTTCGGCGACGGCGCTGATGAAGTGGACTTCGACATCGGGTTTGAGTTCGGCGATCGCCTTGGCCGCGCCAAAGGTGGCACCAGCGCCGCCCATGTCGGTTTTCATCATTTCGATGCCGGAGCCGCCGACTTTCAGGTTGTAGCCGCCGGAGTCAAAGGTGACGCCTTTGCCGATGATCGCGACTTTTTTGCGCGGGGTGCCTTGGGGTTTGTAAATCAGATGGATGAATTTGGGGGGCAGGTCGGAGGCGAGGGAGACGCCCAGGAATGCGCCCATACCCAGCGCTTCGCATTCGGCGCGTTCGAGGACTTTGAGTTCCATGCCGTAGGTTTTGGCCAGATCCTGGGCCATTTCCGCCATCGCGAGTGGTGTGACGACGTTGGCCGGGGCGGCGACGAGTTCGCGGGCGAGGACGACGCCGGAATAGATTTTGGTGGCTTTGTCGATCGCAGCGGCTTGGTCAGCGAGGCCCAACAGTTGCACGGTTTCCAGTTGATGGCTGTCTTCGGATTTGTCGGATTTGAAGCGGGCGTCTTTGTAGAGCGCGAGTTGGATGCCTTCGGTGATCGCTTGGGCGGCGGTGGGAGGGGCGATCGGGCCGAGGGGCAAGCTGATGCCGAGGGTTTTGCACTTTTCGCGATGGGCGAGTTTGGCGACGGCAGCGGCGGCGCGGCGCAGGCCATCAGCGGTGATGGTATCGGCTTTGCCGAGGCCGACGAGGATCAGTTTTTTGAACGGTTGGCCCGTGATGCGGCTGTAGAGGGTGCTGTTGGGTTTGGCTTTAAATTCGGCTTCGCTGATCAGTTCGCTCAAGATCCCGGCGAGTTGGGTATCGAGCTGGGCTAGATCCCCGGTCAGTGGGATTTGGTCGTCGAATAGACCGATCGCGAGGGCCTCGCCCGTCCAATTCAGAAACGATGAATTTAGTGATTCAAACTTCATAACAGGCTCAATCAATTTTGCTAGCGAATGTGGGGGCACTTGGGCGCGGCGCGGGGACGGACACAAGGGGCTTATCTAGTATCGGATAAAATTGCGTTTTCGGGGAAATCGGTTGGGGGGATGTTTTGGCAGTCTTATGGTTTGTGGCGTGAGTCCCGATCCCCCTAAATCCCCCTAACTCCTTCGGAGAGGCTTCGCCAACAAAAGGGGGACTTTGAGAGTGGTTCATGGGGAACTCTGAGGATATTGAAACCTTGGCCTGAATCCATGTCGCAGCAAACTAACCTGAATACGAGCAATTTTCACTTGCCTTACAACGCTGATTTGGTGTTTCGGGCCAAGGCGATGCGGAAAAATCCAACGCCTGCGGAGAATCGGCTGTGGCAGGATTATCTGCGACATTTACCAGTAAGGTTTTTGCGGCAGCGCCCGATCGATCATTTCATCGTCGATTTTTACTGTGCGGCTTTGCGGCTAGTGATCGAAGTGGATGGCGATCGCCATTTTTCCGAGCAAGGGAAAGCCGATGATGCAGAACGATCGGCGATCCTGGAAGGCTACGGCTTAAGCCTTGTCCGCTTCACAAATCGGCAAGTTCTGGAAGAATTTGAGGGTGTTTGTCAGGCGATCAGGGAGTTGCTCTCAAAGTCCCCCTTTTGTTGGCGAAGCCTCTCCGAAGGAGTTAGGGGGATTGAGGGGGATCAGGACTGGCGCGATCGGCCTTAGATTGTTGTATGGCTTAGTGGAACTACGCTTGGAGGTGTGATCCCCCCTAGCCCCCCTTCAAAAGGGGGGAACCGGAGAATCTCAAAGTCCCCCTTTTGAAGGGGGATTTAGGGGGATCAGGACTGCCGCGATCGACCCTTGATTTCTGTATGGGTTGGTGGGACTACGCTTGGAGCGGTGATCCCCCTAGCCCCCTTCAAAAGGGGGAACCGGAGAATTTAAAAGTCCCCCTTTTGAAGGGGGATTTAGGGGGATCGTGACTCACGCGATCGCGACAGAACGCCCGATCGCTGACCATCGCCCCAGATCGATGCGCCCCGCCACCAAATCAAAGTTATGATTTTCTGGCGTAGACAGACAAAGCTGACTCAATTAACTGCCGGAGTGGATTGGATGCCCTTACCTTCAAATTGGCCAAAAAACTGGATGCCCTGGCTCCTCGGCGGAGCCGGGACGATCGCCCTCGTCTCCGGCATGGTGATCTCCACCCAAGTCAAACCGGGCAACCCACTCGACCGACTCAATCCCTTCGGCCAAACGCGCCCCAACTCACCCAACGCAGCCAACCGCCCCAGCCCCGCGATCGCCTCCCTCCTCCGCCAATCCCCCGAACAGCGCGCCACCAATCTCCAAACCCTCGCCGCCGCCCCCCAACCGTCGATCGACCGATCGCGCGCCCGCTACCTCCGCGCCACGGATTTACTCAATACCCAACAGCCCCAGCTCGCCCTCCCCTTGCTCGAAAACCTCGAAGCCGAATATCCCGTCCTCGCCCCCCAAATCCTCCACCAACGCGCCAAAGCCCTCGCCGCCACCCAGCAGCCGGAACCCGCCAAAGCTATCTGGCAAACAATCCAGCAATCCTACCCCCAACAGCCAATCGCCGCCGAAGCCCTCTACGAACTCGGTCGATCGGAACCAAAATATTGGGATCAGGTGATTACCCAATTCCCCACTCACCCACGGGCGATCGCCATTGCCAAAGCCCGCCTCCAGAAAAATCCGAAGCAATTGCCCCTGCTGCTGCTCCTCGCCCAGGCCGAACCCGACGCCAAGGACACCCCCGCCCGCCTCGACCAACTGGTACAAAACTTTGGACCCAAACTCCAGCCCAGCGAATGGCAAACCGTCGCCTTCGCCTACTGGGAAAGCCAAAAGTACGACAAAGCCGCCAAAGCCTACGCCAAAACGCCCCAAACCCCCCAAACCGCCTACCGATCGGCCCGAGGCCTGCATCTAGCTGGCGAACCCGGTGGTCAGCAACGTTATGAACTCGTGGTCAAACAATTCCCTGGCACCCCCGAAGCAGGCTTGGCCCTGACCCGCTTGGCCCAGTTAGCCGAAGCCCCAAAAGCATTGCCCTACCTCGATTTAGTCTTGGCCCAATATCCCGATCGGGCACCGGAAGCGCTGCTCGAAAAAGCCAAGCGGCTGGACAAAATGCAAAGTCAGACCACCGCCACCCAAACCCGGCAAGTCTTACTCGAAAAGTTTCCCAAGTCACAGGCAGCGGGGGACTTGCGTTGGACGCTGGCCCAGCAATCGGCCAACGCCGGGGATTTCAAAGCCGCCGAGCGCTGGACGATCGCCACGCTCCAAGCCAATCCCCCCAACGACATCGGGGCCAAATCCGGCTTCTGGGCGGGCAAATGGGCCTTGAAGTCCGGCGATGCGACCCAGGCCGGAAAGCATTTTCAGCAGGTGATTCAGCAATATCCGGAGTCCTACTACGCTTGGCGATCGGCGAGTTTGTTGGGCTGGAATGTGGGGGATTTTGCCACGGTGCGGCAGTTGCAGCCGCTGATTCAGCAACCTGGCAATTACCCGCAATTGATGGCCGGATCGCCATTGCTTCAGGAATTGTCCGATTTGGGCCAGTGGAGCGATGCCTGGGCCAATTGGCAAGTGGAATTTACCAATCGCGCCCAGCCGACGGTGCCGGAACAGTTTACCGATGGGCTGTTGCGCTTGGGGGTGGGCGATAACCTCGATGCGATCTTTATGCTGGCGAATTTGGCCGATCGGGAAGCCGCCACCGACCAGCAGCAATACCAACGCCTAAAAGTGCAGCCGGATTATTGGCAGGGCTTGTATCCATTCCCGTTCATTCCGCAAATTACCCGTTGGGCCGAAGCGCATCAGCTCAATCCAATGCTCGTCACGGCCTTAATGCGCCAAGAATCGCGCTTCGAACCGAAGATCAAATCCGTCGTGGGAGCCACGGGCCTAATGCAATTGATGCCAGACACCGCCGACTTTGTCGCCGACAAACTGAGCATGAAAACCTACAACGCCGAAAACCCTGACGACAACATCAAACTTGGCACCTGGTATCTCGGCTACACTCACGACGAATACCAAAACAACTCCATGCTGGCGATCGCGAGTTACAACGCCGGGCCGAATGCTGTGAGCGGATGGTTAGAGAAAACTAAGATCAAAGACACCGATGAATTTGTCGAGGCGATTCCCTACGATGAGACCCAAGGCTACGTCCGATCGGTATTTGGCAACTACTGGAATTATCTGCGGTTATACAATCCCGAAATTGCCCAGAAGGTCAGCCAGGTTTCACCACTGCAACCGAAGCTGAAATAACGCCCCTCACCTCCAGGATTCTGGCAAATTGTCGGGTGGCGCAATTCACCCGCCCCGGGGCAAGAAGTCGGGGCTGACCCCCCCACACCCCAAGCGGGGCTAAAAACACCAGTCCGACAGGAATAT